>JBAXIB010000062.1:0-1009 GCA_037138595.1 Actinomycetes bacterium | reverse complement strand
TTTGTGTTGTCCATCAGTCGTCGTGGCAGCAGTCGATGTCGTGGTACTCGAAGTCGATGAACTCCCGCAACCTCCAGCGAGGATGGCGACACAGGTAACAGCTAGCGCAAAGTGACGGAGTTTCATTGGGGCTCGGTTCAATTGGGGAGGGCATTAACTAGGCAGGTGCCAATGTATCTGGTGAACCTTGGCATATGCAAACCTTTGGGGGTGGCAAGCCGTGGTCGACCCCCTCTAATCAGCGATGAAGCGATCCTCAAAGCTGCCTTTGCTGCCTTTGCTGCCTCAGGGTTCGATGCAATGTCGGTTCGGGCACTTAACGCGGAGTTGGGTCTGAGCCACGAGACGATTTCGAAGCGGTTTGGCGCCAAACTCAACCTCTTCCGGGCCGCAGTCGATTACGGCGTTGGACTTCTCATCATTGATCTGGACAGCGAACTCCGAAAAGTTCCCAGCGGGGATGATCTCGCTCGATTGCAAAACTTGGTGCGGGCATTCATCGTCGCAACATCGCGAAATCCAACGCTCGGTGAATTACTCCTTCACGAAGGCATCGATGAATCGGAGCGTGCTCGTCTCGTCAGCGAATCTGGGTTGAGTGATCGCATCGCGGAAGTTGTTGGACTTCTTCGACGACTGCACGACTCCGGTGTGATTCGTGAGACCAGGATGCGAGAGCTGTGGTTCCTTGTGCAAGGTGCGGCCGCCCCATTGCGCTTCGCGGGGTTCTCATCAATGTTCGATCTGATCGACGGTCCCGTCGATGCTGACGAACTGATTGACAGGATGACGGCCGCGATCATGCGAAGTATGCGCACGGATGACTGACCACGAGGGCGATGCGAGTCTTCGTTGCAGCCGACTCCGTGTGATTGTCGAGTGATCGGGTTCACTGATCACTTACGCTTGGAATATTCGCGGGCCGCGTTTCACTTTTGGCCGAAACGCGTTTCACTTTCTATTTCTGTAAACCCGTTGACCAGCGGGTTTTGAATTACGCTCCATCCCC
>JBAXIB010000061.1:0-1058 GCA_037138595.1 Actinomycetes bacterium | reverse complement strand
CTGCATCGTGTCGAGATTGGCGGCTTCCAGCTTGACGAGCGAAGCCCTCTCTTCGTCGGTTAGGTTTTGTAGGTTCTTCAGCCACAGGTATCGCGTGCCCTTGATCCAGTCGCTGGTCCTGGCCTCGCCGCGCCGGACCTCGTCAACAGCGTCATTGACCAACTTGACGACATGGAACTTGTCGAAGGTGATTTTGGCGTTGGGGAAATTCGATTTGACGCCGGCGATGAAGGCCGCGCCCATGTCGATCGAGGCGTCGGTGATGTTGTCCTTCTTGCCGCCGTGCTTTTCCAGAAACGTCGCGAAGGCCGCAACCGTCGCAGCGTCCTTGCCATCGGTGACGAAGATCACCTTGCGACGGGCGATGTCCACGAACAAACTGATGTAATCGTGGCCGCGTCGCGCGGAGGTTTCATCCGCCGCTATTTGCGTCACATGGGCGAGATCGAGCGCGTCGACGGCTTTCGAAATGTAATGATCGAGCACGCGCCAAATGCGCGTGTCATGCTCATCGACGATTTGCCCGACATTGGCGACCGGCATGGCCTTGGCCATCGTCAACAAGAACGCCTCGAATAAAAGCGTGAACCCCGAACCCGGCCGCCCCCACGGAAGAGAAACCTGTTTCACGCCGCATTTGTCGCAGGCAGCGCGCGGAACGCGCGCGTGCAAAACCGTTTTGTGCTGAAAGAAATTCAGATGCCGCCATTGCTTTTCCTTGGCGTCGTGGACTGGACATCCCGCCGCCCCGCAGGAGGAGCAGGCAAACCGGCTGCCCGGCAAAAAGTCGATATGAAGATCAAGCTGTTTCAGATCGGCGTCGAACTCCGACCGGCTGATAAACCAAGGCGCGGAAAGCCCGAGCGCCGCCTGAAAAAGATCTGTGTCACGCATGCATCGGAAAATACGCGGAGCCAGCCGAAACCAAAATATTCAACTTTTGGTTGCAGCCTCTACCCACGCGATTCAGCGAAGAGCCTTCAAGATCACAAGCCGCTCAATCATAGCTGCGCTCGCGGGCGCTTTTATTTACGCAATCATTCACAACTATCTTTATC
>JBAXIB010000060.1:0-1107 GCA_037138595.1 Actinomycetes bacterium | reverse complement strand
GCCAAGGTGCCACCTGCAAATTGCAAGGTCGCTCCCGCCGCCCCGAGGTTGCCATCATTAGCGACCGCTAAGACGCCCGCCTCAATCCGCGTGGTCCCAGTCTGCGCATTGACGCCGCTGAGCGTCAAAGTGCCCGCTCCCTGCTTGGTCAAGCCGCCGCCACCACTGAGGTTCCCGCCGATGACCATATCTCCCGTACCCGTGTTCACCTTAACGGTGTTCGCGAGGTTGATCGCCACATTCAGCGTCTGGGTATTCGCCGAAGCGCTGGTGATGTCGCCCGTCAGATCCAGGGCGTTGCCCGTAATCGTAAACGCCCCAGCCGAGGCGTCGAACTGCAGTCCCGCAAACGAGGAGTGAGCGGCCAAGTCATTCACTGGTGACGTCCGGTTGATTCCCGCAAAGGTCAAGACATTGGCCACGCTCACCGGCGTCGCCCAGTTGGCTCCGTTCGACCAGAGATTATTCCCTGGGCCCGAGCTGTCGCCCGTCCAGATAATCGGTTGGCGTTGCAGACCAAACAGCGTGACCACCCCACCACTCGCCGTCAGCGAGAGGGTGCTGGTATCAAAGCTTCCAGGAAGCCAGCCCGCCGCGATCAACGCCGAAACATTGTAGTTCGGCGTGGTGTCGAATGAGCCCAAATTAGTGTAATGGAAGAGTTCAATGCTTCCACCCGCCGCAAAGGTGCTCCCGCCGGTCTTGAAGTCGAGGTTCCAGTTGTCGTTGGCGATCAACTGACTGCCCGTGTTGCTACTCCCGAAGACGTTCACATTCACCATGTCGCCCGCGTCGAAGGAATAGTGCGAACCGTCATTGAGTTGCAAGGTTCCGTTGATCGTCAGCGTTCCCGCACCGAAGCCGGGAGCGAGGATGCCGTTGTCACCATGAAACTCCAGGCGATCCTTGACATTCATGGTCAGGCTGCCACCGAGGCTGGCGCCATTATGGAATTCCCCATAGTTAAAGCTCACCGTGCCAGTCCCATTCAAACCTCCGCCAGTGGTCGGGTTGTCGGCGTTGAAGTAGATGTTGCTGCCACCCCTGTTGCCGACGATCGCCGTCCCATTCACGTGGATCGTCGAACCACGACCATCGCTGTTTTTG
>JBAXIB010000059.1:0-1155 GCA_037138595.1 Actinomycetes bacterium | reverse complement strand
CGACGCCAACCGTCGCTCTCTACGCCAGCCTCACCACAGGTTCACTGCCATCCGCACTCACAAGTGCCTTCGGCGTATCCAACAACATCCCCGTCGCAATCGGCGCGGAACTCTCGGAAGAGAACCCCTGCATCGAGATCCAAGTCGGCTCATCCACGGGCACGGCGCCCATCCTGAGCGTTGGTGGCGGCGCACTGCAGGCGACCTATTTTGAGTTCGTCATTGCACCACTCGGCTGTACGCTCGGCAACGTTGGGGGTACCCCAATCGTGATTCAGCCGGGCTACTCGATGGCCTTCGACGGTGCCCTCTTCGGCACCGAGGTCGACGTTCAGGCATCCCTGAGTTTCGATCCGCTGATCTTCAACGCGAGTATGACGATCGGCGCCTTCTCGATCCCCGGCACCGGGGGTGGAATGCAATTCCAACAGACGACCGTGACGGTCTCCATGAACGAGGCGACTCAGGTCGATAGCGTGGCGTTCGCTGGTGGCTTCTCGATGTTCGGAACGACGATCAGTGTCAGTGGTGACCTAAGTTACGACGGCGCCACGCAGACCACAACGGCGGGGCTCACGGTCGCACAGTCACAGGCACTCAACGTCTCGGGCTTCTCGCTCAGCAACCTCTCGATCACACTCAACGTCACAACCGGCCCGGCAACGAACGATCTCTCGATTGCCGCATCGGGCGATATGAACATCATGGGGAATACGGTCAACGTTGAGGCCTTCGATGCGACGATCGATAACGGCGTGGTCGAATACGTCAACGTCGAAATCCAAGCGAATCTCAACTTCGGTCCCGCGGCGCAAGCCAACGGCACGTTCGACATGTCGTATACGCAGTCGACGGGCGTCTTTGATCTGAATGCCGCAGTCGTCCTGACGACCGCCGTGGGCTTCTCGATTGGGTCGCCGTCGAACCCCGCCACCCTCGATATTTCGCCATATTGCGTCGCCTTCTCCGGCACCTTCCAATACGCCGCGGTCTTCACCGCGACGATGGAAGGCACCCTCATCTACCAAGATGGTTGTACCGAAACGGTCACGAACAGCAGTGGCCAGCAGGTCCAAGGCAGCCCGGGAGACTTCAGTTTTGCAGCGACCAACGTCGCGATCGGGATTGACGGCTTTGGTCTAACAGGCAACGTCG
>JBAXIB010000058.1:0-1222 GCA_037138595.1 Actinomycetes bacterium | reverse complement strand
AGGCAATGGTCGTGTGAGGTGCATGCTCGCTGAGTATGCCGACGGCCTGTGGTCATGGAGGACTGGCCGTGCCTGTTATCAGTTCCCGTCTGTCGAGCATCCAATCACACTTCGAGAGTCTCACGGATCCGAGGACTAGAAAGGTCACGTATCCCCTCATGACCTTCATCGTGATCGCGATCTGCGGGGTGATCTGCGGTGCGGATGACTTCGTGGCCATTACAAGATTCGCGAAGGTGAAACGATCATGGCTCGGAAAGCTCGTTGATCTTTCGAAAGGCATTCCGTCTCACGACCGGTTCAATGCGATTTTCGCTGCGATCAAGCCCGCTGAATTCGAGCGATGCCTGCTGAGTTGGATCACGGCGCTGCACGAGGTGACTGGTGGGCAAGTGATCGCGATCGACGGGAAGACGCTGCGAGGCAGCTTCGACAAGGCGAGCAGCAAGTCGGCGATTCACATGGTCAGTGCCTGGGCGACGGCCAACTCGATCAGCCTCGGCCAGGTGGTCACCGCTGCGAAGAGCAACGAGATCACGGCCATCCCGAAATTGCTGGAAATGCTCGCCATAGAGGGGGCTATCGTCACCATCGATGCGATGGGTTGCCAGACGGAGATCGCTCAGAAAATCATCGACCGAGGCGCTGACTACGTGCTCAACGTCAAAGGGAACCAGCAGACGCTTCGGGACGGGATCCACGACGTCTTTTCGGAGTATCTCAACGGCAAGCCACCGGCGCATCCCGTTGGCACGTGCGCTCACACGCAGAAAGCACACGGCAGGAACGAGTCGCGATGGGCCTATGTGTGCGCGGCACCCAAGGCACTTCCGGACCGAGATCGGTGGCCTGGCCTCAAGGCCATCGGCACGGTGATCACCAACACGACACGGGATGGGAAGGAGTGCATCGATGTTCGCTACTATATCCTGAGCAAAAAGCTTTCGCCGAAGAAGTTCGCGAGGGTGGTGGCGAGTCACTGGTCGATCGAGAACCAGCTCCATTGGCAACTGGATGTCACGTTTCGCGAGGACCATTCCCGAATCCGCAAAGGACACGCCGACGTCAACTTCAGCACCCTACGCAAGACAGCGTTGACCCTGCTCAAGAACGAGACGACCGCCAAGGTCGGCATCAAGAACAAGCGGCTGATCGCGGGCTGGGACGACGACTACCTCTTTCAAGTCCTGATCGGAGCATGAGTTATGGTGCGATCGCCCTG
>JBAXIB010000057.1:0-1292 GCA_037138595.1 Actinomycetes bacterium | reverse complement strand
ATTTGATAGACGAGCTTGCTCGTCAGCCAATGTTCAGATCGGGTCTGACCCCTTCCGGACATTCGTGGCAAGAATGGCACCTAGAAGATGATCACCTGACGGTTCGCCTCCCCGGAGCGGATGCGATCGAAGGCTGTGTTGACGTCGTCGAGTGTGATGCGCTCGATGATGGCGTCGAGTTTGAGGTCGCCTGTTTCGAGCCAGCCAACAATCTTGGGAATATCGCGGGCGGGAATGAATGAGCCGTACCACGATCCCGCAACGGTGCGCTCCTCAACGACCATATCCAGCGCGGGGATGCTTGGCCGAACCTCTGCCTTGGCCATACCGATCAGCGTTGTCTGCCCGCCGCGAGTGGTCATATCAATCGCCTGCTGGATCGTGTTGTCTCGCCCGAGCGCTTCAAGCGCATGGTCGACACCGTTCGGGCAGATTTTCTTGACGGCCCCGATGGCGTCAACGTCAGAGCTGTTGACCGTATCCGTCGCGCCTAATTCGCGAGCGAGTTCTAGTTTGCCCGGGTTCGTATCGACGGCGATGATGGTCGACGCGCCGGCAATGCGGGCTCCCTGAATAACGCTGAGACCGACACCGCCGCAGCCGATGACGGCCACGGAGTCTCCTGGTCGCACGTTGGTGGTGTTGATCGCGGCACCCACGCCAGTCGTCACGGCGCAACCAACCAACGCGAGGTATTCCCACGGGAGATCGGTGTCGACCTTGATGGCCCCCTCCACAGGGACCACGCTGTACTCACCGAAGGTCGAGCACGAGTAGTGGTGGATGAGCTCGCCATTGAGTGAGTAGCGGCTCGTGCCGTCAACGGCGAACCCAAGTTCGTACGAACCCTGCCCTTCACAGAGCGAGGGGCGTTCGCGGTCGCACATCTTGCAGGAGCCGCAGGGAGCGACCCACATCAGGACGACACGATCACCAATTGCGAGTTCAGTCACGCCAGGTCCGACGGCGACAACGGTGCCAGCGCCTTCATGTCCGAGGAGCGAGGGGATTGGTTGGACGCCAACCCATTCGCTGGAGTGCACGTCAGAGCGGCAGACACCGCTGGCGCCAAGCTTGACGAGTACCTCGCCCGCCTTCGGGTCTGCGACCAGCACGTTGTCGTGCACGACGAGGGGGGAGTTGTATTCGTGGAGAATGGCCGCGCGCATGGTTGTCATTTGTGCAGTCTGGCGTTCATGGCGCTGCTTGACAAGGAGTGCCAAGCAATCGTATTCTCTGAAATGTCACGCCGAACGTCTAGCCCAACGGAGCGACCTTGGATCCGAACGAAC
>JBAXIB010000056.1:0-1312 GCA_037138595.1 Actinomycetes bacterium | reverse complement strand
CAGGGCCAGCGCACACTAAGTCCTTTGTGCGTAAAGGACATTGAGTAGTGTGTCGAAGTTCCAGCCGCAGCGTCGGCGTTGCATGGCGAGGCTTTTGCCTTCGGAATGTTGTTTTAATAACGACAATGAGAAGCGATTGAGCCACGCGAAGTTCTCACGCAGTTTGGCTTCGCGGATGCGGGATTCGTCTTCTCGATAGGTGATATCGAGGCACCAGTGGCAGGTGTTTTCGATACTCCAATGACTGCGGACGGCGTGGGCGATACGCTTCACATCCATCGCCAGACTGCTGATAAAATAGCGTGAGGCATAAGTTTCTTTTCCGTCGCGATCAGACATCAGCATGACAACGGCGATGGTCTTCAGCCCCGACCACCGTCCGAAGCCGGGCAATGTTTTGGGGGCGGGCATCTGGATGACGATCCGCTGCTCGGGGCGACCATGACTTTTCTCGGAGACCACCAGCCGCTTGGCACCGCAGTCGGCGAAGTCCGGCAACAGATGTTGATCGACGTGAGCCACGACCGCTTCATAAAGACTTTGTTGGTTCCCTTTGAGAGCCAAAACGTAGTCCGCTTTCCCCGCCACGATCTCTTCGACGATCGCCGTCTGAGTCCCCATCGCGTCGATTGTCACGATCGATCCTTGGATCTCGACCAGCTTCAACAACTCTGGAATCGCCGTGATTTCGTTCGATTTCTCCGCCGTCGCGACCTGCCCGAGTGTCAGTCCATAGTCCGCCGCCCACAGGCTGACCGAGTGCAGCGCTCCCAGACCTTTGGACCGATCATGACTCCGACGCAGCGTCTTGCCATCCACCGCATAGATTGGTTGAGTGATCCCCGTGGCCACCGCCGCACGCGTCTGCAGGGTCTGCAACCAACTCACGAAACAGGCTTGAAACGCACCGGGGTTTAACATCGACAACACGCGCCGAAAGACATCTTTACAAGGCACGCCATGCGGCAAGTCCATGACCAACAAGAGTCGAACCCGATTGAGGAACGCCCACTCGGCGATCCCCGTCGGACCACTCGCCCCCGCCAGAATTCCCATCAACGACAACACCATCACGCTGACTAACGGATGATGTAAATTCACCGACGAACGCGGATCTTCTAATCCCGCAAAATGTCGCCCCACTTCGGACAACTGTTCACGCTCCACACTCAAGCACAGGAACTCACTCACAACATCGCCTCCCTGCTCAGGAATATCATCTCTTCAATACGCAAGACGATATTACAAACTGAATCAGCATCGCGCTAACCGCCCATCCTGCCATGACAGCCCAGTGTGCGCGCTGGCCCTG
>JBAXIB010000055.1:0-1342 GCA_037138595.1 Actinomycetes bacterium | reverse complement strand
GACTTCGAGTACCACGACATCGACTGCTGCCACGACGACTGATGGACAACACAAATTTGAGATCGACCATTTTGCAGAGGGCGCGATCACTGGGGATGTCGTCACGGCCGATTGCACGTTGAACGGCGGCTCCGCTTCGACATGCGCAACATTCACGATTGCTGGAACTCCGGCCACGTACTCAGCGGGACCTTTTTGCCCCGACACAATCACCACCGCTGCTGATCAAGCCGGAATTTGGTTCGATGGCAACGGCACCTATGACCTCACCGGTTCGTTCATCAAGAACTTGTCGACGTTCTACAACGACAGCGAGTGGCACATGTATGACGATCTCGGGAAGGTGAACGTCACAGACACCCAAGAAGCGTTCCTCGGTGCCGCCCGACCGGATGTCGAACCGCGATATCAAAATTACTGCGTCGAAGGTCGAGCCGAATGGGTAAATAACGGCGAGCCAATCACCAAGACTGTCGTCATCCCCACCAAACCAGTTCTCTCATCGAAAACATCAGTGGCCTACCGCGGGGATTGGGGAATCACACTCGACGGCATCGTCATCGCAAACTCTGCTCCGGTGAGCGCCATTCTTGGTGCGCACACAATCGCGTCGTTCGATGATTGCGGCGGCCACTTCAACAACGTTGAGGGCTACCACATGCACGGTGTCACTAGCTGCGGGACGCTTGACGATGACCACCTTCCCAACGAAACCGCCGTGTTCGGCTTTGCCATGGATGGATTCCCAATCCATCTTCCGCTCACCGGTGACGATCTTGCGGCAGCAAACCTCGACGAATGCGGTGGTCACTCCACCCCTGAACTCGGTTACCACTACCACGCCAACGACGCATCAAAGAACTCGGTTCTCACCTGCCTAAAGGGTGAACTCGCAGCAACAACCACTGTCGAGGGCGAGCCCCGAAACGGCCAAGGTCCCCCCGCCGGCGGGGCTACGCCTGATCTCACCGAGTCGGCAGCGGCTCTTGGCGTCACAGTGCACGAACTCGAAGATGCGCTTGGTCAGGCGCCGAACGGTGATTTCACTACAGCAGCGAACATCCTCGGTATTTCGGTAGCCAATCTCGAGGCAGCAATGCCGAAACGTCCCGACGGCGCAACGCGCACCCCTCCCACCAATTGACTGACCCGATGAGGATTCCAATGAAATATCTACGTCATCTCGCCATCGCTCTCGCCACATTGGCGACGATCGCGCTTGCGTCGTGTTCGAGTTCAGTGAACCCATCTACCTCGGAGTCAACCATCACAGCTACGTCGACGTTGACCGTCGCCGATGGCCCCATCGTGAACAGGTGGGTGGGCCCAGCGGCAGATACCA
>JBAXIB010000054.1:0-1388 GCA_037138595.1 Actinomycetes bacterium | reverse complement strand
AAAATCTGCATCGACCATGAGAGAGAACATGACAGTGCAGACGAACGAGGACACGCGCGCAGCCTATCGTTCGTTGCGCCGCCGGACGATTGCAATCGTCTATGGCGTGATGTGCCACGGGCTCTTTATCATCGGCATAACGACAATGATCGCCGCCATGTTTTATGGGATGAGCCGGTCGCTGGGGACAGTACGCACACCCTGGACCTGGATTGCAAACATCGCTCTTCTCTTGCAATTTCCATTGATACACTCGTGCCTGCTCACCCGGCCGGGTAGGGCAATCATTGCCCGCTTGGCTCCGATCGATCTGGGGCCGCAACTCGTCGCAACGACCTATGTCACCATCGCATCCGTCCAGACATTTCTGCTGTTTGGCTTGTGGACGCCGACCGGAATCGTCTGGTGGCGTGCCGAAGGCGCGAGCCTCATTCTGCTGACATCCCTCTACACGTGCTCGTGGCTGCTGCTTTTGAAGTCGATGTTCGATGCCGGCATAGGTCTACAAACCGGCTCGCTGGGATGGTGGTCCGTATTGAAGGACAGGCCCCCGTCTTATCCACCCATGCCGGCTCGAGGTCTGTTCCGATTGTGCCGCCAACCGATCTACGTCTCCTTCGCGCTTACCGTCTGGACCGTGCCAACATGGACGCCCGACCAACTGACGGTGGCATCGGTTCTTTCCGCTTATTGCCTGATCGGACCTCTCTTCAAGGAAGCCCGGTTCCGCCGAATGTTTGGTGAAAAATTCGAGGCCTATCGTCGCGTGGTGCCTTACTGGCTCCCATTCCGTGGTCTCACGTTCCAGGCGGACGCGAGCGACCGGCAAACGCTCAACGACTTGTCGATCTACGAAACCTACGCCGAAACATGGTGGACCGGACAACACCGTTGGTTACGTACCTTGCATAATCTGGTGCCTGCACGCCTCGCCCACTTCGATCTGCTGGTAGATGCCTGGCAGGGTTGCCGTGTGCTCGATCTGGGTTGCGGCGGCGGCTTTATGTCTGAAGCGTTGGCCGGGCGTGGAGCGGTTGTAACCGGAATCGATCCTGCGCAGCCGGCACTCGCGATTGCGCGCAGCCATGCCAAATCGGGGGGACTCTCTATCATCTACCAGTATGGCACCGGTGAGGCGATCCCGGTCAAGGATGCCACCTTCGATCAGGTCGTCTGTGTCGACGTTCTCGAGCATGTCGACGACATCGACACAGTTCTGGCCGAGGTACATCGGGTGCTGCGACCAGGCGGCTTATTCCTGTTCGACACGATCAATCGGAACTGGTTGGCTCGGCTAGTGATCGTAACGTTCGGAGAGCGGATTCTTCGGTTGCTTCCGCGAGGAACGCATGATCCGGCGAAATTCATCACGCCGGACGAACTGCGCG
>JBAXIB010000053.1:0-1446 GCA_037138595.1 Actinomycetes bacterium | reverse complement strand
CCAGCGGAGAGGCTGGGCCGATGGTCCGCCGCTGATCAGCTTCCCCGTTCGGCGTAGGACTGCTCAAAACAAGAAGGGCAATGCGATGGAAACGTCCGAAGTGCAGACTCTGAAGAAGGCGAACGCCATTTTGCGAACTTGGACACGTCGACACAACCGAGCGGGCGTTCTCATGGCAATTCCCTTAGTTGCGGGCTTTATCATGATGAGCGCATTTCCTTCAGCGCTTACCGACATCGTCATGGCGGTGGCTCCGGCGATTGCGCTGACGACAGGAATGTTCTTGATCCCGGAGGACTTCCGCAGCCGGCGCGGTTCCCTGATCCCTGCGATTTGTTTGGTCGCGGCAATGTGGGCAGCCGCGCTTGTTGTTGCCCTGTTTCGTTTAATTGGATGACATTGGGTCCCGAGTGGACGCCGAACAAAGCCGTGAACCGGAGCGGCGAAGTCACGCGGACTTGAAATGGACAATCAATCGTCGCCGCCCGGTTACGGCGGTCGTTCGCTGACGGTAAATGGTGAAGTTATGTTAACTCGAAGGCACATAATGATCCTGCTTGCCGCCATAGCGGCTTCGTTCGGTTCATGGTTCGCTTGGGCGAAGGAACCGATCAGGTACTGTCGTCTCCAGTTCGGAACCGAAGGTGATGGTGCGACGGTCCTGGCGGGGGTGACCCGAAACGTGCTGCGACTGTATCGGTCGGGGCATATCGATGACTCTACCGAGATGTACTCGCTTACTTACGGAAAGTTACCGGACGAGAGTAAGGTGCCGTCATTTACCCTTCCGAATGGCGATCGGTATACGATCACTCAAATTCACCCGCACACCGTGGAAACACCATCGTACCGCGACGCGCTGCTCGTGGATGTTCGAGTCGAAAAGGTCACATCGTCCCTCAGCATGTATTGTGATGTACAACTAACGAATGATGTTGCCACCGCCAAAACTGCTGAATTCGTCGGCCCGCTCGCTGTCCGCGTGTTCCTCGATTCCCTGAACACACCAAGAGACTTCTGCCTCACCGCAAATGGTGAACCGAATCCAATAGCATGTTTCATTGGAAGATTCGACGATGCGCGTGATGTGTGGACGGTTGTCGACCACGATCACATACCATTTACCGACGGATTGAGGCCAACGGTGACGATCGAGTACCCATCAGAAGATGACGAGGTGACTCGAGTATTCACCATTCCCCTGGCGCAAAAAAAGTGCCGAAGTGTTTTCTATGACAAAGTGATATTGCCCGTCGACGCAGTGCCGGGAACTGCTAGAGTCACAGTCCAAATTGATGATTTCGCAGGGGAGACCGTTCGTGCATCAACGGTGTCAGTGCCGGTAGTCAATCCCGAACCCGCGAACAAAGCGTTGAACGGGAGCCGCAGATGACGCGGATTGTGACATCATAGTTTCTTGGCGGCGGCCCCGTTACCGCTGCCGTT
>JBAXIB010000052.1:0-1453 GCA_037138595.1 Actinomycetes bacterium | reverse complement strand
AATCGCAGGTTCGTGCCCCTCGAAATCGCAGGTTCGTGGTACCCTTCGTCGAATGATCGAACCTGGCGCACCGCTGCGCACCCGACGGACTTTGGCGATCGTTGTGGGAAGGATGTCGGACGACCCCGTCGTGCTCCTTGAAGGGCCACGCAGCGTCGGCAAGTCGACGCTACTCAAGGAAGTGACCGAATCGTCAGGTGGCCGCCTCATCGATCTCGACGACCCCGCGACCCGAGATGCGGTGATTGCCGACCCCTCGCGATTCATGGGCGGTGAACAGACGGTTTGCATCGACGAGTACCAGAAGGCCCCACTTGTTCTCGACGCGATCAAGGCAGAACTCAACAAGGCCACCCGACCTGGGAGATTCGTGCTCACCGGATCAACACGCCACGATGCACTCCCACCAGCCGCACAAGCACTTACCGGCCGACTCTCGCGGCTGACCATTTACCCGTTTTCCCAGGGCGAGCTGTCCAACGTGCGCGAGAACTTCCTGGACACCGCGTCGCGCACTCCGACAGCAGTCGTGACCGCGGAAGTTTCCACGACGACGCGAGACGACTACACAGCTCGGATCTGTCGCGGTGGCTTCCCGTTGGCACTCGCTGCATCGTCCGATCGCGCTCGGAAACGTTGGATCGACGAGTACGTGAGGCTCACCCTCGAACGCGATGTGCGCGAACTCAGCCGTCTCCGACAGGGCCACCTGCTCGGTACGTTGCTCGGTCGCCTAGCCGGCCAAACCGCTCAAGTGCTGAACATCGAGAAAGCTGCCCGCGATGTCGGCCTGGACCGGGTAACAACAGAAAGCTACGTCAGCCTTTTGGAGAAGGTCTTCCTACTCCACCGGCTTCCAGCCTGGGGCAAGACGCTCACTGCACGCTCAGCAGCGACACCGAAGGTCCACGTCCTCGACTCTGCGATCGCGGCCAGGTTGCTCCGCCTGACTCCGGAAAAGCTCTCGACGCTCGATGCAACCGCTCAAACAGAGTTCGGGCACTTGCTCGAAACGTTCGCCGTCGGCGAGCTACTGAAACAAGCGTCATGGAATGACGACATCGCAGGCGTCGGCCACTGGCGAACCCACGACGGCGACGAGGTCGACCTCGTCGTCGAACTCGACGACGGTGGCGTCGTCGGATTCGAGATCAAGACGGGTAGCCGCGTCCCAGGAGCCGAACTCAATCCGCTGCGAAAGCTCCGTGATGCCGTCGGCAAGAACTTCGTCGCCGGCTTCGCGCTCTACCTCGGCGAACGGTCCTACACCTTCGACGACCGCCTTCACGTCCTCCCGCTCGACCGATTGTGGAATTGTTACGGCAGTCGCTGACGAATTCGAAACCGGACTCCGAGACGCGAGATCCGGTCCGGAAAATCCCACCGAGCATCCCACCAATTTCTCGATACTGGTCGAACTGACTCGGACAGGCTGAACTGAAAACCCCGATAT
>JBAXIB010000051.1:0-1892 GCA_037138595.1 Actinomycetes bacterium | reverse complement strand
GCTCAATCAACTGCTCGAATCAGAGGCCGCCACCCACGCCTCATCGCGTAGAGCCGGTTTCTGAGCATCCGGATGGCGACAAGCAGGGTGCGAAAGTCATCCGTGCGTCCGCCGAGGGAGGCAATGATGGAAAATTCCATTGAATGTAACAAGGAGACGCGCGAGACCTGTGATGGGGATATTAACTAAGATTTGCGCATGAGCACAGTGCTTCCCTCAGTACACGGTCGGATTCTTGATCTTGACAGCCACTTACAGGTTCCGATCTCTCGATGGGGTGAGGTGTTCGGCGATGCGACAGCCCGCTTCGGAAAACGTTTCGCCGGTATCGCGTTGTTCGACGCCACTGATGAACCCGAGCTGAACGCTAACTCGGTGTGGAACACTAAAGGCAGTGCAGCTCCAGGGGCGTCCACCCCAGAGGGAAGGTTGGCTGCGATGGACATCATGGGCATCGACCGCCAACTCATTTTCCCTCAGGTAATTCTTGCAATGCCCGCGTGGTCTGACCATCCCAACGCTGCGGCACTGTTGCATGAGTACAACGACACGGTTCTCAACTGGACTAGGGCTGGGGGAGGGCGCCTTCGCCCAACTGCGTTGCTGAATCTCACCACAATTGATGGCGCGATCGAAGAAGCCGAGCGAGTTGCAGCGGGCGGGGCACGAGCGGTGTTCATTCAGGACGGGATCGCTCCCGGTGGCCGCTCCCCAGCATCGGCTGAACTCGACCCTCTGTGGGCACTGCTCGCCGAAGCGGAACTTCCCGTCACTCTTCATATCGGTGGTCAGGAAGGCTTCTTCGCGAGCGATGCATGGTCTGATGCCGATCTGTTGCGGCCGGGTACCTTCTCGACAGGCGAACCAATCGGCCCGCACGCACTCGCCACAATGCATCTCGCAGCACAGAATTATCTGGCGACCATGATCTATGGGGGTGTGTTCGATCGTCATCCAAGTCTGCGAGTCGGGGTCATCGAACTCGGTGCGATGTGGGTCGGACCATTCGTCGACCTCCTTGAGGATCGTCTCCAGTTGTCGCGTCGTCTGCGCGAGAGTCTTCAGAGAAGCCCACGAGAAGTGTTCATCGACCAGATCCGTGTGACACCGTTCTTCTTCGAGCGCACGGCACGACAGATCGAGCGCTACGGCATGCCGGAGATCTACGCGTTCTCGACGGACTTCCCGCATCCCGAAGGTGGCACTGACCCGATCGGCAAAATGGCTGCTGACATCACGCCACTCGGTGACGAAGCGCTCGAAGCGTTCTTCGTGCGCAACGCCGAACTCCTCCTTCCCGCCTGACCGACAGCAAAGCGAATCGCGCCGACCTCCGCTGTTGTGACATACGGGTCTGACCTTGCATTGGTTGACTCCTAACGTTGCGAGCATTGCCTCGCAGGAAGGAGAAGGGGAGCCATGCCGAAGGCATTCCCAGCAGAGTTCCGAGCTGACGTGGTGGCCATGGCGAGGAAGCGAGAGGTGCCGAGGCCCCACCTAGCCCAGGACTTCCATGATCTCCGAGTGCTGTCTGTACCGGTGGGTCGACCATGCCGAGATCGACGACGGTGTCCAACAGCGAAAGAAAGGCACCGTCGGAACTGCGGTGAAGTTGACTACCTCGGGGGGGTTCCGGGTCAGGGTCGCTTAACTTCTCGGTGACCGGCAGTGGTTGTACAAAAAATGGCCAACTCCTCACAGCCACGAAGGCGGGAAACTGCTTGGTAAAGGCAACGCAAGTGGTGAGTGGCATCTACGCGGTGGCAGTGTCCTCAGCCGTCGTGTTCGCATTCACCGTGAAGAAGCGAGCAACCGAAACCTTCTAGATCTCGAGGACGCAGGAAAAACACACCTAAGGAAAGGGCGTTGTTAATCCGACAACGTTGTGGAGG
>JBAXIB010000050.1:0-2215 GCA_037138595.1 Actinomycetes bacterium | reverse complement strand
AAAATCCGGCGGTGTGGTTCGCGTAGGGTCGCGAGCCGCTGATCGCCACCGTTCGTCCAAGTAAGAAGGACCATGAGATGCTTCGATTGATCTTTGCGGCTATGTTCGCGGTCGCTTCCCCGACATTTGCGAGCGCTGACTCCGCTGCCGACGTTGCCCCATTTCCATTCGATAAATTTACGCAACTTGCTGAGAATCGGGTTGTGCCAATTGACGAGAAAACAAAGACGTCGATTCTCGCGATTGATGGTGATACTGCGTCAAAAGAGGTCGCCCACGTTGCAAAGCTCTTGCGTGACGGCGCGGAGGCCGTTTCGCTCAAAGAACTTGCTCCGGTCCTTGCGAGTGACGGAGTTCAGGCAATTGCATCAACAATGCGTCGCCATGATGATCCTGTCGTCCGTTTCTTCGCCAGTCTCGTTCTGGCTAGTAGCGGCGATTCTGAATCTGCTAACCTCATACACGGAATTATCCACGATGAATCCCTTACGTTAACTGACAAGCAGATGATTCGGACATGGTGCGATGGCGTGGGGATTCGCGCAGCCGATGATGACGCAAAGAAGATTCTTGAACACCTGACCACAGCGTCACGCAAAGAACCAAAACTCAAAAAGGGCGATACTGCGCCGGACTTCACAGTTACCACCACCGCTGGCATCGCTATCACTTCGGCTAAACTACGCGGCAAGGTTGTCGTACTTCACTTCTGGGCTACTTCTTGCGGTCCTTGCCTTGGCCAAATGCCCTCTCACATCGCAGCTCTTGCGAAGCACGATAATAGAGAAGTCGAAGTCGTCTTTGTAAGCCTCGACGACGATGAAAAAGAGTTTGAATCTACAGTCGAGAAATTTAAGATGCCCTTCAACAATGTACGTGACGCACGCGGGTGGGGTGGTGATCTGACTCGTGCGTTCGGCGTGAACTTTATGCCCTTTGACGTGATCATCGACGGAGAGGGTAGAATTGCCTCCAACTCGATCAACGACATACCGGAAGTGCTCTCTAATTTGCCCGCCCGTTAGTCAAATAGTCAACGACAGGACGAACCAAGCGGTGAACCGGAGCCGCCGTTCACGCGGGTTGTCAAGTCAAGGTCCTTTGGCGGCGGCCCGGTTACCGCCATCGTTCCGAGCAAGTGGCGTTCGGACGCGCCCAACCACCGTTCGGGTTTCACATGCGTCTGCTTTCGACCCTGACCATCGCTGCCGCGTTGCTCTGTGTCTCAACGGGCTGTGGCGTTCTCAATCTGCTGCCCGGTCGGACCTTCCATCAGCGATGCGAATGGAAGGCGGAGGACTACTTCGCCGACCCGAAGGTGATCGCACTCTGCAAGGCGATCGAGGCCAACGAACTGGCCGAGATGGAGCGGCTCGTCAAAGCCGGGGCGGACGTCAACGCTCAGGGCAAGGGCAAGATGACTCCTGTGCTGTGGGCGTTTCCTGACGACCAACTGCCGAGATTCAAGTGGCTCTTGCAGCATGGTGCGAATCCAAACGTCATCGTGGAGAGCGACTTCGGCACGAAGGGGCACATTTCTGCCGGGGAATCGGTCACGCACATGGCGTGCGAGACTGACTTCGCCGGATACTTCGATGCCGTCTTCGATCACGGCGGCGATCCGAACCTGCGACGGACGGGGGCGAGCGGACGCGATGCCACCCCGCTATTCAACGTCATAACGGCAGGCGGTGGGAACCGGAAAGAGAAGGTGAAGCGGCTGATAGCGGCCGGGGCTGACATGAACGCGCTATCTGGCGGGAGCACGCCCCCGATGCAGGCTGCAAGTTGGTTCACACAAAATGACCTTGTGTTGCTCATGCTCGATGCCGGAGCGGATTTTCAAAAGTACGATCGACATGAATGCCAACGCCTGATTCATCTTGTCGTTCGCCAGGAGTTTGGCACCGTCGGCCTGAAGGCTCTAACACCACAGATGCAAGCCGATCGTGACGCCGTGATCAAGTGGCTCGAAGACCATGGCGAGTCGTACGAAACGGCGAAGGCGGACATCGCCCGCTGGGATTGGTGGGGCCGCACCACGGGGGAATATGATCGCAAAATGGCCGCCGAGATCGCGGAGCGCAAGGCCCGCGAGAAGGCCGCCTCAGCGATTGCTCCTCAGAAGCCCTCGGAACCAACCGATGCAGCGGACTCGCGATAGAATCCAAAGGAATGGCTAGCCCTGCGGTCGCGAGCCGCTGATCGGAACCGT
>JBAXIB010000049.1:0-2272 GCA_037138595.1 Actinomycetes bacterium | reverse complement strand
AGAATTGGGTGGCGATATCGCTGTTCAGCACTCCCCCGGACTGGTTGTCGAAGGTATAACTCATCGTCTGCGCTGCCGCGTTCCAGGTGACGACCACCGAATGCCAGGCGCCGTTCTCGATATTGGGCAACGCGACGGCAGTGGTTCCGAAGGCACTGTCGGTACCGACGAAACTGGTGTGATCCGCGACGATATCGGCGTTGGGTTGGGGATTGTTGGAAATGTTGGCATAGGTGTCGAACTCGATCGCCAAACCGTTGCCGATTCCGGTCGCGCCCAAAGCACCCCCCGGACGTCCCATCGCACCCACACCGCGAGGATCATTGTGAAACACAATGGTGGCCCCGTCGGCGCCGGCATCGTTGGCACCGAGGTTGACCTCAAAGGCAACCGTGAAATCCCTGCTCACATCGAGGCGCTTGCCCGACATCGCCGTCCCCAGCTGACCACTCCGACCGCCTGCGGTGGTCAGGGTGACCACGTCGTCAGAAACCCTCGCATCCCCGCCCGCCCTCAGGCCCTCGTACGGGGTTAGTTCCGGCAGGTTTTCGAAGGTGGCGTTGGTGCGGACGTTGCGAATGCTTTGGGTGTTGCTGAACGCTCCGGTGGAGGCGGTGAAGCCGAAGTAGGCATACTGCGAGCCACCGAACGTCGCGTTGAAGCCGGAGAATTGGGTAGAGAGATCGCTGTTGAGCACTCCCCCGGGTTGGTTGTCGAAGGTGTAACTCAGCGTCTGCGCTGCCGCATTCCAGTTGACCACCACCGAATGCCAGGCACCGTTCTCGATATTGGGCAACGCGACCGCAGTGGTTCCGAAGGCACTGTCAGTGCCCACGAAACTGGTGTGATCCGCGGCGATATCGGCGTTGGGTTGGGGATTGTTGGAAATGTTGGCATAGGTGTCGAACTCGATCGCCAAACCGTTGCCGATTCCGGTCGCGCCCAAAGCACCCCCCGGACGTCCCATCGCACCCACACCGCGAGGATCATTGTGAAACACAATGGTGGCCCCGTCGGCGCCGGCATCGTTGGCGCCGAGGTTGACCTCGAAAGCGACGATGAAATCCTTGCTGAGATCGATACGCTGGCCCGACATCGCCGTCCCCAGCTGGCCACTCCGACCGCCTGCAGTGGTCAAAGTGAACACACCATCAGAGACCCTCGTGTCACCAGCCGTGGTCAGGCCCTTGTACGAGGTCAAGTGGGCTTGAGCCAAAGCTTGCGCTGCCTGAGCTTGTGCCGCCTCGGCTTGCGCCGCCGCCTGAGCCGCCGCCTCAGCTTCTGCCTCAGCTTCTCCTGCCTGATCCGTTGGCTCTATCAACAGCTTGCTGATCCCGCCACTGTTGTTTAGAGCGAAGAGGTGTCCGTCCTTTCCCTGGACAAACGACTGAACCGGCCAATCGCGGCCACTATACAAATACCTGACGCTGTTGGGATCACGGGAGTCGACGGCGAACACGGCGCCAGCGCCTGCGGCTGGGTCGCCATCAATATTGAACAGCTCGCTTGAAGTTTGTTCGGCAGTGCCGTATTCGGAGAAGAAGACCCAATTTTCAAACCCGGGATACCGCTCGGCACATTTGCTTCCGCAGGAAGATGCCGCGACGCCTTGGAGATCCACCGTGGTGAAAGTCGCTATGGGCTGGGTGAGCTTGATATCGCCGTTGGCTACAGCGTGGTAAAACTCTTCGGCGGTACGACCGTTGCGGGCTTCGCCACCGAAGAATTTCTCCAATTCCGGCGTCGGCTGTAGAACACCCTTATCGCCCGGTGTGAAGTACGGCCAGCCGAAGTTCGCCCCCGCGGCGGCGCCGACCTTCTCCCAGCTGAACCAATTCACGTCGGTGATCAAGAGACGCCCATCCTCCGCGAACCCGATGGACGACGGGTTCTGGAATCCCAACTCGTAGACCTTGGCGCGGTTAGTCCCGAGGTCGACCTCTTTGGCGAAGGGGTTGTCTTTCAATCCCGAGCCCGTGATCGGGTCGATTCGCAGGATTTTGCCGGACAGGCTGTCGATGCTTTGCGCGCTGATGGCGCGTGGATCGGTGGCGATGCTCGAGGCGCCATCGCCAGTGGCAACGTAGAGAGCGCCATCTGGCCCGAACGCCAGAAATCCGCCGACATTGCCCTGCGAGTCGACTTTGAGGTAGTTGTCGACGTAGCTTCCCTTCTCGGGATCAAATCCGGATTCGGGCTGTTTGAGATCAAATGTGCTGTCGACGGCGCCGCCTCCGCTGATGTCTTTCGACGTCCGTGGTTTCAATCCTTC
>JBAXIB010000048.1:0-2379 GCA_037138595.1 Actinomycetes bacterium | reverse complement strand
TCAGACTCCTCTTAGAGGACGACCTCACGGGAGACTATCTCGCCGCGCCCGACGGGACGATTCTGCTCTGCAACCAAGCCTTCGTGAACATTTTCGGTTTCAGCACTCGTGAAGAGGCCGTCGGCCGGAATCTGGCGGATCTCTATCTCGCACCGTTGTCTTGGCCACGTTTCATCCAACTCCTCTCGGACAACAAGACCTTAGAACGATCCGAACGCATCAGCCTACACAGCGATGGGACGAACCGTCATGTCGTCGAGACCGTGCTGGGAACCTTTGATGCTCAAGGCCAACTCCTGCGTTTTAAGGGATATGTGTTCGACGACACGCACTCGAAACTGGCGACGACAAGACTGCACCAGCGTAACGCCGAGTTGGAGGACGCCGTCTCACAGCGTACGCAAGCCTTGCGCGAGAAGCACGATCATCTTGAAGCCATCTGGAACTCCGCGTTTGACGCGATCATCACAATTGACATCCAGGGCATGATCGAGACCGCAAATTGGGCGGCCGAAAAGATGTTCGGCTACGCCGAGTCCGAGATGATCGGCCAAAACGTCAAGCTGCTGATGCCCTCGCCATACCGGGAAGAGCACGACGGCTATCTCCGGCGTTATCGAGAGACGGGCCAGGCGAGAATTCTCAACATGCCTCGCGAACTGGTCGCACGTCGCAAAGACGGCACGACATTTCCGATCGACCTGTCGGTCACCCCGGTCAACCACTCCGACTATTTTACCGGGGTCATTCGCGACATCTCGGAACGCAAGCAATTACAAGAGTATGTCCTGGAAAGTGCCGCTGAGGAGCAACGACGCATCGGCCTGGAATTGCACGACGGCACGGGACAGGAACTGACCGGCCTCTCCTTGGTCGCGGGAACGCTCTTCAATCTCGTGAATGCCGTTCCTGTGAAGGAATCGAACGGGGAACGGGTACGGCAGTTCGACCAGGCCAGCTTTACCCGGTTGTACGAGATCGCGAAGAGGCTCAACGAGAAAATCGCCGAGGCGAATCGGCTGGTGTATCAACTCTCGCATGGAATCATGCCAGTTCAAATTGATTCAGAGGCGTTGCGGTCGGCGCTGGACGAGCTTGCCGCCTCCATCCACGACCCGCCAAAGATCAGTTGTAGTTTCGATTGTCCCCTGCCGGTCATGGCCCCGAATAACACCACTGCGACGCACCTGTACCGCATCGCCCAGGAAGCGGTGAACAACGCACTCAAACACAGCCAGGCCAAGGAAATCCGCATTTCTCTCCGGCAGAACGACGACCAGATTGCCTTGGAAGTGAGTGATAACGGTGTCGGCATCGAGGCCGCTGGCAGTCGCGTTGACATCACTCGCAAAGACCGGGGCATGGGTCTGCGCACCATGCAATACCGGGCGGGGATGATTGCCGGCACGTTGCAGTTCCAACGCCGCGAGACAGGAGGGACGCTGGTCAGATGCGTGTCATTATGCAAGAGGGGGGGGTAAGCTGTAGTGACTACGCACCGTTCGCCTGTGAAGATCCTGATCGTCGATGATCACCCGTCGGTTCGTGAGGGGCTGGCGTTGCGCATTTCTCTGCATGCAGACCTGGCAGTGTGTGGCGAAGCGGAAACCGAAGACCAGGCGATAGCCTTGGTGAAGCAAATTAGTCCCGACTTGGTCCTCGTCGATATCTCTCTCAAGAGTGGACATGGAATCGAGCTGATCAAGCGCATTCGATCGCTCGATCCCGCCATCAAGATGCTGGTCATCTCCGGCTTTCAGGAGTCGCTCTATGCCGAGCGGGCTCTTCGGGCGGGCGCACTGGGATATCTCAACAAACAAGAATCCAATGAGAAGATGATCGAAGCCATTCGTACCGTGCATGCTGGTAAACGCTTCCTAAGTCCAGAGATGAGTCGTCGACTCATTAGCCAAGCCTTGGGTGCCTCCGATGCCACCAAGACCCCGATCGAAAATCTTACAAATCGCGAATTGGAGATTTTCCGCATGATCGGGGAAGGATTAACCACCGGCGCCATTGCGGACCGGCTGTTCCTCAGCACGCACACCATCGACACGCACCGCGAAAACATCAAACGCAAACTCGCCGTCAGTACCGCCGCCGAACTCTCCCGCGCCGCTGTCCAATGGTTGCTGGAGAACGGCTAATCGATCAGTTGGCACGCCTAATAAACAACACGTTGTGCAATGGACATCAACGGTAAGAATTGTGATGTTGACTCATCTCACGATTTTCCATTTGAAATCGCCACGCCGCCCGGAACGCGGCCATCGACCTTCAGGAGGTCGGCCTGATGAGCACGCCCAACACCATCCCTTGGTTTGCTCCACCCCCAGATTCTCTCTCTGGAAGTCGTGCTGTTTCAGGGGGCAGGTCAGT
>JBAXIB010000047.1:0-2767 GCA_037138595.1 Actinomycetes bacterium | reverse complement strand
ATCGACCTTAATGATTGCATACGATTGGTCATCGGATGCGAATGTCTAAGCGGAAATGACAGCCCGCGTTTGGTGGTGGTGGGGAATATCGGTCCATTGGATGATGGATGGATGGCCCACTAAAAAGCGGTAAACGCAGGAAACAGTTTTCATTATGGCTTGTCCCAATGTGTTCAATGCCTTTGCGGTGGCTACGGAGTCGCTTGCACAGGATGTCTATAAGCGCGCGTCGTATCGTTCGATGTGGCTCAACCTTATCGAGCGAGGCGAGTATCCGCAGGGTACTGGTCTGACGCAGACTTCGTTCACTACGACCAGCATCGAGCCGACTGCGGCTGAGACCTGGGCTGCTATCACGCTTGCTGACGGCAGTACTGCCAATGCTTGCGATGTGACGTACAACGATGTCCCCGTTGGTTACAACGCGGTCACTTGGGGTCCTGAGCGTTTCGCGCTCAAGGGTCCGTTGCTGTGTAAGGACGACCTTACTTTCGATCATCGTGTCGAAGCGTTCTTGCGTGTGTATCTTGAGAAGCTGTCCATCCGGGCGCAGCGTTCTTGGGAAACCCGGTATCAGAATATCTTCGCGAAGTATGCCATCAAGGCGGTCGCGGATTCGAGTTTCACGCAGACCGAAACGATTCCTGCCGGCGTGAATGAGTTCCCGTGGGCCGATGGTGTGAGCACTGGTCAGGCGTTGAATCAGTCCACGTCGGAGTTGACCCAGGAGATGTTGGATGTGGCGGCGGCGACGCTCATCCGCAATGGCGCGACGAATCCTGATAGTTCTGGGTTCATCTCGTACAGCAGCGATGGTCCTGTGTTCCCGTTGTACATCGGGTTGGAGGCGTCGCAGCGCATCGCGCAGAACAATCCTGCGTTCCGTTCCGACCTCAACATCGCGGATACCGGCTCTGGCGAAGGATCGACGTTGCTGAAGCGCATCGGTGCGAACCGGGTCATCAAGAACTTCCGGCATGTGCCGAATCTGTTCCCGCCCCGGTTCAGTTATTCCGGTGGCAAGTACACGCTCGTCCAGCCGTTCACCAGTGCGAGCGGCACGAAGGGTACTGTGTTCAGTGTCAATCCGACCTGGACGACTGCTTCGTACGAGGGTGCGTTCGTCGTCACTCCGTATGTGTTCAAGAGTCACATCGTGCGGCCTATCAACCGGGTTGGTGATCTGTCTTGGATGCCGACCAACTACATGGGCGAGTGGCAGTGGGTCACTGGCGCGTACAAGCTCAGTGTTGATTGCGTGGATCCGCTCGATAAGAAGGGCCAGCATTACGCCGAGTTCATGCACGCTCCTGAGCCGATCTTCACGAACCAGGGCATGACGATCATCTTCCGTCGTTGCACTGGTGCTCTGACCCAGATCATCTGCTCCTGATCGATAGGTTGGATTGACACAGCCCATCATTGGCCGAAAGGCTGGTGGTGGGTTTTTCGTATTGACAAGATATTGCATGAAGCAATGCTTCGTTCATGCCGAATTTTATTCTTCCGGAGGGTGTCGAGGTTCCTGAGAACTTGAAGGAAGGCGAGAAGTTTCAGACGATGGCGACCATCGTGTTGAAGAAGAACGGCAAGGCGATGTTGGTGGAGGTGGATGGCCAACCTCTTGCCGGTTACGAATCCAATGAGAGCGAAGCTGAAGGTGAAGGCAAGATGAAGGCGCATGGAGCGGAGGAAGGTGGTGAAGCGGCTCATGGAAAACAGGGATTCATTGCCGAAGTGATGCAGCGTGGTCGTGGTCCGATGGCCTGATAAATCGATATGGCAAACATCACATGCGACGAGGCGGAGACGCTGATCAACGAGATGGCGGCACTTGGATGCCGTTCTCCGCGTGAGCTTGAGTTGGCCAGGCTTGCTCTTGAGAATCGCATCGCTGTTTATTTGCAGGGCGGTGGCGCTACGCGAGGAGCGTTCAGGAGCGTCACCGCCACTGGTACGGTGGTCAGCGGCGATTATCTGCTCATCTGCGATGCCACTGGAGGGGCGATCACGATGACGCTTCCTCCCGCTGCGCTTGTTCCGGGTCGTATCTATGCTTTCAAGCGCATCAATGCCGGCGCAAACACGGTGACGGTCGATGGATACGGGGCAGAAACCATCGATGGAGCGGCAACTCATGTTTTGACTCCGCAATGGAATGGAGCGGTGGTGATGTCGAACGGAGTCGCTTGGTTCAAGATCATTGCGAACTGATATGGCTAACATCTCATGCGCGGATGCTTTGACTTTGATCAACGAGGCTTATGGAGCTTCGTGCAAGAGTCCGCGTGAAAGGGTTCTGTTGGAACTTGGCCTACTTTGGGAGGCATCGACTCTTGGTGGAACGGCGGACATCACTGCTGACAACACGGTTATCGATTCATCTTCGACAATGATCACTGCGGACATGACGGAATTCATCTAATTTTATGGCAAAACAGACCATCAACATCGGCGCGGCTCCGAACGACGGGACGGGTACACCGTTGCGGACGTCGTTTGATTACACCAACCAGAACTTCACCGAGTTGTACACGGCTCTTGGAGGGGGTGTCGGTCTTCCTGGTTCCACGACGCAGGTCATCTTCAATGATGGCGGAACGAATCTGGCTGGTGACCCTGGGTTGACATACGACAAGACGACCGATGCGTTGACTGTTGTTGGTGCGTTGTCGGGGTCGAAGTTGACTGTCACTGGCGGAACGATTCCGGCCAATGGCGTGTATCTGCCTGCTGCGAACACGTTGGAATTCGCCGCCAATTCGCT
>JBAXIB010000046.1:0-3200 GCA_037138595.1 Actinomycetes bacterium | reverse complement strand
TCTCGTGGCTCAGACCCAACTCCGCGTTAAGTGCCCGAACCGACATTGCATCGAATCCTGAGGCAGCAAAGGCAGCAAAGGCAGCCTTGAGGATTGCTTCGTCGCTATAGAGAGGGGGTCGACCACGGCTTGGCACACACAAAGGTTGACATATGCCAAGGTTCATCAGTACATTGGCACCTGCCTAGTTAATGCCGTCCCCCCGACTGAACCGAGCCACAATGAAACTCCGCCACGTTGCACTAGCAGTTGCCTGTATCGCCATCCTCGCTGCAGGTTGCGGGAGCTCCTCACCTTCGAGTTCCACGACGTCGACTGCAGTCACGACCGCTGACGGTCAGCACACCTTTGAGATCGACCATTTCGCAGAGGGCGCAATTGCCGGGGATGTCGCCACGGCGGATTGCACGTTGAGTGGAGGCTCCGCGTCGACCTGCGCAACATTCACGATCTCTGGAACTCCGGCCACTTATTCGGCGGGCCCCTTCTGCCCTGAAACCATCACCACCCCTGCCGATCAGGCCGGAATCTGGTTCGATGGCAAAGGCACCTACGACCTCACCGGTTCGTTCATCAAGAACTTGTCGACGTTTTACAACGACAGCAAGTGGCACATGTATGACGATCTGGGGAAGGTAAACGTCACGAACACAAAAGAAGCGTTCTTAGGTGCCGCTCGACCCGATGTCGATCCCGCCTATCAGAACTACTGCGTCGAAGGTCGAGCGGAATGGGTAAATAACGGTTCGCCGATCACGAAGACAGTCGTCATACCAGCGAAGCCAATCCTTACGTCAGGTTCATCGCTTGCGAACGGCCTTGACTGGGGGATCACACTCGATGGCATCGTGATCGCTAAGTCAGCACCGGTCAGCGCAATTCTCGGCGCACACACAATTGCTTCATTCGATCATTGCGGCGGTCATTTCAACAACGTTGAGGGATACCACATGCATGGCGCGACCGGATGCGGAACATTGGATGATGATCACATTACTAGTGAGACCGCCATGTTCGGTTATGCGATGGATGGTTTCCCAATCCACCTGCCACTCACCGGTGAAGATCTCTCCGCCGCAAACCTTGATGAATGCGGCGGACACTCAACGCCTGGGCTCGGCTACCACTATCACGCCAACGATCCTTCGAAGAACTCTGTACTCACGTGCCTGAAAGGCGAACTCGCAACGACGACCGATGCACAAGGCGGCGGTCCTGGAAACGGTCAAGGTGCACCTAACGGCGGCACGCCAGATCTCACTGCGACGGCAGCGAAACTGGGCATAACTGTCCACGAACTTGAAGATGCGCTTGGCCAATCTCCAAATGGAGACTTCACTACGGCCGCAAAGATCCTTGGCATTTCCGCCGCTGATCTTGAAGCAGCAATGCCACAACGTCCTGCTGGCGCAAACGGTGCGCCGCCAGTTAATTAACGATCGCCTTGAGGAATCACATGCAACATCACCACCGCTTTACTATCGCCCTCACGTTCGCGGCCGCACTCGCGTTGTCCTCATGTTCAAGTTCGTCGAACTCATCCAACTCCGATTCAACAACCACCTCGGTTGCGAGCGAAACGATCGTAAACACATGGGCTGGCCCACCGGCTGACACCACCAAGCTTCCAGTTGGCACGTCGAAAGTTTCTCTGACTGGACCATCAGTAGGAGGTCTGTTTGCATGCGATGCAGGGAACTCTCGTGGCGGAGGCGCTCAGAAAGCCGGGCCATGGATTGATGAAGCCGCCGGCACGTGGGACCTCACAAAGAAGGCCGCCGTCCTGGGCGAAGTCTCTTGGCCAATGGCGTCGTATTCCGAAACCGTCACCGGGGAGTCTCGCAACATCACCAGCAATGGGCTACCTGTTGGCGAAATCACGGGCACGTTCCCGATTGCATCAACTGATCCCGCCTACACCTACGACCGAAATCCCAATCGAATCGCAACGAGCGACGTGAAAGTTTCACTGCCCAAGAGCCCGAACGCAGCCGCTGCTCCGACTTGCCTCGGAAAGGGCCAAATCGGAGTGCTGAAAAATGGTGTCTCACTTTTTGCCCCTCTTGATGAACTCAACCGCGATGCCGTTGCCTACGAAACGCAGGACAAGTGTGATGGCCATCCGCAGCAAGCAAGCGTGTACCACTACCACGAAATTCCATCGTGCATTCGCAACGCAGCGAAAGGCGCTTCAACCGTTGTTGGATATGCCTACGACGGTTACCCATTCGTAGTCGAGCGAGATGCAGCAGGAAATCTCCCAACGAACGCCGATCTCGATCAGTGCCATGGCCGTACTTCACTCATAAATCTTGATGGCAAGGTCGTGGAGAGCTACCACTACTCAGCAACCTACGAGTTTCCCTATTTCATCGGCTGCTTCACAGCGAAACCCCTCTCGTGATGTGTGTTTGTACGCCATTTTCATTCAGGTAAGTACCGACACATAGTCGTCTTCATTTTCTCTGTAGAACTCAAAAGGAGTGCCTCCATGTACGCCCGGATCTCAGCCATCGCCGCCCTTACATTGTCCCTACTAGTTATGGGATGAAGCGGGGGATCTTCGCCGTCTGCTGCCAAGACCAGCGTCAACGAATCAGCCGCCGGGGCGGCCGTGACGTTCACCGCTCAGGTGTGGGCCGACAACTGGTTTGAGTTATACGCGAACGGAAAGAAGGTCGGCGAGGACAGTGCGCCGATCACCACGGTTCGTTCGTTCAACGCCGAGACGATCACGTTCACCGCCTCGTACCCGCTGACCATTGCCCTCGTATCGAAGGACTACGTCGAGGGTGACAGCGGTCTCGAATACATCGGAACTTCACGTCAACAGATGGGGGACGGCGGGTTCATCGCTCAGTTTACCGACACGGCGACGGGTGAGTTCGTGGCTACGACTAGTTCGGCATGGAAAGGACTCGTAGTCTTCCGCGCTCCTTTGAACGTCGACTGCGTGAAGTCAACGGAGCCCGACACCATGTGCGCGCGAGAGATCCTCCCGGAACCCGCCGGATGGACCTCGCCGACGTCCGATGACTCCTCGTGGGTCGCTGCTCGCGAGTACACCGCCGCCGAGGTCGGCCCAAAGGAGGGCTACGACACCGTGACCTGGACCCCTAACGCCAAGCTCATCTGGTCCGGGGACCTGAAAGTCGACAACACCATCCTGTGGCGCACCACCGTCGTGCGACCGTGACGCT
>JBAXIB010000045.1:0-3458 GCA_037138595.1 Actinomycetes bacterium | reverse complement strand
TTTGAAATCTCAGCGCCGCAATTGGAACACTTCATTTTTGCAAGCATGATGTGAAAGCCTTTCTAGGCGGACGCTCGCGATCAATGGCCCGCGGCCCACGGGCTCGCCATCACGCATGACGATGCACGCGAGTCTTTTGCATCGGGTTGTTCTGGGCCAGTGTCGAACATGAGTTTGGCCAGCTACCTCGCGACGGCCCGATTCTACCGCCACTCGGGGGATGAAAGCCACAGGCACTTGCTCGCTACCCAAGCACTGAATCAT
The DNA here is from genome assembly GCA_037138595.1 of Actinomycetes bacterium. Taxonomy (GTDB): domain Bacteria; phylum Actinomycetota; class Acidimicrobiia; order Acidimicrobiales; family Acidimicrobilacustridaceae; genus UBA4742. Next base: position 3,194 of record JBAXIB010000045.1, on the reverse strand, counting down.
CGGACGACGTCCAACCGTGGAATCGAGCCATAGTGCGACAGCGGGTGCGGCGGCGCCTCAGGGCCCTGCTTCCCGGACTCGAATCCTAGGAGGCTCAACCTCTCCTCTCCGCAATCGCAGAACGCCTACGAAACAGCCCCCAAATCTATGACATGGTTCCGGGGTCTAGTCTCCAAGGGAATCGAGCAGCATCTGAATCTCTTGCGAAGTGATCTTCGAGCATGCCTCGTCCAACATCTTCTTGAAATGCCGCTTTCCTTCCACTCCTGACATGGAGCCGATGTTACCCAGTGGACCAAAGCTGTCAGCGATCAGCGTTTCACTCGCGTCGAACATGGCGTGAAAAGGCACCCCAACGAAGCGGCCCTTCGTCAATCGCCCGGCGACTGCCTGGCCGTTCAGATCGCGAACATCGTCGATCTTGAGGACGACAAAATCTTTCTCGATGACTTCGCGATGATCGTCGATCCAGCGGCTGAGCATGAAACAAGGACCGCAGTAGCGTTGGCTAGTGCGGACCCAGACCCGCTTATTCTGTTTTTTCGCTTGGCGGAACGCCTCCTCCCACTTAGCTTCGGCATCCTGTTGGGCCGGTGCATACCGCTCAATGAAGCCGCAAGCGGTTTCCGCCGCATCGACAGCCTCGGGATCGATGTGAATCCGCCCGAGTTCCTTTCCCTCAAGGTCGTAAGTTATCGCGAAGACACCTGAGATCGCGCTCGACAAGTTATGTCTCTCAATAAAGTCGGTATTCATCTCGGCTAGCACCTCTCCGAGGTCAGCCTGCAGTTGCATGTAGCTGGCGACTGACTTACTCGCCGTGGATGGGAGCAAGTGCGCATTAACGAACTCCACCTGCGACGCGTTCGACTTGTCGTAGACGATCATCATTAAGTGATAGTTGCCGAGGCGACAGTCGCGATGCGTCGACGCAAAACGCTGCGTTAGTGGCAATGGCTCCATGCGACTCGCGGGGGCACCGATTCTCGTGACCCGCCTGCGCACGTCATCGTCGGGTAGAAAAAAAACCTCGTCGACGGATGCAGTGCGTCCTTCTTCCTCGTCCGACGCAACCGCCTCTATGCAAATCCTGGTCAGGCACGGCAGGCCATCGATTCGGTAGTGTCCCTCCGCGTCTGTTCGAGTCTCAGTTCCCGTCAGTTGGAAGGTTGTGGGGTGGGGAGTGCCCCACTGCCGTTTCTCTTCGATGCAAATCAAGGCCACGACCTTGTGGTCGCCGATTGGGTTCCCGTCTTGGTCGGTGATTTGTCCGGCATAACTCTTTGCCGGATAGAGTTGGATTCCCGCAGGCTTAGAGAGATCACTGATCACCGCGGTGCCAACAAACTGCTTGTCCGGCGAGTATGCGATCGCCCCGACTCTCGTTGCTTTCGTGTTGATTCGGAAGCTTCCGTTTTCGTCCGTCTTTTCTCGGACTTCATCGTTGGATTCACCATCGATCGCCTTGATGTGCACAAGTGAATTGGCGATCTGCTGCGGATCGTCCTTCCACGAGATGACCCTGCCCACGACTTTGACTGCCTGATCTACCTTGCGGTGCAGGTGAATCTCGTTGATTTTGCCGCGACGCACGTCGATGCTTTGCGTTACTCGCCAGTCAGGGAGGTATGCACTGGCCTTAAGCGGTCCTTCTGGCGCCAACGTCTCAATGACGCCTTCGGGATTGGTGGAGGCGTCCCATTGTCTACCGAGCGATCCGGATAGGGGGCGCCCATCCACGATGTACGTCAACCTGTAGTCGGATCGAATGTTGACCCTAGCCCCCGCAATTGGCTTGTTATCGCTTCCCTCTGTCAGCGAAACACGAACAGGAATGCCTTCCGACAGAATCAGGTCGGCAGGCTGTTGTTGTCCCGTCTTCTTATCAACGGGAATCAGGTCTCGCAGGTTCGCAACCCACTTGTCGTCTTCTAGAATCACAACGTACGTCGAGCCTGGGAGTACTTCTGCGGAAAAGCTCCCATCGATGTCGGAAAACTTACTGACCCAGTCGATGCGGTTCTCTTCTTCGCCTTGAAAGCTCTTCAGCAAGACATTGAAGCCGCCGGCAAACATGCCGGGTGCGACGACGTGTCCGGTCCTCTTACTCCGCTCGGCAGCACGACGCGCAATAACGTTGACTCCGTCCTCGTCACGTTGGCTGGATTGAATGACCCAACGGCGGTCGAGCAACTCGGGATAGCAATGGGCGTCCTTGAGGTCTGGATACCACCCGATAGTGGCGACGCCGTCCTGATTCGTAGTGAGCTTGCAGTCGTCGGGCGTGCCGAGGTAGTTGAAGTCCGGTTCGGGCGTGGCCACGTGAAATCCGAGATTAACTCCGGCGACTGGCTCACCCTTCTCGTCGTCCAGTTGGACCGTGAACGGTCGGCACCGGTACATCGAAATAGCGTGCGAATCGGCCCGCGGGTCGCGGACCGGTGTTGTCAAAAACATGTAACCACCGATCAGTCCGCCGTCGGACCACGCGGTGAGTGAATCCAGCTGCTCCTCCGGAAACATCATCAACGCAGCGACTCCGCTTGCGTCGGTCACGGAACGCAACGTGCCATCAGTGAGTTCTGCTCGCACATGGGCGTTGGCGACGGGTTTGCCTTCGTGCTCCACACGAATCGACACGCGTCGGTCAGGGCGTTGGGCGCTCAGCACCAAGCCGTTCAGCACGATCTCCCTGAGTTCCCGCTGGACGAACACCCTTGTGCCGCGTGCGCCGTCGAGGCACGTCGCACACACATGGATGCTGTACCACGGATACTTATTGACCGGCAGCCAAACCTGGAATCGTCCGCCTTCGACCGGGGGTTCCAATGAATCGAAGAGTTGATCGTTGCATTTGATTTCGATCCGAACTCTTGCCCCATCGACGGGGCCGCCACCGCCGTGGGTAACTTGCCCTGTCAGTCGAAGCTCAAGCTGTTCACCTCGCCCACGTATCCAGTCAGGCACGTCTTCGGTAGCAATTACTCGCGTAGCGGCAAAAGACGCCGCGAAACCAACTAAAAGGATGAGCAAGGACGGAAGCGCGGCAAAAACTCGATTCAGAGAAAAAGTGAATGCCATGGTGGCACCTTGGGGGCAGAGGTTAGACCAACCGCGACAATTGGATGGCGGGAGACAACCTTGGTTTCTTTAAGAGTCGTCCCTCTCCGTAGTGCATGGATCATTGGGATGCG
>JBAXIB010000044.1:0-3681 GCA_037138595.1 Actinomycetes bacterium | reverse complement strand
GAAACTGAGCGCCGAGCTGAACGGAGTGGGATTCGGCCCCGGATCACTGTTCAGGGAGTTGGGGCCGCGGTCGAAGACGACGCCGCTTGTGGTGTCGTTCATCCCCCAATAGCCCACCAGCCCGGTCTCGGTGCCGTTGTAGACCGTTGACTGGGCGGACTGGACCTCTGTCGCCGAGAGCGGCCTGTTCCAGACGCTCACGCTGTTCATCTGGCCCTGGAAGAGTGCATCGGCTCCGTTGTTGCTCTTGCCGAGGTAGCAGGTCGGGCGGTTGACCACATTTGGAATAAATCCTTGGCTCGTGCCGGTGGCGACTTGAGCGCCGTTCACATAGAGAGTTGCCACACCTGAGCTAGTAACCGTGACACTGAACTGCTGCCAGGTATTCAGTTGGATCGCCCCAGTTGCGACGAGCGTCGTCACCACTCCGTTCTTCCAAACCTCTAACTTGAGGTTGTTCGAGGTACCTTCCCGAGTCAGGACAACACCCTCGCCACCACCTCCCGCGTTGCCGAAGTCAAAGTATCGGGCGTAGTTGCCCACTGCCGATGTGTACGCCCACATGCCCGCGCTGAACCCATTGCGGAAGTTCGTGAAGCCGGCGCTCGGCAGCTGGACGAAGTCGCTCGTGCCATTGAAGCTGAGGGCCGAGTTGAACGGCGTCGGATTCGAGAGCGGGGTGGTGAGCGTGGCCTGATCCGCCGCGCCATTGACCGACACATTGGAGACGTAGGCCGTCACGCCGTCGCCGAGGCCGCTGAAGGCGATCGTGTGATTGCCCGGGCCGGGGTTGAACGTCGAGGTCGTGAAGCTCTGGTATTCCGTATTCTTCGGGGTGAAGACGCCGATCGACTGGCCATCGATCGTGACGGCGATCGACTGGTTCGCCGAGTTGCTGGCTTGCTGGGCGGCGGCGAAGGTGATGCTGTAGGAGTTGCCCGCCACGAAATTCCGGTTGAGGCTGGTGATGCTGCCCTTGCCGGTGAGGTATTTGACCTGGTCGCCCACCGGGGGCAGGGCGTTGGGCTCCACGGGCGTGGTCATCCCGGTGCCGATTCCAAACGTCCAGGGCAGATCCACGTTGGGATCGGCTGCCCCGGAACCCGCCGATACCGGGGATCGGGGGAGAGGTGAGCTATCGCCGCCCCCCTGCTCGACGTGAATGGCAGTCTTGATGGTGCCGACGTTCCACGAGCCGCTCGGGATGCCGAAGTAGCTGGTCACCCAGCCCGGCAGCTTGGCATCCAGTGTGGCGTCGCCCGTGCCGGTGAAGTCGAAGGTGCCGGTGAGCGCATCGTATCCCACGTAAAGGCTGCATGTCCCGAGATTGAGTCCAGGAACGCCCAAACCTGCCGAGATGGTCGCATCGATCGATATCAGCCGCCCGTTACGAACCACAAGCCCCTGGGAGGTGGTGCCATTGCTCAGGGTTCCTCCCAGTGTGGCCGTGAACGTGCTGATGCCAAGATTCAGTTTCGCATCACCGACCATGGTGAACTGGCGGGTTGAATCGGCGTAGTCCATGACCAGATTCGATCGCCCAAACTTCATCCCAGCGATCGAGAAATTGCTGGTCACCACCATGTCGAAAGAGACAACGACATTGTTTTGGGTGTTGATCACCAGCCCCGCGGTGCCGTTGCCACCGAGCGTGACTTTGAGCTGTGCAATTTCCGGCAGGTTGATCGAGGCATCGCCGGTCATCGTGAACGTGTGTGCCGCCGTGCTGTACGCAAACACCAGGTGGCCGTTGGCGAGCGCATAGCCGCCGAAGGCCAAAACGCTGGCATTGACCGTCATGTCGAGGTTGATCAACTGGCCGTTCGTGACCACCAGGCCTTGGGTGCCGTCCCCGCCGAACTCAACATCCACGCTGGCCAGAAGCGCAGTGGTCATGCTCGCCGTGCCACCCATCGTGAACGTCTTGGCCGGATAGCTCACCCCCCTGACGGTTTCCGGCAGTTCCGAATAGTGAACGTGCAGGTCTTTGGTCGTGAACTTCGTGGCCCCAACCCAGAAGTTTGAGTTGATCGAGAAGTCAAGCCTGCGAAGCTGGCCTCCCACGATCAGGATGCCGTTTTCCAGAACCGTGCCATCATCGGCCACCTTCCCCAGCGTGACGGTGGCACCACCCATGCCTTCGAACAACGACACGGTCGCTATTCCCTGCATGGTGAAGCTCTGCGTCGCCGCCGTGTAGGTGAAGTTGAGCGACGAATCCGCAAAACTCTTGCCACCGACCGCAAGCTGGCCGCGCACTGTCAAATCAAGGCTGACGAGGTTGCCGTCGCTGATCACCAGGCCTGGCGTGACTGAACCATCTTTTTCGGTGCGGCCAAACGTGGCACTCAAGGTCGACATCATCCCCACGCTCACGAAGGTGGTGCCCGACATCGAGAAGGTGGAATTGTCGGAGCGATACGGCCTGCTGAGGTCGTACATTCCGGTATAGACGGTGCCGGCTACATAGGTCGTGCCGGCAGGGAACTGACTCTTGTTTTGGTAGATGAACTCGAGATCATCCGCGCCGAAGATGACGCCACACACAATGAAGGACCCATTGACCGTCACGTCGAGGCTTTCGAGGTTGCCGTTCCTGAGGATCAGGCCGGGAGTCACGACCCGCTCGCCGTCGACGGTCTTCGAATGACCGAACGTCACGCTCAGATTGGTCGTGGGACTGATCCACACGTAGCCGGTGCCCGACATGCAGAATGTGAAATCGCCCCCGTTGTATTGCCGGCTTGTGTCGTACGTTCCGGTGTAGACCGTTCCCGCGATGTAGTTCGTGCCGGCGGGGAGCTGGCTCATGTTCTGATAGGTGAACTCGAGATCCTGCACGCCGAACAAGACGCTTCCGACTCGGAAATCCGCATTGACCGTCACGTCGAGGCTTTCGAGGTTGCCGTTGCGGATGATCAAGCCCGGCGTGACGTACCCCGTGACGGTGTTGGTGTGGCCGAGCGTGACGCTCAGTCTGTTGATGCCACCGAACTCTACAAAGGCGGTGCCGGACATGCTGAACTGGTAGTTGGCGGCGTTATAACTCCTGCCGGTGTCATACACGCCGTTGTAGACGGTGCCCGCGCGGTAGCTGGTGCCGTCGGGGATCTGGCTCATGTTCTGGTAGGTGAACTCGAGATCATCCACGCCGAACTTGACGGCACCCACCATGAAGTCGGCGTTGATCGTCACATCGATCGCTTCCAGCTTGCCGTTGACCAGGATCAGGCCGGGCGTTTTGTCCCCTGTGACCCTGTTCGTGTGGCCGAAGGTCACACTCAGGCCGTTCATGCCTCCCACCATCACATAGCCGGTGCCCGACATGCAGAACTCGAACTTCGACGTGTCGTATGACTTGCCCGTGTCGTACGTTCCGGCGTAGACGACTCCCGTCGTGCGGGTCGCGCCCGTCGGAATCTGGCTGGTGTTTTGGTAGGTGAACTCGAGGTCTTTCACCCCAAACTGGACCTTGCCGACCTCGAAGGCCGCATTGACCGTCACATCGAGGGCTTCCAGCTTGCCATTCACGATGATCAGGCCGGGCGTCGTCGTGGTCACGCCGTTGACGGTGCTCGAGTGGCCCAAGCTGACGCTCAGGTCAGCCATGCCGCCGATCGTCACATAGGCAGAGCCGCCCATGTTGAACTGATACTTGGAGGAGTCGTAGCTGCCGCTGTA
>JBAXIB010000043.1:0-3764 GCA_037138595.1 Actinomycetes bacterium | reverse complement strand
GTATTCCCGTCCGACGACAACGCGACCGCAGTGCCAAAATTATCGTTTGCTGCGCCAACGTCCTGGGTGATTGTGTGCTGTTGTGTCCACACAGAGTCGGAGCGTGTGAAGATCGTCGCGCTGCCTTGCCCCGCATTAGCCCCGTACGCGCCAACGATTGCTGTATTCCCGTCCGACGAGAACGCAACCGAAGTGCCAAAACCATCGTTTGCCGCACCGCCCGTTTGGGTGAGTATTTGTTGCTGCTGCATCGTCATAGCTTGAACTGAGCCTGCAACCACAAACAAACCCGCTACCACCAATCCCACAAGCAGCACACGCCAATGAGACATCCAACGAATCGACCCTCGAATAGCGCAACTGCTCTGCATCACACGACTCCTCACCAACACACGGTTGCGTCAGAGGCAAAACACCCAAGCGGGCGTGCCGAGTCGGTGACTACGAGTGGATACTCGTTAGGGACGATGCTACAGGAGTGCCCTCGGGCATGTGTGACGGAATGGCCCGCTACCGGTGGAGCCACAAAGCGTTATGTACGGCGGGACCGGGATTCGAACCCGGGGCCCTGGCACTGCTGCCGGGCTGCGGTTGTGACGACGTGTGCTGCGCGTGATCAGGTGTGGTTTCGCGTTCAGGGGTGTCAAGTCGAGCTGTGCTCGTCTTGAGCAGCAACGTCGTCGGCGTCGGCGAGGAGCGGCTATCTCTCCGTAATGGTGGGGGCGCCGACTTTCAAGTTTTCACCGTATTGGTACTACGAGACGCATTGAGGGGTATAAAACCTCCCGCGAAAACCTCCCAAAGCTGACTTTCCGTCGTCTGCAGGCGATTATTCGCTGGTCTTTAGACCAAAATTTGGGTGGCAGGTCGCTATCTCCCACCCCGGTTGAGTAGTTGGATCTGTGCCCCTGTGCGTGCGTCGGGTCGGGTTGGTTGGGCTAGCCGGTGACGGGTTCGTTGGGGTGTGTCGTGGCTGCTGGTTGTGGTGTGCGGATTTTGATTGTCTTGGTCGCGGGCGTGCCAACGACGCCATTCTGGACGGGCGTGATTTTGATCAGCCAGGTACCGGCGTGCTTGAGGCGGATGGTGCAGGTGGCGGTTCGCTTCTTGGTCGTCTTGTTGGTCTTGACTTTGCAGGTGCCGCTGGCGGTTCGGGTGGTGCGGGTTTGGAAGCGTCGGGCCGCGTTGGAGGAGGCGGTGATGGTGTACGTCACCCCTGGGGTGGCGGTGAAGCTGCTGCTGATTGGCTGGTTGGTAGTGCGTGTGCCTAGGACCCAGTGAATGTGTCTGGGCGTTATCGGCAAGACGGGTGCAAGAATCGGCTGTACAACTTTCGGCGCGACCGTAGGCACATACGAGGTTGGCCACTGTCCTAAAACGCCACCATCAGTGCCGATCGCAGCCGAATAGTTACGCTCAACACCACCGACGCTCGTGAACCATCCGCCGAGGTAGATCGTTGGGCCCGACACTGCAAGCGCATACACTCGTTGGTCCACATTTGGGTTCCAGTTTGTCGCGTTACCATTGGTCGTATTGACGGCGGCGGCATGGTTGCGCGTCGCAGTACCATCGTTGATGGTGGTGAAGTTTCCGCCGAGGTAGACGGTCGAGCCTGACACTGCAATCGCAGAAACCTGGCCGCCCACGTTTGGGTTCCAGTTTGTCGCGGTGCCACTTGTTGCGTCGACAGCGGCGGCACGGTAACGCGGCTTCGAACCGTTGATCGTGGTGAAGTTTCCGCCGAGGTAGACGGTCGAACCCGACACGGCAATCGCAGAAACGAAGCCGTTCGGGTTCGGGTTCCATTCTGTCGCAACGCCACTTGTGGCATCGACAGCGGCGGCAAGGTGACGCGGCGTCGAACCGTTGATCATGCCGAAGAATCCGCTGAGGTAGACCGTATCGCCCGACACGGCAATCGCCTGCACGATACTGTCCGGGTTCGGGTTCCATTCTGTCGCAACGCCACTTGTGGCATCGACAGCGGCGGCACGGTAACGCGGCGTCGAACCGTTGATCACGCTGAAGTAGCCGCCGAGGTAGACCGTATCGCCCGACACGGCAAGCGCCAACACGATGTTGTCCACGTTTGAATTCCAGGTTGTCGCGGTGCCGTCAGTTGTTGTGACGGCGGCCGCATATTGACGTGCTGTGGAACCATTGATCGTGGTGAAGTCTCCGCCGAGGTAGACCGTAGTGCCCGATACGGCAATCGCTCGCACGTCACCGTTCGGGTTCGGGTCCCAGCTCGTGAGTGCCCCATTTGCGTCTACGGCGGCCGCGAAACTACAAGGCGTACCACCAGCGCCGGTGAACCGTCCGCCGAGGTAGACGGTCGAGCCCGACACGACAATCGCAGAAACGAAGCCGTTCGGGTTCGGGTTCCATTCTGTCGCAACGCCACTTGTGGCATCGACAGCGGCCGCATGGTTCCGCATCGTCGAACCGTTGATCACGCTGAAGTCTCCGCCGAGGTAGACCGTCTCGCCCGACACCGCAATCGCCAGCACGCGACGGTTCGGGTTCGGGTTCCATTCTGTCGCAACGCCACTTGTGGCATCGACAGCGGCCGCATGGTTACGCGGCGTCGAACCGTTGATCACGCTGAAGTAGCCGCCGAGGTAGACCGTATCGCCCGACACGACAATCGCCAGCACAATTCCGTACGGGCTTGGGTTCCAGTCTGTTGCATGACCCAACGTGGTATCGACGGCGGCCGCAAAAAGACGTGCTGTGGAATCATTGATCGACAAGAAGTCTCCGCCGAGGTAGACGGTCGAGCCCGACACGGCAATCGCATACACGCTGCTGTCCGCGTTTGGATCCCAGTCTTTTACATCACCCAACGTGGTATCGACGGCGGCGACATAGTTACGGCCAACACCACCAACACTCATGAAGTCTCCGCCGAGGTAGACGGTCGAGCCCGACACGGCAATCGCACGCACGGCGTCATCCACATTTGGGTTCCATTCTGTCGCAACGCCACTTGTTGCATCGACAGCGGCAGCATGTTGACGTGCTGTTGAATCGTTGATGGTGGTGAAGTTTCCGCCGAGGTAGACGGTCGAACCCGACACGGCAATCGCAAACACTGCGTCGTTCGGGTTTGGATTCCAGGTGGGGTCGAGTGACCCGTCAGCATTGATATGCGCAGCGCAATTGCGCGCGACTCCATCAACCAGCCAGAAGTTGCCGCCGATATAGAATCCACCGTTGCCATCAGCAACTGATGCATATACGTTTCCTGTGACCTTTGGGAAGGACGGGTCGACCGCGCCACTGGTGCCGTCCGTGAGGGTTCCTCCACCGGTAACCCACGCATCCCACGCAGTGAACTCGCCGCCGAGATAGCGCGTGCCATTCGCATCAGGCTCACTAATCGCATTAACAGCACCGTTAAATCCGGGTGCGATCGCGATTCGAGTTGTCGCCTGCGCACTCGCAACGTGCACAAGCCCAACGAGCACCAACACGACCGTGAGAATCAACGCGACCCGTCGCACTACGTGCTTCGACACGGATTCACACCCAGCCACGATGCTTACCTGACGCTTCACGAGAGACTCCTCAACACACGGTTGCGTCAGAGGCCAAACACCCAAGCGGGCGTGCCAAGTCGGTGACTACGAGTAGATACAAGTTAGGGACGATGCTACAGGAGCGCCCTCGGGCATGTGTGACGGAATGACCCGCTACCGGTGGAGCCACAAAGCGTTATGTACGGCGGGACCGGGATTCGAACCCGGGGCCCTGGCACT
>JBAXIB010000042.1:0-4266 GCA_037138595.1 Actinomycetes bacterium | reverse complement strand
GTCGACGTTGGTGATTGCTGATCCGGGGGCCGCGAGCCTTTGATCTTTGCCGTTACCCCATAAAAAATGAAAATGGAGCGTCCATGGGATTCCGTGTTGCACTGATCGCTGTTCGCGGAATTGACGCTGATACGCTTTACCAACGATACGGCGTTCATCGTACTGGCCAACGAGAAGAGATTGCCGAGTCACCTGTTTGCGGTGCTACCGTTTCGACTGGTTGGGAACTTCTGTACTTGAACAACTATCCTCGGCCCCATAGCGAACTCCTGGCGAAGTTGTCTGCCAACGCCGAGCTACTGTTCTGCGACGCGAACGAGACATGCATGTCGAGCTTCGCGACCGGATGGATGAACGGTGTGGAAAAATGGTTGGTGTTTCACGATGCTCAACAGTCGTCGAACCATTTGGTGACTGACGGTGAACTCCCCGATGGCTATACTTCAATTCTTGACGCAAAACTTCGAGAACAGGCAGACGAAGGCGATGACGTTGATCACATCTTCGACGTACCCATTGATTTGTTCGCGTCTTTGACTGGAATCCGCTACGATATGGATTTGCCGGATTCAACGGGCGAAGACTACGAAACGCTCATACCGATCTGAAATCGTGGGGTAACAATCGCGTGCACCGGAGTACGCGACTCGGGCGGTTTTGAAATGGAAGATCTTTCGCGCGTACCCGGTGACGCGTGCCGTTCCACAGAGTAAGTGACTGACCGTTCCCGACGTCCGCTGCCAAGCAAGGACTGCCTGCAATGAGACGCCGTTGGGTGATTGTCGGCGCGGGCATCCTGATTGCCGCCGCAGTCGGTTTTCAGCAGGCGGAGCCGCTGCATGAATTGCGGAAGTACGGCTCTCTTCACCAAGGCGTCGGCCATGGTGTTCGTGCTAACGAATACAGCTTTGTACCGGCCGGGATGGCTGGGCAACCTTTCGTTGATTCGTTGGCTGTGGTAGCTCGCTGCCCATCGGTCCGAGAGTTGGTTGTCCCGAAGATGACAAACCTTCGAGAAACCCTCGCCCGAGTCGCACAACTCGAGCATGTCATGTCGCTTTCGCTTTATGACCGAGACGTCTCCGACGAGGATCTCGCAGGGCTTGCGGGAATGAAGCAACTCAAGTTCCTGGAGTTGAACCATAACCCGCGAGTCACTGATGCTGGCATCGCCACTCTGTCGGGCCTGGAGAACCTCCGCGCTCTCGATCTCACGAGCACGAGCGTCACCGGCACCGGTCTCAAGGACCGGTCCGATATGGTGAGCCTCGAACACCTTACGCTCAATGATTGCCCCGTGACCGACGAGTCGTTGGCGGCGATACCGCGGTTTCCGAAGCTGACACACCTCTTTCTGGGCGGTACCCAGGTAACCGACGCTGGGCTGATGAGCCTCGTTGGATGGCACTCCCTGCGCGACGTGTCTTGGAGTGACATCACTACTCGTGAGGGACGACGCGCCTTCAACGAAGCCTTCAACGCGGCCCGTCGCAAAGCACGTGCCGCCGGCGACTGGACCGACGATTATGACCGAGGGCCTGTGTTCATGAGCGATCGGGGGGAGTAATCTCCGAGGGGATGTGGAACCACCCGATGCAAAGGACTCGCGGATATCGTCGAGCGGTGTAGTTGGCTCGTGGGTCGCGAGCCTTTGATCGGAATCGTTCGGCAAACAAGGAGCATCACACATGGCGTGGACGAAGAGTCAATGCGACGCGGTCTTTGAAAACTACTGGCAGTCGGGCTCATCCCGTTGCCCAAACGACGGAGCAGTGTTCACTCTGCGCCTTCTTCCGTTCCTCGACGGCGGCTACACCATCATCGGAAACTGCCCACGCTGCGGCGAGGGGATTCAGATGAACCGCGTTGACGATCCGCGGGCCTCGCAATTTCGCAAGTGGACGAATGAAGAGCGTGCCGCACTCGTCAACTTGCATTTCCAAAGGCGATCAATGCACTGTCCGGTATGCGAAAGTGAAGTTGGCGTGCAAGAGGCTGCTCATTTTGGTGGGACGTTCGTCGCGATGCGGTGCATTCGGTGCGGTAACGGTCATGAGCAGGACTTCCCTCATCGCTAGGAAGCCGAACCAGGCGTTGGAGCAGACTCGCGATCGCGTCTTGCGGTATGGTGCCCGGGCTGGTCGCGAGCTGCTCAACTTTGGCGTTAGGCCCGCGCATTCCTGTCCCGAGGTTTCAAAACGATGTGGTTCACGATCGTCGGCGAGATTCGCGACATCGAGCCAATCGCCCTTGGCCGCTCAGTGCGCGTGCGGCTTCGGCTCCGCAAGTTGTACGGCGGCCTTCGGTGGCGAAAGCTCAAGGGGATAGCCGAGGTCCGGCTCCCGAATGGCACGCGACGCCTTGCCGAAGTACATTGGTATGAGTCGCATGGAATCGGGCGAAAAGAATTCAAAATCAAGCGTTTCGTAAAGGCGTAGCCATGCAGAAGTCCGCACGATTTGTGATCTGCGTCCGCAATGCAGGCGCTCCCGCATCGCTTGAGCTCCGAAAGGTGTATCGCCTTGTCCCGGACGCGGTAGCCGCTTCCGAAGGCCTTGTCCGCGTTGTTGACGAGTCGGGCGAGGACTACCTGTATCCGGACAAGTTCTTCGTGCCGATTGAGGTGCCGAAGGAAGCAGCTCGAGCGTTTGCGAAGCGTTCGGCCTAACCAGGCACCGGATCAGACGGCGGATAGAATCCAGCGGTAACGTAGAGCCCGTGGTCCGCCGCTGATCAGCTTCGCCGTTAGACCCCAACGCATTTTTCCATGAATACGAACCAGTAGTCGTGTAGGAACTGCGGTGGAACGGAGATGTTCTCCCAGGAGGTGAACTCGAGCGGTGCATATGGTCCAGACTTGTTGCCGATCGCGGACTACTTTCCCGGCCCCAAGTTTCATGTGCGAGTTTGTGGGAACTGTGGGCTGGTTGAGTGGTTCGTTCCAGAGCAGCATCTCACCAAAGTCAAAGCGAGGTTTCGACCAGAGGGATAACTGAGTTGGATGATTTGTCGCCTCGCAGTACACCAGAGCGAATCCGGCGGGGGCGTGCCGTACGCTGGGTCGCTGAGCTTCGGTCGGTAGGCCCCTCACCAAATAAGACAGAACGAATCACATGGTCTCGCAAGCATTACTCGGCTTTTCGGCCTCGGGGCCATCGAAACGCTGATTGTCGCGCCGATGCTCGCACTCAGCGCGTTCTGGATTTGGATGCTTGTTGACTGCGCGATACGCATCAGCGGCGGCGACAGCAAGAAAGTCGGCTGGTTCATCGCAATTGCTCGTACTCACTGGGTGGGCGCGCTCGCTTACTTCTTCTTTGGCCGGCGTTCGTCGGCACCCACACACACGTGACGCACACAGGGCCTAACCACCCGCTGAATCAGGCGGCGGCTTGCATCCAGCGGTAAACCAGATTCCATGGTCCGCCGCTTATCAGCTTTGCCGTTCTGGCAATCCGGTATACTGAACAGTGAAGCTGAGGCACGCATGTCCACTGATATCTCGATTGAAACGATGTCCGTCGCCGAGAAGGTGCGGCTCCTTGAAAGCGTTTGGGAGAGCCTGTGCGCTCACCCCGGTGATGTGCAGTCGCCTGAGTGGCACCGAGAAGTTCTCGAGGATCGTAGGCGACGGCTCGAGGACGGGCGCGCAACAGTGTCTGCATGGGCTGACGCAAAAGCCCGCTTGATGCAGCTCGGGCGATGATTGTCGGCATTTCCTCCGATGCGGAGGCTGATCTCGCCGAGGGCTATTGGTTTTATGAGCGGCAGTCGCCCGGGCTCGGCGACTATTTCCGTAGCTGCTTGATCGCCGATATCGATTCCCTCTCGTATTACGGCGGCATTCATGAAATCGCCCTGGGATACCATCGGTCTCTGTCGAAGCGGTTTCCCTTTTGCATCTACTACACACTGAGCGAAGGCATGCTGGTGGTCGTTGCGGTCATAGATGCTCGCCGAGATCCCTTGTGGATTCGGCGGAGACTGGCATAGCCGGGCAGCCAGAACCAGTCGCTGGATCAGACGGCGGCTTGCATCCAGCGGTGTCGCAGACTCCTTGCTCCGCCGCTGATCAGCTTCACCGTTCGGGGCATTAAAGACACGTTGGATGGAGCGGCTCGTAGAGAGTAGCTATGCCTGAGCTTAGTCGCTTCTACGGGATCATTATTCGCATGTATTGCGAAGTGGGGCCGCACTATTCGCCCCATTTTCATGCCTATCACGGTGACGATGAGGCCGTGTACGGGCTCGATCCCATAGAGTTGC
>JBAXIB010000041.1:0-4418 GCA_037138595.1 Actinomycetes bacterium | reverse complement strand
CGCAGGTGACGGTGTCGTGGACCGCTCCAGTTAGTAATGGTGGTGCGGCGGTCACTGGTTACACGGTGACGTCGACTCCGGGCAGTTTCACGTGTACGTCGGTTTCGACTTCCTGTGACGTTGTCGGCCTGACGAACGGCACTGGTTACACGTTCACGGTTATCGCGGCCAACGCGGCCGGTAACAGTGTTGTCTCGGATGCGTCGGCGTCGGTGACGCCATCGACCCATCCTGATGCACCGACTTCGGTGACTGGTGTTCGTGGCGATACGCAGGTGACGGTGTCGTGGACCGCTCCAGTTAGTAATGGTGGTGCGGCGGTCACTGGTTACACGGTGACGTCGACTCCGGGCAGTTTCACGTGTACGTCGGCCTCGACGTCCTGTGACGTTGTCGGACTCACCAATGGCACCTTCTATTCGTTCACCGTGACGGCAACCAATATTGCTGGCACTGGCCCTGATTCCGATGCGTCGGCTGCGGTTAAGCCAGTTGGCTCTCCGAGTGCGCCGGCGTTGGTTTCGGTGACACCGGGCAATGGCAGTGCGACTCTGGCTTACATCGCACCGTCTGATGACGGTGGCAACCCGATCTACTCGTACCAAGCGATTTGTACCTCGTCGAGTCGGCAGCGGACATCGGTTTCAACCGACGTATCGAGCTTGAATCAGACCGTCGGTGCACTCGTGGCCGGAGAGGCATACGGCTGTGCCGTTCGCGCCTACAACGGCGTTCACTCAGGTCCAACTTCAACTCCGCAAACCATCTTGGCGAACAAGGTCCCGGCCGCTCCTTCGACGGTCGCGTTGACGCCTGGAGACGGTCAGGTGACCATGACTTGGTCCCCGCCGGTTGCCAATGGCAGCACCGCAGTTACGGGTTATGCGTTGACTTGTAGCCACTTGGTAAACGGCGTATCGGTATCGGCCACGGTGCCTGATTCGATCGTGTCTCCGGTCGTTGTGACTGGCCTTGATAACGGAACCACTTACAGCTGTGTGTTGGCGGCGATCAACGAAGTTGGTACTGGCCCATCGATTACGAAGTCAGCGGTTACGTCGTCGGTTCCAACCGCTCCGAGTGCGGTGTCGGCGATTGCCGCACCTGGACAAGCTGCAGTTACCTGGGAAGCGCCGGCAAGCAACGGCGGCTCATCGGTAACAAATTACGTGGTGACATCGACGCCTGAATCGAAATTGTGCAAGGCAACGACTGGGCTTACCTGCACGGTGACGGGCTTGACGAATGGCACGGCCTACACATTCACCGTCGTGGCGAACAATCTGGTCGGCGCGAGCCCCGTGTCTGCTCCATCGACTTCGGTTACTCCCCTAACAGTCCCCGCCGCCCCGGTGTCAGTCCTTGCCTTGCGCGGCGATCGCCAGATCTCCGTCGCTTGGACCGCACCGGTGAATACCGGTGGAAGTGCAATCACCGCTTACACCGCGACTTCTTCCCCAGGCGGCTTCACCTGTTCGCCGACCCTTCCAGCCACATCTTGCCTGGTGACTGGCTTGGCCAATGGAACGGCATACACCTTTACGGTGAAGGCCGAAAATGCGCAGGGCCAATCGCCACCGTCAGGTGCATCTTCGGCGGCGACGCCGGCAGCGCTGCCTGGTTCGGCGACAAATGTCACCGGAGCGAGCGGAAATAACTCGGTCACTATTGCGTGGAGTGCTGCCTATAGCGGTGGTTCACCGATCACTGGCTATCGGGTTACCTCCTCTCCTGAAGGCAAGACCTGCTTCACGACAGTGGCGCTCACCTGCACCGTGTCTGGTTTGACCAATGGAACGGCCTACACCTTCACGGTCCTGGCTTCGAGCGCCGTTGGGTCCGGTCAAGAATCTGAACCGTCAAACGCGGTGACGCCGGATGTCGTGCCAACCGCGCCAACTGCGGTAACTGCGGTGCGTGGCGATTCGCAGGCGACGGTTTCCTGGTCCGCTTCGGTCGGCAACGGTGGCACCGCCCTTACGGGTTACACGGTGACGTCGAGCCCGGCCGGTTTGGGTTGCTCGCCGATCCTCCCATCGACCACTTGCTCGGTGACTGGCCTGACCAATGGAACGGCTTACACCTTCACGGTTGTCGCAACCAACAATGCTGGTAACTCGCTGGCATCGAAGGCCTCAGCTGCGGTTATCCCCGCCACGATTCCTGGTGTTGCTACTGCCGTGACCGCGGTTGCTGGAAATACTCAAGCGACAGTCACCTGGTCGGCTCCGGCCAACAACGGTGGAACTGCGATCACCAATTACACGGTGACGTCATCGCCAGGAGCGACTACCTGCAGTACCTCGACATTGACCTGCACCGTGTCGGGTCTCACCAACGGTGAGAGCTATACCTTCACCGTCGTTGCAACCAATGCGGTTGGATCTGGTTCGGTATCGGACCCATCAACCGCAGTGGCACCCAATATCGTTCCTGGTACACCAACAGGTTTGGTTGGTACTCGTGGTGATAGTCAAGTGACCGTCGCTTGGACTGCGCCGACAGCAAATGGTGGTACTGCGGTCACTGGTTACACCGTGTCGTCTTCGCCTGAGGTCAAGACCTGTGCGACAGCGACTGAGGTCACGTGCACGGTGACAGGTTTGACGAACGGCACGCCTTATACCTTCACGGCAATTGCCACGAACTCAGCTGGCAATTCGGTTGTGTCCCGGGCATCGATTGCGGTGACCCCGGCGACAACGCCAGGCGCTCCTAGTGGCCTAGCAGTGGTGGCCGGAAATGCCCAGGCAACCGTGAGCTGGTTGGCTCCCTCGACTGGCGGCTCACCGATCACGGGATACACCGTTACGTCATCGCCAGAAGGCAAGACCTGTGTGACGACGACCGCGCTGTCGTGTGTTGTGAAAGCGCTGACGAATGGTACGGCGTATCGATTTAGCGTCGTGGCAACCAACGCACTCGGCTCAGGGCCGATTGTGTCGAGCGCTGATTCGGGAACCGATACCGGTGCAATCGTGACGCCTGACGTGACGCCAGCAGCACCGACGACGGTAACTGCGGTGCGTGGCGATTCGCAGGCGACGGTTTCCTGGTCCGCTTCGGTCGGCAACGGTGGCACCGCCCTTACGGGTTACACGGTGACGTCGAGCCCGGCCGGTTTGGGTTGCTCGCCGATCCTCCCATCGACCACTTGCTCGGTGACTGGCCTGACCAATGGAACGGCTTACACCTTCACGGTTGTCGCAACCAACAATGCTGGTAACTCGCTGGCATCGAAGGCCTCAGCTGCGGTTATCCCCGCCACGATTCCTGGTGTTGCTACTGCCGTGACCGCGGTTGCTGGAAATACTCAAGCGACAGTCACCTGGTCGGCTCCGGCCAACAACGGTGGAACTGCGATCACCAATTACACGGTGTTGTCATCGCCAGGCGCCGCTACCTGTGTCACGACAACTGCACTGACCTGCGTGGTCAAGGCACTGACCAACGGCACCGCATATACCTTCACCGTCGCTGCAACGAATGCGGTGGGCGCTGGTGCATGGTCGGATGTTTCGAATGTAACTACGCCAATCACTGTTGCCGGTGCGCCGACCGCAGTGGTCGGAACACGCGGAGACACCCAAGTGACGGTTGCTTGGGTCGCACCAGTTTCAGATGGTGGCTCATCGATCTCGAGTTACACGGTGACTTCGTCACCCGGAGGGTTCAACTGCTCGCCGGTGCTTCCAGTCTTGTCGTGCACGATTTCCGGATTGGTCAACGGTGGCGGCTACACCTTCACCGTGACGGCGACGAACGGGGCGGGTACTTCGCTGGCATCGAAGGCTTCGGCTGCGGTGACCCCTGCGACCACGCCAAGCGCCGCAACAACGGTTGCCTGGACACCCAAAGCAGCATCTGCATCAGTCACATGGGATATTCCCGCCTCGACTGGCGGCAGTGCGATAACTGGCTACACCGCAACTTGCGTCAATAGCGTGACCTCAGCGGTCGTGACGGCCAATGCGGCTGCGACGGCTCGAACTGCGACATTGACCGGCCTGACCAACAATCAGTCCTACACCTGCTCGGTCGCGGCGAAGAATGTGGTTGGTACCGGAACGAGCAGCGCTGGCCAAGCGATTACCCCGGTGGCGGTTCCTACTGCTCCGACGGCGTTGGCTGCGGTTGCTGGAGTTGCGAGCGTGGCACTGTCATGGGTTGCACCGGTTGGTTCGGTTGTGACCGGCTACACCGCCACTTGCACCTCAACAGTGACCGGTGCTGTTACGCCAGTGACGGCTTCAAGCACCTTGACCTCAGTGACCGTCACCGGTCTTAGCTCGGCCAAGCTCTACTCCTGCTCGGTCAAAGCGACGAACGGCTCGGGTACCAGCGCAGCATCAGCTGCCAAGACCGCCACACCAGCCTGATCAAACAGCCTGATCAAACAGCCTGATCAAACAGCCTGA
>JBAXIB010000040.1:0-5405 GCA_037138595.1 Actinomycetes bacterium | reverse complement strand
TGCGGTTGCCCGCGAATTGCTGCGGTTGCCCGCGAATTGCTGCGGTTGCCCGCGAATTGCTGCGGTTGCCCGCGACGACGCGTTGAACCGAATGTAAATCGAGCGGTTGTTACAACCGCTCGATGATCATTGCCATGCCTTGGCCGCCACCGACACACATCGACTCCATGCCGAATGTCTTGTCCGAGTCTTCGAGGCCATTAATCAGCGTGGTCATGATGCGAGCACCAGTCATACCAAATGGATGTCCGAGGGCAATGCCACCGCCGTTGACGTTCAACTTGTCCCATGAGATTCCGAGATGGCGCGCCGACGGAATGACCTGAGCGGCAAATGCCTCATTGATCTCGACGAGGTCGATGTCGTCGATGGTCATGCCCGCTCGGGCCAATGCTTGCCGGCAGGCCTCGACTGGCCCCATACCCATGATCTCGGGGTTGAGTCCGGTCACACCACTCGACACGATTCGAGCGAGTGGCTTTAAGCCAAGTTCGGCGGCCCGGGTGTCACTCATGATGATCACGGCTGCTGCGCCATCGTTCAGCGGGCACGCGTTGCCAGCGGTGATCCGACCGTTCGGGCGAAACACTGGCTTCAGTCCGGCGAGGCCTTCGGCGGTGGTGCCGGCACGGATGCCGTCGTCTTGACTGACGACGGTGCCGTCAGGAGTCGTGATGGGCGTGATCTCACGGGCGAAGAATCCGCGTTCGAGCGCCGCAGTGGCTCGCTGTTGGCTTTGCGCAGCGAAAGCATCCATTTCTTCGCGCGATACGTTTTCGAATTCCGCCACATTCTCAGCGGTCTGACCCATCGCCATGTATGCATCGGGAAGGCCCTGCAGCGGCGTCCAATCGCC
This sequence comes from Actinomycetes bacterium, assembly GCA_037138595.1. Taxonomy (GTDB): domain Bacteria; phylum Actinomycetota; class Acidimicrobiia; order Acidimicrobiales; family Acidimicrobilacustridaceae; genus UBA4742. The sequence continues at coordinate 4,549 of JBAXIB010000040.1, read as the reverse complement.
TTGGTCTCCTGCAGTGCGAGCCACGGTCCGCGCTTCGGCGTCACCGAAGAGTGGGTTATGGGGACCGGTATCAGCCGCGCCATTCATGTATCGGCTGACGGTTTCGACGCCGGCGGCGATAAAGATGTCACCCTCGCCAGCTTTGATCGCGTGTGCGGCCATGCGGATGGTCTGCAGCGACGATGAGCAATAGCGATTGACGGTGACGCCAGGAACATTCGGCATGTCAGCCATGATTGCAACCATGCGACCGAGGTTGTAACCCGCTTCGCCGCCGGGCTGGCCGGAGCCCATCAACAGATCTTCGACAAGGTTGCGATCAAGTGCGGGCACCTTTTCGAGTGCAGCATTAACGATGGTTGCTCCAAGATCATCTGGTCGGAGATCGACGAGTGATCCTTTTGCGGCGCGACCGATGGGGCTGCGGGCAGTAGAGACGATGACGGCTTCGGGCATGGGTTCCCCCTGGGTGTGGTGGCGGTGCGGGCCAATTTGGACCGCATTGGCTGACATGAGTTGTCACATGATCAATTGCTGGTAGCGATTCTCGCCCGAAGGTTGGCTGGCGGGGAAATCCGATCCCATCGAACGGTTGTTGACGCTGCTCATCATGGCGCCGTTGGTCGAGCCTGAACTAGAACCTGTTCTATGACGATTTCGATCATCCGGTTTGACTTGCGAGCGCCAGGACTCGAGCCGGCCGAAGCTCAGCGGTTGTACTCGGCGAGTATTGAGATGGCCGAATGGGTTGATAGTCGTGGCTTCGACATGTTGGTGTTATCTGAGCATCACGCGTCGCCTGATGGGTATTTGCCGTCGCCGCTTGTGCTCGGCGCCGCGATGGCGGCGCGAACTACGCGTATCGCATTGTGGATTTCGGCTCTTTTGGTGCCACTCCATGATCCGATTCGCCTCGCTGAAGATCTCGCCATTCTTGATTTGATCAGCGCGGGACGATTGTCGATCGTTACCGGACTCGGCTATCGACCAATTGAATATGGCCTGTTCGACAAGGAATGGTCCCGGCGCGGTCGAATCCTTGACGAAAACCTTGATGTGATGATTCAAGCTTGGACCGGCGAGCCGTTTGCCTATCGCGGCGAAATGGTGCAGGTGACGCCACGTCCAGTGCAACGACCTCATCCGACAGTCATGATCGGCGGCGGAGGCAGCGCGGCAGCCAAGCGGGCAGCCCGCCTTGGCTTCAGCATGTTTCCTTCCACTGACGATCCCGAACTGTTTCGCACCTATCGACAGGAATGCGAACGCCTCGGCACCACTCCGGGATTCGTGGGTCGGCCATCAGGTCCTGGCACGTTGTTTGTCGCGGATGATCCTGATCGCCTTTGGAACAACATTGGTTCCTATCTACTGCACGATGCGATGACGTATCGAGGGTGGCAACCCGAAGGTCAACATTCCCATGTCGCGGCTGACGCAACCAGCATCGAGGAACTTCGTACTGAGGGCGTGTATCAAATCTTGACTCCGGAGGAATGTATTGCCGTTGCCGACGAGATCGGAGCGTTCGGCGCGATGACCCACCACCCGTTGTGCGGGGCGACTCCGCCGGAATTTGGCTGGGAAAGCCTCGAGCTCTACGTCGACAAGGTCCTTCCACATTTAGCTAATCCGGTCTGATCGGCGAATTGGTACCGATTACGTGGACTACGCACTGACGTTCGGCCAGCTCAATCCCGCGTTTTGGGTGGACGTCGCCGTCGAGGCAGATCGACTTGGGTTCGAATCGATCTGGTTGCCTGAACATCTCGTATTGCCGGTGACCATGTCGGGCCAGCTCTTGCCAGGCGAAGAACACGCGCCCATTCCCGCGGGCACGCCGGTCTTTGACGCGGCCGCTTATCTCAGTTTCATTGCTGCGAAAACTCAACGCATTCGACTTGGCACGAATGTGTATTTGCTGGCGATTCGACACCCGTTCGTCGGCGCTCGTGCATTCGCAACCCTCGACGTTGTATCGGGTGGTCGAGCCGAAGTCGGTGTCGGCGCCGGTTGGTTAGTCAACGAATGGGATGCATTGGGCCTTGACTCGAGAAGTCGCGGTCGTCGCCTCGACGAGGCGATGCAGGTGTGTCGGAAACTATGGACCGACGAGGTCATTGAGCATCACGGCGAGTTTTACGACTTTGATCCGGTGATGTTCGAACCGAAGCCAATTCAATCCCCGCTGCCTCTTGTCGTTGGTGGCGAGAGTCGGCGCGCCCTTCGCCGAGCAGCCGAACTCGGGGACGGATGGATTGGCATGTTTCATACGCCTGAATCCGCAGCCGCCCAAGTGTCGCGATTGCGTGAATGCGAACATGTTGCTGGTCGAGCCGGTCGACCGGTGCGAGTAACGGTGATGGGGTCGGTCAACACAAACGACGATGTCGCCGCTTGGACCGAGGCCGGCGTTGATCGTCTCATCGTTGTTCCGTGGACTCGCTCGCCCGACGCAATCGAGTCAATCAATACATTTGCAAAACGGTTTGTCGGCTAATCCGTGGCGATCAATTCATTGCGCCGATTATTTTGTACTCAGGAGTTCAGATGGCAATTGAACTAAAGACGCTCGTTGATCCGGTCCACACGGTGTTCGTAACCCAGGAATGTCAGGGTGCTGTGCTGGGGCCGAACGCCGCGTTACCGCAGCTCGCAGAAATTGCCCATCGTGAGGCCGTGCCCAACATCGCTCGACTGGTGCGCGCCGCTCGCACGGTTTCGGTTCCGGTCGTGCACTGCGTCGCAATGCGACGTGACGATGGTTTAGGTTCAAATCACAACGCTCGGTTGTTCTTAGGCATGCTCAAGACGGGCGTGCCCTTGACCCCGGGAACTGAAGCGGTCAAGGTCATTTCCGAAATCGGCGTCGAACCCGAGGACGTGGTGCTGTCCCGTTTCCATGGACTCGGACCGATGGGAGGCACCGACCTGGATCCGATTTTGCGCAACATGGGTGTGACCACCATCGTCGGAGTTGGCGTGTCAATCAATGTCGCGATGTTGAACTTCGTGATGGACGCAGTGAACGCGGGCTATCAGTTTGTGATGCCGCGCGACGCGGTGGCCGGGATTCCCGAGGCTTATGGCCAACAAGTGCTCGACAACACGATTTCGTTGCTGGCAACCCTGCCAACCACCGACGAATTGATTGCCGCGTGGACTACCTAAACACTTGTGACCGTGGCATTACCCGTTGATGGGATTGCCGTCTGGTCCTGCCACATACCACTGGTTCGCGAGTCCTTCACCGTTGGTATCGCCGGGTTTGGTGTCGCCTGAGAAGCGATACAACGGGTGACCGTTCACGCTGAGTTGCATGGTGCCATCGGGTCGAGCAACGAGTTTGAACTGTCCGGGTTTCGTGGGGATTCCCGTGGCGACCGCGATGGCTGAACCAACGAGTGGCGGCCACGCGGTTGCGCAACTGTCGACGCACGTTGGTGGTCCTGTGCCGTCAGGTCGATACACATACAGCACATGGCCGGTGCCATCGACCAATACCGTTCCGAGTGACGACTCCGCGTTGTCGACGGTTGCCGCGCCATCGGGGATCTTGGCCAACGTGGAAACTGAAGCACCTGGTGTAGTGGTCGAGACCGCGGGTTCGCCCACTGACGAAGTCGAACAACCAGTCTGGCCTTCGCATGCCGCCGAACTTGGTGGCGGCGACGAACAACCGATTGCCAATCCTGAGATTGTGATCATGGTGGTCGCGAGAACGAACTGTCGGAGTCGGGATGTTGGTTGGAGGAGAGCGTTCATGTTCATCACGCTAGGCGAGGCAAGCTAGGTCACGTCACGACAGCACCAGGCCAGTGGCTTCGATCGGGGACTACTGTCGTCGGCGATGGGGACGCCAATGACCGATGAGCTTGACGATGATCTGCGCGCCGCGGATGGTCGGGTTCCAGGCCGACGAGGGCGCGCAACTCGTCAGCGTCTCCTTGATCGAACTGCGCAAATGCTCGAGACAAGTAGCTATCGCGACTTGAAGGTGGTCGACATCGCTCGCGATGCGGGGACGTCTCCTGCAACCTTCTATCAGTACTTTCCTGAGGTCGAATCGGCGATTCTGGTGCTAGCTGAGGCCATGGCTCAGGAAGGGTCACTGCTCACCGCAATTGTGCGGGATGGAAATTGGAAAGGTCGTCACGGCTTTGACACCGCAACGCGATTGGTCGACGGATTTCTTGCATTCTGGGAAGATCACCGCTCGGTAATGCGGGTGGTGGACCTCGCGACGGTCGAGGGAGATCAGCGTTTTCGAAATCTTCGCGTTCGTCTACTCAACGAAGTCGTCGTTGCGTTGGCCGAACAAATCGGGAGTCTTCAAAAATCGGGGCGCCAACCAACTGATCTTGACCCACTTGCCCCCGCTGGAGTCGTCGTGGCGATGTTGGCTCACGTGTCTTCGCACCGCTATGGGTTCGAATTTTGGGGCATTCGCACCGATGACACTCGACGCAGCATGGCCAGGATCGTCTATACCACCGTCACTGGCCAAAAGTTGCCGGCCGATGCCTGATTGCCAGCCGACGCCTGATTG
>JBAXIB010000039.1:0-8987 GCA_037138595.1 Actinomycetes bacterium | reverse complement strand
GCGAATCAACCACCCTCACCGGCGCCACCGCATGAAACGACTGCCCAACCGCGACCGCGGGCGTCACCGCATTCGACTGCAGCGACTCGGGACCATCACCGATTGCATTATGGGCGGTGATGGTGAAGGTGTAAGTGGTCCCATTCAGAAGTTGGGTAACAGTGAAACTCGTCGCGTTCGTCGGCGTCGTGATGGGTGTTTGCGCTGCGAGTCCGATATAGGGCGTGACCACATAATGATCAATCGACGATCCTCCGTCGTCGACCGGAGCCGACCACGCAACGTCGGCGTGGGAATCGCCGACCGAAGCAGTGGGGGCATCGGGTCGGCCTGGAAGCGTTTGCACTGCGGCATCGATTTGAATGCGTGGTGTTGTGATGTTGTTGGCGGTATCGGTAACCGGATGACCCGTCGAGCGCAGCGAAGCCAGTTGGGCATCGACCTGATTGCCGTTCACGACTGATCCGCCCAGCGTCGGGCGTGCTTGACGCAAAAGCGCGAGCGCTCCAGCGACGTGAGGGGTCGCCATTGAAGTTCCTTGAAAATAGGCACACCGGTCAGCGGCATAGGGAACGGGACAAACTGAGGAACCAACAGTTGTGGGCGTCACCGACGAATTGATCGACACCCCGGGGGCGAGTAGCGAAAGCCGAGCTGCCGAATTGGAAAAAGATGCCACCGTGTCATTGGCCGGATTGGTCGCACCCACGCTGATCGCCGATGACACGCAGGCCGGAGACATGATGCCGGTCTTTGTACCGGAATTACCCGAGGCCACAACCACGGCAATGCCGTGGTTCTTCAGTTGCGTAATCGCCGTGGCCATTGCCGTTCCGTCGCAGGCGCTTGCGGTAGGCGTGCCGCCGCCCAAGCTCATGTTGACTGCTGCTATCGAATAGGCCGCACGCAAACTGTCGACATAGAGCAATCCACGGATCACATCAGAATCCCACGCATTGGCACACTTCGGGACCCCTCCGCAGGTCGCATACGAATCACTCGGACTTGCCAAAACTGTCGAAAAAACCCGGACTGAAATCAAGCCAGCCCCAGGTGCAACTCCTGAAAATGAAGCGCCAGCGCCGCCGACTGCTATCCCCGCAACGTGGGTTCCGTGTTCGCAACTTTGGACATCAGATGGACACGGTTGGCCCGTGCCAACGCCTTCAGCGTGACTTGGGTCGGGGCCGGAACAGTTCGCGAGGGTCGACCCGGAGGACAGCGCAGCCGACGAAGTAAAACAGGCTTCAGCAACGACCTTCCCGGCGAGAAAACTATGCGATGTCAAAACACCGGTATCGATAACCGCGACCGCTTGACCGGATCCGGTAAACCCACGCGCCCACGCGTTTTGCGCTCCAATATTGGTGATGTTGGGCGTATTCGTGCCAAGTACATGGTTGATCTTGTCGCTCTGCACACTGACAACCTGGCGATTCGATTTCAATGAGGCGAGCGCGGCTTTTTTGACCCGCATTGAAACCATGGCTAAATCGCCGATCGCTTCGGGCTTCGCAAACGTGTCACGGGGTAACCGCTTAACCATGTCATCGGTCGTTTTTGCAATTCCGTCCCGACGGGCTTGACGCTGCTGCGCGCTATCGCCTGATCGATCGGAAGTCGTTGCAAATTGCACAATCACAGGAACGTCGCCGCCGGCATCGGCATCGGCCTGAACTGCGGGGTCAACCGACACACTTGACGCCGCCGCAGGCGGCGTGAGCGCCGACTCAGCAAACGCAGTACTTGACGACGAAACAAAGCCAGCCACCACCGTCATCACGACGAACCCAACCAGCAGGGCGCGGTCAATCCGCGTCCCGACGCGTCGTGGCGCGCTCAACAGGTGCTTCGGTCGGGCAGCGTTCGGATTGTCCAACTTCATTGGAGTATTTCTCTCTCATCCACACACCGGTCCTAGAGAACGGTACCGGCAACAATCGCCGAAGCGACTGCACCCCTAATCGACAGAATCAAGCCCGTTCTTAAGGTTCAAGCGGCATCTCAGCGAGGGTTTCAGCCACATCAATGTCGTGAGCGACAAATGGGCGACGCAACCGGAGCCACAAGCAACTTGCCATCCAGCAAAAAGCCCAGATGGCCGCCGCGAGCAGGCCAAGTTCCACTCGAAGAAACAAGTCATTGCCGAGCGCAGTCACAACGACCGACACGATCAATGCGAGCAACCATCCGATCGCCATTCGGCTGTGTGCCCCCAGCGCAATTAACCCTTGATCAAGGCAAATCGTGGCCATGATCAAAATAAATGCTCCGGCCAGAAGGGCCAGATCCCGACCACTGAGCGTTGAGGCGGTGCCGAACACGATTTGAATGACATAGGGGCCGAAAATCCCAGCCGCGATAGTAGTGAGGACCCCAAAGCCCAAAATCGTCAACACCAGTCGCCTAAGCGCCGCGATGAAATCATCAAAGTTGCCTGAACCCGCAAGATGCGACAGTTGGGGCAGGAGCGACGCCAAGACCGCTTGAAACAAAAATAATGGAATGCGCGCCGTTTGCAACCCATTGAGAAATTGTCCAGCCGCTCCCTGCTGATCCGGACCGGCCAATATTCCGACGGCGATGGTCCCTCCTTGCACCACCAATGAAATCGAAACGGTTCCCATCAGTAGCCAACCCAAGTTACGAGTGAGTTCACTCCATGGCGCTTCGGGTCCCGGGTCAATCAAACCGCGCTGGCGGAAAAGCGCGACGCCAACGCCGATGAAGGGTGTGCACGCCATGACGAGACCGAATGGTCCGGCGACCGCAACGCCGAGAACCGCCAAGACAACGGCGAGTACAACTCGGGCGATGCCATCGGCGCCGAAAAACATCGCATAGGCCGGATACCGGCGATTCGCCGACAATGTTCCGCGAGTCAAATGGCCGGCACAAAAACCGACTAACCCAATGACGAATGCGACAACCAACATTTCGTCTTGGTTAAACCAACCTTCGAACAACTTGTGGCAGATCACGACGATGATGCTGACCACGATCGAAAACCCGATGCCGATCACTACGGCCCGCTTGACCACCGGTCCGGCACCAACTCCGGCAGCGCGGCGAGCCGAAACAGCTCGCGCGACTTCCTGTTCGAGCGGCTGCATAATGCCATTTCCCACCGCAAACATCAGGGCCCAAAAAACCCCAACCGCGCTGTATTCCGCCGCCGAAAGCGTGCGACTGGCAATACCTAAAAACACGTAGGTTGCGACTCCGTTCACGACAAGCCCGACCGCGACTGGGAGTGCCCCAATGGGCAGCGGGTTGTGACGCTGAATGGTACGAATCAGTTGACGGATGTCGGGCTCCCGGGATACGGACAACCCGACGAATCTAGGCGGGCGCCTGCAGCGGAGCGGGCATGCAGAGGCCGTCGAGTTCGACAATCGTGACTCGATCTCGATTCTCCCAGGTCACTTCGTTGGCTGGGTCGGGCCGCAAGTTATAGGTGCGGAAGTCTTCTTCAAGCGAGTCAAAGGTCAACAGGCGACCGATCAACGGTTCGCCAAGATCCAAAATGAGCTTGATCGCCTCGAGCGCCTGAATCGAACCCACGATGCCCGGCAGGACTCCTAACACGCCTGCTTCAGCGCACGAGGGTGCCATCTCCGCCGGCGGCGGCTCGGGAACCATGTCGCGGTAGGTCGGACCACGAGTTGGGTCGAACACCGTGACCATACCCTCGAACCGAAAAATCGAGCCGTGAACAATGGGCAGGCCCAGTTTTACGGATGCGTCATTGACCAAGTACCGAGTGGGAAAGTTGTCCGTGCCGTCAACCACAAGGTCGTAATCGGCGAGAATCGCCATCACGTTGTCAGCACCAAGCCGCACGTCATAGGTCACGACATTGATGTCGGGGTTCATTGCCGTCAACGTCTTTTTGGCCGAATCAACCTTACGGTCGCCAATCCGATCAAGATTGTGCAAAATCTGACGCTGCAAATTCGATGCATCGACAACGTCCATGTCGATGATGCCGATGGTTCCGACGCCAGCCGCGGCCAAGTACATCGCCGCGGGTGAACCCAGCCCGCCCGCGCCGAGCATGAGCACCTTGGCATCAAGCAGTTTCATCTGTCCGGCTTCGCCCACTTCGGGCAACAGCAGGTGGCGCTGGTAGCGATTTCGTTGAGCCGGATCAAGGGTTCGCGGCGCGCGCCAATCGCGATCTTCGTCTTTCCACCGATTGAAACCCCCCTGCACCGACACAACGTCGCTATATCCGAGCTCGCCCAAAGTCTTGGTGGCGAACGCTGAGCGAACCCCACCGGCGCAAAACACAATCAGCGGAGTGTCATGATCCGGCACGCGACCCTCGATGGCGCTTTCGAGGTTTCCTCGCGGAATATGAATCGAACCCGGAATGGCGCCCTGCTCATATTCGTCAGGCTCACGCACATCAAGCACAACTGCTTGCGCGTTGGCTCGCATGGTCTCGGCGGTAGCCGTATCGACCTCGCGGATCTCGGATTTTGTCTGGGTGAGTAAATCTCGGAAGCTGGCCATCGGCTGATGCCTCTCGTCGCGGCGTGGGGACTCGGAGCACCGAGTCGGTCAATAGAGAAAGGTTACCAACTTGGTCAACAATTACGCCAGCGTGCTATTCCCCAATGATTATTGCCAGGATTTCAGTAATTGAGCCGCGGATGACCACACTGGCTAAATGGTCCATCGCGGTCGGCTCCGCGTTCACGATGATGATGTCAGCTTTGTTCTGTTGAGCGATTGGAACCATGTTCGCCACCGGGAATACCGCGAGGGTTGAGCCGATTGCCAGCAGCACGTCGCAGGCCGATGCGGCACCAAACGCTCGGTCGAGATCTTCGGTGCGCAGATCTTGACCAAACGAAATCGTTGCTGATTTCAACATGCCACCGCACAATTGACAATGAGGGTCATCCTCCCCCGCCGCAACCCGCTCGAGCGTGTTTCCCATCGGCGAGCGTTCGCCGCATTCGAGACAGACAACGTCGTGAATGGTCCCGTGAATTTCGACGACGCGACTTGGGTCAGATCCTCCAGCTTGGTGGAGGCCATCAATATTCTGCGTGACCAATGTGTCAAGCGCACCCCGACGCTCAAGGGTCGCTAGCCAGCGATGACCATCGTTTGGTTGGCGCGGTTCGGCCATCCACTGCATGCGTCCTTGCCATGCCGACCGACGTACATCGGGGTCGCTCACATAGTTGGTGATGGTTGACGTCCGTTCTGCCTTCGGATTCTTCGTCCAAACACCATTCGGGCCACGAAAGTCAGGGATGCCCGAGTCGGTCGAAATGCCGGCACCGGTCAGCACCACGATACGGCGCGCTTTTTCAATGATGGCGCGGGCCGCCGCACACGCCGCGGCGTCAACTGCTGCGAGTTCGATCGGATCGTCTCCCACGTCATGATCGTGACCGAGTTTGCGCGACTGAGCGAACTGTCTCTCCGACCCTTGACAGTGCGTCATGCAACTGGAAGTGTGTAAAGGGCTGAAAAGTACTGAAAACTCAGAAGACACTTTAGAGCAAGTTCCAGACCCACGGCGGACAACAGGAGCATCACATGCCTGAACTCGTAATTCCTTCAACGACACCTGACTCACTGCACCTCAACCGAACCCATCCAAGCCAAAACCAGGCAAGCCAAAACCAGGCAAGCCAAAACCAGGCAAGCCAAAACCGACCGGACGAAAACCAGGCCGACGGACACACGGTCTTGACCGAACTTGGCGTCCAACCATGGCCTGATCCACTCATCGATCGTCTCGGGCACGACCCGCGCTCTGACTATGTCGAACGTTTTTGGCTCGGCATTGTCGGCCCGTCGACGGTGCTACTCATGCGGCGCCTTGCCAACGACCTTGATCAACACCCCGATGGATTCACGCTTGATGTCACCGACACCGCGCGCTCACTTGGCGTGGGCATGCGTGGCGGACGCCAATCACCGTTCATGCGCACTGTCGATCGCGTCTGCCGATTCGGTGGGGCCCGTTGGCAGGGGCTAGATCACCTTGAGGTTCGCCGTAAGTTACCGCCCCTGACTCGCGGGCAAGTCGTGCGATTAACCCCAACGCTTCAAGCCGAACACGCGACGTGGATCGAGGCCCATGTCGATGTCGACACTGTCGAACAACTCAAACGCCGAGCCCGCCACCTGGCGCTGTCATTGCTTGAACTTGGCGAAGACCTAGCCAGCACCGAACGCCAACTTCACCGCTGGCGCTTTCATCCCGCTATCGCTCATGACGCCGTGCAATGGGCAGTCGATCGACATCAGGACGCGCCTGCTGCGGTCACAAACGGCGCGACGGTCGCTTAAACGTTCGTGCGGTTTCAATCAGCAACCGAACACCCCAACCGGTACCGCCCTTTACGATCTCTAAATCATCGGAGTCACTCCAAGCAGGTCCGGCAATGTCGAGATGGGCCCATGGAATTTCATCGGCGACGAACTCACGCAAAAAGAGCGCTGCGAGAATAGCCCCTGGACCCCCAGGTTTTCCGATGTTTTTCAGATCAGCGACATCAGATTCGAGTTCCAGGCGATAATCCTCCACCAGTGGAAGATTCCAGATGTGCTCGCCAGTTCGATCCGCTGCTGCGGTGATTTGATCAATCCAACCGACATGAGTGCCCATGATTGCGGTCACCTTCGAACCAAGAGCGATAATCGACGCTCCCGTCAGTGTCGCCACATCGATGATTGCGTCGGGCGAGGCTTCACTCGCCAGGGATAGACCATCGGCCAGGATAAGTCGTCCTTCGGCATCGGTATTCAGCACTTCCACGGTTTTGCCGTTACGGATACGCAACACATCACCGACTCGCATCGCATCGCCGCCAGTCATGTTGTCGGTGCATGGAATGTACGCCGTGACCTTTGTACGAGGAGCGACTTCCGCAACGACCGACATTGCACCCAGGATTGCTGCAGCTCCGCCCATGTCGCCTTTCATCGTCATCATTCCCGCCGCTGTCTTCAACGAGAGGCCACCAGAGTCAAAGGTGATGCCCTTGCCCACCAACGCGAGCGATCCGTTCGCACCGGGAGGCGCCCAACACAGTTCGATACATCGCGGTGGCTGCTGAGAGCCACGGTTCACACCAAGAAGCCCGCCGAGACCTGCTTCGGCGATGTCGACTTCGTCAAGCACACTTATTTGCAATCCTTCACGTTCGGCAATCTCCACGGCCGCTTCGGCCAATGCGCGCGGCGTGAGATCGCCGCCGGGGGTATTGACCAAATCGCGCGCGAAAACCACCGCGTCGGCGATCCGAAGACCCATGTTGAGCGCGGCGACCACTCGATTTCCACCACCACCAATCACGATGATGTGTTCGAGCTTCGACGACTTCGCATCAGACTTGTAGTTCGTAAATTGGTAGGCCCCGAGAACGACGCCTTCCGCGACCGCTTGGGCATACTGCCCTCGTTTTGCTGGATCACCTCCAGCGTCAAGCAACTGAACCGCCACAGTCTTGTGGTTCGACGCGGCTCGGGCCAGCGCTCCGCTGGCCCGCCGAAATTGTGTGGCGCCAAGTTGTCCTTCCGGTCCCAACCCAACGAAAAGCGATGTCGGCGCCGGTTCGTCGGCGCCATGTTGGCCGTCGGGACCCGCAGAACCCTCAGAAACTGGCACCCCGACCATCGCCGCCACCTGACCAAGCCGACCGGCGAATCCGACGCTGTTTAGAAAGGACTTTGTCTGTGGTCCCCACGAATGCACCGTGTCCATCCGGTCAGAACACACACCAATGGCAACTGCATCGACTGTCGTAGGCGCAGTTTTCGAAAGCGAAAACGTAATGGGCATGGTGAGCTTCCTTGTCAGTTGCGGCCTTTTAAAGGTCGCGGGTCGCGAGTGAAGTTCCTTCTTGCCATCTCGCCAATGTCCAGAGCAGATCGCTCAGGCGGTTCAAATACGGCAATGCAAATGAACCGTCGGATGCAACCGCTACTGAGTCGCGCTCAGCGCGACGCACAACCGTGCGTGCGACGTCAAGCAACGCTGCCACCTTCGACTGACCAGGGACGACGAATTCAGTCGGCGGGTCGAAATTCGAACTCACTTCGTCGATCACCGCTTCGAGTGCGGTCACCATCTCCGCGGTCATGGAACTTTGCCCTGGCACGAGCCGGTCGCGGTTGTCTGGATCGGTTGCCAACTCGGCCATCAAAACCCAAAGATCGCGCTCGATCGTCAACAACATCTCGCCAAGCTCTCCTGGACTTGATCCAGGATCAGCATTCACCTCCGCTCGCGCCACGCCAATCGAAGCTTGCGCTTCGTCCACTGTGCCATAGGCGGTTGGTGCCGGAGCATCCTTCGCGATCCGTCCGCCATAAAGCAATCCGGTCGTTCCGTCGTCACCCTTGCGGGTATAGATCTTCATGGGCGAGCAGCCTACCGGCGGGTTCCGGTCGACCGGAAAGGCTGGCCCACATTTAGGTCGATTGTTTCGCAGTCGTATCCGACTGCGCAGCCGCAAGGATCGCCATCACTTGGCTCACCCGTTCGGCGTGGATCGTCTCTTCACGACCATTTAAACGTAACAACCGAGCAATCTCTGGATCGCTTTCTCTATCAGCCCATCGCTGATATCCGGCATCGCCCGCGATCTCACCTTGAACGATAAGGGGAAACACCTCTGGCGAAATGTCGTCAGGCAACGGGACTGGCAGCCGTTCTAAAAGTGCAGCTGACGGCTCGTAGTCTGAACCAGTCTTTATCGCGATCGCACGCTGGATGCGACGGGCATGGCCAACCTCCTCGCGCCCATTTCGACGAAGGAGTATCGCTGCTTCGTCATTATTGATTCGATCAGCGATCGCGTTGTAAAAATCCTCGCCGCTGCATTCGATTTGGAAGATCAATTCCATGGCAGCGACATCGAGAACCTCAACGCCGGCAAGCTCATTTTGTGCCGAGAAAAAGTCCCGTTCAACGCCCATTCTGACCCTCGCTCTCTAATGACACCCGCGTCGAA
>JBAXIB010000038.1:0-9851 GCA_037138595.1 Actinomycetes bacterium | reverse complement strand
CTGAAAGTCGACAACACCATCCTGTGGCGCACCACCGTCGTGCGACCGTGACGCTGAACCAAAAGCCACCCGAAACTTCCGTTTGATCTAACTGAACTTTCGACCGGCCTAGAACCCCCGAACTACCCTTCCCCCATGGCTTCCGGGCCGTTGCGCCGAGTTTCGCGCCACGTTCCGCGCCATCCCCAGCGTCGCCTAGTTCCAGACGATAGAACGGTGCCAGTCGCGCCATCAGTCGATCAGTGCTTGGTACACGAGCGGTTCAAGTTGTCCGCGTATGTCGTAAGTGCTCGACGGCAACAGTTGCGTGAAGAACATCGCCGTGATCTCTTCCACTGGGTCAATCCAAAAGGTGGTACTTGCCGCGCCACCCCAGCCATAGGAACCAGTCGATGACATGACTTTGTGCGCGGCCGGATTCTGAACCACCGAGAAGCCCAATCCAAAGCCAATTCCGATAAACGACGTTTCGGCGAAGGTTGGGCGCGCCAGTCCTTCAAGGTCTACGCCGCCGGGAAGATGATTCATCGTCATGAAGTCAACGGTTTTCCGTCCGAGCAACCGAACGCCATCAAGTTCACCGCCGCGAAGCAACATCTGAGTGAACCGGTGGTAGTCGCCCGCGGTTGACACTAAGCCGCCGCCGCCAGACAACATCACAGGCGGTGACTTGGCGGCATCACCCATTGCATCAAATCGTGTAGCTCGTCGTTCGGCGCCCGGGACATACAACGCAGCGAGTCGCCCATGGTCGGATTCGGGAACGGAAAACATGGTGTCGTTCATCCGGAGCGGCTCGAAAATACGCTCGGTAAAAAACTCGTCGAGCGATGTTCCCGACGCGACTTCAACGATTCGCCCAAGCACATCGGTAGCGACTGAATAGTTCCACTCGCTCCCGGGTTCAAACATCAGCGGGAGCGTCGCCCACCGATCACACGATTCTGCGAGGTTGAGTTCAGATCCACCGAAATCAAACCCCGCATGGCGATAGATCGCGTCAGTGGGATGCGCGTAATGAAACCCGTAGGTGAGTCCAGCCATGTGGGTTAACAAGTGCCAGATCCGGATTGGTTCAATCGCCGGTTTCGTGACGGGTGATGTCGCAGGACCTTGCACGTAGACCTTCTGATCCGCGAACGCTGGGATGAACTTGCTGATCGGATCCTTCAGATGAAACGCGCCTTGCTCGTAGAGCATCATCGCCGCGACCGACGTAACTGGTTTTGTCATCGAGTAGATCCGGAAGAGCGAATCGGTCTCGACCGGAAGATTATTCTCGATGTCACGAAGGCCATAGGTAGACACATGGGCCAATTCGCCAGCGCGGCTCACCGCGATGAGCCAACCGGGCAGGCGTCCATCTTCAACAAATCGCTTGAAATGGCGATCTATCTGCTGAAGTCGGCTCGAATCGAACCCAACCTGCTCTGGCTCAACGTCAACGGTTAGATCACCCATGGTCACCCCAAAATTGAATGTTCGGTTGATGACTGCGGTGCCACCGTAGCCAGTCTCGGTCGTTGGTTTGACTGCTCATGGGACTTTTTACCCTTTTTGCGCTGACTCTTGCCTCTAGGAGCCAAGGCAGCCACCGGTCGACACTGACCGAAGATCTCCATGGTCTATCAACATCCATGAACAATTCGCGAGGAATCACTCAATGTCGTCCCAACCGTCATCGCCCCAAAGCCGAAGCTTTCTGACCGTTTTCGCTGCCCTGACCGCAGTCGTCGCATTCCTGTTAGCGACGACCGCGATCGTTGCGGTTTCGGCAAAGTCTGATTCGTCGCCTTCTGCGACATCGGCGCCAATTGCCGTCACCGTTAGCGAGTACAAGATCACTCCCGCGGCCATCAGCGCATCGGGCCATGTGCAACTTGCGGTCACAAATGCCGGCACCATGACTCACAACTTTTCAGTGCCAGATCTTGGCAAAAAGACCCGTGACTTAGCTCCGGGCCAATCGCAGACCCTCGACCTCGGTTCGCCGGCGGCCGGTACCTACAAAGTGTTATGCGAGGTCGTCGGCCACGCCGATCTCGGAATGGTCGCGTCATTGACGGTCAGTGCATCCGGCACCGGTTCATCGAGTGCCAGTTCAATGCCCGGCATGGACATGGCCGGGAGCGCAAACGCCAACGATGCGGCGACGTTGAAAGCCGAATCAGACAAGATGCAAGCGTCATTTGCCGCTTATCCGGCCAAGACTGAAGGACTCGGAAATCAGCCGCTTGTCCCGACCATTGCCGCCGACGGCACCAAGGTTTTCAAGCTCACCGCAGCCATAACCGACTGGGAAGTTTCACCCGGAAAAATCGTCAAAGCTTGGACGTACAACGGCACCGTGCCCGGACCACTGATCAAGGTCAATGTCGGCGACAAGGTACAAATCGACCTGACAAATAACCTGCCCGGAGCCGGGACCGACCTTCATATGCACGGCGTTATGACTGACTTCGCCATGGACGGCGTCGCCCCAATTACCCAAGCAATCATTCCCGGAGATGGCGGAACGTTTAGCTACAACGTCACGCCAGACCACGCGCAAGTCGGCATGTATCACGCCCACAACATGGGTGAAATGGCCGTCCCAAATGGCATGTTCGGCGCATTCGAAGTCGGCGATATGCCGCTTCCAGCGGGCAAGACGGTGAGTGGCATCAAGATTCCAGCCAACATCACCATCGCTCAAGAAGTTCCCATGGTATTGAACGATGCGGGCGTCATCGGCCTCAGCCTCAACGGCAAAGCGTTTCCTGCGACCACTCCGATCGTTACCAATGTCGGCGATTGGATCGAAGTGCAGTACTTCAACGAGGGACTCGCCATGCATCCGATGCATCAGCATGAATTTCCCGGAATCGTCATCGCCAAGGATGGCTTACCGCTTGATTCGCCCTACGCAATGGACACGCTGGTTGTCGCACCCGGCGAGCGGTACACCGTCTTGTACAACACCAATAAGGTAGGTACGTGGGTCTGGCATTGCCACATCCTGAACCACGTCGAGGGACCCAGCGGCATGTTGGGAATGGTCACCGCGATCGTCGTCAAGTAACCGTCTACGATCGCCGGTCATGCAGATCGGCGAGTTCCAAACACTGATGAGTGAGCTTTACGGCGACCGCGACACCGCCCGCGGAATTCCCGCGACGGTCGCGTGGCTCTGCGAAGAAGTCGGCGAGCTCGCTCAATCGGTTCGCAAAGGAACGCCCGAACAGCAACTTCACGAACTTGGGGACGTCATCGCTTGGGTCGCTTCGTTGGCAAATCAACTCGGCCTATCGCTCGATGAAGCGGCCCAGCGGTACTCCGACGACCCACCGCGGTGAAGCGGTCAACCAACTTCTACGAGAAACGGCGCTCGTTCAGCGCTTCAGCAATTTGAACCGCATTGAGCGCGGCGCCTTTTCGTAAGTTGTCGCCCGACAAAAAGAGCGACAAGCCATGGGTCTGGGTCGGATCACTGCGGATCCGACCGACGAATGTCGAGTCAGCGCCCGCCGCCATCAATGGCGTTGGAATATCGGCAAGCTCAACCCCTGGCGCTTTGATCAGCGCCCGGCGGGCCTGCTCGGGAGTGATCGCTTCGGCGAAACCAGCGCTGATCGACAACGAGTGACCCGTGTAGACCGGAACGCGGACACAGGTCACTGCCACCGCGAGGTCGGGGAGTTCAAGAATCTTTTGACTCTCGTTACGAAGTTTTTGTTCCTCGTCGGTCTCCAGTAACCCATCATCAACCAGCGCACCGGCAAAGGGAATGACGTTGTAGGCGATCGACGCCGGGAACTGACGATGCGGTGCAAATTCGACCGCAGTACCCGACAATGTCAACGCCGGAGCGCTTTCGCCGACCTGCTGAATCTGCTCATGGAGTTCGGCCGTACCGGCTAAGCCTGCGCCTGACACCGCTTGATACGTGCTCACCACCAACGTGACTAAACCCGCCTCGGTATCGAGTGGTTTGAGCACAGGCATCGCCACCATGGTCGTGCAATTTGGATTGGCGACGATGTTCCGAGGGATCTCGTCAAGTGCATGCGCGTTGACCTCGGGAACAACAAGGGGGACATCAGGATCCATTCGCCACGCCGATGAATTGTCAACGACGATCGCGCCGGCGCCGGCCACTACCGGTGCCAACTCGCGCGACGTCACGCCACCGGCTGAAAACAACACGATGTCAAGGCCGGAATAGTCCGCCTTCGACGCATCTTCGACTTCGATGTCCAACGATCCCCACTTGATGCGCCGACCCGCCGAACGCGACGACGCGAACAATCTCAGTTGGTCAACAGGAAATTGGCGTTCAGCCAACACCGAACGCATCACTGCGCCCACCTGACCTGTCGCCCCAACGATTCCGATCCTCATGGGCGTGGAGGGTAGCGGTCAATCGTGGGAGAAGGAACCAAGTTTTCGAACCTGCCTCATCAATCGTGGTCTGGACTGTCACGTTTGGACTGATGCAGCGCCTTGGGATTCGAACTCGACTTCGAGTTGGTCAGTTGGGCTCGAGGTCAAGTCGGAATGCATCGTGGAGGACTTGCACCGCTTGTTCGACCTGATCTTGACGAACCACGCAGCTCACCCGAATGGCTGAGGTCGAGATCATCTCGATGTTGATCCCCGAACCAGCCAATGTTTCAAAAACGGTCGCGGCAACACCGGGGTTGGACTTCATCCCTGCCCCCACCACGCTCACCCGTCCGATCGCCGGATCGGTACGCACTTCATCAAGGCCCAATTCGCCGGCGAGCGATGAACATACCGCTTGAGCAGTTTCAGTATCACCATGCGGAACGGTAAATGAGATATCGGTTTTTCCGTTTTCAGACGTGTTCTGCACGATCATGTCGACATTGATGTCACGATCCGCGAGGGCTCGGAATAACACCGCGGCGACACCTGGATGATCCGGTACACCCGACACCGTGACTTTTGCTTCGTCGGTGTCATGGACAATCGCGGAGATGATGGCATTTTCCATGTGTGTGTCCTCCTTGGTAACAAGCGTTCCTGGTTCCCAGGTGAAGCCGGATCGAATATGCAGATCGACACCATGGGTGCGCGCGTATTCAACTGATCGCATCGCAGGTTTCGGACAACCGTTCGCGGTCATTTCGAGTAATTCATCAAAGCTGATGCGATCGAGTTTTCGAGCATTCGCCACAACCCGCGGGTCGCTGGTGTAAATACCCGATACGTCAGTGTAGAGCTCGCAGATCGATGCACCCAGCGCGTGGGCAAGCGCCACCGCGGTGGTGTCCGAACCGCCTCGACCCAAGAAAGTGACGTCGTTTTCAGTCGACACGCCTTGCGAACCGCCGACGACGGGAACGCGGCCTCGATCAAGCGCGTCCTGTATCCGATCAGCGCGAACTTCAATAATTTTTGCGTTGGTGTGAGTCGTATCGGTGATGAAACCCGCCTGGCTACCGGTGAATGATTCTGCGTTGACCCCCATGTCATGGAGAGCCATACAGAGCAACGCGGTAGCTTTGCGTTCGCCGGCGGTGACCAACATGTCCATTTCGCGGCCCGGACGGGTACTACTCACCTCTTGGGCAAGCCGCAGTAACTCATCGGTTTCTTTGCCCATGGCACTGACAGTCACGACGACCTGGTTGCCCCGGCGCACCGTGCGTTCAATCGAATCGGCTACGGCGCGGATGCGTTCCGGATCGCTTACCGACGTACCGCCAAATTTCTGCACGATGAGAGCCACGGGATCTGAGGCTAGTGCTGCCAGGTCGCATTGACTGCCGGCGGCGCGGTAGTGCCACCTGTCAGTCCAGCGACTCAATGCTCAACTAGCGTGCGAGGTCATGGCGAATCAGAACAACGCACGGAAACGAGAGCGAAACGCGGCCCGTGATGCCGCGGTAATGCGCAATCGCGAACGCGGCGAGCGTCGACGCAAAGTCATCGCGGTCGGCGCCGTGTGCGTCGTTTTACTGGCCGTTGTTGGGACCATTTTCGCGGCATCAAACGACAAGGGCACCCGCGGCGCCAATTCATCGACGACATCGACCACATCAGCACTGCCGGGCGACAACGCTCCGGCCAGCACTTCTCCGGGGCCGACGGTCAGCGTCGTTCCCGCATCCGCCGGTGCAACGATTGACGGCTCCACGCCTTGTCCTGCTGACGACGGATCATCACCGCGAACGACGCTATTTTCTCAACCTCCACCGGTGTGCACCGTCAGTGGCGCAACCTATGACGCCATCATCACCACCAGCGTGGGTGACTTAACGATGTATCTCAATTCCGATCTTGCGCCAATCGCGGTCAACAATTTCGTCGTGCTCGCTCGCTATCACTACTACGACGGAGCACCGCTGAACTCGATCATCTCTCGCACCGTCATGTCAGTTGGAAGCGACATGACAAACTCGAACGGGAAGACCAGCCCCGGATACACCTTGGCCGGCGAATATCCCAAGGGCGGGACAATCTTTCCGCCTGGCACCTTAGTGATGAGCAAAATCCCCGGCCAAGGCGACCGCTACTCAGGAAGTTTTGGCGTCACATTGGGCGAAAAGGCCGCAGACCTGCCCGCCGACACCACTGCATTCGGACTCACCCTTGATGGTGCGAACACCTTGTTGAACATCGATCGCGCTGGAACCCCCGATGGCGGCCCAACTGAACTGATCACCATCACTTCAGTGCGCATCAAGCTCGCTCCGGTTACGACGACGACGTCCCGCTAGCTCTACTTCGGCAGGTCAAAGCTGACGAGCGCAAACCAGCAGGCCCAAGCCGGCAGGTGCGCTTTGGTCGCAATGTTGAGCGATTTAGCGAGAAAACCGGTCGCGTCGGTAGTTGGGCCGACAGGCTCGTGATCGCCGCGAATCGGCAGTTCAGTGCGGCCGATCTGAACGATCTTGCCGGGGGCGCTATGTTGCCCGACCATGGGTACCGAGAAACGTCAACGCCAAAAAGAAGGTCGCCAAGCTCGCGTCGCCGCGGCTGAACAAGCGCAGCGCAAGGCAAATAACCGCAAGCGACTCTTCAGCGCTATCGGGATCGCCGCTGCTGTCGTGTTGTTGATCGTCGGTTTCAGCGTGATCAAGAAGAAGGACAACTCGTCATCGTCGTCGTCGTCGTCGGCCAGTCCCACGACAACGTCGACCCCGTCGACTGAGCCGCCGCCGGAATCGGCTGCCGGCAAACCGTGTGTGGCGACAGTGGGTCCACTGCCCACTGGTGCACCGGCGGTTGACGTCGTCGTCGGACCCGCACCTACCACCTTGGTCATCAAAGACCTCAAGAAGGGCACCGGTGCGACCGTCGTCGCTGGGGACACCGTTACGGTCAATTACATCGGTGTCGCGTGTTCGACCGGTGCCATATTCGACTCGTCATACACTGCGGGTAAGCCAATCACCATCGCGTTGTCGGGCGTCATCAAAGGCTGGACCGATGGCATACCCGGCATGAAAGTTGGCGGTAGCCGACTGCTTGGCATCCCCAGCGATCAGGCCTACGGTGCCAACAGTCCCACCCCGAGCATTGCGCCCGATGAAGCACTTTGGTTCGTCGTCGAAGTAACCGACGCCACCGCTACCCCCGCCTCGACGTCCGTCCCGAGCCCCTAGGAGCACCGCCATATGGGTACCAACAGTCGGAAGCGCTCAAGCGGCCATGACCGCATCGCCGCCGCGAAAGCAGCGCGTGAACGGGCATTGCAACGCAAACAACGCATGCCTTACTTCATTGGCGGGATCGTCGTCGTGGTAGCAATTGTCGCGGCGATCGCGCTGCTCGCCAGTTCGGGCGGCAACTCCGATAATTCAGCTACCTCTACTTCAACCACACCGACGGCGACCGACTCGGGTTTCACCTACGGAACCGCGCCTTGCGCGCCGGCCACGGTGCCTTCTCCGCCGACGCTCGACTTTCCTGGCACCAATGGTTTTGTCAGTTGCCTCGACCCTGCGAGCAAGTACGTCGCTACTTTCGACACCACGGCTGGCGTTGTCAAAGTTGCCCTTGATACATCTCGCACTCCTGGCACCACCAACAACTTTGTTCAACTCACCGGATACGGCTACTACGACACCACCAAGCTGTTCCGCACCGATGCGTCAATCGGCATTATTCAAGGTGGCGCTCCCCACACCAACAGCGCGTCAGATCCGGGTCCGGGCTACACGATTAGTGACGAGGGCGGGAAATACACCTATCAACCGGGCCAGCTCGTCATGGCACGAACCAGTGGCGCCAACAGCGCCGGGGCGCAGTTCTTCTTCACCGTCGACGACCACGCAGCCGCGCTTGATGGACAAGGAACCTACGTGGTGTTCGGCACGGTTACCGAAGGGCTTGACGTGTTGCAGCAAATTCTGGCCAGCGATGCGTCGGGTTCACCATCTCCCGAAGTAACAGTGAACTCACTGACGATCGGTCAAGCCTCGCTGGTGCCTGGGGGCTGACCTGCCCACGGCCAACGTGGCGGCACCAAGTGCTGCCGCATGGCGCCGCTCGAGTTAGGCGCGAAGGTCGCTCGGAACAGCCGCTTCACCATTGATAAACACGCTCACGAGATCGACTTGGGCGCCTTCGGCAGTCCACGCACCGTCCGGTTCGCGAATCAGTGCCGTCCGAGTTGGAACACCCGCCAGCGACAAACCTTTCGGCGCTAACTCGACCGTCCGGTGGACCTTTTCTCGCGACCACTCCTCAACCCGCGGAATGACTGAAAGTTGATTGATCACGCCAAGGCCAACCGTGAATGCTCCGCCCCGGGAATCCACCATCGGGTCACACAGCACGTCGGCCCCGCCGTTGGTTCCAACCAATGCGGCACCGTTTTCCCACGCCGCAAGGACCGCGTCAAAAACCGGTGTGTCTTTGAGGACTGATCGCAAGTGCATCCCTGACGATCCCGCCAAATAAATGAACTTGGCCGATCGAATCACGTCGGCAAATTCAGCAACGAGTGCGTCCCGACGAGTAAGTACCGGCACCTCAACAACATCGACGTTCATTGCTCCAAACCAACGTTGCGCATCGTCGATAAGCCGCGATGGGGTCTCATAGGCAGCTCCGGTTGGCATAACCACAACTTCGGTGGCGCCCGTTTCGGCAATCATGCGTCGATCAAATGTGCAGCCTTCGGTCCATTCGCCGCCGCCTACCAGTGCCAAAATCCCCGTCATGATGACTCCTTTTCCTCAGTGATCTTCGCGGCCAAAGAACCACCTGCGCCAACCGACGTGCGGTCGTTCGCACTAGCAACGCGGACTGCACGAATCTGCACCAGTGGACGCAAGGGCCAAATCCATGTTTGGGCGATAAATCGGTCGACATCGGCCACGCTCAGCCCCGTGGCCCGAACTGCCCCGACCACGTCGCGTGAAATATGTAGCCCGCTAGCACGGGGAAGCCTCGAGCCGACTGACGACAAAACCATGCCCATCGGGCCAACGTGGTTAACCGGCTCGACGAGGTGCAACTCCCCGTCGATAGAAAGTAGTCGTGCCATCGCTCGAGTCGCCGCGCCTAGGTCAGCGACGTCGATGAGTCGACAAGTCGAGATGATGGTGTCAAAACAATCGTCAGCGCGAATCGTCGCGGCGGTCGCCGCCGACAGGAGACGTTCGAGCGCGCCGGGCGAATCGAGATCAAGGGTGCGGCCACGCGCTCCGGCCAAAATCACTCCTCGGCGTTTGCGGACTTCCACCACGAGTGCAGGGGGTAGGACCCGCAGCCATGACGAACGTCTTGGGATTTGAGTCTCCACCTAGGACAACTTAGGCCAGCGCCGCTGGCGGCAACTACCGGACTCGTTACCCGATTCGCTGGCTGATCAACGCCCTGATCAACGCCCTGAT
>JBAXIB010000037.1:0-9982 GCA_037138595.1 Actinomycetes bacterium | reverse complement strand
TCTGACCAAGGGCCAGGCAACTGCTGGTGTTTCACAGCAGGTGCGGGAAAGAGGAGTTGGGGAACTCGGCGGTGTCCTTGTGAACGCTCATCTCATCCGACAGTTGACCGCCAGGCGCACCAAGCGGGATGACGCCAAGGAGCGCCGTACCACTGTTGCCCAGCGAACCACGTCGATACGTACCCTCCTGCTCCCCGGTCGCACTATCGCCACGTTCTCGTGATGACGATTCGCCTCTGCCAGGTCCTCGTTCATATGTTCCTTTGTCGCGAGAGCTAGATGGGTTGACAACTCTGCTCTTTTTCATTACAACGAACTTGGAGTCAAGACTTCCGACACAACCGTGCCCGGGGGGGTCATGGACGATAAAACTGTTGATCCACGAGAGAGCAATGTGACCGAGTTTTCCCGGCGCAAGTTCCTTGGAATGAGTATCGGTGTGACGAGCGCAATTGCGGCATCGGGGAGCCTGCTCGCGGGTTCCGGTAGTACACAAACTTCCCTGATTGGGCTCCTTGCTTTGTCGGCATCGCCGACAGTGTCCTACGTCCTCCGTCGACGCGAAGATCAACTCTGGCTCCGCTTCGACTTCTACAACGCCCAAGTCAACGGTCAGGGCCAACTGCAAGTTGTTGACCCTGTCAGTGAAGCGGTCATGGTCATTGGCTTTCCTCCGCAGACAATCAATGAACTGGCCACTCCCCAGAGCCAATTGGTCTACCGAAGCAATGGTTCGTGGCATGTCAGTTCTGCACCGGTGCCGAAGTCGGCACTCGCCGGTGTGGGTGCTCAACCAATCTGGACGCAAAGTGACGCACAAGGCGGCACCAACATCGAGCGCGACTGGAGCCGCCTTGCCTTCACGATTCCGCCGTCGATACTTCCATTGGCGTTCACTGACGATAACGTAATGGACTGGGCCACTCGAGCTCTTCAACTCGGTTTTCAGCCCCGCCTTTCCTCCGCCGCTACCGAAATGGGGCAGTACGCCCCCTCCCTCATACGGAGAGCCCTGTCCAGTGCTCGCCCCTCATCTTCTGCTAAGAAAACTGTCGTTCCAGTGGTCGCTCAGGGTCTGAGTACCACCCAGACGGCCATTGAACTTCCCTGGTGGCTCTTGATCTCTCCCAACCAGTGGGCGGGGTGGTACCCATCCCCGAGGCCAACCGGAGGAGACCACATCGAACTCTGGCACCTCCGACTGGGCGTCCTGCGACAGAACGCTGAGAACCTGGTCGACACTTCGAACCCTTCAGGTCGGACTGTGCGAGCTGTCATGGCCCGAGATTCCCAAGCCAATGTCGACCCCTTTGCCACCGCAAGCGGGGCCGACGCAGAATCCCTCACCAAAATCAACAGAGCCGGCATCGTCGGTAACACCGCCCGCCCGAGCAGCCTGGTCGTCAAGCCCACTCAGACGGCCCCAGTGACCGTCAACAACTTGATGCTCTCCCCGCTGGGGGGATGGCTTGACGTTGAGGCGGACTGGTCGAACTTCAAAAAGCCCTCCAACGGACTCATTGGTTGGCGCCACCGGGCCACCATGGGACGCGATCACTATGTCAAGGTCGTGAACGTCGGTTATCTGCTTCCCTTCGGCCACAAGGTCTCCCAGGTCACCATCAGTGAACGGATGACGTGGCCCACAGGAAACGCCAAAAAGCCGGAGGCCCTTGTGGTCCAGCGCACCTACCTCGACGTCACCCAACCGGTGTGTCAACTCGGTTCTTCGAACTCGAACGCCCCGAGTCGCATGCCGTTCACGTCGGTCGAA
Source organism: Actinomycetes bacterium (assembly GCA_037138595.1). GTDB lineage: Bacteria > Actinomycetota > Acidimicrobiia > Acidimicrobiales > Acidimicrobilacustridaceae > UBA4742. The sequence continues at coordinate 8,208 of JBAXIB010000037.1, read as the reverse complement.
CTCAAAACCAAGCAGACCCCTGATCTGCAGGCTCCCGTTGCGTTCGCCACCCCGAGCCCACAGCCAGCCCAGGGCGCGTCCCCGTACTTCCCAAGACTGCTCTCGGGAGACCTCTTCGAGTTCAAAGCCGTAGGAACTGATCTCGCCGGCGTCGATCATGAATTCTCCATGCCGATGGCGTTCGTCCCAAGTGTCACGACCGGAAACACGCTCGGGGCATTCATTCAACATTCCTACGGGTTTCGGACTTCCCCGACATCGAACGGCGCTGGTGGCGTTGCGACGACCGACACCAAGGGGAAACTGCAACCATTCGGCCTCCCCTTCCTCGGAGGTCACGACCCCTCGACGTGGGAAGACCATACGAAGGTTCGGGCGCTCACTTTGCGGGGTGGGAACGTCAAACTGATCAACCAACCTGCGGGTGCACCAACACCTCAGCCGGGGAGCGGCACCGTTACGCCGGACTATACGTCGGTAGCGGTCCGAATGATGGTGTTGGACTTCGACGCAACCGCAGCCCAAAAGGCGTTTGCCAAAATGGTGCCCGGGAATCCAGGCAAGGATCTCGTTACCAACTTCGTGTCGGCAGTAATTCCCGGGGTCAAACTCTTCACCGCCGAACTGGACTCCGTGGGGGCCCTTGCCGGCGCCGACTCGGTCATCGGAGCCTTTGAGTACGCAACCAACTACCTCGGCTTGGGTTCACTCGTCTCGAATACATTCTTCTCCGGCACCTTTGCCACAGCGGTGACCGATGCTCCGCACCTCCTTCTTTCTGTCCTCCAAGCCGGTGCTGGATCACTTCTTTCGGATCCGAGCGTGCAGACGTTGCTGGCGGGAGCAGAGGATTTTGCGGCATCGGTGGAGGCTTCGGTGCTCAAAGCCGCTGGTGACCGTCTCGGCGGATTTGCTTCTCCCAACTCGGCCATCATCGGGCTCTCCTCGGTGCTGGGTTCGTTGCAGGGTCCGATCTCTCCTCAGGCTTACCTGACCTCGGTGCGCGCACTGTATGACAATTGTGTGGCGTGGGAGAAGAACGTTTTGGGCCATCCTTTGGACTGGGCAACCCAAGGATTCCCCCTGCCAGATGTGCCGAACATGCTGAAAGGCCCCTTGAACACCGCAAAAACGGATCTCAAGCCCCTCCTCAAGAGTGCGGAAGGCATCTACGGGAGTTCGCTGAGCATCCTCTCCAACGACATCCAGAATCTCGGATTCGTGGCGGCCAAGACAGCATCTGATCTGAAGCAGAAAGCGGAGACGTTCCTCTCCGATGGACTCGACTCGGCATCTCGCTATGGCCAGGATCTGGTCGGAGGCGTGGACAGCTTGCTTTCGGGATCGATTCTCGGGGGACCGTCGATCAAGGATCTGATCGACGACACGAGCCACGTCGTTCAGAACGTCGACAATGCCATTCAGTCGCTGACGCCGAAGGGTATGACGATTGAGAGAGTGAAGGACAACTCACTCGACAAGTTGGCCAGCGCACTGAAAACCCAGAGCATCAAAGCCAATAGTGATGCCCAGACGGCACTGAAAGCGATTCAGGCGGGGGGTACGCCCGACAAGGCAACCATCGACAAGGTCCAGGCCTATGTGAAGCAAGCACAGGGGATTCCGGCACAGGTCGTCGACGACATCGGGGCATTCTCGCTCAAGGATGCGTTGAAGTTGCACTATCGCTTGACCTGGGTTCCAGCCATACCGTACGTCAACGACGATAAGTCCAATGGGGCCAAGCTGGGTGCGGTCAATTCGCACCTGCCGTTCGTTACCTATCTTGACACCACCCCAGCCGCCGACACGACTCAGCGCAACGATCAAGACAAGTCCACGTGGACATCGTTCAATCTCAAGGCTGAGTCAATCCTCTCGCTGACCGATCCATCGAGTTCGACGTACAGCACCCGGGCCGAGATCAAGAATCTGACCCTTCGGATACCGACCGCCGATACCGAGTTGGTCAGAGTGCCGGTCAAGAGTTTCGTCTTCACAGCCGGCAAGGGTCAGCAAGCACACTTCGACCCATCATTTGGCGCCATCGAGTTGAAGGGTGCGCTGAAATTCGTTCAGGAACTTGCCAGCTTGGCTAAGACGAACGGCTTTTCCATCAAGGTCGGCACCAATGGCGTGGTGGCTGCCTTCGCCACTGATATTCCCTCGCTGTCAGTCGGAGTGTTCGCTTTGTCGAACATGAGTTTCGGGGCAAAAGCCACCATTCCCTTCGACGGAAGTCCGGCCCGAATGGACCTCAACTTCTGCACGAAGGAGAAGCCCTTCTCGCTGGTCATCTACACCTTCGCTGGGGGTGGGTACTTCTCCTTGACCGCCTCGTTCCGAGGGATCGAACACTTCGATGCATCTTTCGAGTTCGGTGCCCAGGTGGGCTTCGACATCGCCGGAATCGTCAAGGGAAGCATCTTCATCAAAGGCGGCATCCACTACTCCTATGACATCAAGAACAAGAGCGTTTTCCATGCCTTCGTTCATATGGGTGGTACCGCCAAGATCATGGCTATCGCCTCGGCCAGCATTGATCTGGCCCTGGACCTGGGCTACGAGACCGTCTCCAACAAGTGGACGGGATCCGCCACGCTCTCCATCGCCGTGTCTGTGCTGTTCTTCAGCTTCTCGGACAGTTTCGAGGTCCACCGCTCTCTCGGGGGCAACGATCCCGGCTTTGCTGACGAATACGTCAGCCCGAGTCTGTACAGCCAGTACTGCGGGGCCTTCGCATGACCGTGACGATGCCAAGGGTTCGCCAGCAAGGAGAGCTCCGATGACCACCTACCGCGAGCAGATCATCCTCACACCGAGTCCCGCTTCTGCGGATTCGACCGCGCTCCGGCTTTCCGTGCACGTCGGAATTCGCCTCCAGAGTGACAGTTCGACGAGGACGACGCTGAATAACTTCCCTGATCTGTTGAACTTTCGGAAGTTCCTGTACGGGAACAGCGCGTGGGAGTTTCGGGTCGTCTTCGCGAGTGGTGAGATCTATCAAACAACAGGGTTCCCTAGTCAGCCGCAGAAACTCTCCGGGACGGTGAGTGTTCAGCCTGGCAGCCCGACGACTCCGCTGTTTGTCGATCCGAACACCGCAACTCCGGTGACGACCGCCCAGGTGATCGCCACCGACTTCTGGGGCGCACTGTTCAACTCGCAGACTCCGGTGGATCCGGTGACGATCGTCGCCGGTCCTTCGGGCTGGATCCCAACCGGCCTGCCGCTCTCGGCCACCAAACTCCGTTCCTACCCAATGGACGATGTGGCTGACTTTGCCATTCAACAGTGGCTGGCTGTTGCCACCAGCTCGCCTGATGATCACCCCAACGTCTCGACACTGCTCGCCTCGTCCCCTGGACTAGCCCAACTGGCCGGTACGGTTGGACGGACCGATCGGCGCCAGCGCGGCCGCACCGACGGCGACCCAACGGGCCAAGGCATGAGCCCGAGGGAGCTCCAATCAGAGCAAAAGCTTAATCAAAAGCGCTACTACGACCGCAATGACCCTTCATGGGGAGCCTCGGATCCCATGGTGCGCCTTCGAGAAGCGTTTGCCCAGTTCTCGAATATCCATCGCAACAAGGCGTCCGAGGGTCCGGGTCTCCTGCCCGGAAGAGTCGGGCCTGACTTCCACAAGGTGATCGCTGGCCTCAGCGGACATCCCGCCATGCTCCGAGCACTCGGGCTGGTCTTCGACCTTGTGATAACCCCAAAATCGACCGGATGGCCATCTTCGTCTCTGCCCTTCGGCCAACAGATGGTTCAAGTGATCGCGGCGCCAACCGGAGCGTCGGCAATGCTGAACATCCACTCGGCAGCCGCTCACGTCAATGTCGGGACGGCGGGAAGTGGTCAGTTCACTGCGTTCTATCTCCAAGATGGACGGGAAGAAATCGCCAACCGCGGCATGCTCAAGTTGGCGAATACCAACTCCTTTCGAGTCTTCACCCATGACATCGATGGCGCCGGCACGAAGGTGCTCCACCTCGCCAACGAACTTGCCGTCAAGAGCGCCAACGCCCTGAAGGATGTTTCCAAGTTCGGCTCCCCAACTCCCTTGACACCCCCGCCAGCCGGCGAAGTCGCGATCAGTTCAGCGACAGCTGATGTGAGGACACCTACGACGACGACCCTCCCGACCTTGCGCAACTCGGGCTTTGTGGTCACGCAAACGCAACGTTCGGTTCAGGTAGCCAACAGGTTGACGAAGCAGTTCGCAACGGGCTCGACAGGCTTCGAAGGCATCGTCGCCGCCAACCCGAACAACAATGCGGGTCTTTCGATAGCCAATGGGGCCGCTCCGGGCACGTACCTCGAGATCTACGGAGAAGACGTGGTTGCGGGGTACCGCTTCGATGTCTTCGATTCCGTCCGTAATCGATGGTTCTCGCTGATGAAGCGCGATCAGATGGTCCACTTCAGTCGGTCTGGTTATGCGCTCGACCTGAAGGTGGTCGAGGAGGAGGCTTCGATCGGGCTGGCGATGACTCGGCCGGTCGGAACGTCCGAAAACTTTGGCTACCGCGAACTGCGGGAGTCCTTGGTGCGTTGGAGCGGGTGGAGTCTGGCCGGTACGCGGCCAGGCGCTGCCCTCCCTCAGGCCAACACTCGCGATCAAGAGGTCTTGCTCACCGGTCAGTTCCCTCGCACCATCACTCTTAGCCAAGTGGTACCCCAGGTCATCAACAACGTGACGACGTATCCGGTGGCGGTCTACCCCGTCCAGATCAAGACCGAGATTGACGGTTCGAAGTCCAAGTTGCTCGGTGCGGCCATCACGGCCTCTCCCCCAGGTGCCATGAGCCCATTCTGGACCCAGACCACCGCCAATGGAATCACTTCAATCGTGTTCGACAAGACCTTTCCGCAGCATCCCGGACTCGCCGGATTGGCAAGCGTGATCCTTCGATTTGAGAGCAGTGACGTCTCGGATCCCTCTGCTTCGTACCAATACTCCTTGGATGAAGCGGTGCCGACCCCCGGCACACTCCCGGTGCTTCGCTACGGGCGTCAATACAAACTTCGCGCCCGTCCCATGGACATCGCTGGCAACGGAGTTCCCTTTGCGACAGGCGATGTGGGACTTCCGCTGATTTCGTCCTCACCGGCGGTCCGGTATCAGCGCCTAGAACCGATAGCTCCGCCGAAAGTCTTCCTTCCCGCAGGTTCGCCTGGCGAGACCCTGATGGTCCAGGGGGAGAATCTGGACACCTTGGTTTATCGCTCGATCGTGTCGTCACCAGAGACCGTGCTTGCTCCCGCCAATCTCTACCCGGCTATTCATGCCGACGGGTCGACCCAGTACCCAGACGCGAAGCGTGTGCTCGTGGCGCCGCTCACCTCTGAGGAGGAAGCGGAGTTGGCTGGTTGGGCTGACACCTCGGCGGGCCGACCGGACGCTTCCCTCTACAACTTGCTCAGTGCGCTGACGCCATCGAAGCCGAAAGCCGGGAAGGAGAGCGTGTTCGACCCAGCCTCAACCATGACGTTCTTGCCTGACCCCGCAGCCACCGGGGTCGCCATCTACGGAATTCCTGGGGTCACCGGTTCAAGTGTCGTCGAGACTGGCGGATCGGGAACGCCGACGGTACAGGTCGTCAACGGGATCGTGCTGATTGACTACCGACGGAAAGGGATTGCCTTCGCTGACGATCCAACTTCTTCGAGGTTGCAGGCCGATCCGATCGTCCTATCTCTGGCCCCACCATCTTCAGGCAATTTCAGTTGGGACGTCATCAATCCGTCGTATCAACCCTTCCATTGGGATCGATCTTCTGGTGTGCTCACCATCAATCTTCCACCCGGGCGGATGGCTGATCTCCAGATCTCCTCCTATGTTTCGGGATCGAACTCCGCAGGAGTGTCCTTTCCGTCGATGTTCGCCCTCCCGTCGTGGGTAGATGCCCCGCCAACCATTGGCTCCACGCCTTCATGGGTTGCCCAGGCACCAGCCATGACGGGCGCTTCACTACGGGGGCGTATGAACGTCGGCCGTTTTTGGATGGTCACTCCCTGGAGAACCGTTCGTCTGGTGCACGCAACGTCGAGTCCGATGGTGAAGCCGGCCTTCGACGGCTCTGTGCCCATGTCCTTCAAGCGACGTGCCGCATCAACCACCTCCACCGTCCTCGGTGGCATCAAACTCCACCACCCGAGCACCGGAAAAATCGAACTTTTTGCCGAATGGACTGACTTCTCTGACTTGGGACCCGGAATGCCCCTCAGCTACAACCGGGGCCCGGGAACGCCGTTCGGACAGTTCACCCCTTCGAGCGGTCAGACCCCGCCCAGCACGTCTGATCCGAGCGGCCCACCGCAATGGGGCGCAGCATTGAGCGCGTCCAGCCACGTCGGAGAGATCAAGATCGAAGACCCATTGAATGCCGGTATCCAGACGTTCTCGATCCCCGACGGGGCCCTGACCCAACGCTTTGGCGATACCAAGCACCGTAAGGTCGCCTTTTCGGCTGCCGCAATTACCAACTTTGCTGTCAACTTCACTGAGTCGATCTCCCTGACTCCCCAGGCCAATCAGCGGTATCAGATGGCTCACGATGGAGCTTCCGTCGTCGGTGTGGTGGCCTCATCAGTTTCGGTGATTGATGCCAAAGGCCTTCCAATCGAAGCCACGATTATGAGCGACGCCGGAGCCAAGGTCCCAAACTGGACCCTGCTTGATGGAACGGCACCAGGGGCAGCGCCGGTCGGCTCGGCCCCAGAGGCGGTCGCGCGGGCGATTCAGTTCAGCACCTCGCTGACCACTCAGCTCGGCGTCGGCCTGACTGCTCCGCTCACCGTCCGTTTTCTTCCCGCACCAGGGGTCGTTGTCACTGATCCAGCCAGCAAGGCGACGGCCCATGCGACGAACACCCGTCGACCATCGCCTCCCAAAATTGCGTACGGGATTCCCACCTTCAACTGGACACGATCAACCAGTCGATTCTTGACGTCCACCACCGTGACGTCAGCACGGGCGACCAACGGATTCCGCATATTCCTCCACCGTCCTTGGTTCACCTCAGGGGCGGACGAACTGCTGGGTGTCGTGGTGGACCCGAAGTTCTATCCACCTCCCAAGGACGATCCGCTGGCCCCAACTCTCCCACCAGAGCAAAACTTCATCACAACCTGGGGGTTGGATCCGATCGCCGCGACGAATGGCTCGCTTTCAGGAACGCTTCCGAAAGCGACTGACTTCACCAACGTCGCCACCCTCGACAACTCCCTTCCCGCATCGACCCGTACTTCTCTCGCTGAGCTTCCTGACGCAGGATCGTTCCTCTTCAGTGGAGGGAAGCCTCTCTTCGTTCCCGCCAGCGTCGGCGTGGTGGGTTTTCGACCGAACTACGACCCGGATCGCGACCTGTGGTACGCAGACATCGACATGGTGGCTCCCGCTGCCTACCAACCCATGGTTCGCCTGGCGCTCGTTCGTTATCAGCCGTACGCGGACCCCAGCCTTTCGGTCGACATTTCACGAGTTGTCCGAGCCGATTTCCTCCAGCTTCCTGCAAACCGCACACTCATGGTGAGTTACGACTGGGGCAGCCTGGTCATCGGCCACCCATCTGGCACGCAGTCATATGGCATCCAACTGTCGGGTCCGGGAACGCCAAACACGACGCAAGGCTTGCTCGGCCTCACCCAGACGAGTGTTCCAGACGCAGTGGCCTTCATCGAATGGCAGCCGAAATCGATGGCCGGACAGATGGCCGGATGGACACCAGCTACGTCGTCGAAGGTCCAACTCCACCCAACGACGGGTCCCCTAGCCGATGACAGCGTGGTCTGGACGGGAAGTATCGATGCACCGACCTTGAATCCTGCCTACAACTACCGCATCGTTGTGGAGCAGTTTGAGCTGTACAACACAGGTCGTACCTCGCAGATTCAGACATCTCAAGGGAACCTGTTGAACTACGAGACAGCCAAACGACTGATCTACACAGACATATTCCCCTTGGCGTGATTTCCGGCCGAACATCAGAGGCCACGGAGTGATCGAGTCTCCGGGACACCGGCGGTCATCAGCAGAGTGGACGAATGAAAAGGGAAAGGGGTGATGGTGATGCTGGGAAACATTATGGGTCCCGATTTGATCATTGTGGTGTTGATTGCCGCCTTGGTGATCTTTGGCGGGGCGGCTATCCCCAAGTGGGCCAAGAACCTAGGTTCAGCCAAGCGAGAGTTTGAGAAGGG
>JBAXIB010000036.1:0-10199 GCA_037138595.1 Actinomycetes bacterium | reverse complement strand
AGCAGCGTTGAGGTGACTGGCGCTCCCGATGTCGATGTCGATGTCGATGTCGATGAGCTAACGGAAGAACTTCCCGAACACGCGCCTAGCGCGAAGACCAGTGTCGCGATCATCACCTTCAAACCAACGCACGTTCTTAACGTCGCCAAGTTGTTAGTAACGCGACCTCGCACGCTCAGGCCGAAACTGACGGTGCTGCACTCCCGTAGACGCTGAGTGACTCAGCGACATCGTTACGCAGGTGGTAGCTCTCCTCGTCAGCAGGGAAGCGTCCCGAGCGCACATCAGCCGCGAACGCCTCGAGCGCAGTAACCGCATCAGATTTAAGCGAGGCATAGCGCCGCACGAACTTCGGTGCGATTCGATCCTCGAGACCGAGCACATCATGGAAAACCAGCACCTGCCCATCACAATGCGGACCGGCGCCGATTCCAATGGTCGGAATGTCGACTGCGCTGGTCACCAGCCGAGCTACCTCGTCGGGTACGCCCTCCAAGACAATGGCGAAACACCCGGCATGGGCCAGAGCCTTCGCGTCGGCAACCAAAGCAACTGCGGCTTCGTGTTCCCGGCCCTGCACTTTGAATCCACCCATTGCGTGCACCGACTGAGGGGTGAGTCCCAAATGGCCCATAACGGGAATCTCGGCGTCGACGAGTGCCTCAATCATCGGCAGTCGCTTGCGGCCGCCTTCGAGTTTCACTGCCTGGGCTCCAGCGCGAATTAATTCCGCCGCGTTGCAAACCGTGTCAGCCACCGACACGTGATAACTCATCCAAGGCAAGTCGCCCACGATCAACGCATCGGGTTTTGCTCGCGCCACCGCAGCGGTGTGATGGGCCATATCAGCCACCGTCACCTGCAAGGTGTTCTCATAACCAAGCACCACCATGGCAAGAGAATCCCCCACCAAAATCATGTCGACGCCAGCTTCATCAGCCATGCGTGCGCCCGGTGCGTCATAGGCCGTAACCATGACGAGTGGTTCGCGTCCACGCCGCACTTTTGAGTCGCGAACGACCGGTGCTGTCACCTTTTTGCCCATGCCTGAGCCTCCTTCATCCGTCCAGCGCCCCATGGCTGCCGGCGGTCATAATCAGCATAGGCAGATCAGCCCCGAACCTGCCAGCATGGGACCCATGACTGGCACCTGTGAGAGCTGCGGACGGACCAATGAAGACATCACCTTGGTGCGGCGTGTCTATGTAACTCCTGAGGCTTGGGACACCGCCGAGCGAATCGACCTCGGCAGCGAAGAGCACTGGTGCTATGTGTGCCGCACGCATTACCCGCATCAAGAAATCGACTAAACCCAAGCCGACTAAACCCAAGCCACCTGCCGCTCCATCCCAATCAGGGTGGAACCGGAACTTTGGTGGTAGAGGTAGTGGGCCGAGGTGGCGCTGTTGTTGTCGTCGTTGGTTTTGATGTCACCGTCGTAGATGAACTTGGCTCAGAAGTCGCAGTCGTGTTGGCGCGGTCCAACGTTGTTGTCGTTGCTGATTTCTCAACTCCAGTGCCGTTGGTAACGCCATTGACTCGACCCGATACTCCCTGGGGCTTGTCATAAGGACAGCTATCCAAGCCCTTAGTTGCCTTCGCCATGAACTTTCCCCAAATTGGCGCGGCATAGGTCGCTCCAAACACCGGTCCACGCCCGCGAACATTGTCCATCGCGCGATTGTCGACATAGCCAGTCCAAACTGCAGCCGCGAGTCGGCAGGTGTATCCAACGAACCACGCGTCACGATGATCTTGAGTCGTACCGGTTTTCCCGGCTGCCGGTTTTCCGAATGCCGCGCTCACACCAGTCCCGCCAGTAATGACACCACTCAGGTCCCAACTCACTTGGTCAGTAATCGATTGCGCGAGCACTCGAGTTCGTTTAGTCGGAGCCTCAAACAGGACGCGCCCGCTTGCGTCGGTCACGCGCGTCACCACGGTGGGATTCACATGCTCGCCTTTATCCATGAATGTTGAATAGGCACTCGCCATATCGAGCGGGGTGACATCACTCGTGCCCAATACCAAGGACGGATTGGGTTGAAGCGGCGAATTCACTCCCATGCGCTTGGCCAGCGACATCAAGTTTTCAGGGTTGATATCCATCACCAGCTGCGCGAAATAAGTATTCACCGAATTGGCGGTCGCCTTGACCATGTCGAGTTGGCCGTAATTAGCACCATCGTCGTTGCGCGGCTTCCAGTCCTTGCCGGCGTTCGCGTTCTTGATCGTGACCTGTGCCGGCGCGGTGTAAGTCGTCTCAAGGCCGATGCCTTGTTTCAGCGCTTCGGCGACGGCGAACGCCTTGAAGGTCGACCCCGCAGGTCGGCCGGTTCCCCCGTCACCAGTCGCCAAATTGACTTGCAGCGTGTTGTAGTCGCGACCCCCGTACATCGCCTTGACTTCACCTTGGGTATCAATGGCCACCAATGCGGCCTCGGGATCATCAGCGCGGCCAAGGGTCGAAGTCACTGCATCGATAGCGTCCTGTTGCATGTCGTAATTAATGGTTGTGTACACGCGTAATCCGCCACCAATCACCTCAGCATCAGTGAAATTGCCTGACGAAGTCAGCCACTGTCGGACGTAATCACGAAAGAACTGTGTGCCAAGTTCTGGTTTGGCAACAGTGCCCAGAGCCTGAGCTTGATGACGCGGCAGGACATCGTCCCAGCCAGAAGCCACCGCCGCGTCGCGTTGATCTTGGTTGATGTAGTTCTCAGCCAACATCGCGTCGAGAACCGATGTTCGGCGTCTCACCGCGACTTGGTGATTGGAACTTGCTTGCGTTCCTGCATCGGAACGCACTGCGTCAGCGGTTTCGGGTGAACGAATCAATCCAGCCAAATAGGCCGCTTCCGGAAGATTGAGTTCGCCGACATTCTTGCCAAAGTAGGTCTTGGACGCGGCTTGCACTCCGTAGGCACCGCGGCCGAAATAGATGGTGTTGAGATACCGCCCGAGTATCTCGGTCTTGGGCAGCGAACGCTCAAGTTTGACGGCGAGCACAGCTTCTTTGATCTTGCGGGAATATGTCCGCTCATTCGACAGATACACGTTCTTGACGTACTGCTGGGTAATCGTTGATCCGCCCTGCTGAGCACTGCTGCTGCGAAGGTCCGCCCACAACGCTCGCGCGACGCCAACTGGATCAACACCACCGTGTTTGAAATACGTTCGATCTTCCGCACTCAGCACTGCATCAACCAACACCTGCGGAACTTGCTGATAGGTCACGGTCACTCGATCAATTCCTCCGCTGATCTGAGCGAGGGAGTTGTCGGCGCTGCAGCCGCTTGTTACGTCATCTGCGCAGATAAATGTCGTCTGAAGCAACGGGGGATCTTCGGCAGGAAGGGGGACTTGGGTGAACACGTAGATCACCCCAACGATGCCGAGAACCGCGATGAGCCCCGCGAGGAATAGCCCTCGTCGCCAACGCCATAAGAAACTCCGGCGAGTACCGGCTGATATCTCGGCTCGTTTCACCCGGCGACGTTCGGCTCGCTTGCCGCGGCGGATTTTCACGCGGAGGTTCGACCGATCAAGCCGAGCGAGCAGGGTTCAGCACAAAGGTTCGAGCAAGGTGATTCCACGCACATGATGGACACACTTCGACTACGTAGCACGCAAACTCACCTGATCGTTTCGCAAGGGAACGGAGCTCGGCCTTGGTAGTAATGCAACGACCATGAGCTGGTAATCGAGGCCCGAATACATATGAGACAAGCACAACGTGGTCCGCTTCGCAGATCGGGCAGACAATTGCTGTCGATTCGCTGCACTGTGCGGCGGCCCGTCGCAGCTCCGGATGAGCGTCACAGACTTCGTGCTGAGCGAGCCGACCCTTTTTGAACTCTGAGATGAGTGCCCGTCGAGCCATTCGATAGTCGATCTCACCTGGCGTCGATCGCTGTGCACCCTTAATGGCTCCCGGTCGGAAGGTCACAGGTTGAGGCTAGCGGCCGCAACCGGCCCGTGTCGCGACAACGGTGACCAGCTCCCAAGCGCTGAATGCGTCCTACCGTGCCAATTTTGGGTCGACTTGATAGGTTGCATTGATATATCGAAGCGATATAGTATGCGAACGCCTTATGATTGACCTTGCCATCCTCGGCCTCCTCGACGAACAAGACCTCCACGGTTACGAGCTCAAAAAGCAGCTCGCAGACCTCGTGGGCGCTCGCTCCGGCGTGTCGTTCGGTTCGCTCTACCCAGCGCTCGCACGCCTCGAAAAAGCAGGGGCCGTCAAGGCTGTCGAAGCCAACACCGTTGCTGACGCCGTCATTCCAATGACTGGCGCCCTCAGTGGCGAGATTGCAGCGTTCCGCGCCCGCCTTGGCCGACCGGCAAAAGGTCGACGCAATAAGAAGGTCTATGGCATTACCGAACTCGGCCGGCAACGACTTCGCCTACTCCTGCTTGATGACCATGCCGACGACCGAACCTTTTCCGTGCAGGTGGCATTTTGCCAAAACCTGCTTCCCGCGCAACGCCTTGCACTCTTCGAGCGACGCAAGGCCGAACTCAATCGGCGACTCGCGGACCGAACCCGGGTCAGTGCCGGTCGAACCAACACCTACCGAAATTCGCTTCGAGAACACGACACCGAAACCATTACCCACGATCTCGTCTGGATCGACAATTTGATCGACGCTTCACGCGCCGAACTCGCCGAATCAGCCGGAACCCAAATCCATTCCCTTGAACCGCAAACAATCGGAGATTCCCATCATGAGTAAAATTCGTTTGGCCATCGCCGGCGTCGGCAACTGCTCAAGTTCGCTCGTGCAGGGCCTCGAGTACTACCGAAATGCTGACGCGTCCGATGAAGTTCCCGGCCTCATGCACGTCGATTTGGGCGGCTATCACATCCGCGACATTGAGGTAGTGGCCGCATTTGACGTTGACGCGGACAAGGTGGGGCTTGACGTCGGCAAGGCCATTTGGGCTGGCCAGAACAACACCGTGAAGTTCGCGAACGTCGGCGAACTCGGCGTTCAAGTGCAGCGTGGTCCAACCCTTGACGGCTTCGGCAAGTACTACCGCGAAACCTGCGAGGAGTCACCGGCACCGGCCGTCGATGTCACCCAAGTACTGCGTGACTGTGGCGCCGACGTCCTCGTTTCCTATCTTCCAGTCGGCTCCGAACAAGCCCAGAAGTACTACGCCCAGGCGTGCATCGATTCGGGAGTCGGATTCGTGAATGCCATCCCCGTGTTCATCGCGAGCGACCCGGTTTGGGCTGCGAAGTTTGCCGATGCCGGGGTCCCGATCGTCGGCGATGACATCAAGAGCCAGGTCGGCGCCACCATCGTGCACCGCATTCTCGCCCGCCTATTTGAAGACCGCGGAATGGTGCTTGATCGCACCTATCAACTCAATGTCGGCGGCAACATGGACTTCAAGAACATGCTTGAGCGCGACCGACTCGAATCGAAGAAGATCTCGAAAACCCAGGCGGTAACGAGCCAGATCCACCACGGTATCGATGCCCGAGATGTTCACATCGGCCCTTCTGATCACGTCGCGTGGCTCGATGATCGCAAGTGGGCCTATATCCGATTGGAAGGTCGCAACTTTGGTGACGTTCCTCTCAATATCGAACTAAAACTCGAAGTTTGGGACTCACCGAACTCCGCCGGGGTCATCATCGACGCGCTCCGCTGCTGCAAGATCGCCAAAGATCGCGGAATCGGTGGCCCGCTGCTTGGCCCATCGGCGTACTTCATGAAGAGCCCACCAGTTCAGTACCACGACGACGTCGCGATGCAAATGGTCGAAGAGTTCTCGGTGGGCGACGCCTAAATCGGCAGCACCGCCAAAGGGTCCGTCGCATTGCACCGTCAGTGCAGCAAACTTCGGGCGTTCCCCACAGCGAGGTAACCCATGAGTGATCTGTTTCGAGGCTCTTCCGACGGTATGACCGATGGGCATCCCACTACCCGGAACCTCACCGCCGCCCCGGACCGAGCCGAGCCGACTGGTCCCATTTCTGCGACCTATCCGGATACAGCCGACCAATCCGGAGATGCTGTTGCCTACGGCCCCGACATCGCGACCGAAGCGCAACTCCGGCTCATTGGAACCATCGAAGACCGCCGCATTTTGCTATTGGGTTGTGGCTCGGGTGCCGCCGCGGTGGCCCTGGCCCGTCAAGGCGCCCGCGTTGTTGCAGTAGATCCGTCTGCTCGGCGACTTGAGGCGGCCCGAGCCAATATCGAACGCGCCGAAGTCAAAGTCGAACTTCACCAAAGCGACCTCGCTGAGTTGCCATTTGTCCGCGCTGATTCGATCGACTCCGCGGTGAGTATTTACGCGTTAGCCAACGTTGACGATCTCGACCGGGTGTTTCGTCAAGTCCATCGCGTACTCCATGCCGAGTGCATGTTCGTCTTCTCGCTGCCGCATCCCGCGTACGCGATGCTTGATCCCGATAGCGGTGATCCACCTTCAGTCGTGCGTTCCTATTTCGAGCAGCGCAGCCGACCGTGGTCAACCGAATCTGAACAGGGCGAAGAGCGAGTGCGAACCATCGGTGAAATCCACACCAGTTTGTCGCGCGCAAATTTTCGGACTGACACCATCATCGAAGCCGAACCCATCGACGCAAAGCCCAGCGCCCACTATGCGTCTGCCATGCGGTGGGCACCGGCAACGCTGATAGTCCGAGGCCGAAAAGAAGGCGTCTAGCTCGGCCTCGTTGCCCACCAACCATCGAGGCGTCGGAATGCCTCGTCTTGGCCTATCGGCCCTTCGTCGAGACGAATTTCCAACATCATTTCAAGGGCTTCACCGACGGCCCGACCCGGACCGATATCGAGGTGCGCCATGATCGCGTCGCCGTCGATTTCTGGGCGAATCGCGTTCAACTCCTCTTGCGCACCAAGTTCTTTTATGCGCGCTTCAAGCTCGTCCATGCGCCGACTCAACATTTGCGCTTTGCGTTCATTGCGAGTGGTGCAATCACATCGCGTCAACTCGATGAGCTGACTCAATAACGGACCTGCGTCGCGAACAAACCGTCGCACCGCGCTATCGGTCCAACCCATTTGATAGGTGTGAAACCGCAAGTGGAGATAGACGAGTTTGGTGACTGCTTCGATGTCTTCATTGGAATACTTCAATGCTCGCATTCGATCACGTGCCATCCGCGCGCCGACGGCCTCATGATGATGGAAGCTCACACCGTTGGCGCCAATCGATCGCGTCTTCGGCTTTCCGACGTCGTGCAAGAGCGCGGCGAGGCGAACGATTCGTTCGACGTGGGTGTTACTCACCACCGCAATCGTGTGGGCGAGGACGTCTTTGTGACGGTGAATCGGATCTTGCTCAAGTTGCATCGCGGTGAGTTCCGGTAAAAATTTGTCAATCAACCCGGTATCGACCAAGAACCAAAGGCCAGGTGCTGGATCCTCAACCACCAGCAATTTGTCGACTTCGAGGCGAATTCGCTCGGGCGAAACGATTTCGAGTCGATCACGCAACAACTCAACCGCACCGGTCAGATTCGGCTCCGGAGCCAATCCGTAGCCAGCGATAAACCGCGCCGCCCGCAACATGCGAAGGGGGTCATCGCTGAATGAGACTTCAGGCTCAAGTGGCGTGCGGAGGATGCCAGCAGCAAGGTCGGCCGCTCCACCGAATGGATCGATCAATTGCGGATCGGGTATCGATAATGCCATCGCGTTCACAGTGAAATCGCGACGTGACAAGTCCACCTCTATGGCGTCGGAATAGACCACCGAGGGTTTACGGGAGTCAGGCGTATACGCCTC
Organism: Actinomycetes bacterium; assembly: GCA_037138595.1. Classification (GTDB taxonomy): domain Bacteria; phylum Actinomycetota; class Acidimicrobiia; order Acidimicrobiales; family Acidimicrobilacustridaceae; genus UBA4742. The sequence goes on along the minus strand of JBAXIB010000036.1, from coordinate 2,418 downwards.
AGCCCGATGGGTGGTGACCTCGTAAGTACGGCCGTCCTTCTCGCACCCGATCGTTCCGAACTTTTCACCCTGTGTCCACACCGCATCTGCCCACCCCCGAACGATGGCTTTGATTTCAGGAGGCCGAGCATCGGTCGTCAGATCAATGTCGCTGCCGAGACCAAGTTCGCGGCCGAGCAGGAGGTCACGAACAATCCCACCAACGAGGTAGAGCGATTTGCCAGCTTCGCTGAATCGCGCCGCCAGCGGTGCGGTCTCATCAAGAATTGGCCGGACGCGGTCGGGGATCACGAGAGCGAACGCTACCGGCGCACCATCGCCGCCACGAACTGTGCGTCCAAATCAGGATTGTTATGCGCTGAATCCGGCTTCGCTGCGTCGCATTTGCACAGCCTCGACAACGCTGCGCCCCGGGCCGCCACTCGTTGGTGCCTCCGGCCGATGATTTTCGCCGCAAAGCGCCGCGAGGGTTGCCGCCGAGGAAGTCGTCACCGCTTCAAGGTCATAGCCGCCTTCGAGGAAGACCACTTGGTGCCCCGGTTTAACCAGCCTGCTTAGCTGAGTCGTTAAGTCGGCATAGTCGCCCGAGGAAAGGCCTAAGCCGGTGATTGGATCCCGGCGATGGGCGTCATAGCCAGCCGATACCAACAACCAGGTCGGGTCGAAGGATTCCGAAAACGGAACTAACACCTCGTCGATCCCCAACCGAAATACGTCACCGGTCGCGCCGGATGGCAGCGGAAAATTTATCGTCGCACCGTAACCATCACGACGGCCCATGTCTGCGAGCGCACCGGTTCCCGGATACAGCGGATACTCGTGAAACGACACGTACACGACGTTGGCGTCTTCATAGAAAATATCCTGCGTGCCATTTCCATGATGCGCGTCATAGTCAACGATCATCACGCGCTCACCCCGATCGGCCAGCATCTTTGCGGTGATCGCAACATTGTTCAGCAAGCAAAAGCCCATCGAGCGGGTTGACGTCGCATGGTGTCCGGGTGGTCGCACCGCACAAAACGCGACGTCGCCTTCGCCGGCATCGAGTCGCTCCACCGATTCAAGACCTGCTCCGGCCGCCAACAGCGCCGCTTCGTAAGAAGCCTCGACCACGACGGTATCGGCCTCAATTTTGCCGCCACCCGCCGATGTAAACGCCTCAAGTCGTTCAAGGAACGGTTCGGGATGGACGCGAGCGACTTCAAGCGCGGTAGCTCGCCGTGGCTCAAATCGAATGAGCGCGTCGGCGACCCCCGATTCAGCAACCCCGTCATACACCGCTTGCATGCGAGCCGGCCGTTCTGGATGCATCTTTCCAGTGTCATGCGCCACGAAGTGGGGATGAGTAGAAAACAAGACGCTCACGGCCTTAACCCTACCGCGCGGCAGTTGACCAACTCTGGTCGTATCCTCGGGTTGCGCGCGTCGCGGTTCTCGGACACGCACCGGCTCGGCGACTTTCGTCGCTCGATCGAACAGGACATCGATGAGCAGGATCGACACAGTGCAATGGGGACCAGATCTGCTCAGGGTCAGCCCTTGGCGCGGTGATTCGCGAGTGGCGCAGATCACGCCTTTGCCTGGAAAGCCTCCGAAAGTCGCGTCCATTGAGCGCTGCTTGGCGTTGTTGACCGAGCGCAATTATCAATCCGTCCTTACCTCCGCTCTCAGCCCCGTTGAGCAACATCCATTTCTATCGCTGCAGTTTTCAGTGCACGAACATCTTCATCTACTTCGCCATTCACTTGACCAGGTCGGTCAGTTACCGACCAATGGGACACCAACTCGGCGCGGTCGGCGCGGTGACCGATCCGACGTGTTAGCCGTTGACCATCGGTCGTTCCATCCGTTCTGGCGTTTCGACCAAGCGGGAATCGCCGATGCTCGCGATGCCACTCCGGTCTCGCGATTTCGCGTGGTCACCTTCGATCGCGCAGTCGTCGGGTACGCCATCACCGGTCGAGCTGGCCCGGTGTCTTACCTTCAACGCTTGGCTGTCGACCCGGATCATCAACGCAAAGGCATTGCTCACGATCTCGTTGTCGACGCATTGCAATGGGCAAAACGACGCGGGGCGTCAACGATGCTCGTCAATACCCAAGAGCGTAATGAAGCCGCCCTCAACCTCTACCGAAAACTCGGGTTCTATCTTGAGTTCGCTGGCCTCGATGTTCTCGAGCGCGTGCTACCGGCGACGAGTTTGCAACCGTGACCGCCTTTCGATCGCTCGCCCATCGGTCGGCGTTTGCCGTGGCTGTCGCGTTTGTCGTGGTCGCGGCATGGATAACCACGCCAACGATCGGCATTGCCGCACCGAGTTCTGCTGCGACAACGGCTGCAGGAAACCAATCCGATATGAGCCAATCCGATATGAGCCAATCCGATATGAGCCAATCCGATATGAGCCAATCCGAT
>JBAXIB010000035.1:0-10515 GCA_037138595.1 Actinomycetes bacterium | reverse complement strand
GTTCGGTATCGGTTGCAAGTGTCACCATTACTGACGGCTCTCCTTCAGCGAGTTCTTCGTAACGTATCTCGGCGATCGCTCCTGCGTTTGACAGGTCAATTGAAGCCGCTCGAATCGCGGCGAGCCGCAAAGCGGTGTCGCGAATCACAACTCGATCGATCTCAGTTTTGAGCGAACGTTTGGCCTCGGTCTTGGCCTTGCGCACTTCGCCAAGGACCCATTCGGCCAGTTCGATGACGAGCGGATCGCTGTTACCTGCGAGCTGCCGCAGCTCATCGGCGTCCGGCCACGTTGATCGATGGATTGAACCTTCCTGCCACCACGACCAGACCTCCTCGGTGACAAAGGGCAAGAACGGTGCCAAGAGTCGCAACAGGGTTGACAGGGCGGTTTGCAGCGCGGCTTGAGCCGATGCGGCTGCTGCTTCGCCATGCGATCCATATGCTCGGGCTTTGACAAGTTCAAGGTAGGTATCGCAGAAATTCCAGAAGAACGCTTCGGTGCGTTCCAACGCGCGGGCATAGTCGTAACCGTCGAACGCGCGAGTGGCTTCATCGACGAGATCGGCAAGTCGGGCGACCATAGCGCGATCAATTGGTTCGGTGATTAGCGTCGCGGAAACTGGTCCAGGAACCTCGGCGGTGCCGAGTGCAAAGCGCGATGCGTTCAACAGTTTGATGGCGAGTCGACGGCCGACTTTCATTTGGCCTTCGTCGACTGCGGTGTCAGTTCCGGCTCGACCATTTGCAGCCCAGTAGCGAACGCCGTCGGCTCCGAATTGATCGATCATCGGACGAGGTGTGACGACGTTGCCTTTCGACTTGGACATCTTCTTGCGGTCGGGATCAAGTACCCACCCCGACAACGCCGCGTTCGACCACGGGAGTGAACCGTGCTCGAGATGCGAGCGGAGCACCGTCGAAAATAGCCACGTGCGAATGATGTCGTGACCTTGCGGTCGAAGGTCCATGGGGAACGTGCGGGCGAACAGATCATCGTCTTCGCCCCAACCGGTTGCGATCTGCGGGGTCAGTGACGATGTTGCCCACGTATCCATGATGTCGGGGTCACCGATGAAGCCGTTTGGTTCACCGCGTTGGGATTGGTCGAAACCATCTGGCGCGTCGACTGAAGGATCAACCGGAAGCCGGTCTTCGCTTGGCACGAGCGGTTGATCATGATCGACATTTCCGTGGGTATCGATGCGGTACCAAATCGGTAGCGGAACTCCAAAGAAACGTTGGCGCGAAATAAGCCAGTCGCCGTTGAGGCCGTTAATCCAATTCTCGAATCGCACCTGCATGTAGGGCGGGTGCCACTGCAGCTGTTTGCCGCGCTCAACTAATGCGTCGCGAACCGACGCGTCTCTTCCACCATTGCTGATGTACCACTGACGACTGGTCACGATTTCGAGTGGCCGATCGCCTTTTTCATAGTATTTGACCAAGTGCGAAATCGGTCGCGGTTCGCCAACGAGCATGTTGTTTTCGCTGAGCAACTCAACGATTCGCACTTGCGCTTGCTTGGCGGTCTTACCCGCGAGTTCGGCGTAGTGCTCGATTCCTCGGCTGTCGGTTATCCAATCGGGCAATTCGAGGGCGATGCGGCCACTAGTCCCAAGGACTGATCGAGTTGGTAACTGCAATTCGCGCCACCAGATCACGTCAGTCAAGTCGCCAAAGGTGCAGATCATGGCGATTCCGGATCCTTTTTCGGGGTCGGCGAGTTCGTGCGCACGAACCTCCACCTCAACTCCGAAAAGAGGAGTGCGAACGGTGGTCCCGAACAGCGATTGGTAACGAACGTCATCAGGGTGCGCAACGAGAGCGACGCAGGCGGGAAGCAACTCGGGTCGAGTTGTTTCGATAAAGACCGGATCGCCACCCGTGGTCGAAGCGAACGGAATGCGATGGTATGCACCGGGCACCTCGCGGTCTTCGAGTTCGGCCTGGGCGACCGCCGATCGGAAGTCCACGTCCCACAGCACTGGTGCTTCAGCTTGGTATGCCTCGCCGCGAGCAAGGTTGCGGAGAAACGCGCGTTGTGCAACTCGTTGCGAACGTTCTTCGATGGTTGTGTAAGTCATTGACCAATCGACTGAAAGTCCAAGGGCTTGCCACACGTCTTCGAATGCTTCTTCGTCGACCGCAGTGAGTTGCTCGCAAAGTTCGATGAAGTTGCGTCGCGAAATGGCGGTTGTTTGTTTGCCGGGTTTGTCGGGCGTGACGAAATCGGGGTCATATGCCAACGAAGGGTCACATTGCACGCCGTAGAAGTTCTGAACCCGTCGTTCAGTTGGCAGACCGTTATCGTCCCAACCCATTGGGTAGAAGACTTCTTTGCCTCGCATGCGTTGAAAGCGGGCAATGGTGTCGGTATGGGTATAGCTGAATACATGGCCGACGTGAAGTGAACCGCTGACCGTCGGTGGTGGCGTATCGATGGCATAGATGTCTTCTCGGGACTTCGTTCGATCAAAGCGAAAGGTGCCGCGATGTAGCCACGCGGCACGCCACTTGTCCTCGAGTCCATCGAGGGTGGGCTTTTCGGGCACGGACCAGGTGGGAAGTGATGGGCTCATTGGCTCCCACGGTAGTTGGCCGGTCGGCGAAGTCCGAAAGGCGGTGGGGTTGCGGGAGCGAAGCGAGCCTGCAACTAGCCTGCTTGCATGCTGCAGTTGTTCGACACCGCGCAAGGCCGCGTCGTCCCGTTCGAGACTCGTGAACCGGGCAAAGTCGCGATGTATGTCTGTGGCCCGACGGTCTATGGCCCACCACACTTAGGCCATGGCCGCTTTTCGTTGGTGTTTGATGTGCTTCGTCGTTACCTCGAGTGGAGCGGGTTCGAGGTCACCTATGTGTCAAACATCACCGACATTGACGACAAGATCATCGAACGAGCAATCGCCGAGGACCGCTCGGCTGACGAAGTGGCGCGTAAATGCGAAAAAATTTGGTACCAAGCAATGGATGGCATTGGCGTCAAGCGCCCAACATTTGATCCGCACGCCACGGCTTATGTTCCCCAAATGGTGGCGCTGGTTTCGGAACTTGTCGCAAAAGGCGACGCGTATGAAACCAGTGATGGGGTGTATTTCACGCCTCGATCAGTGCCTGATTACGGGCTCCTCGCTCGGCAATCGCTCGACAGTTTGCAAGCGGGTGCGCGTGTCGAAGCTACCGACGAAAAGCGGTCGGCGGTTGACTTCGCATTGTGGAAGAAAGCAAAGCCCGGCGAGCCATCGTGGCCGTCACCGTGGGGCGACGGTCGTCCGGGATGGCACACCGAGTGCGTGGTGATGTCACTTGATCTCTTGGGTGACGGGTTCGACCTTCACGGCGGGGGACAAGACCTTGCGTTTCCTCATCACGAAAATGAGCGAGCGCAGGCGATCGCGTCTGGTCATGAGTTCGCGACGCATTGGGCGCACAACGGATTTGTCGAAATCGGCGGCGAGAAGATGTCGAAGAGCCTCGGCAATTTCACCAACCTGATGGATTTGCTCAAATCGACTGATCCGCGTGCGTATCGACTGTTGGTTTTGCGCAGCCATTATCGAGCGCCGATCGAAGTTACCAAGGCGACGACCGATGACGCGTCAAAAGCCCTGCAGCGACTCGATGAGTTTTCGCGTCGGGCCGGCGAGTCATCGCCCGAAGATGCTGATGTCGAACTGCTCGATGAGTTCAGGAGGCTCATGGACGACGACCTCAACACCCCGGGAGCGTTCGCGCTGATGTTCACCCTGGTTCGTCAAGGCAACCAAGCTCTCGACGCCGATGACGATGCCACCGTCGCCCGAATGGTCGCGACTGTGCGCGAAATTGCTGGCGCAGTTGGACTTGAACTGGCCCGGCCCCAAGCGCCAGTGGCCATCGATGATGAGGCCGAAGGCCTCGCCCGCCAGCGCGATGATGCCCGGGCGGCAAAGGAATGGGATCGGGCTGATCTGCTTCGAAAGCAACTCGAGGGGCTTGGCTATATCGTCGACGACACCGCAAAAGGGACCGAAATTCGTCGAACCTGATTTGACCTGAGCGCACAAAGCGCGTTCGCTTGGTCGGTGCCCCGATCGTCATCGCGTGAGCGAGAGCCACTTCCACAAGGATTCGGCACCATCTGGACGACGGTCGCGATTGACCTCATTGGGTTCGGAATCGTGCTCCCCATCTTGCCGTTGTACGCCAAGCAATTCGGTGCGTCACCGCTGACTATTGGTTTGATTGTGGCGAGTTTCTCGCTGGCCCAGATGGCATGTGCCCCTTTGTGGGGTCGATTGTCTGACCGCATTGGCCGCAAACCTGTATTAATCCTGTCGCTGTTCGGTACTGCAGTTGGGAGCCTGTTTACCGGGCTTGCCGGTGCCATCCCGTTGCTTTTTTTGGGTCGAATGATCGACGGCGCTTCGGGGGCTAGCGTTTCAGTGGCACAAGCGTCAGTTGCCGACATCGCCCAACCACGCGATCGGGCGCGCTTGATGGGATTGCTCGGTGCCGCTTTTGGCGTTGGTTTTGTTGCTGGCCCAGCCATTGGGGCAATCGGTGCGTTGTGGGGTGCGCGGGTTCCGTTTTTTATTGCCGCATTGATCTCGGCGGCAAACGCGGTTGTGGCGATTTGGCGCTTGCCGGAAACAGCACCTCCGATGGGTATTCCGAGCGCGACTTCAACGGAAAAGTCACTAGCCGGCGAAGCTCAATTCGAAGCCGAGATGGAGCGAGCGGGAACACTTGATGGACCACAACCAGAGCTGATCCTTGACCGGTCCGATGGCGACGCGGCGGTTGGCAATGAGCGTTCGCACAATCGTGCTGCGATCATGCGACTGATCACGGTGTCGTTTGTCGGAATGATCGCCTTTAGCGGTTTCGAGGCGACGTTTGCGTTGCTGACGAGCGATCGGTTTGGGTTGAAACTGTCGGGAACCGGAGCGGTGTTCACCGCAATTGGATTGGCTTTAGTGGTGGTGCAGGTGTCATTGATCGGTCCAGTCAATGACCGCGTTGGCGAAGCGACCACATTGCGAATTGGACTCGGGTGCAACGCGGTTGGGTTGGTGTTGTTAGCCGTAAGTTTCAATTGGGTCACACTGGTACCGGCCTTGGCTTTGTTGGTTTTCGGTCAAGGATTGATTACACCGACGCTGTCTTCTGCCGTCGCCGGCCGCGCTGGACCACAGCGTGGCCAATGGTTGGGCTGGCAACAGTCGGCCGGCGGCCTTGCCCGAGTCATCGGGCCAATCATGGCCGGGGCGCTCTATGAACGCGTTCGTCCGGGCGCCCCTTACGTGGTTGGAGCGCTCGTCGTCGCCTTAGCCATCGCGCTACTTCCACAAGCAATGCCTACCGAAACTGATGCGCTGGTAAGCGGGTAAGCGCGGGCGAAATCCGAGAAGCAAACTTGAAGCGGGTTGTCGCGAAATCGCAGAGATTGTCACCAATTGACACTCGGGGCTACCGTCGAAACGACCCATTGGTAACGTCAACGTTTCACACGTCTCGAACTAGGAGTAACTCCCCTCATGCCAGATGTCTCATTTCAGCTCAATGAGGATCAGATCACGTTACAAAAGTGGATCCACGATTTCGCTGTGGACACGATCCGACCGGCCGCCGAAGAATGGGATGAACGCGAAGAGTTCCCGTGGCCGATTGTGCAGGAGGCAGCCAAGATTGGGTTGTACAGCCTGGACTTCATGGCTGATGCGATGATGAACGATCCCACTGGTCTGACGATGGTGGTAGCGATCGAGGAATTGTTTTGGGGTGACGCTGGTATCGGGTTAGCCATCATGGGTAGCGGATTGGCGGCCGCAGGAATCATGGGCAACGGCACACCTGAGCAGGTCATGGAGTGGGTGCCGCAGTGTTACGGCACTCCCGATGATGTGAAGCTCGGCGCGTTTTGTGTAAGCGAACCCGATGCTGGCTCGGACGTATCCGCGCTTCGTACGAAGGCGGTCTATGACGAGGCCAAAGACGAGTGGGTACTGAACGGCACCAAGGCATGGATCACTAATGGTGGCATCGCCGATATCCATGTGGTGGTCGCGACGGTTGATCCCGAACTCCGTGGGCGTGGTCAAGCGAGCTTCATCATTCCGCCCAATACACCGGGACTTTCGCAGGGCCAGAAATACAAGAAGATGGGCATTAAGGCGTCACACACCGCGGAGGTGGTTCTTGAAGATGTGCGGGTGCCGGGAATGTGCCTATTGGGTGGCAAAGACAAACTTGACGAAAAATTGGCTCGTGCTCGCGAAGCACTAAAGAATCCGGTCGCCCACACCGGCGGCAAGCAACCGGCGATGGCAACGTTTGAAGCGACCCGACCGTCGGTTGCCGCGCAAGCAGTGGGCGTGGCTCGGGCGGCATATGAATATGCATTGCAGTATGCGACCGAACGAGTCGCGTTCGGGAAACCAATCGCGATGCACCAGGGCATCGGATTCATGTTGGCGGACATGGCCACTGAAGTGGAAGCGGCTCGATTGTTGGTTTGGAAAGCAGCATGGCTGGCGAAAAATGGGAGCTTTCAGAACGCGGAAGGTTCGATGTGTAAGCTGAAGGCTGGTCGCACCGCAGTCTGGGTGACCGAACGGGCGATCCAGATTTTGGGCGGTTACGGCTATGTGCGCGAGTACCCCGTTGAGCGCTGGCACCGAGATGCCAAAATATTTGACATCTTTGAAGGAACCGAGCAGATCCAGCAGCTCGTGATTAGCCGAGCCATTACGGGGCTGCGGGTCGAGTAACGACAAGCCGGCGAATTTCGCCTAACGTGAGTAAGGGTCGAAACTCGCGACTGCGGATTTTCAAACGACCACTCTTGAACCGGAGAAAAAATTAATGAAACGTATATTCGCTTGCGTCGGAGCGGTTGCGCTCTTGACGGCGATTTCGGTCGCGGCGATCAATCCAGTTGGGGCCGCAGCGCCGTCAACCCCTGCGGTGGCGATCCTGGATTCGTTTGACGTTCCCTTCCATTTTGACAGTTCTAACTCTTACGTGAATTTCGTCCATGGACTAAATCTTGATGGGCAAACAAGCCAGTATGACGGCGGTAACGCGGTCAGCGTTTGTGCGACTGCCGACATCGGAAACAGCGAAACTTTCGCTCCGGAATTTGGTAATTCAACGCTCCGCGATTTCAACGGTGCGACCGAATTAACCGTCGATGTGTTCGGTGGTTACTTCCCTGACGGCGTTGACTGTACGAATGCCGTATCGCCCATCATTCACCAAGTTGTGCCGCTGACCTCTACTTTCATGGCGTTCGTATTTACGCAAGCTCCGGGCGCTGATACCCCGTCGATTGTGGCCGTTGATCTCAACAGAGGGGAGGCAGGTGGTGAGTGCTCCGGCGGGGTCTGGGTGCAGGCGGTGCACGCGGCGAATGAACCTCCCGCATCATTTACTGTCAGCGACTGGTTCAATTATGACCTGTCATTTGGCGAGACCAGCTCAAATAGTTCAGGAGTACCTGGTCCCGCAACGATGGACATCTCCGTCGATGGAACACCGATCGTGGACCCTGTAGCTGTGGATCCAATCAATTGCACCGGTTCGTTGGTCTATTTGGTTGGCAACATCCCGGTACCCGAGGTGACGACTACTACGACTGCGGCGGTCACGACGACCACTGCCACTGCCGAGGCGGCCGCGGCGACTGCAACGGCACCAACCTTCACCGGTTAATTGTCAATTCACTCTGCGTATTCATCGACCCCGGAGCTTCGGTTCCGGGGTCGATGTCGTGTTGAGTTTCGTAGCCATGGTTTTGAGGTAACTGCCTGGCATCCACGAGCGATATGAGCATGCTCATGGCTGCGATACGGTCAGCCCATGATTGAAACCGCACCGTTCGGTCGCACAGGACACCAGAGCAGTCGACTTATTTTCGGCGCGGCGGGGCTGGGCGGGATGAACCAAGCTCGGGCTGATCAGTTGCTGGAGACGGTTCGAACCGCGGGAATCAATCACATTGATACGGCCGCAGGATACGGCGAATCCGAATCTCGCCTTCGACCGTTTTTGGCGCACTATCGGTCGGAGTTTTTCTTAGCAACCAAGACGGCAGAGCGCAGTGGCAGTGGCGCTCGTCGATCGCTAGAAGCGTCGCTCATTCGATTGGGTGTCGACAGCGTCGACTTGATCCAATTGCACCAACTGATTGAGCCTGACGACTGGGAACAAGCCCACGGCCCGGACGGTGCAGTTGAGGCGATGGTTGCGGCGAGAAAGGAAGGTCTCGTCCGGTTCATTGGGGTGACCGGACATGGAACCAGAAGTGCTCGACAACATCTCTCGAGCCTCGATCGATTCGACTTCGACTCGGTGTTGTTGCCCTACAACTATTTGATGACGCGCGACGATGACTATCGCGTGGCATTCGACGAACTCGCGGATCGCTGTGCCGAACGTGGCGTCGCCATGCAGACAATCAAGTCTGTGGCTCGCCGCAGGTGGCTTGATGACGCGCCCGAACGAAAGTTTGCTTGGTACCAACCGCTCGCAACTGGACCTGCCCTTGACCGAGCCGTCGGCTATGTGTTGAGTCGCCCCCAACTCTTCTTAAACACATCGAGCGATGCAACGTTGCTTGCATCGATCATCGCCGCGGCAGGCGCGAATCGGATAACGCCAACCGATGACGAGCTTGCGAGCGATGTGGAGGCACTCGACATGGTCCCGTTGTTCGATGGCGGTGTTCTCGACACCATCTGAGGTATTTGCGCGCCGCGATGAAGTGATCATCTACGCTCGTCCGTGCGTTGGCGCCGCCAGCGGTAGAGGGGAGTGGTCGTGGCCGAACAAATTCCATTGGTCGACTATTTGGTGTTGGGCGACGACCCGCATCTGGAAGCCAATGAGTGTGTCACCTGTAGTGCGCGTTTCTTCGATAGGCGCAATGCGTGCGGCAACTGTGGCGGAACATCGTTTGTGAAGGCTGTACTTGCCACTGAAGGTGAGGTACGCGCCTTCACCATCGTCTCGTTCGCCGCACCAGGGGTGCCGGTTCCGTTCGTGGCCGCTGTTGTTGATTGCGCGGGTACCAGCGTGAGCGCCAATTTGATCAATGTCGAACCCGACCCGCAACACGTCGAGTTGGGCATGAACGTTCGATTAGCAACCTGTTTGGTCGGCACCGATGCCGCCGGCACCGAAGCGATTGGATTCGGCTTCGAGCCGACAAACGAAGGAGCAGAAAATGGCTAGTGATGACATTTGGATCCTCGGGATCATCATGACCAAATTTGGAAAACACCTCGACAAAGACACGATCGATTTAGCCTCGGAAGCAGCTATGGGCGCGTTGAACGATGCTGGTGTGACGATGAAAGATATCGGCGTATTAGCCGCCGGAAATCTCATGGCAGCAGGCGCTGGCATCGGACAGCAGCTCCAAAAGCAGATCGGCCAGACCGGTATTCCCGTCTACAACGTGGCAAATGCCTGTGCGACGGGGGCGACGGCATTGCGCACCGTGGTGATGGCGATCAAGGCAGGCGAGTGTGACATGGGCTTGGCGGTCGGGGTCGAGAAGCTCTCGGGAGTGGGGTTGCTCTCGGGTGGCTCGCGCAAGACTTCCGGAGATACCTATGAGCCCCATGGCCGGTTCGGTGCGGTAGCGGCGCTTGACGGGCGTATCGGTACCGAGACCATGCCCGGCGTATTCGCTCAGGTCGGAATGGAATATGGGCATCGCTATGGAGGAACAAGTTTCGAACTTTTCGCTCGCATCTCTGAAAAGAACCATTCGCACTCGACGCTGAACCCTTTGGCTGCCTACAACAAGGCGATGAGCCTTGAACAAATTATGGGCGACATGATGATCGCGTATCCCAATACGCGACCGATGTGTTCAGCGAACTGCGATGGTGCGGCCGCTGCCGTTGTGGTGTCTGATGCCAAACTCAAAACGTTGTCGCTCGAACAGCAACGACGAGCGGTGAAAATTTCAGCATCAGTATTGACTTCTGATCCCTATGACGAGGGATGTCAAGTGTTGCCGAACGTCAATACGTTGACGCGTAACGCGGCAATTCAAGCCTACGAGCAGGCCGGTATTGGTCCAGCTGACCTTGACCTCGTGGAGTTGCATGACTGTTTCGCGACGGCGGAATTAGTCCATTACGACAACTTAATGTTGTGTCCCGAAGGCGGAGCTGTTGACTTCTTCGAGTCGGGGGCGACCTGGCGTACCGGGTCCATGCCGGTCAACGTCTCGGGTGGACTTGAATCGAAAGGCCATCCGATTGCGGCTACCGGTATCGCCAATATCTGGGAGGTAGCGACTCACCTGCGCGGTGAAGCTGGGGACCGCCAAATCGAGGGAGCGAAGGTCGGACTCGCACATGTGATCGGTTTAGGTTCCGCGTGCGGGGTGCACATTCTCGAAAAGGCCGCCGTTTAGCGGGTGTGAATTGTCTTTGCTTAGGCCGTTAGCCGAGTGATCTGTCGGCTGCTTGATTTGGTGGCAGCTAGATCTTGTGGCAGCTAGATCTTGTGGCAGCTA
>JBAXIB010000034.1:0-11105 GCA_037138595.1 Actinomycetes bacterium | reverse complement strand
GTCCCCCCTCCGACACCACCAATCAAATCACGAGTCAGCCAAAAGCTCGGACTAGCGGAACGTCGTTGTGCCTGCGAGGGTGCCGGCATCCCGCCACTGTTCGAGGTGAGCGGCGTAGTCCATGAGTGGGCCGGGAAAGACTGCGCTGCGGGCGGCGAGCATGGTGCGCTCTCCCTCGCTGTTGCCGTAGCTCGGTGTGCATCCGCGGTTGTAGCGGGCGAGCGGACCCGATGCCTGCCACAGGATGTTGAGCCATTCGTCCTCGGCTTCGGGTGTTGCCTCTATGGATGCGATGCCTTCTTGTCGGCAGTGGTGGATCATCCAAGCGATGTGGGCCGTTGACTCTGACAGGAAATGGACGAAGTTCAAACCGAAGCCGGCTTGGATGAAACTGACCACAAAAAAGTTCGGGAACTCGGCGGTAAGGATTCCGTGCAGTGAGTGGGTGCCGTCGTGCCAGCGCTCACTCAGCTTGAGTCCGTCGCGGCCGATCGGGTCGAATCCGAGCCGGTCCACGAGGCCAGTGGTGAGCTCGAAACCGGAGGCGAACACCAACATGTCGAGCGGATACTCGATGCCGTCGACGACGGGCCCGGCCGACGACATCTCGCGCACGCCCCGACCGTCAGTATCGACGAGGTGCACGTTCGGCTGGTTGTAGGACTCGAGGTACTCGTCGTGAAAGCACAGGCGTTTGCAGTGCTTCCCGTACCAGGGTTTAAGCCGCTCAGCAGTCGTGGGATCGTCGATGACGTCGTCGATTCGCTGCCTGAAGCCCTCCATGACCTCGAAGTCGATGGCCTCAAGCTCTGCCCGCTCCTCTTCGGATGCTGGCTCACGCTGGGTGTCCACCCGAAGTGCCTGCCCCCAGCCATCGGCGACGAGGTCTCGATCAGGTTGGTTGCCCGTTACCACCTCAGTGAAGTTTCGGGTGCGCTCGGCCTGCCAGCCCGGCGGCAGCGATCGGAACCACCCCTCGTCGATTCGTTGCTGATCTCGTCTACCGACAGCCGACGGCGTGCGCTGAAAGACGTAGACCTCTTTGGCTGCTCGGGCAAGCTGCGGCACGATCTGCACCGATGTCGCTCCAGTGCCGATGATGCCGACGACTTTGTCGGCGAGGCGGTCCATTGGCTCGGTCGGGCTTCCGCCGGTGAATGCATAGTCCCATCGAGTGGTGTGAAACTCCTTACCGGCAAAACGATCGATGCCGTCTATCCCGGGCAGCTTCGCCTTGTGCATGAGCCCGCCAGCCGAAATGAAGAATTGCGTACGGATCTGATCGCCGCGCTTGGTCTTCAAGTCCCAACGGTGCGCGCCATCATCCCAGATCAGCGACTCGACCTCGGTTTGGAACAGTGCATGTTCGTACAGACCGAAATGGCGTCCGAGTAGCTGGCAGTAGCCGAAGATCTCGGCCGCGCTCGCGTATTTCTCGGTCGGCATATAGCCGGTCTCTTCCAAAAGTGGAAGGTAGATGGTCGCGTCGACGTCACACATACAACCCGGATAGCGGTTCCAATACCAAGTACCGCCAAAGTCGGCTGCCTTCTCGATGATGCGGAAGTTCGTAACACCTCGCTGGATGAGGTTGATGCCAGCGAGCATTCCGGCAAATCCGCCTCCGAGTACTACGACGTCGACTTCGTCTACGATCGGGTCACGGTTGAAGTCAGGGTCGGCCCAAGGATCTCGGTCGAGATGGTGCTCTTTGAGTGACTCGTACTGCGAGAGCCCTTCATCCCGAAGTCGTTTGCCTCGTTCAGCTTCGTAGCGGGTTTTCGCCGCTTCGATCGATGACGGGTCGGAGCGAGTCATGTGTTGCCTTTGTCACAGGGGAGCGGAGGGTCTGGTGGCCTCGAATGCGAATCCTGACGGGGCGTCAGGACCGGCCGCCGCATAGTGTATGGCCTTCCGTCAGGCAGTGTCGGAGAGTGCATCGATGCGGCTTACGATGAAATATTCACGTTGTGTGAGCGAGAATCGAATCGGCGACGAGCCGATCGAAATGATTTGACCTCATGGCAGCCCAGTCGCTGGCCTCAAGGACAAAATCGACGACATTAAGGTGCTCGTCACCGCGAACGACAAGATCTGCACGTTGTCCTAGGTTTCGAAAACCGATGCTTGTATACAAATCAATGGCCCGGATGTTTAGGGCGAGTGCCGATGCGGAGACGTGCATGAGTCCGAGTTGCGAGAACGCGAAATCGATGCTGAGAAACGTCGCGCCGGCGCCAGCTCCGGTGCCCCGGATGGTGGAATCGGCCAGGTAAATACCCCAACTACACGTGCGGTTTACACGATCAATTTCCGTTAGGTTCACGACGCCGACGCCGCGACCATCCCAGCGGATCACCCAATAGTGTTCATCGTCACGGTGAAGGTGACGTGCGAACCAAGCCGCATGTTCCGTTTCGCTGATTTCGTGATTGGTATACATCCATTCAGCGACGTCAGGCTGGTTCCGCCAATGTCGGATCGCGTCTCGGTCGGTTTCGGTCATGTCGGTAATGGACAACATGGTTCAGCCCATGCGATTCGTAAGTGTGGCGGCGACCAAATCGGCTACGCGTTCTGGTCCTCTTCCGTCGACGGCTGTAGATCCGAGTGCACTCATCGTAGCTAGCCGTGATTGGTCCGCTAACAGCGTGGTTACCCGCTGGGCGACTTCATCGGCGAGTGCATTGAGTTCCTCCGAACTGACTTCGCGTCTCAGATCAAGCGTGCTCGTAAAACCCAATGCAGTGGCGGCTTCGGCGGGTCCAGCCTGGTTATCGGCGATGACTAGACCGATGGAGGGAGTGCCAAGTGCTGCTGATTCCCACAAGGTGGTACCGGCTCCAACCACGGCAATTGCCGAGACAGCCAGGTCGGCAACGAATTCGTGAGGATTGCAGATCGTGATGCAGCCGAGATCTTGCAACTGGGCCAACGTATCTGAAGCGTCAGCCGATGCTGCGCCTACCACCACCGTGACGTCGATGTCATGCCGGTCGAGCGCACGCGCAATGGGGACAGTCCAACGCCGGGGATCCGAGCCACCCATTGACAAAAGGATCTGAGTTCCGCGCTCACCGAGTGATTGGGTGTTGTCGTGAGCAAACCGACGGGCGCGTACCGCTGAACGTACCAAGGCGAAGTCGAGACCCAACGCAAAAGTCGTACCGGCTGCCCACTGGCCGTAATGCTCAACGGTGACGCCGGGGTTTTGGTCGATAATCAATGCTGGGTGCCGTGCCGTTGTGCGCGCGTAGTCGTCGATCACCGCATATACCAGCCCCCGTCGGTCGAGCTGGTCATAGAAGTCGGTGGTGAAGTGGTAGCCGTCTACGATGATCAGGTCAGGGGAACCGGCAGCATCGGTGGGCACACAGGTGATCCCAAATTCCGACGCCGCCTCTTTGACTACGACCGGAGGGTTTGCCGTCGCCAAGGCAACGTCCCATCCGCGTTCGACGAGGGTTGAACCCAACGCGATGCACCGCATGACGTGACCGAGTCCGATGTCTTTGGTCGCGTCGGACCGAAACACTACCTGACGCGGCTTGTGGGCCAACGTTGCGTTCAGCTCGTGATCATCTCGAACTGAATCCATGGATATGAATGGACTGTGGTGTTATTCGCTGGTTCCAGCGAGTCGTTCTTGCTCCTGGGCGTTCCAATTCGCCGTTACCTCTTTGAGGTGCTGCGCCAACCGTTCTTGTTCAAGTTCGTTGAACTGGTCCCGTAATTGCTCGAGGTATTCGTTATTGCGAGTCGGGTCGAGGCTCCCAAACACAAGTTCGGGAGCCTGCGCGGCTGTGGCGACGTCCATGGTCAGAGCGACATACTCCGCATAGCGTTCCGGTTCAGCATCCATCCAGGCGTCGGCCTCGCTCGAGAGGTAGTCGGCGAGTCGGTCCGCTCGCTTGGCATGCCACCCTTCGGTTTGCTCAGCAAGATGTTTAGCGAAGTGGTCCGGTTGGGTTTCGTTCCACGCGTCGGTCTCGGCTTGGATTAGATCGTCGTCCATGTAACTGACTTTACCGGTGATGAGAGGTGGTGACGAGGTCTTGCCCCGACCATGGCCGGAAATGCTTGTTACCGACAGTTACCGCCAGTAGTTATTAGCAGCGGCGATCGTCGCGAATTCCATGGCGACCGTTTGGCCCGCAGCAATGAGCAACGCAGGATCGCTGGCGTAGACATCTCGCTGTCGTTCGCGGGCCTCGCCGTCTGGCTGGGTGATTTTCATGATTAGCCGCGACATCTTGATGGCCAGATGGCGACCTTCTTCGGGAGTGTCTGTCAGTAGAGAATTGTTCGGTACGAGTTCAATATCGGCCATGGTGATTACCCTTTGTTCGAAGTTGCTGATCAGTTTTTCGGTTCAATGAGCATAGAGGTTTTTGACTGTGGTCGTTACCAGATCAGCGAATTGATGCTCAACGGGTTCCCAATCAAAGGTCGAATCGAATCGGAAGGTACCTCCCTTCACCACTTGTTTACGTAAACTCGAGTCAGTCAAAACGCGCACGACAGCATCGGCGAAAGCTTCAGGTGAGTCAGCGAGTAATCCGTCTCGACCATCAACCATGCCTAATCCCTCGGCCCCAATTGTCGTTGCGACGATGGGGAGGTGATGAGCCCACGCTTCGATGATCTTGATGCGCGTGCCGCTCCCTTGACGTAACGGCACAACGATGGCGTCGGCGCGACTTAATGCATCTTCGATGTTCGGTACGAACCCTGTGACTTCGACCCCTTCCACCTGGCCGAGTGCGAGAACTTCGTCGGAGGCACGACCAACAACGAGTAACTGGACATCTGGAATAGTCCGACGAATGATCGGGAAGATGTGATTGGTGAACCACATCGCACCGTCGGCATTTGGTTCGTAATACATCAGTCCCGCCATGACCAACACAGGTGGCTTGCGTACCTGATCGTGACCACACGGAGCTTTCGGTCGGTCATACCCATTTGGTACTACCACTGCACCCGGTAAGCCGAGCACATTGCGGTCCGCATCGCTACACACGGTGATGAGCGTCGCACGCTTAGCTTGGTTGCGTTCAAAACGCTTCCAGCGCTCGCGTGAACCGCGTAACCGAAATCGCTGAATCGTCCTGCGGATGCGATGCCGATCTGACGATTCGCGCGCAACGGCGAGGCGACGATCAGCTTGAACCCATGTCACATCAGCCATGTCGTCGATGCGGGGAAGCTCACCAACTATCGGCTCGAAGATCCAAGTCGTTGAGAGGCTAAAACTCCAAACCAAGTCGTAGGGCTCTGGACTCGCATCGATAAATTTTCGTAGCTGATCGCGAGCCACCTTTGTATCCATGCGGGCTAATGCGATTGGTAACGATCGTGCACGAAGCCAGCCAAGGAGGGCGAATGGTTTCCTAGCTATAGGCGTGTCGAGATTCATCACGCGCGACTGGGGAAAAGCCTCTGTAAGCGCCTCGCGGCGTTCAGACGTTAGGGGAGCAGTAACGACGAGGTCGATCGACCCGACCGATTCCAGAGCACGTAGCAGATGCAATAACCGAAGCAGACTTCCATGGTCTGCTGGCAGCGGAGACTTCGGCAATAAGCACAAAATCCGCATTAGGGGCTCGAAACCTGTGCTCCAGCGAGAACCAGCGTCGATCGAACCTCGGCGGCATTGTCAAGACTGAGTATGACCTGGTCGAATGCTTGGCCGTTCAGTGAAATGATGAGGCCGGGAGCATCCCTTGTGACCGACACGAACGACTTGGATCCGCCCGATCGCCACGTACCGATCTTGTGATTCAGCAGGCCGGTCCCGGGGGATCGCAATCCATGCACGAGTTCGATGGGGTCAGACTGAAAGATAACGTCCACGATCGATGTCACCGGAAACGAAAAATCACGGTGGACACCCTCAGTGTTTTCAACTGTCGTGAGAATAACGCCGACGGTGCCATGTTCAACACTGATGTGTGCCATCGAACGAAACTAGCAGTCGATGCACATGGCCTTGAGAAGGTTTCGGTCGCTGACTGCAAAACTCGGCAACCTTGGTCAACTCGGCCTGCGCTCGGTTGGCTTGTGACTCAGTTGGTTGATCGGTCGATCACGTTATTGTCCGGAGTCACAAGTCAGGAGAGACGCGAATTGGGATGAATACCGACAAGCGAGGATCGACGAAAAGCGAATCCTTCTCACGGTAAATCCGACCGCTGTTGTAGCTGGAATTCAAGACCACCCATACGTTCCTTACCATATTGATTCAATGGCACGGATCAGTGTGATCCTGGGTCAAACGAACACCGTCCGCGTCGCTGCAGACCTAGCGAACCTTCCGCTCACCGATTATGACAAGTACGGCAAACAGTTTGACAAGTCGCACAACCTCGGCACGACCACGATCGCTTCGTGTCACTGTCCGAGGATCGAAGGTCCATTCATTGAAATGGCGCTCGCACGACTTCGCGAACTGCCAAACCTCGGTTTACCTGACCTCGCCGGCCAGCCGGTGTTTGACGAAATTGTTGCCGCCAATGCGGAAGCGAAAACTCACACCCCTTGAATGGCATTCAAATCGGGCTGCTAGTTGTCTTCTGATGCTTCGATAAGTACGGCGGCACCATGAGCGTCGTAGACCTCGCCGCGTGCTTCAGCTGCATCCTGACCGGCCGCGAGCTGGAACGGACTTATGCCGCCAAGCTCCCAAGGACCGACCGCTCCGCTAGCAATCGCGAGGTCAGATTTGGGAGGAATGCCGATGATCGCGCGCACCTCGTCTAATGGCTTGTCGGCCCAAGCGAACCAGTCGACCGTCAGTAGATCATGGCCATCGAAATGCGCGCCGATGATCGCGCCACGCCGCATTGCATCAGCCAAGCGGATCGCCATTCGGCGAGAGTCGTGCGAAAGGTGGTTCGGATCAAATTCGAAAATTGTTGCGGCGTGCAA
This sequence comes from Actinomycetes bacterium, assembly GCA_037138595.1. Lineage (GTDB taxonomy): Bacteria > Actinomycetota > Acidimicrobiia > Acidimicrobiales > Acidimicrobilacustridaceae > UBA4742. Next base: position 4,175 of record JBAXIB010000034.1, on the reverse strand, counting down.
CATGCCGGTTTCGAACAAACTCAAGACCATCGCGAGCAATGAGAATGCTCGCGGGTCGTCATCGGCCCTCGAAATGAGGCCGAATACTTCGATTTCGGATTCGACTGTGGATCCATAATCGGCGATCACATGTAACCAATCGTGCTGGGAAAGCAGTGGAGGGGCACTTCCCGGAGTTCCCGGGAAGTGAAATCCTCGTGACCGATAGAACTCCCAGAGTTGGCGACCCAGAGTGTCGGGCGCGAGGTTTTCTAATGCAGCCCAGCGCGCTTCGAGTACTGGATCATCGTTGACTTCTTGCCAATCTTCATGAAGCTCCGTATGGACGTGCAAGGTCCGTTCAATGGGAGTATCGAGATGAGCGTGATAGCCAGCGCGTGAGAAGTCCGCCATCACGAGCCCATGTGCGCCGTGAGCGATCTCGTGGGCAATCTCGATCATGCCTTCGTTGATAGAAAGCTCGCGTGCATATTCGGCGATTCGATCAACGGTTTCGTCCTCAAGTGGAGTCACGATGAACGCCAGCATCAACATGGTCTGGACCATGCGAATCCGAAAGTCTTCCCCTCGATTGCGCATGGCTTCGGCAAAATCGGGGGCACTCATAGGCTCAAGGGTGTCGATGTAAACATGCAGCCCGGTCATGGCTTCGACGTGCGCTGAGAGCACATAGTGCTGTATGTCTTGGAGCTCGCCGGAACCCGCTACGGCGGTAGCGATCGCGCGAGCGGTAATGATGACTTCGTCGTGGTCCGGCGGCGGCAGCACCAGATCAGGTGGCGGAAGTGGAACGGGCATAGTTCCTCGATTGGGCTTGGCGAAGATGCGGGAAGGTCAGCTCGATCCAGTGTCGTGATCAGTGCACCGGTGCTTGACGTGATAGTAGCAACGCCCGTGGTCAGAGGTCAGCCGAACCGCCGTGGCTCAATTGAGCAGTTGCTAGAGTTCGGAAATGGCGAATCTTGGTCCAGTGCATTTCATTGCGCATTTCACAATCAATGATGTGGCTGGCTATCGCCGCTACGAAGAAGGCTTCTTCCCGATTCTTCGGGCGCATGGTGGCCGCTTCATCACCTACGACGACGAGGTCTCGGTGCTTGAGGGTGAGCGGGTCGAAGGCCGAACGGTGGTGATCGGATTTGATTCGGAACAAGCATGTCTCGACTGGTGGAACTCGGCTGAATATATTGATCTCGCAGCATTTCGGCGGGCAGCAACTACCACTCACTCAATCATCATCGTGCACGCGCCGCCTTCTCGGTGATCTCTGACTTCATCCTCGATGGGGACCCAGGGCACGACGATGCGATTGCTTTGGCAATCGCGGCCTATCGCGGTCGAGTCCTCGGTGTTACGACTGTCGCAGGTAATGCGTCAGTTGCTCAGACCACCGCGAATGCGCTTTCGGTCGTGCAATTACTCGGCCTTGATATTGAGGTTCATGCTGGCGCAGCTACTCCGCTCAACGGAATTGTCGGCGAGTACGCAAGTTTCGTCCATGGGGAAAACGGCATGGTTGGTGCAGTGATGCCGGAACTCACACGACAAGTAGTTTCGAATGATGCCCCGGGATTCTTGCTCGATGTGACGCAACGAAATCCGGGCGCGTGGATAATCGCAATGGGGCCAATGACCAATCTTGCGGCGGCACTTCAGCGGGATCCCGCGCTGGTCGATCGGATCGCGGGTATTTCACTTATGGGTGGCGGCACCTTTGGAAATATCACGGCGGCCGCCGAATTCAATGTTCACTTTGATCCGGAAGCGGCTGACATCGTGTTGCGGTGCGGTGCGCCAATAGTGCAATGCGGGCTCGACGTTGCCCGATCGATTCGGGTAACTGACGCGATGATCGCGTTGGTGCGGGGACTTGATTCGACTTTCGGTGCCTTCTGCGGTGACTTGCTCGCTGGCTACTTGGCAAACATACGAGCGTTAACTAGTGCAGATACTGAAGCAGCGTTATATGACGTGTGCGCTGTTCTCGCGGTAACTGACCCAGAGCTGTTCCATTTTTCGGAGCGTCATGTTTCAGTCGAACTCGAGGGCGAACACACTCGAGGAATGACTGTGGTTGATCAGCGATCGTGGATGTCCGGCGGCGCTGTCAAGTGGGCAAACACGATTGACGTTGCCGGCGCGCAGAGCGTCATGGTTGCCGCGCTTACAGCTGCACCTTGAGCAACAGCTCGACTTCATCACGATTGGCAAGTGCGGTTCGAGCTCCGATCGATCGTGTCGCTAGAGCGGCTGCTGCGCATGCGAATCGTGGATCGTCGGAAACAGCAAGCGCGGCGCAGAATGCATCACCGGCGCCAGTTGTGTCGACCACATTGACTTTGAACGCTTCGAACTCCTCGACCTGATCAACCCGATGTCGTGTTGCGCCGAATGCTCCTCGGGTGATGACCACGTCACGTGACCCGAGCTCGAACAAACTCGCGGCTCCTCGAAATGCAATCGCTTCATGTTCGTTGACGACGATCGTTGTGGTATCCGAAACCCACGAACGGTCGGTGAGGTCAACCGGACTGGGGTTGCAGATAGTCGCTGCGCCGAGTGCGTGTCCAGCTTGCAACGCATAGGTCGCAGACTCGATACCGATTTCGAATCCCACGATCACGATGTCGGGATCAAAAGCCTGGAGTGCAGTGTTGATCTGTTGCTTCTCAAGTGCCCGGTTGGCTCCCGATGCGACAGCGATGGTGTTTTCGCCCGACGAATCGACGTTAATAAGTGCGGTTCCAGTTGCAAAGTCATCGCATTGGTGCAGCCATTGCGTTGCCACGCCAGACGCTTCAAGATCGGCTCTTACTGACGCACCGAATGGGTCGTGGCCGACGCAGCCGATCATGGTGACTTCGGCACCGAGAGCGGCTGCGGCGCACGCTTGGTTCGCTCCCTTGCCGCCGAACAGTTGTTGGAACACTCCGTTTCCAACCGTTTCGCCGGGAGCAGGGAGGTGATCCCCATGCCAAATCAGATCGACATTGCACGAGCCGACTACCGCGATGCGAGCACGGATCATCGAATCAGAATGCGCCGATTCCCTTTGGTGTACCAGTGCCGCTTGGACCGTCGAAACCGACTTTTCCATCGCAGATGTAGGTAGCGCACGTTCCATTTGAACCCGTCGTGACGTCGTTCAACAACGAGGACGGCGCAGTGAGGTAGGCATCCAGATTTACGCCTTGGTTAGGGTTCGATACGTATGGCGCCGAGCCATAAGTGAGCGAAGCTGCATTGCCAGCAAGCCCATAGATAGCCGCGATGATTGGAGCCGAAACGCTCGTGCCACCAAAGGCCAGCCATCCGGCGGACCCGTAAGTGTCATACACTGCTACCGCGCTAGCCGGATCGGCGACCGCTGAAACATCAGAGATAGTGCGTTTCGAGCATCCGGTCGTGTCCTTCTGCCAAGTTGGCTTGGTGATGTAGGCAGAACAGCCGCTCCCAGCACCGGCCCAGATTGATTCTGTCCAGCCACGAGTCGTTGTCGCATTCTTCACCAACTTGGTACCGCCGACCGCCGTCACATACTGCGATGCCGCCGGATACTGGGGGCCATAGCCGCTATCGCCACTGCTGGCGGTAATGGCGATTCCAGGATGGTTGTAATGCAATTCGTAGGTTGCTTCGCTCGAAAACTCGAGCGCACCGTAACTGTTTGAGATCGCATTGGCCTTAAACGTGCTGGTGCCGACTGACCAACTGAAGGTCGCGGCTTGGTCAACCGCAACGCCGAGGTCAGTGAATGCTGACGAGTTCGCTTCAACGAGCAAGATATGGCAATTCGGACAAATGGCAGAGACCATATCGAGATCTAATGAAGTTTCTTGGGCCCAACTGACGTTTCCGGTCGGATAGGTGGTGGTCCCTGTTTGGCTGATTTTCCTGAAACATCCGTTGGCCGTAGTGCACGGTGGCAACCCAAGTCGGGTGCGATAGACCGCAAGGTCAGCCTCTGCGCTGGGGTTGTCATACGCGTCGACGATGGCGATGGTTTGTCCAACTCCCGCGGTTGCCGACGGCAGCGCGTACGCGGCCTGCAGATCGCAAGGCCCGAGTGCCGAGTTCGGCGTCGTGCACGGGTCCGGGATGGTGGTGGTCGTCACCGCTTTGGTGGTGGTGGTGGTTGGTGCTTTGGTGGTGGTGGTGGTTGGTGCTTTGGTGGT
>JBAXIB010000033.1:0-11691 GCA_037138595.1 Actinomycetes bacterium | reverse complement strand
ATGCAACCGTTGACCGAGCCGACCAAGCGAATCCCGCTGGGCAACAGCAGATCGACCGGATGGGCGATGAGGGCCGGGCGACGGACGTCGTAGCGCTCGGCCATCGCCAACATCGCCGAAACCTCTAGGGAGATCTCAACAATCTCGGGCTGTGACGATGCCGGCGGTGGCAGCAAACCACGAGCCCGATAACCGTCGATGACCGCTTGGACCGGAGCGACGGCCCCGCCGGTCTCCGGGTCAACGACCACATCGTCTGGGCTAGCGAGCTCCAAACCCACCTTCAGCAGGTTGCTGCCCACCTCGGCGATGTCGAGCGGCCCGAGCGACGTCGGCAGCTGTGCCTCTGACTCCTCGGAGACCTTGGGCACCGTGACGTTGAGCCGGTTTTTGAAAAAAGCCTTCACGGGATGAGCGAAAAACCACAAGAGCTCCGACAACTCGATCGACATCGCCGGGTCGCCCGCCGGTTCCAGCGGGCCGGCAAGCAGTTCCTTTTGGGCCACGGGCTGGTTCTCGGCGGAGGCCAGCGCAGAAGCGCCGGCGAGCGCTGTCGGGTCGAAACTGAACGGCGCGGGACCATCGCTGATGAAGTTGCGGCGGTCGAACGCCTGACGGGGATGAGTCCGCACCACGCCGACCTCGGGCTCCCGCAGCTCCTCGACCGACAGTCCCATCGTGATTGACAGCAGATCGATGAGCTCATCGAGCAGCACAGAGTCGGGCACAGGCGCGTTGGTACGCACATCGGTCGATGTGCAGGTGATCACCAAGTGATCGCGAGCCGACCCCAACGCAGCGAGCAGTTCGGCTCGGGCCTCGCTGCGTGGATCACGGTCACCCACGAACGGAACCACGTGCGCCAAATCGTCACCCGACGAGGCCCCCCCGGGAAGCGCGTCCTGGTCCAAGCCGAGCACGCACACCACACGGAACGGAACCCCAACCAGCAGCGACGGGCGGGCCACCACCACCGAGCCGTAGCCCATGTCGGCTCGGGCACGCGAACCTTCCAACGCGGGGACAAGCAGGCGTCGCAGGTCGCCATAGGTGATTGGAATGTCACTCGCGTCGCCATCGGGACCAGACGACGCGGCGAGCAGCGCGTCGAGTGCCGCGTCGAAACGGGCTCGTTGCCAGTCCTCGAACCGTTGCGAAGCCACCATCAGGTCTGCGGCGGTGCGCAGGTCTTGGCACCACGCCTGCGGGGTTCTGCTCTCAGCGTTCTGGAGCAACTGGTGGACGTGCGCCAGACTGCGCAACGCAGCAGCGAGGCGGCCAGCAGACCCGATATCGCCTTCCCCGAGCAGCACAGGTGCGATGCCGCCCACCGACAACGCATGGCTCCAAGTCGCAGAAACGGTTGGGTCGCCGCCTGGCAGCGGAGCGTCACGCAAGTCGTCTCCGAGCGCGACCCCCATCATCAGCTGGTCGATGCCAGCAGACCAAGAATTGGATTGATAGTCCGGGTTGATGCCCCACCGCTCCCGCTGCGCGCCGTCCAAACCCCAACGAATACAGGCCTGGTCCACCCAATCAGACAGCAACGCCAGATCGGTGCCGGTGAGACCGAACCGTTCCCGAACCGCCGTCGCATAGAGCAGCTCACCGACACTGCCGAGATCAAACCGGCCCGGGAGCACATCGAGCAGCTTCGCCATTGCGTCGAGGACTGGGTTAAGCGACCGGGCATTGCGGTCGATCACCGTGTAACGCAGCGCGGGAACCACCCCAGCATGGGGCTGGTCGGCCCGCTGCGCCGATGGACCGAACACCGCACCGAGGACCGGCGCGTACAGGTCGAGCTGCGGGCACACCACTGCGATGTCAGATTCGGTCAGATCAGGCCGGTCTCGGAGGAGACCGAGGATGACGTCTCGAAGCACCTCAACCTGCCGGGTCGGGCCGGGGGCACGATGAATCCGGATAGACCCATCGCCTGCTCGCCCAGACCAGGCGTTCTCGGAGACTGAACCGGCCTCGAGGTCTGCTTGGACCTGACCGAGGAGCGTCTCGGGGCCACGATCGCCTGCTTTGACGAGTTCCGGTACGACGCCACCGGCGCCGAGGAGGACCGCCGACTCAAGCGGTCGGATTGCCCAACTTGCCAACAGCGGGTGCTCGACGTCGATCACCGCCTGCGGGTTTGACCTCGGGAAGGCCCACGATGCCCGGCCAGGCTGACCGTGATGTCGTGCCGCCACCGACTGCGACAGTCGATGGGACACTGATGCTGCCGGCGACAACAAGAAGGCGGCCACCTCCCGGTGGACGCCAAGCGCATCAAGGATCGGCCCCATGTCGGCTGGCACGACAGACGGCCCGAACACGAACATGCGACGTGGGAGCACTCCCGCTGGGGCCTGGTCGACCGCTAGGTCGCCCGACCGAATCAGTCCGAGTGCGTCAACAAGCCGCTCCGAAGGGGTGTCGGTGACCCCATGACGGACCGCGATGTGCGTGCACACCGCGCGGAACAGCCGAGGCTGCCAGAGCCGCTCGTCATCGAGAGGCTGGAAATCTGGCCCCACATCATCACCGGCGCGCCATGCCACCAACATGTCTGGCCGATGCACGCTGTAGCGATCGAACAGGTCCGCGATGGGGCCCGCCCGGCTGGCCAAAGCCACCCCTGGCGGCAGCTTGGCCCGAGTCAGTCGAGGGTCCAAGTCCGACGGCGGTTCAGACAACACGTGGAGGACGCTCCACACCAACCTGTCAACCTGCCACGGATCATCCTGATCTACCTGACCCAGATAGGCGCTGTGGGCGCGAAGCACCGTCCAACGCAGCGACCCCGGGAACGGAAGATCGATGTTGGCGACGATCCCGTCGGAACGGCCGCTGGCACCGAGTCGTTGCGCCAACTGGAGCTGAAGCCAACTGCGGAACCCAAGTGACGGCACCGATATCCATTCCTGAGCGAACGGATCATCGGGCGGAACATTGAGCTGTGCGAGGAGATCGTCAAGGAGATCCTCGGGCCGATAAGCCACCCGCACGGTCAGCATCGCTTCAACCTACTGGCACGGTAACCGCACATAGCCGACAACGCCGAGACGTTAAGCGCCCTTGCCGTCAGCCCTCCAAGTCGACTGGCCGCAGGAATGCTGACAGGTCGAAGTAATAAAGTACGAGGTCCCCGACCGCCCAATGATGTTACTCCGGGATCGCTAATCCGTTGCAGGATCGCCACCGTTCAAACCGGAAAACTTGGCTGCCATGGTCGGGTTGGCCTTCGTAAGCTTCTTGATGGTCAGCTCATCGGCTTTGTTGTTCGCGAGGCGGAGGTTGTTTTCTGAACCCAGCAAGGCGTCTTTCGTTTTCTGAAGGTGATCGATGGTCTTGTCGATCTCCTCGATCGCTGTCTTGAACCTACGCGAAGCCAGATCGTAGTTTTTTGCGAACGCGGTTTTGAAAAGTTCGAGATCATCTTCGAAGGTAGTGATGTCAAGGTTTTGTTCTTTCACGCGGGCAAGTTCGGCTTTGTATGACAGCGAGTTGCGGGCGGCGTCGCGAAGGACCGTGATCATGGGGATGAAGAATTGAGGCCGAATCACATACATCTTCGGAAAACGGTGTGAGAAGTCCACGATCCCGGAGTTGTAGAGATCGTTGTCTGACTCAAGTAGGGAAACGAGGACTGCGTACTCACACTTCTTCTCATTGCGGTCTTTGTCGAGCTCCTTTAGGAAGTCCTCGTTCTTCTTCTTCGTTGCGGTCATGTCACTTTCGTTTTTCATCTCGAACATGATCGAGATGAACTCCGTTCCACCATCATCGGAGTCCCGGAAGATGTAATCGCCCTTGCTTCCCGACTTGGCATCGTTATCTTTCTCAAAGTAGGCACCAGGGAAGGCCGTGGCTCGTAACTTATTGAACTCAATCTCACAATGTTGCTCGAGAGTCTCGCCGACCATCTTTGTTGAGAGCTTTGCCTTCAGATCCTTCAGACGCTCGATGGTGTCGTCTCGATCTTTGATCTGAGTCTCGTACTTGTCTTTGAGAGAGATCTCGAGAAGTTTTTTTTCGGAATCTTTGGCTTCAAGATCCCGCTTTAGATCGTCGCGATCTTTTTCGACCTCATTCAGCGCCTCTTTCAACTCCAGTTGCTTGGTGATACCTGCAGCATTCATTTCTGCCTTGAGCCGTTCGATTTCCGCGTCTTTTTTGACCGCGTCATCCTTAAATTCTCCAGCGACCTTCGCTTGGACTAGCTCGGCACTAGATTTCAATTCCGCTTTCAGTCGCTCAATCTCTGCATCCTTCTTCGATGCTGCCTCACCAAGCTCCTTACTGATCTTGGCCTCAGCCAGTTCGATCTCCGTTTTCTTCTCGCGATTAGCTAGCTCGAGGCGATCGTGAATGTCTTTTTCGAATGACTCATCGCGAACCTGTTTCACGATGTCGGCGTATCCCGACTCATCAATGGTGAACATTTCCCCGCAGTGCGGACACTTGATCTCATGCATACCCGATGCTCCTAATTTTTTATTCGCCGATCATGGTGACTGTTGGATTCTCTCAGCCATGTGGGACGTCTAAACGTTGAGTTCTCGATTTGCCGGCAAATCACGATTCGACTGCTGAAACTATCAAAGCGAAATGGGTGCCCTAGTCGATGTCAGGATGGGAAACGCCGCAGACGCCAGCACAGCGATTTCCCTTCAAACGCCAGCCGCCTAAAAACCAACGGCACGATTCTGTCCCAAAAAGTGTCGGCGCCTTTCGTCATCGTTGTCCACCATCTGATTTTCCGAATACTTGTCGATTCTTGGCGGAACTGACCACCCAAAAAATTGGACGGCTCGCCCGATGTTTCAGCGACGATCAGTGAGAAGTTCGTTCAGGCGCTGATGTTGGCCGGCGGCGCCTGGCATCTTATTGATTGCGGCGACGACTGCTTCGGCGGCCGTCGCGATGGTTTCGAGTTGGCTCGGGGTCAATTGGTCGACGAAGAGGCGCCGCACTGCAGCGACGTGTCCAGCCGCGGCGGCTTCGAGTGCTTGGCGTCCTTCCGGGGTGACGACTAAGTAGGCGCCGCGCCGGTCGCCGTCGCAGGATTCTTTGTTCGCCAGGCCCCGTTTAACCATGCGAGTGACATGGTGGGACAGCCGACTTTTCTCCCAGCCGAGAACCGCGCCGAGCTCAAAGAGACGCATCCGGCCGTCGGGCCGATCGGTCAATCCGACGAGCACGACGTAATCAGGATACGACAGCCCCGAGTCGGCTGCGAGCTGGCGGGCGAGTTCGCCTTCGAGTTGCATCTGCATGAATTGCAACCCACGCCACGCCCGCTGTTCGGACTCGGTCAACCATTGAACGTCGTCCATCACAAAACCCTAGTTGCAGATAGTTGATGTGTCCACTATAGTAGATGATACGTCAACCACTTATGAAGGAGAAAGCATCATGAACACGAACACGACCCCCGCAACTCTGACCCGCACCTACGCCATCGACCCAACCCACAGCCGCGTCGGCTTCGTCGCCCGCCACGCAATGGTCACCAAAGTCCGCGGATCGTTCAACGAATTTGAGGGCTCCGGATACTTCGACGCCGAGAACCCATCCAACTCCCAACTACACCTGACGATCCAGACCGCCAGCATTGACACCCGTAACGCCGACCGCGACGCCCACCTGAAGGCGAACGACTTCTTCGAAATGGCGATCTATCCAGAAATCACTTTTGTCTCCACCACCGTTGAGCAGATCGCCGCCGAAAACTACCGGGTGACGGGCGATCTCACCATCAAAGACATAACCAAATCCGTCACCATTGACTTCGAATACAACGGCTCCGCAGTCGACCCCTACAACAATCAGCGCATCGGGTTCGAAGGTACGACCACCGTCAACCGCAAGGACTGGGGCGTCAGTTGGAATGCCACCCTCGATGCCGGCGGCGTACTGGTCAGCGAAAAAGTCACCCTCGAGTTCGAGGTGTCCGCTATCCGCACCGACGCCGACAGCTGAGAAGTGCAGCAACGCACGACCTGCCTTCCGGCCGGTCCATGAACGCTAGTTAGCAGGTAACGTTGTTGCTGTCTTGGGCAACGTTGTTGTTGTTGTCTTGGGGGGCACCGTCGCAGCCGTTGTAGGCACCGCTGCAGGGAACGGACAGTTAAACAAATGTCCCGTATAGGTACTGTATTTCCACGGACCGGTGTCGTCGGGAAATCTGCTTCCCGCCGGGTCCCCGATCGACGGGGCTACTTGCTTCGGATCGGTCTTGGGCGCAGCAGTGTCAAATCCCAAACTCGAACTCCAGGTGATCGACTGAGTGGTGCAGGTGTTCGTCGGGGCAGTTCGAGGGCCAGGATTTGGCAAATCGAAACTACAACCAGGAAATTGTTTGAATTCGGACACGAAACTTAAAACATCCCAAGCACCGTGTTCGTGATAGGGGCCGCCCCAATCGCCACTGGTAACAGCCACCGCGGAGCTGTGCCCGCAATCTTCGACTCGCAATTGTGAACCGTAAGAGACAATCACACCGTTGAAGCTTCCAACGTCTCGCTCCCAACCACCGCGAAGCGCCGCACCTTCAAGATCTGCGTAATCAACGGCGGAGCCTTTGAGTGTCGCGTTTTGCAATGCTGCGTTGGTGAGATTCGCCGACGAAAGATTCAGGTACGACAAATCAGAATTTCCAAGACTCGCGCCGGACAAATTTGCTCGTGGTCCGACGAGAAAACCGTCTACGAGTTGCCACTGGGCTGGCAGCCATTCTTTTCTTCCATCGCGGTGATTCAACCCATCAGGAATTGACATACAAAGCACGAAATCGCCTTCAGGGGAGCAATAGATCGGGTAATTGAATTGAACGTCGTCCAACCACAATTGGCAACCAGGGTCTCCATAGTTGACGCGATTATCACATGATGTTTTGAGCGATTTTTGACCCACCACTCCGCCCGATTTCACCCCGTCAAGCATCGCGCCAATAAACGTCGCGTCAGTCAGATCAGTGTTGGTGAACGTCGAACCAGTGAAGTCCGCCCCGTCAAGGATTGAACCGTTCAACTTCATCCCGGTCAGGTTTACGCCTTTCACGACCACACCATGCAAGTCCATCTTTTGGCAGTCGCCGTTCACTTTAAAATCGCACACCGCTCCGCTTGGGGCGGTCACCAACGTCCCGGCTGTCGACGTTTTACCGACCCGGGATGCGACACCAACGACTGCGAAAATCACAACGAGGACTGCGGCGACGCCGGCAACGATCTGCGAACGTCTACGACGATGCCGCGACCGTTTCGGCGGGTCAACTTGGTCGTCGCCACGCGACCAGATCACCTCGGCAGGTTCGTCGCCCGAAAAATCCATTAATGAAAAATAGCAACCGCTAGAGGTCGCTGCAACGAGAGACGCAAGGCCGAATCGCGAAACCGTTGACACTGCGACGGCGAGCTATCACGACATGCAAAGCGAGTGATTGCGAAGCGAGTTACTTAGCGACAAGTTCAAACACCCCAGCACCAAAATGTTCCGTTTCGTGGCCTGGAACATGGGAGCGGGCATGACCGATACCAGTCATTGACTTGCCATCGATAGTGAAAACGCAATACGCGTAAGGGTTGGTAACAACCAAAGTCGATCCATCGCTCGTCAAAATCCCGACCGCTTTGCTTTCGGCCCTAGACGACACAATCATCATCTGAAAATGGTTGTTTGACTGCCTGACGACCTTGATCGAAATTGGTTCGTCAATGGTTTGCCACTCTGAAAAAACTGCATCAGCCTGCGGATCGAAATGCTCATGATGGGGACTGAACGCCCCGATCTTCGACCACGACCATGTCCCAACCCACTCGGTTGGAAAAACCTGCGCGTCTTGCGCTGCCATTTTCTCACTCCTTATTGAACTCAAACCACGACCCGTGCCGTGGCGTTACAGGACGTTCCCGACGTGCTGCATTATCGGTAGCGACTCTGATCCCGCGACCCAGTGGACTCTGCTGCCGCAAAAAAAGATTTCCGCAACCTAGCGCAAAACCGATCCAGTTTCAGCGGATCGAAATGCTCATGATCGACACTTCCACGCCGCAACGATGTTGCGACTGCCTGTTCAATTCGCAGGTGCGATGCTCGTTCGGCGCAAGCGCGGCGCGGTCAGCTACCCAGTGAATGCTGGTGTGGCGTCGATCGCGGCGACTACCGCCGGCTCAGCAACAGTTGTCGTCGGTGCAACCGTGGTCGTTGTCGTGGTCGTGGTCGCAAGCTCCTGATAGTGGAACTGGTCAACTTCCGTGACTGGCGAAACCGAGCCGTACCTGTCGACGGTGATGTCAACCAAACCAGTTCCAGGTGGCGAAACCGCAGTTATCGAGTATGAAGAATCCACCGTGAATGACACCGCATCAGTCGCACCAAACTTAACGCCGGTCGCACGACCATCGAAACCCACCGTGAACCCAGTACCGGTAATGGTGACTGTCGTTCCACCCGAAGCCGGACCCGCCGATGGACTAATCGAATACACCGCGATCCCACCCAACGCGTTCGCGTGCGAGGCGGTACCGGTCACGAACCCGGCACACAACACAAACCCCACCAAAACCGCGACAACACGAAACCGCCCCATGTGAACCCCCCAGGTCAAGCCGCGAAACCGGCCGTTGGCAACCTAGCCTGCCCACGAACTAGCTGCGCCGGAAACACCTTGAATCACCAACCGACAAAACCCGCCCGATACGGTGGCCGGAATGGATGATCGACTACCACCGCTGGTATCGATTCGCGGCTGGAACGCCGACGACGACCCGCGGTACCCGGCGTTCATCGACCAGATGCGCGCCGCTGACATCGACGTCTTCGACATCTACATCGAAGCCGACACGTTCAGCACCATCGGTGAGTGGGCCGCAGCAGCGATCGCCGAAATCGATGAAGCAATCACCCGAGGGACAATCCCAAACCAACCTCTTCATCTCATCGGCTACTGCCTGGGTGGCAACATCTTGAGAGACATCACAAATCTGCTCACCCAACAACACCGACCACCCGCCTACGTCGGCCTTATCGACGTCTTTTTGCGAACCCCGGCGATGTTCATCAGCTACGGACTCTACGGACGCTTCGCGATGCCATGGCGCCGCATCCCGTTCCTCCAAATGAGTCGATTCTCAGCACCAGAGAACGAAACGCTGCATGCGGTCATCGGATCATGGGCGCGACAACTCCTTCGAGCCACCCGCACCGCTCTGCGACGAGGACCTATTCGTTCACGCCGCGAAAACATCCGCAACTGGCACGCACAACGACTTGCCTACAACGCAAAACGCGTCCGCATAACAGTGCCCTTGCATCTCTATGTTTCGTCGTTCACCCTCGCCGACAACAACAACGATCCGTCATGCGGCATGGCCCGCTACCTGTGCGGCGGATTCAACGTGTCCATGATGCCGGGAGTCGACCACCACACCTGCATCGAACCACCATTCGCGACTGAACTCATCGCAACGATCAACCGGGACCGCAACCGTGTCGCGTGAACTCCCACCGCTGGTATCGATCCGCGGCTGGGACGCAAACGACGATCCCCGCTACCCGGTATTCCTCGACCAGATACGCGCCACCGGCATCAAAGTCATCGACATCTATGTCGGCGCTGAAAACCACAAAACAATGCAGTCGATCGTTGACGCCGCGACTGCCGACATCGAAGACCAACTCGAACAATCCGGAATCGCACCCGACGAACCGTTCGACATGTTGGCCTACTGCGTCGGAGGTGACGTCCTGCTCGGCGCCGCGCACACCTTCCAACAACGCCGACGACCGACACCGTTTCTCGGACTCATCGACTGTTACATCACCTCACCCAAAGCCCGAGTAACAACGGGCGTTTACGGCCGCTACGGCATTTCGTGGAGCCACCGGTTACGTGACCAAGCCGATCGATTGGCCGAACCATCAAACGAAAAACTCACCGCAGTGATCGGCTCGTGGATAGGTCAATACGCGAAAAGTTTTCGAATCGCACTACGCCACGGACCCCGCTGGACGCGACGCAAAAACAGTTACGGCTACGCCTACAACCACCTGTCATTCGAAGGCGACCTGCCGTATGTGACCAAACCCGTTGTCCTCTACAACACCTCACAGATGATTACCGAGGCCGAAGGCGACCGGTCACTCGGCCTGTCCCGATACTTGCGGAGCGGATATGTCGTTCGGGTATTGGCTGAACAAGACCACCACAACTGCATCACCCCACCCCATAGCGACGCACTCATCGCCTTAATCGCCGCTGACCGCAGCGAACCACCCGGCACCACCCGCCAGACCTAACCTCCACGGGCCGACTCAAACGGGACCAGCAAAAACGATCCCGCTAAACGTCAAAACCAACGGCACGCAACACTAAAAACGGTGGGCGACCCCTAAGTCCACCTCAGTCGTTGAGCGTGCAGCCACTACTCAAGCGAGTTATCGCGATAGACGGCGACCTGGTTGAACGCACCGGCGCTATCGACTTTAAAAACGAAAATGGTCGACGACTTGACCTCGCCACGGTCATCAAACCCGATCTGCTTGGTCAACCCTGCAACATCGGCACTCGTCAGCCAATCCTCAACCCCATCGCGGGTGGTTCGCCCACTAGCGACCGCGTCAATCAACAACGACGCCGCGTCAGAATACTCGGCGCTATAAAAACTCGGCGCTAACCCATAAGCCGCTTGGAACGCATTGAAAAACGCCGTCTGCGCATCGTCACCAGGCCGAGACGAATTCACACACGGACACGTCACGATCGCGTTCGTCGTATCCGCACCAGCAATGTCAACGAAATCAGCCGAATACAACCCGTCACCACCAACAAACGCAGCGTCGATTTTCGCTTCACGCAACTGCTTCAACAGGCGTCCACCCGACGCACCCAATCCACCGAAATACACCGTATCGACCCCCGCCGCTTTCGCCGCCGCCACCGCAACGTCATTAGTCGGCGCATCAGGATCAATGGTGGTCCGCAATGCAACGGTGACGCCACGATCGGCAAGATTTTGTGCCGTGATGTCAGCAAGCGTCTTGCCATACAACTCGCCGTCATCAACCACAGCAACCCGTTTCGCCCCCATCCGCTCATCGATGTACGCAGCGGCAGCCGGACCTTGCGCGGCGTCATTGCCAATCACCCGATGGAACGTGCGCCAACCGTGATCAGCCAAACCCGGATTCGTGGCCGAACCAGAAACCATCGGCAGACCGCCAGCGTCAAACACCGGCATCATCACTTCAGTCTCGCTACTGAGCACCGGCCCGACGACACCAACGATCCGCGGATCATCAACAATCTTTTTCGCGACACTCGCCGCGATGAGCTTGTCGCCTTGAGTGTCAAACGCGACAAGCTCGATCGGGCAATCGGCGTGGCTTTCGTTGTACTGATTGACCGCAAGCTGAGCACCGTCATGGGGCGGAATGCCATTGGCACTAGGCGACCCGGTCAGCGGCCCGGCAAACGCCAACGAAACCGGAACACACTCACCAACGGGTCGCGCACTCGTCGACGATGTCGACTGACATGCAGCCAACAACGCAACGGCGCCCAGCGTGAAAACGACCTTGGCTGATTGGTTCCAAACGCGGCGAAGAACAGTACGAGGATTCATAAGTCGCCCAATGTAGTGGCGACCACGGGTTGCTGAGGTGGTTGGCTTGAACTTGGTTTCCGTTGAC
>JBAXIB010000032.1:0-20584 GCA_037138595.1 Actinomycetes bacterium | reverse complement strand
CCTGATGAAACCTGCCTGATGAAACCTGCCTGATGAAACCTGCCAAGTGGGCCACGTGTGAACAGTCGCTTCGAGGCGCTCATATTTTTCGGGCAAACGCGCGCGCGGCGTGGCTACGCTTTGGCCGAAGAAGCCGACGGGGGAATGTGCGTGCTCGAAATCCAGCTTGACGAGACCGACGCATACACAGTCTGCCGCCCCGTCGGTGAGCTCGATGCTTATACCGTTGCGCAGTTCCGCGAGTCGCTCGTCGAGCTGTCGACGCGGCCGCGCCTGCTCATCGACCTCTCTGAAGTGCCGTTCATGGATTCTGCCGGACTCGGCGCGCTCATCGGGGGTATCCGTCGTGCTCGCGAGGCCAATGGTGATGTTGCCGTGGCGTGCAGTCGACCGACGCTCACCCGCTTGTTGCATACGACTGGGTTCGATCGGATCGTTGCCGTTACCGAAACGGTTGATGCTGCCGCCGAAGCACTGCGGGAGCATCGAGAAATCGAAAGCGACTGACCAAAGAGCCGGCATAACGCAGAGCCGGCATACGACCGATCGGACGCGCTAACCAGTCGATTATCGGGGAAATAGGTGTCGGCCGATTTCGGTGAGACCCGAGAGATCATGGACGTCGGTCTGAAGAAATGGGACACCGATTACTGGTGCCGGAGCAACGCGGTCAGCGAGCCCCGCGATGTGTTCGTGCTCATGGGCGGCGACTTGTTGGAAGTCAGCCAAGTTGGCATACAAGTCACCGAGGTCGGTTCCGGCGAATCGATGTGCTCGATCAACGGTCGTGGCGGGATTACTGGTCGAAAAACTTGGATGCATCCGGTTGACGATGAGCGCTCGAATGGGGATTGACGCTTCGGTCAGGCGAGCGGCGAAATATGTTGCTTCGATCACCACATCACGTCGGGGAGCAGCCACTAAGACGAACGCGGTCACGTCGTCAGATAGAAGAGCCAACGTTGATTCGGCACGCTCTCGAAATCCTTGTTCCATGCCATCGAAGGCGGCGAAAAAAGCGATGGCATCGGCGACGACGTCGCCGCCGACGACTTTGGAAACGGTCCGAAGAAACGCTTGTGCCGCGACGTTCACAGCACGAGCGATCCCGCGGGTCGGGCTGACCAACATTCGGTAAAGGCGATGATCAAGGAAACGAGTCAGTCGCTGTGGCGCTTCGATGAAGTCAAGCGCATTTCGAGTCGGTGGAGTATCGACGACGACCAGATCAAACTGCTCGTCGTGGTGAAGGTCGTACAATTTCTCCATTGCCATGTATTCCTGAGTACCGGAAAGCGCACCAGAAATATTGCGGTAGAACCGATTGGCGAGGATGCCATCGGCTTGTGCTTGGGTGTCTGAGTTAGCGATGACCAGGTCATCGAAGGTGCTTTTTGTGTCGAGCATGAGGGCCCAAAGTTCGCCGCTCCAGGGACCATCGACTCGACTAGGCGAATTGGACAACGACTCAAGACCCAATGCGTCGGCGAGTCGTTTCGCCGGGTCGATGGTGACCACACATGCCCGCCGTCCCTGTCGAGCCGCTTCGAGTGCGATGACTGCAGCGGTCGTGGTCTTGCCAACGCCGCCGGAACCAGTGCAAACAATCACGTTCTTTTCGAGCACGAGGTGTTCAAGTTCGGCGCGAGCGGCGCTGGTGGCACCCAGCAGGGAGTCGCGATCGGGCGACGTGGTCACGCATCACCAGCCGATGCGGCATGGTCGGGTGCGACCAGACTTTGGATGCCAGTCGTGAGCGCGGCCGCGAGGGAATCGACTTGGGTTGGTCCGAGGTCGGAATCAAAAATAAATGGGACGGCAAGCTGCGGCAGTGGCAGCAATTCCCCGAGGCGCGTAATTTGTTGCGCTTGCAAGCTCATTCGTTGGCGCCGAAATGTCGCGGCCGCGGCGAGCGATTCAGCTTCACCGGTTCGGAGCTCCGCGCCCGCGGTGCGCGCCGCTTCGGTGGGGTCGGTGTCGATTCCAGGGTGCGCGGGGTACACACCGTTGATGATGACCGGACCAAGGCGAATACCGACTTCGTCTTCGAGACTGTAGGCAGTCTCAACAAGTTCGTTAACGGGAGTTTCCTCGGGGAGTGTGACCAACACGACCTGACACCGCGCCGGATCGGTGAGCATTTCGAGTACGTCTCGGGCTTGGGTATTAATCGGTCCGACTCGCACCGCGTCAGTAAGGCCACGCGCTGATCGCAGGAAGCTAATGGCATGACCAGCAGCGGGTGCATCGAGCACGATGAGGTCGATGCCACGGTTTTGCTCAAGCTGTTTGACCTTCCCCAATATCAAGATGTCTTTGATCCCTGGAGCTGCAGTGGCGACCATGTCGACTGCACCACTCGTGACGAGACGTTTTGAAATCCGGCTCATGCCGTGATCTTGGAGGTACTCGAGCAGCGCATCGTCAGGGGTGAGGGTTCGAGCCCGGACATCGGCGGCGCCTTGGGGGCCTCCGCCGGCCGAAAGCTCGACTTCTTCGTAACTAAATGGCGGTTGGCCGAACAACGTAGCGAGTCCGCTCTTGCCCTCAACTTCGACAATTAATGTCGATTTTCCAGCTAAAGCTGCGGCTCGGGCCAGGGCGGCGCTGACCGTGGTTTTGCCCACGCCGCCCTTCCCGGCCACGATGACGACGCGTGATGCTGCAAAGAACTGGGCAGGATCCACGCGTTTTCAGCCCTTTCCCGGTCGGAGCAACGTGATGCGAACACTACTGATTCGACGTCGTCGGCCGTTCATCATGGCTTTTGCGCTTGTCGTGGGATCGTTCACGGCATTGGCAGCGCCTGCTGGATCTGCCGTTGCCTCCGACTCGTCCACCACGGTGAGCTCACCGACTCCGCCGCTGGCAACTGCCGCGGTTGGCGATTCGAATGGCGCGGGGACTGCTGTCCCCGAGACCAGCGCGGCCACCACCGCTGGCGCGGACGCCGGAACCGCAGTCGAGACGAATGCAGGAAACTTCGTTGCGGTATTGAAAGTCAACGGCTTGCTGGACCCGGTGATGGTCGATGTCATCGCTAAGACCGTTCGTGACGTAAATCGTTTTGGTGCAGTGGGCCTGGTGTTGCAGATCGACTCAAACGGCGTCGTCATTCCCGCTGCGCAGTTCAATGAGTTACTCAACCAAATCGCGGTGTCGCAGGTTCCGATCCATGTTTGGATAGGCCCGAGCGGTTCGTCGCTCACGGGTACCGCGTCGCAACTTGTTGGCGTCGCTCGTGATCTCGGGATGGCGCCGGGAACCCGACTCGGAAATTCCGGTCCGCTCCCCGATGGAGTGCCGTTTGACGTCGAACGAATGGCGCCGATCATCAACGACACAGTCAACGCCAATCAGGCAGCGGATCTTGGAATGACTTCTTTCGAGGCGCCGACCATCGGCGATTTCATCATCAAAATTCCGGGCGTGCAGACCAAAGAGGTCGCCCAAGGTGATCAGCAGCGACTTGTTCCTCTCACTCAAGTTCAGTTCAATCAGTTGTCACTTGTCGAGCAGATGCTGCACACCGTCGCGAGTCCGGCGGTGGCCTACTTGCTGCTGGCAATTGGGCTCGCGCTCATGATTTTCGAACTCTTCACCGCTGGTATCGGCGTTGCTGGTCTCGTCGGAGCAGGCGCATTCATCCTGGCGTGTTACGGACTAGACGTGTTGCCCACGCACTGGTGGGGGCTCGCCGCAATCGTGCTCGCAATGTTGGCATTCGCGATTGATGTGCAAACCGGAATTCCTCGCTTTTGGACCGCGGCGGGCATGGCGCTGTTCGTCGTGGGTTCGCTCACGTTGTACGACGGGGTGTCAATGTCGTGGGTCACGCTTCTCGTGGGAGTTGTGGGCATCGGATTGACGTTCTTCACCGCGATGCCAGCGATGGTCCGAACTCGATTTTCCACTCCCACTATTGGGCGCGAGTGGATGATCGGTGAGATGGGTCGTGCAGTAACTGCGATCAATCCGGATGGAACGGTGCAGTTGCGAGATGCACTTTGGCGGGCCTACACCAACCGTGCAACGCCGATTGAGGCGTTGGATCAGGTGCGGGTGGTGGGTATCGAAGGTTTGGTGCTCGAGGTTGAGCCTGAAGAAGGCGCGGCCCGTGATTACCGTGAACGGCGGCCAAAGGCGGCTGATTCGGCCGAGTCGGGCGACGACACGGAGTCGCAAACTCCAACGGTGTAACCAAATTGACCCCTTGTATCGACCATTTTGGCGGTTTATGGTCGGCCTTCGGAAAAGGGGACAACCTTGAACGCTTTGCAACGTGAAAATTCTTGGCAGCTGCGTGCCGCGTGTCGGGGGCCGCAGGCCGTGGTGTTTTTTCCTCCGACCGCGTTTGAACGTAAAGAGGAAAAACTCGAGCGAGAAGCGCGAGCAAAAGACATCTGCACCGGTTGTTCGGTCCGATTGGAATGCCTTGATTACGCAATCAGCATCCGGGAGCCGCACGGGATCTGGGGCGGAGCAAATGAAGTTGAACGAAAAAATTTAATGGGGCAGCGGGTCGGTTAACAATCGCCTTGCCATGGCCACACCGGGGGGTTGGCCGTAGCGCGAGCGTCACGGTGCGCGCCCTTCGTGGGTGCGCACCGCCGCGCGCTAAGGGCAATCGCGCTCAATGGCCTGAAGCCGCTTCGGTGTCGGTGTCGGTGTCGGTGTCGGTGTCGGTGTCGGTGTCGGTGTCGTACCGTCTTGTAGTCGTCGTCGCCCCGGTAGGCTCCGAACTGTGGCCGCATTGACGACTGACGTTCCGGTGCGTGACGCCGCGACTGTGATGCTGGTGCGCGACGCTCCAACTGGTCGACTTGGCCCTGACGATCCCGGCGGGCTCGAAGTTTTTATGTTGCGTCGCAATCTCAAATCCGATTTTGTTGGCGGCGCGTATGTGTTTCCCGGTGGGGGCGTCGATGACCACGACCGACACGCTGACCTTGAGGCGGTGTGCCACGGACGAAGCGACGCGCAAGCTTCGGCTCAGTTGGGCATCGAGTCGGGAGGTTTAGCGTTCTGGGTTGCGGCTATTCGTGAGTCATTTGAAGAAGCTGGCGTGTTGCTGGCTGCTAGTGGCGACGGCGAGATGATCCGCTTTGATGATCCGGAAGTCGCTGATCGATTCGCGGCGCATCGACAAGCGGTTGATGCTGGAGATCGGCGATTGATCGAGATTTGCGCGGAAGAACAGCTGCGACTTGCGGTTGACACCATGCATTACTTCTCACACTGGATCACGCCTGAAGGTCCGACTCGGCGTTATGACACGCGTTTCTTTGTCGCCCGCGCGCCTGATGCGCAGGTGCCGATGCATGACGATCACGAAGTCATCGCCCATCTGTGGATTCGTCCAGCGGTCGCGTTGGAGCGCCATCGTGCTGGTGAATTCGAGATGATTTTTCCGACCGTTCGAACATTGATGTCGTTCGAACGGTTTTCATCTGCTGACGAACTATTGACCGCGGCTGCGGCGATCGGCGAAGTTCCGGCGATCTTGCCTCGGATTGTTGCTGACGAAGGCGGCGGCGTGCGTATTTTGCTGCCCGGCGACGTCGGGTACGACGACTTGGTGTCAGCCGAAATCCCGGCCGGTGTTCCACTCACCGCGCTCGCAGCGCGGCAAAGTGATCAGCCATTTCTTGCCAGCGAAGGTGGCTCAGGTGCCGGGGCCGAAACCGCCTGAGGTTGACTGAGTCGGCATCGAAGCGCCCGAACCTGACGAACGCTACGTCGGGTCGGTCAAGGTTGATGGGCGGGCATTAATCATCTCTGTCGACAGCAGACCTGCGTTGCATTCGGTAGCTCGTCACACCGTTCATGCCCATTTACGGAAGCTCGCGAGCGAAGGTCGGGTGACCGGCCGACGCATCGCCGGGGAGCGATCAGCCGGGTGGATCGGGACCAGATCTGAGATTTGATCGATCTGTAGTGGATGAATTCGCGACGGAGCGCTACGGTCCGCGATACGAGGTCTGCCGTCGGCAGTGCCGTCACGTACGAGGGGGACCGGCGCATGGCCGATTTCAAGCTTTTTATTAATGGCGAGTTTTGTGATGCCGAATCCGGCGAGACGTTTGAAACGTTCAACCCGGCAACGGGCGAGAAGATCGCCGATGTGCCGATGGGCAGCCGACAAGATGGCATTAAGGCAATCGAGGCGGCGCGCAAAGCTTTCGACGAAGGCCCATGGCCACGTATGACCGGCGCGCAGCGAGGAGCGAAGCTGCGCGAGATCGCCGCGCTGATTGAAGCGAATGCTGAGGAACTCGCTGAACTCGAAGCGCGCGATAGCGGCGGCACCATTCGCAAAGCGACCTTTGCTGATGTGCCGGGTGCGAAAAATGCATTCGAGTGGTTCGCTCTGATGGCCGAAACTCGTCCTGACCGCTTGGACCTCGACGGTTCACCGTTCCCGGAGTCACGTAACTACGTGCGATTCGAGCCCATTGGCGTTACGACCGGAATCGTCCCTTGGAACTTTCCGCTGATCATGACGGCTTGGAAGATCGCTCCGTCAATCGCCGCTGGAAATTGCTCGGTGCTCAAGCCGGCGTCGTTGACGTCGTTGAGCGCGTTGAAGTTGGCCGAGATCATTGCGCAGGCAGATCTTCCGCCGGGCGTGCTCAACGTCGTATCGGGGCCAGGCGGATCCCTCGGCGAAGAATTGGCGTCGAACATGATGGTCGACAAGACGGCATTCACCGGTTCGACCGAAGTTGGCCGTCGCATTATGCAACTCGCGTCCGGCAACGTGAAGCCCGTAACGCTCGAATTGGGCGGCAAGTCGGCCAACATTGTGCTCGATGACGCTGATCTCGATCAGGCGGCAGCCACTGTCTTGTGGGGAACCTTCTTGCACAACGGCCAGGTCTGTGAGAGCGGCACCCGTGCCCTGGTTCAGCGCAGCATCTACGACGAGTTCGTAAGCCTGCTGGCTGATCGGGCGGGCAAGATCGTCCTGGGCGATCAACTCGATATGGAAACCGACCTCGGCCCACTGGTGAGTCGCAGCCAGGTTGAGACCGTCGAGCGCTACGTTGCGCTCGGTCGTGAGGAAGTTGGCGAACCGGTCACCGGTGGGAGCAAGCCTGAGGGTCTAGCGGCGGGACTCGATGTCAATGCGTACTTCCAGCCGACGATCTTCACCGATGTTCCGAATGGAGCGAAAATCGCCCAAGAAGAAATCTTCGGTCCAGTGCTGTGTGTGATTCCCTTTGACACCGATGCTGACGCGGTAGCAATTGCCAACGACTCGATTTACGGACTTGGCGGAGGCGTTCAGTCAGGAAATCTCGAACGAGCCGAAGCAGTCGCGGCTGGAATGCGCACGGGCACCGTATGGATCAACGACTATCACATGATTGATCCGGGCCGGCCATTCGGTGGATACAAGCAGTCGG
Source organism: Actinomycetes bacterium (assembly GCA_037138595.1). Taxonomy (GTDB): domain Bacteria; phylum Actinomycetota; class Acidimicrobiia; order Acidimicrobiales; family Acidimicrobilacustridaceae; genus UBA4742. The sequence continues at coordinate 13,175 of JBAXIB010000032.1, read as the reverse complement.
GTATTGGTCGTGAACTTGGCACTGATGGTTTCGAAATTTACCGTCAATCGAAGCACGTTCACGTGAATCCGGAAACCGCGGGCCGTGACAACCATTTCCACTACATGGCGCTGAGCAGCAACATCTGATCGACCCTGCGGTGGGTCGAGCTTTCGACCCACCTTGGTCGGTTTAGTTCACGAGATACATCAGATAGCCCGCTTCTTCGCGTCGTTCCGCTTCGCCAAGGAGGCGGAGATGTTCGACGTGAGCGAACGTTTCACTCTCGGCCATGTGGCCCCAAGAGCGCTGCTTAAACAGCGCCTGCATCAAGTTAGTCACGGTGGTCCAACCTTGATCGTGCGAGGCTGCTCGCAGCATTTCAAGACGCTCGGCATGATGTTCTTTGATCGCTTCGACGCGCCCCGGAAGGTCGGTGAAGGGGTGCCCATGCGCGGGCAGTACCTGGGTCACGCCTTCGAACGCGGCAACTCGGTCGAGCGAGTCAAGGTACGCGCGCAACGGGTCGCCTTCGATGAGTCCGGATATATGGGGCGTAATAGTAGGTAGGACGTGATCTCCTGACAGCAGCACCCCGCCATCGGGATCGAACAAACACAAATGATCATTGGTATGGCCGGGGGTAAAGACGCCAACCCATTCGCGTCCCCCAAGCTTGAGTCGGTCGGAGTCGGCGACCCGAATGGTCGGTTGCGGGATACGAAACCAGCCGAACATTTCGCGGCGACGGGCAAGCACGACTTCGGCTTCCTCGCCCTTCAACCGGCCAGCATCTCCGCCCCATGGGGATGGCATCGTGAAGCGGTTGAGCAACTTTTCGTCGTCTTCGATGTCGTCAATCGAATTGGTCTCAAGGTCCGGTTCGCCGCCGTCGTTGTTGCGATCAAATCCGAGCCGGAAAAAATCGGATGCAACCAGCTCGGCACCGCTTTGCTCAGCCAGCATCCCAGCGCCACCGAAATGATCGGGATGCGAATGGGTCACGATCACATGGTGTACCCGGTTCATCGGGATGCCGCCGGTTTTCATTTTGGCGAGTAGCGCGTTCCAAGATTGTTCGCCGGGCAGTCCTGGGTCAATCAGGGTGAACCCGTCACCATCCTCGAGGGCATAAGTGTTGACGTGTCCAAGGCCTGGCATCGATATCGGCAGCTGGAGGCGTAAAATCCCGGGAGCGACCTCGATGACGTCGTCCGAAGCCTGTTCTTGTTCTTGCCGCGTGGGGCGTGCGGCTTCAGTTGCGGGTTCGGCCGAAGTGTCGGTTGCTGTCTCAGCCCGAGATGCCGGATGGGGCGACGCCGTCATGGAGTCGGCTCAGGAGCGACACCGACGGGGATCAGGAACCGTTCGCGGTAGTACTGCAACTCGATGACGCTTTCGCGAATGTCATCGAGCGCACGATGGCCCTCGGCTTTGCGGGGCGCCTTTCCCAACAGCGGTGGGTTCCAACGCTTTGCCAATTCTTTCAGCGTTGACACATCCACCGATCGATAGTGAAGGAATTCCTCTATTTCAGGGAGGTAAACCGACAAAAAGCGTCGATCGGTGCCGATCGAGTTGCCACATAACGGCACTGAACGTTCGGTAGCGATGTGTTGCTGCAGGAAGGCCAACGTCTGTGCGCCCGCCTCGGCGAGCGTGATGGTGGATGCCCGAATTAATTCGGTGAGCCCGCTCTTCGCGTGCATCTGGACGACCACGTCATCCATCTCGGCCAATTCGGCGTCAGTGGCGTGAACGACCAGATCGGGACCCTCAGCGACGAGCTCGAGATTGTCGTCGGTGAGCAACGTCGCAATCTCGACGATCACGTGACGGGTCGGGTCAAGGCCAGTCATCTCAAGATCCATCCAAGCCAGCATCTCGGTGAGACTATCGGTCAGTCCCTGGGGTTCGGTACCTTCGGTAGCATGAGTGACATGTTGTCGGTGCCGATGGTGCGTCTTGACCCTGATCTTCCGGTTCCTGGATACGCGCGCTTGGGTGACGCCGGGATCGACTTGATGGCGCGAAACGACGTGGTTGTGGCCGCGGCGGGTGGCAGGGCATTGGTCCCGACTGGCGTGGCGATCGCGATTCCCGATGGGTATGCCGGTTTCATTTTGCCTCGGAGCGGACTCGCCTTACACAACGGTGTGACGTGCCTTAACGCGCCTGGCCTTGTCGATAGTGGTTATCGAGGCGAGTTGAAGGTGTTGCTGGTAAATACCGATCCACAACATGATCATGCGATTGTTCGCGGCGAACGAATCGCTCAACTGGTTTTGCAGCGAGTGGAGCAAGCTGACCTCGTTGAAGTCGATGAGTTGCCAGCTAACAGTGAACGCGGTGAAGGCGGCTTCGGCCACACTGGACGCTGATCCAGCAAGGCGATGTTGCGGATCGGGATCATGAACCGCGGGTAGGCAAGACGGCGGGTAAACGCGTAGCGTCGTCGTCAATGACGAACACGAATGCATCTCCTCAACTTCCGCTTCTGGGCCGCTCGGCGTTTATCACCGGAGGTGGATCGGGTATTGGCCTGGAATGTGCGCGTCACTTGGCTCGTGATGGGGCGTCAGTCACCATCGCCGGGCGCAGCCTCGACCGCCTCGAGGCGGCTCGGTCCGAACTCGAAGCGGTGGCTGCGGGTGGAGCGGTGGTCAGCGCCGTGTCCTGTGAAGTCAACGACGAACAACAGGTCCGTGATGCGGTAGCGCAAGCAGTCGCTACCGGCGGTGAAGGACTGGATTTCGTCGTTGCCGCCGCTGGGCGCGGTGGCCTCGGACCATTGATCACGACGACCCTCGACGAATGGGATGGCATCGTTGGGACGAACCTCACCGGGACCTTTCTTACGTTCAAACATGCCGGTGCCGCGCTGGCGCGAAGCGGTGGTGGCGCAATGGTTGCGATTTCTTCGATTGCCGGTGTGAGTACGCACCGTTTCATGATTCCGTATTGCGTTTCGAAGGCGGCAATAGACGCATTGGTGCAGAACTTGGCTGACGAACTTGGCGTCGCTGATGTGCGGGTGAATTCGGTGCGACCTGGACTCGTCGACACTGAGCTTGTAGGCGCGGTCATGACCGATGAAACGATCGTCGGCGACTATCTCGATCAGATGCCGGTCCGACGGGTTGGACAGGTTGGAGACGTTGCCGGCCTCGTTCGATTCCTTCTTGGTCCCGAGTCCGGATGGATTACCGGCGAAAACATCAGCATCGATGGTGGTCATCACCTGCGACGAGGACCCAACTTTGGTGGGGTTGCCGAAGCCTTTTTCGGCGATGCCGCATTGGGAGTCGCGCCGCTAGACACTCCTTGAGCGAACCGCTGAACGCCACAATCGTGGTTTCAGTATTCGAGGCTCAGTTGGTGGGAAGTTCATCGAGGGTTGGCTTAACCCACCCAAAGAGTCGCCAACCAAGTTCGAGTAGCGCGGCGGCGATTGCGCCAATGCCAATCGCCGCAAGGGTCATGGTTTGAGTCGGCGCGGGCAAGTCGAAATAATTACGGAGCGGCGTGATGATGACAAACGTGATGAAGACCGCCGCCATCGCGATGATCAGTCCGACCCTGCCGACATTGAGAGGCCGAGCGAGAATGGCCAAGACCCAGAGCGCAACGATGAATAACACCATCACGGCCACGGTGCGTTGCTGATCGAGCGATAGTTCGCTGTGATCGCGCGCGAGAAGATAGGCCGACATGGTTGCCACGGCGGCGACTACGCCAGCGGGAATCGCGAATCGCAGGACGCGGGAGAGAAATCCGGTTTGGGCTCGTCGAGCGTTTGGTGCCAGTGCCAAGAAGAAGCCGGGAATTCCAATGGTAAGAGTGCTGATGATGGTGAAATGTCGAGGGATAAACGGGAACGGCAAACTGGCGACCCCAACCGCAAGCGCCAAAAACATTGCGTAGAACGTCTTGGTGAGAAACAAATTCGCAACTCGCTCAACGTTTGCGATCACTCGCCGACCTTCGCTTACTACCGCCGGGAAAACACCGAAGTCGTTGTTGAGCAACACGAATCGAGCGACTGCCCTCGCCGCCGCGCTGCCTGAACCCATTGCAACACCGACGTCAGCGTCTTTGAGCGCCAGGGTGTCGTTGACACCATCACCGGTCATGGCCACGACATGTCCTCGCGATTGCAACGCGTGCACCATCGCTCGCTTCTGATGAGGGGTGACGCGACCAAACACTGCGAAGCGATCAAGCACATCGGCCATAGCACTCTCATCTTCGGGAAGGTTTCGAGCGTCGTAGGTTTGGGCGGCATGTGGAACGCCGCATCGCTGTGCGACGGCACCGACGGTGGTGTGGTTGTCGCCCGAAATGATTTTGACCGTCACCCCTTGCCGCCCGAAATAGCCCATTGTCTCGGATGCAGAGATACGAAGTTTTTCTTCGAGTACCACCAACGCCGCGGGTTCGATTTCGGCTGGGAGGTCATCACCGGCGAGACCATCGGGAGCTCGGGCCAACAGCAGCACGCGGTTTCCGCGCTCGGCATAATGCTGCATCCGCGTGGCGGTATGGGTTGCGTGATGTTCGTTGGACACGTTGGTCAACAAAATGTCGGGCGCACCAAGCAGCCAGGCGCCATGTTGGTCGTAAGCAGCCGCACTCCACTTACGGGCCGACGAAAATGCCACGGTGGCGGAAAGTGTCCATGCCGGCGGTTGATCGAATTCGCGCCCGATTGCCGCCAAGCTGGGGTTGGGATGGGCATCAGATGCAGCAATCGCCGCGAGTGCGGCGGTTGTCTGGCCAACAACTTCCGGGTCGAGATGTTCGACGGTCCCGACGATGAGTTCACCTTCGGTGAGCGTTCCGGTCTTATCGAGGCAAATCACGTCGACGCGAGCTAACCCTTCGATGGCAGCTAGTTCTTGGGTGAGTACTTTCATTCGCGCCAGTCGAGTTGCGCTAACGGCAAACGCGATGCTGGTGAGCAACACCAATCCTTCAGGGACCATCGCGACGAGTCCGGCCACCGATGCTTGGACGGCATCCACGAAGCCAAGATGAGCTCGGATCTGGGCGGTGATGAGTAGTGCCGCGGTCGGCAGAAGCAACCAACCGACCCATCGGATGATCTGGTTGATTCCGTCGCGTAATTCGGATCGAACCATGGTGAATCGGCGAGCGTCGGCACTGAGTCGGAACGCGTACGAGTCGACCCCAACCGCCGTAGCCCGCATATGGCCGCTACCGGCGGCGACGAAACTGCCCGACAAGACGGGATCGTCGGTTGCCTTGACAACCGGGTCTGCTTCGCCAGTCAGCAACGACTCGTCGATCTCCAGGCCAACCCCGTCGAGGATGGTGCCGTCGACGCAAATTTGATCGCCGAGCCGAAGCACGATGAGGTCATCAAGAACGAGCTGTTTGGTCGGGATCTCTTGCTCAGCTCCGTCTCGGATCACGGCAGCGAGCGGAGCATTGAGCACCGCGAGTGCATCGAGTGCTCGCTTCGAGCGGACTTCTTGAATAATGCCGATCAAAGCGTTGGCAACAAGCACGATTCCGAACAGCGCATCGCGAAACTCACCAACCGCGATAATCACGACAAGCAATGTGCCAAGCAAAAAGTTAAACGGGGTCAGTACGTTTGCTCGGACAATTTGGCGAATAGTTCGGCTCGTTGGGTCAGGCGCATCGTTGGTCTGACCAGCGGCGCGGTGCACGTCAACCGCGGCTGTGCTCAGACCATCGTTGCCAGTTGGTTGTGGAGCAGCAAGGGCATCACCATTGGGTTGTTCGCCCCGTGTCATTGCCTGACCGGCACAACGATGACCGGCACCGACGAGTGGCGGAGAAGATCTTCGGTCACGCTGCCGACCAACAAATGATGGATACCCCCGTGGCCATGCGATCCAACCATGATCAATTCGGCGTCAGAGTCGTGCGCGAGGCGAACGATTTCCTTGGCGGTGTGTCCCATGACAATGGCTGGGTCAGCGGCATCAATGCCAGCGGTGCGGAGTCGATCGGTGATCGCTTCGAGCGTCGCGTGTTCATCGCGTAACGCCCCGGCGCGCTTGTCGGGTGTTGTTGCTTCAAAGGATTCGTTGTCGTAGCCGGCGAGTTCAGATTCCGACGCTGCGACATGGATGACTCGCAAGGTCAGGTTGGTACTCGCCGCGAGTCGTACCGCCGCGGTTATGACGCGGTCGCTCGCATCAGAGAAGTCGACGCAGACAAGCAATTCGCCCATTTCAGTTCCTCGTCTGATCGGTTGGTCTGATCGGTTGGTCTGATCGGTTGCGCGGCGTGGATCAGTTGCCCGAATCGGACGCCTTCACGGTGACCTGATGATTCATTTTCCGCTCGACGGACTTCACTACCCAAGCCTTCCCTTTGTCGGCTTGTGCCTGGTCGATACGGCCATGTGCTAACGCCTTGTCGACTCGGGCGTTTGCTTTGGCGATCATGATGTTGGCGATTTCCTGAGGGTCAACGGCATGGGCCTTGGCGATTTGAATCAACGACTGCCCATTTTTGACCGCGGCGTGCAGGTCACTGACCGATATGCCAAGCGCGGCGGCGATCTCTTTAGCGATTTCCGCTCGACGAGCCTTCGCTCGTTCCGCTGCGCTCACTCGAGGGAGTGAATGATGGGTTACGACTGATGTGGCGGTTTCGGCGGCAGTAGCCGGTCCGCCTATTTCAACCACGAACGCGACTCCGCCACCGATCAGTGCAAAGGAAAGTAGCCCAACGGCTAACCGGTTCTTTTTCACGGGAACTCCTTCAGATCGGTCAAAGCGAGTGAACATGCGCGCGGTCCGGGTTGCTACCTGCATTGCGCTTGAGACGGCGACATTTACTCTAGGGCAATTGCTGCGGCAAGCAATGGGCAACCTGCCGGTACGATCAACCGTGTCCCTATGACAACTGCGACCGCCTCCACGTTCTTTGCGATCCTTGCATTGCTGTGCCTTTTGGGGACGGCAATGGGGATCGCGTTGTTGGTGATCGACAGGTTTCGCCCTTCATCACCGGCAGCGGCGTGGATTTCCGACGTCAGCCGAATCGCCATCTGGTTGGCGTGGATCGTAGCGATGGGCACGACCCTCGGAAGCCTGTATTACTCCCAAATCGCCGAGTATGTCCCATGCGAATTGTGCTGGTTTCAGCGCATCGCGATGTATCCGCTGGCATTGATTTTACTTATTGCCGCTCTTCGAAATGATCGCTGGATCTGGGTGTATGCCGTGCCGTTGTCGGCGATCGGCGCGGCGATCTCGGTGTACCACACCCAGCTTCAAGCGTTTCCGGAGCAAGCGACATTCTGTTCGACCACGGTGCCGTGCACGACCCGCTATGTCTGGCAGTTCGGATTTGTTTCGTTGCCGTTTATGGCACTCGCCGCCTTTTCGTTCATCATGGTGATGTTGCTCCTGGCCCGGACAACAAGTGCCGCGGCCCGAAATCCGGACTCTCGATCGGCAAACTCAACTAGTCAGGCAGGCAATTGATGGCCAAGTCTTCCAACCCAAAAGTTTCAGCAGCGTCATCGGGGCGCGGTGCCGCTTCGCCGAATTCGAATCGTCGTCGAGCGACGTGGATCATGGTGGCAATTGCTGCGGTGGTCACCCTGGCGCTGGTGATAGCAGTGGTGTCAACGCGAGGTTCTGATGGCGGGACTAACACTGCAGGAACGACTCCAGTAAGCAATCCGAGTTCGATTATTGATTCCGTCGTCGCGGTGCCTGCCGATGTTGTCGCCGCTGTCCGGCCTGGTGTCGACATCAAAGCCCCGGTGCCGATTGCTGGTCCGGCTCTGACAAAGGATGGCCTGCCTCTGGTGTTGTACGTGGGTGGCGAGTTCTGTCCCTATTGCGCGGCGCAACGTTGGGCAATGGTGCAGGCATTATCTCGGTTTGGAACCTTCACTAATCTCGCGCTTGCCACTTCCGGTGCGGCGCCGGAACCATTTCCGAATACGCCTACCTTCACGTTCCACGGTTCGACCTATTCGAGTCCATATGTCGGGTTTGATGGCGTCGAACTATTCGACGGCGTGCACAAGGCACTTGATGTGCTTAGTCCTTCGCAGGAAGCCGCGTTCAAAACCAATAGTCCCCAAGGGTCGTTCCCATTCATGGACTTCGGCGGTCAGTATTTGATCGCCGGTGCCAGCTACTCGCCGGGCGTCCTCACTGGAAAATCAGCCGCACAAATTGTCAGCGCGTTGTCCACGCCTTCGGGGGCCATCGCTCAAGGTGTCTTGGGTTCAGCCAACATGATGACCGCGACGATCTGCTTACTGACGAACAACCAGCCCACCCAGGTGTGTTCGGTTCCGGTGATTGCTGACCTTGAAGGTGTCATCAAGGCACAGTCGCCGCGCTGAGTGCTTTGGCGTGAGTCTGGTATCGCCGAGTTGGTCGGTTCGCATCATCTGGCACGTTTGATGAAACAGTCGATGCCATGATGCTCCGAAGGTCGTTGTTTGGGTTCAGTCGGCTCGCCGCGGTTGGTTTGTTGGGCGTCTTGTTGGTCGGCTTGTGGTTTGGATCTGCATCGTGCGCATTCACGCAGCCCGATGGCGATTCCGTTATGTCGACGATTCCTGTTACCTCCGACCCGAACTTGGTCCCTTCGATGATGCCGGTCGAAACCACCACTCTTACCTCGATTACGACCTCAACGAGCCCGGTCACACGTTCGGTGATGGTATTTGTTGACACCAGTCGGCCAACCATCGCCCGGCCACCAGTACCGAGGTCGATCAAGCGCGAGTTCCGCACTACCATTCGCCACCCAGCAATCGGTAGTGGGCCGTGGCCGCTGGTGGTTTTCGGCCATGGATTTAACATCTCGACCGATGCGTATTCCGCGTTACTCGACACGATCGCCGCGGCTGGGTTTGTCGTAGCGGCACCAGAGTTCCCCGGGTCATCGACGCAACTCGCCGGTCAACCCGATGAGCACGACTTGCAACAGGAGCCCTGCGATCTGCGATTTGTTGCGAGCCAATTACTGGGAGCTTCGGGAGATGGAATCGGAGTCGTAACCGACTCGGTCGGTACTGAGAGCATGAAGGGACTCGTCAAAGCGGGACGGATCGGTCTGGTTGGTCAGTCTGATGGTGCGACCGCCGCTGCTTTCGCTGTGCTCGGCTCTGATGGATGTTCCGTTGCTCCGGGCGTGCGAGCAGCCATCCAACCGGCCGATATCTCGGGAGTGGTGGCGTTTTCAGCCAATCCCGTCCCCGCAGCAGGAATTACCGCGGCAGGACGTATGGCCGGTTCATCGTTGTTGGCAATTACTGGCGGTGCCGATCGTGTCAATGTCCCCGCCCATACGATGGAGCTGTTCGCGAGTTGGCCGGGCCCGGCGTGGCTTCTTACCAGCATCGGAGACGGTCATCTCTCGCCTGCTACCGATTCGATTCATGCCGCGGCAATTGACGCGGTTGTGATTGATTTCTTGCGGGGGACGGTGGCGGCAGAGCTATCGCTGACCGACCGCATAACCGCTGATGCCAGCGTCGACGGATTGACCTTGGTGTCGCATTAAGTCCCGACCTATTTTCATCCGGGCTTCGCTCGCTGCGGCGTATTCGCGTAGCGTTATAGCGTGCTGATAGCTCAACGTGAGATCAAACGTGCCCGGCTGCGGTTCGGGTTACTGGCCGGAGCAATTGGCCTGCTGATCTTTTTGGTTTTCTTTCAACAAACGCTGTTGAGTTCGCTCCTGAACAGCTTCACCGGCGCGTTGAAAAATCAATCCGCGACGGTGGTGGTCTATTCCGCTGAGGCTCGCCAAAGTCTCGAAGGCAGCATCGTGGCCCCGGCGACGGTGGCGACGGTGGCGGCGATCGACGGCGTTGGCCAAGCAGGCCCGTTGGGCGAATCAACGTTGACGTGCGTCGCCGCTGGCGAGCAGGTCGACGTCGCAGTCATCGGCGCACAGCCGGGGAAACCGGGTCAGCCAACTAAGTTGGTCGAAGGTCGACTCGCGAGTGCTGATGGAGAAGCAGTCGCTTCGTCGGAAGATCGGGCAAAAGGTTTCGAGATTGGCGACGTCGTGACTACCGCAGCCGGTGATGCCTCGGTGACCATCGTTGGTTTGACCAAAGCGAGTCAGTTCTCGGTACAGCCCACATTGTTCGTCAACTTCGCTACCTATACCGCAATGAAACGCGCCTCCAACCCTGACGCGTTAGCGGTGCTGCCTTCGGCGGTCGCAGTCATCCCAGCTGATGGCGTAAGTGCTGCCACTGTTGTTCAGTCGATCAATGCGTCAGTGTCCGGGGTTGAAGCCATGACGCTTTCTGACGCGGTAGCCAATGCTCCCGGTGTGGCATCGGTGCAGAGTTCGTTCGCCATTGTCTTGGCGCTCGCCATTGCAGTGGTGGCATTGGTGACGGGGTTCTTCTTCCTCATCCTCACGGTTCAGAAAACACAAACATTGACCTTGCTTCGAGCCGTTGGCGCTCCGGCGGGCTATTTGGTTCGTGGGTTGCTTCAACAAGTGGCGCTTGTTTTGGTTATCGCGTTGGTGATTGCCATCGGTTTGCTCGTGGCGGCGACGTCGGGGTCAAACACCGGGTTGGCATTGGTCATTGATCCTCGTGCGCTTGTTGTCTCCACCTTGATCATCGTCGTCTTGTCGATGATGGGGGTCGCGGTTTCAATCTGGCGGGTGCTGCGAATCGAACCCGTTAACGCGGTGACGCGACCTGGCCTAGGTGGTGGCCAATGAGAATCGCCTTCATTGAGCTTCGGCGGCGGCCTGGTCGTTTCGCCCCCGCGGCAATAGCGTTGGTGTTACTGACCCTGCTGTTGTTGGTGTTAGGAGGCCTGCTTGATGGTCTCTACAACGGCTCAACCGGTGCACTGCGAGCTCAGCCGGGCGAACTGTTGGTCTATTCATCCGAGGCCAAACTTTCATTGGTGCGATCCCGGATCGGTCCGAAAACGATCGCCGAGGTGCAGCAAGTTCCTGGCGTCAACGAAGTAGGTGGCATCGGCGTCGGGTTGTTGGGTGCCGCAGTACCAGGTCAAGCCGCGGACGCCAGCGTCGCACTCTTCGGTTATGAACTCCCGCCGAAGGGTGTACCGGCGCCGCCTTCAACACTCGGCGAGGTCTATGCCGATCGAAGTTTGCAGGCAGTCGGCGTTGCCGTCGGCCAGTCATTGTTGGTGGGGCCTCAGCATTATCCGGTGGCGGTGATCGGTTGGGTGAGCGACACGAACTTCTTGTTGCAAGGCGGGCTCTGGGGAAATGTCGATACCTGGCGGGCGGTAGTGGCGTCGGCCCGTCCTGACGCAGTGCTCGCGCCGGGCACGTTTCAAGCACTCACGGTCGTTACCGAAACCGGCGCGAATCCAAGCGAAGTTGCCGCCGCAATCGATTCGGCGACGAGTGCAACAACCCGAACCGTGACGCGATCCGAGGCGGTCAATTCGCTGCCTGGCATCAAGGAACAACGCGCCACGTTTAACTCGATCATCTATACGACATTTTTTGTTGCCGCGTTGGTCGTCGCGTTGTTCTTTGCGTTACTGACTCTTGAACGCATTGGCATGTATGCGGTATTCAAAGCGATGGGTGCTTCGAGTCGACAGATTTTCATTCAGGTAATGAGTCAAGCGATCGTGATCACGACGATCGCGTTTGTAGTCGGCGCCGTGGTTGCCGTCCTTGCAAGTTTGTTTATTCCAGCTCAGGTCCCGATCTCACTCACGCTGTCGCGCGGCGTGCAAGTTGCAGTGGGGCTTGTTGTTATGTCGTTCGTTGGTTCGACGATTTCGTTACGTCGGGTTATTCGAGTCGATCCCGCGTCCGCAATAAGTTGAAACTAGGTGCAAATGTCTGCTCTCAAGCTTGAAAATGTTCGCAAGGTGTATCAGTCGGGCGAAGACGAAATTGTCGCCCTCGATTACGCGTCTCTTGACGTCGGTGATGCTGAAATCGTGGCTCTCGTCGGGCCATCGGGTTCCGGCAAAACTACGTTGTTGTCGATTGCTGGCGGACTGCTGTCGCCATCGGAGGGTCACGTCATGGTGGCAAATGATGAGATCAGCGGTTATGACCCGAAGCAACTGACGGCCTTTCGACGCGAGAGCGTTGGTTTCGTTTTTCAAAACGTGAACCTCGTTCCTTTCCTGACCGCACGTGAAAACCTGTTGGTTGTGGCGGACTTTGATCGCCGAGATAAAAAGAAGGCCACCGCGCGTGCCGATCAGTTACTTGGCGAACTCGGTCTTGAAAACCGCAAGGCGAACTTGCCGGGACAGTTGTCGGGCGGTGAACGTCAGCGGGTAGCCGTGGGTCGAGCATTCATGAATGAGCCAGCGTTGGTATTGATTGACGAGCCAACTTCCGCGCTTGACACGAAGTTGGGTGAGCAAGTTATGGAACTCATCGTGAGTGAAGTGCGCGCCCGCGACACCGCCGCGGTCATCGTCACCCACGACATGCGCATGACCCATTACGCGGACCGTGTGCTGACTATCGTCGACGGGACATTGCAGCCGGGTTAGACCCCTATTGGCGAAAATGCAGCGTCGAAAATACCGACAGTTGACTTGAAAGGACGACATGCTGTGAGTACCACGACGACCACTACCAGCGACGACGATGACGCACTTGGTGAAGTGGTTTTTGAACGAGTCTTTGATGCGCCTTATGCGCTGGTATTCGAGGCCATGACAACTCCTGAGCACCTCTGCGAGTTTTTTGGTCCTCCGGGCATGTCGACGCCACTCGAAAACATCACTATTGAATTGCGCGTTGGCGGCGTATTCGAGACGGTGATGGTGAACGACGCGACCGGTGAGGAATACCCAAATCTAGGGGTGTACACCGAGCTTGATCCGCCAAACTTTTTGGCATTTCGCGAATCGGGAGAAGTCGACGGTATGACAACTTCGATCGAATTCATCGATATCGGGGGCGGTCGAACCAAGACCGTTACGCGCCAATCGAAGGTCCCCGCTGCCTATCGAAGTCCCGAAGCGATGGCGGGAATGGAAGCGAGTTTTGTTTGCTTCGATGAGTATCTCGCGACAATCACCTGAGGTCTGTCGTTACGTTGGTCCGTTGGTGGCGGCCAGCACGACCCGGGCCATGCTGGCATCTTCAATTTGCTCGGCCGCGAAGTGCTGCGATTCCTTGTACTTGCTGGTAGGCCGCCCGGGGCTCGAACCCGGCACCTTGGGATTAAAAGT
>JBAXIB010000031.1:0-21772 GCA_037138595.1 Actinomycetes bacterium | reverse complement strand
GCCGATGCAACTCGGCAAGTTGATGCCAACCAACGACTTGATGCCAACCAACGACGTATCACCGTGCACCTGCACGCGACCGATGGCGATGGAACCAGCGGCGAATGGGTGATCGTCACCGGCGGAGGCGACTGGTCGGTCGAACGAAGGCACGCCAAAGGCGACATCGCAGTGCGGGCAACGGCGGCAAACTTGTTGCAGTTGTTGACCTGCGACTCAGAGTCGCGCAACCACATTGTTGACAGTTGCGAATTTTTCGGCGAACGAGATGATCTGGTTGAGTTCCTGGCGCGAATTGATTCGTGATGTTCGACAAGTGGCGTAACCGATTCGTATTTGACGGCACCACTGGGTTGCCCCGATCGTCGAACGCTGCATCGTCATTTCACCTCTGGTGGGATGTCCCCGATCGACCGTGGGTTGAGATCGAAGCCGTACTTGAAATTCTTGTGTCACCGCGAGTCGCGGCGCTGTCGTTTTGGGCGTTGCAAGTGACCTTTATGGATGAGGGTTTGCCTGCGGGCGGCGCGCACCTCGGGCTGCAATGGCATCGGCCGCATCCAGGGTCAACCGCGGCGAATTGGGGTGGCTATCGACCAGCCATAGGTGGGTTCTCCGCCGGGGAACTCGAAGGCTCTCCTTCGCTGCTGCCGAGCGCGCCAGGCAATGTCAACACGCGTGACTTTGCCTGGGCCCCGAAGCGTTGCTACCGACTGCGAGTGGCCGCTGGCGAATCGCAGCCGCCGCCTGGCCTTCACGCGTGGCGAGGTGAAGTAACCGACCTCGAAACCGGCATCGTCACAGTGGTGCGCGACCTATGGTCGCCCGGAACTCGCTTGGCATCCCCGGTGGTGTGGTCCGAAGTGTTTGCTCGCTGCGATGATCCGTCATCGAGTGTTCGCTGGAGTGGACTTCGGCTCACCGACACGACTGGCACTCGACACGATGTGACTGCAGTGTCGGTTAACTATCAAGGTGTCGACGATGGCGGATGTGTCAACACCAACAGTTCGGCTGACGACATCGGCGTCGTGCAAACAACGGGAACTCTCCGCGCTACGCCGCAAGGGACCCGCCTGATGCTTGCGCCCACGCGCTGACGGCGTTATGCCAGTCATGGCACGGGTTGAGATAGGTAGCTAGGTGCCCGAAGAACGTTCGTAGCGCCAACCGTCCTTAAGCATCCACAATCGATGGCGACCGCCAACCCGTTCGGGGTTTTCATCGTCGTAACCAGCATCGCCGTGATACATCGCGACGGCACCGCCTTCGACTCCCGCGAATCGGGTAGCGAACCATTCGGGCGGGCGATTGCGCAACGTTTCGAGCGCAATCGCCGCTGATCGAAACGCCGATAGTTGTTCGAGGGTGATCCAAGTGGGAGGACTCAACTCGAGTTCGCCAGCATTACGCCGTGACATGGCTGTGGCCGGGGTCATCCACGCATGACCGTGGATTTCTCCGCCGTCTATCTGCACCTTGCCATCGGGTGCCGGTGCAGCAAAAAAGTAGGTTGCGAATCGCTTCGGCGTAATTGGTGGGGGAGTCCAATGGGCGAACCACACCAACGAGTCACGGTCGACGACCAAATTGGCTTCTTCGGCGGCTTCACGAATAGCGGCTCGCCGCGCCGCTGATTCAAGCGCGTCAGATTCAGACCGTGAATCGGTGTTGGTGTCGGCGGCGTCGTAATCGTCTGGATCTATGCGGCCGCCCGGCCACACCCACATGCCACCGGCGAATTCGAGTCGAGCGTTTCGACGCAACATCAGCGTTTCAAGGCCGTCGTCACCGTCACGCAATAACACGACAGTGGCAGCCGGAATCAGCACCGCCGGTTCACGTTGTTGGCTCACGACCGGCCAATCAAGCGCAGCATTGAAGGCGGCACCGAAGAATCGCCGGACGCCAACATGGCCGCTCGTTCGACATTGATCGCGTCGAGATGTCGATCGCTCCAGTTGTCCCACGGACCGGCCGGAATCGCGCTTGGATCACCCTCGGCTTCGACACAGGCATAGAGGTACGCCTGCAACGCCAGCACGTCACCCGCATCGCCGACCGGTCCAATGCCCGGCACGATCCGAGTTGCTAAGTCACCCAAGTCTCCGAGCGCATCGGCCCAAACCGCCGGATCCCCATCGAACGCGTTAGGTGTGGTGCCGAATGCGCACATCGCACCAGCGACCAATACATCAGCGCTTGGGACCACGATCATCATGTTCTCGGCCATCTGTCCCGAGGTGGGCACCGCACACACCATCTCGGTTAGCCAAGCCGACACGTCGACGGTGTGTGAAATGGGCCGTGTCGTGAACTCGGCGCCAAACTCGTCGGCCCACTCGGGGAACATCACCCGGTAACCAGCAACGTTGGCCGGTTGGTCGAGCATCGCACTGGTTTGGCTGCGGCCATAGCGGGCTGCCATCCAAAACGACGATGAACCCCCGACATATTCGACGTGGCTGCTCGAAAGTACCGCGCGACGAATCGGGACACCGAGTCGGTCAATGGCAGTGGCGAGTGGCTTAGCTTGCGATGGGGTCAGCAATGTGTCGACCACGGTCGCTCCATCAGGCTCGACGATGACCGTCGAATTGGCCCGCCCGTGACCGCTCGGTGTTTGAATCCAGACAAAAACGTTTGGCGCGAGTTCGTCGAGCAAGGTCACCGCCGAAGGCTAGTCACCCGATTCACATCAACAGTTCAGGATGTTGTGCGGCAACCATTCGGCGCATGCCGTCGCGCCAATCGACCGTTGTCGGCCCGAGCAGTTCGAGTCGTTTCGTATTGTCGATAGTGACACCGCCAATCGTTGCTTCGGTGATGTCGAAGGTGGCATCGACGGAGGCGATTGTGGCGAGTTCTTGCACCCAATCTTCGAGATCGACTTGTTGATCGCCGCCCCAGTTGACGATCGTTGCAGGAACCGTCGCGGCGGCTAACAGGGCGGGAATTGTCGCGATGATGTCATCTTCGTGAATGGGATTAAACAAGTTGGGTCGATCTGGATGCACCATGATCGGCGCGCCGGCCAACAACATCTCAAGATGAAACAACGGCCAGCCGCCATTGTCGCCATAGGGCACGTTGAGCCGAGCGATGGTCGTCGGTAAGTTCAACTGCCGAGCTTCAGTGCGAACAACTGCTTCGGTCGCGATCTTGGCAATCGAATAGGTCGGCAACATGACTCGGTGGTTATCGCCCAATGGGTCGGTCTCGGTGAGTAAGTGGGACGCGGCATGGCTGTACACCCCCGTCGACGAGCAATGCAGAAACGCGGCCGCCGAACGGCAGTGCGACATCAACAAGCCTGCTGCCTCGGCGTTACCGCGCAAATCAACTTCCCACCTATTGGACTTGACCACTGCCAAATTGAGGACGTAGTCAACGTCATCGGGGACATCGTCGAAATGACTGGCAGCGAGGTCGACTGCGATGCAGGTGACGCCAATGCTTTCGAGTTCTCGGCGGGCTGCCTCGTCACGAAACCGAGCGACACCAATCACGTCATTGTTTGCCGCTAACGCTTCAGTGACTGGGCGTGCCACTTGGCCAGTAGGCCCGGTGATCAGGATTCGTTTGCCAAGCAGCGGTTCGTTCAACGAGGGTCTCCAAAAAGGGGAAAGTGTGGCTAGTCAAAGGTTCTGCTCGAGACATCTGAGGAGTGTCTCTGTGAACAGGAGTCACCAGGATTTGATTTCGAACGGTAGCGGTTGAGCTTGGTGCGCTGGTTCCTGAAAGTCTTGCGCACGTGCTCGGTGCGAAGGGTCCAAATGCGGTTGATGCCGGAAAATGATTGCGCTCTGCTAGGGTTTGGTCCGTACGACTGATCGTCACCTGCGCGCAGAGGCATGCGTGGGCCCTCCTCGGAGTGGCCGATGCCGGCGCCCGATCAGCCAACCGGACAGCGTGCTGCCTCTTCCGCTGATCCATGTTCTGAGCCCGGCGAATGGCGTCGAGCTCCATTCAGGAGACTTTTGTGTCAATCACTTTTGCCGACCTCGGTGTGCCCGCGCCCATCGTTGCGTTGCTCGCTGAGCAAGGCATCACCTCGGCGTTCCCCATTCAGAAACTCACATTGCCCGATGCACTCGCCGGCAAAGACCTGTGCGGAAAAGCGCCGACCGGGTCGGGCAAAACCATCGCATTCGGAATTCCGATGGTGGCTCACGTCGGCCAAGCACAGCCTCGCCGACCAAAAGGGTTGGTGCTCGTTCCTACCCGCGAGCTCGCCGCCCAGGTCCGTGACGAACTGGCGTTGCTCGCAGGACCTCGCGGTCGATTCATTGAGGCGTTTTATGGCGGCAACGGATTTGGCCAACAACTCAACGCGCTGCGTCGTGGCGTCGACATCGCGGTCGCATGTCCGGGTCGACTCATGGACCTCCTTAATCGCGGTGATGTGAAACTCGATGCTGTCGAATTCGTTGTCATTGACGAAGCCGATCGAATGGCCGATATGGGCTTTTTGCCTGAGGTACGCAAGATCCTTGACCTGACCCCGATACAACGACAGACGTTGTTGTTCTCCGCCACGCTTGATGGCGATATCGATGTGTTGGTGCGCCATTATCAACGAAATCCTGTTCGTCACGAACTGGCAAAAGATCCTTCGGACGGTGCCAAAGTCTCCCATTTCTTTTGGAATGTTGCCCGTGACCAACGGGTGACATTGTGCGCGTCGATCATCGCCAAAGCCGGTCCAACCATCGTGTTTTGTCGCACCAAACGTGGCGCAGATCGTGTGGCCCGTCAGCTTGAACAGGCTGGGATTCGCACGGCGGCGATTCACGGTGACCGTTCGCAGTCGCAGCGCGAACGAGCACTCGCAGCATTTCATCGTGGCGATATCGATGCGCTCATTGCCACCGATGTCGCGGCGCGAGGCATTCATGTCGACGGCGTTTCAGCCGTGATCCATCTCGATCCGCCCGCCGATGAAAAAGATTATGTGCATCGATCTGGTCGAACTGGTCGAGCAGGCGCCGAAGGAATCGTCGTCACGTTCGTCGCCCCGGAGCTACGCAAAGACGTAACCAAGATGCAAAAAATGTTGAAGATGGCTCCCGGCATCACCGCACCGGACATTGCGTTGCTGCCTGAGATGGATCGAACCGTGCGCAAGGTGCGACCTGCCGCACCACGTCACCGCGACAGTGCGCACGAACAATCTCGCACTGCTCGTGCGGGAACTCCCCGACGTGCGTCGCGACCATCGGGTCCACGGTCGGGCTCGGCCCGCCGGGCCCGTGACGAGCGATGGAACACCGAAGCACCGAGCGGGCAGACGTCGTCAAAGCCATCTCGTTCACCCAAGCCTGGCCAAACTGGTCCCTCGCCGCGACCAGCCAAAGCGGGCCATGGTGCCACGGCAACCGCTGGCGCGGCGCAGCCCGCTAAACGTGCCCGTAGATCCGCCGCTCCGAACCCCAATAAGGGCAAGCGTCGTCAGCCGAGTTCCGGTCGGGGCTGACTCGTACTCGCTTAGGAGTCTCGGGGCACGTAATAGGGCCGGCCGACTGCTTTCCATTCTTCATAAAGCTCGAAAAACGGATCGCCGAACGGATCAAGTCCCCGCAGCGGCATCGACGCACGTCTGATCGTGAAGTCGAGAGGCGCTAGCGCAATTGCTGCTTCGAAGTGTCGCTCGGCTGCATCGTGGCGACCTTCGCGGCGGAGGTGTACCGCGATGCGGAATTCCAGGCGGGCTAGCTGCTCGTCATCGGTAGGGGGCATCTGCTGTTCGCGCACGCTGTCGCCGTCATCGAATGGCAACTCGTCATTGAGTACCCATCGACGAAGCGCTTCGAGATGTGGTTTCGAATCGATGCCGTGAAATTCTTTGAATTGATCGTCACTGAATGCGACATCGTTCGGTCGCACGACCTGGTCGTCTTCGTCAATCCACACCACTGTCGGCACATTCACCATGCTGTATCGCTCAGTGATGATGTGGTCACGATCAAGTAAGACGGGGTAGGTCGCGTGCGCCTCATCTACCCATGGGCGAACCGCATCAGCGTCTTCGTCGACGGCTACGGCAATGATCGAAAGGCCCTTGGGCCCAAGTTCTTGATTCAGTTGTTCCCAGCTTGGAAGGTCGTAGCGACACCCGCACCACGACGAAAACGCGACCAATAACTTTTTGCGACCGACGAAATCGGCAAGCGACAGCGTCTCACCGTCAATTGTGTCGACCTCAAAATCTGGAGCCTGCAACGACGCCATTTCGACTGATCGACGGGCGGCGCTCGGTCCGAATGCCGCAACGTTGTCGGCCAGATCAAACGCGATCACCTGGTCGGTAAGGCGAGTGAATACCTCGGCATCGATGCGACCGTCAACTACCAATTCGGGCCACATCGACGTCGGCACACAAACGTCGCCACGGCAAAGTCCCTCGGGTTTGAGCGCCCACCCGGTAGCGCGGGCCAAGCCGGCAGGATCGAGCAGAAGCTGTCCATTGTGAGACTTGGCGTCGGTCTCAAAGGTTCCAACGTCGGTGATGATGGTGACTGGCGACATGGGGACCCCTTCAACGCAGTGGTTCTCAGTGGCGATCGGCCACCCATTGTGGTCCTTGCGCACAGTATCTGGCCAAGCGAAGTGGAAGATTGTTCAAGTTGGTCCCGGGTGCGTCTAAGGTCTCGTCGATGTCGAGCGGCTCGAAAAAGACCACAAGAAACAAAAAGCAGCAGCGCAAGCCGCACCAGCACCTGCCAAAGGTGGGTACGCCAGCGGATAACGCGTATTTGGTCAAGGAAAGCCGGAAAGACTTAATCGACTTCGGCGTGAATCATCGGCGCAGTAGCCGAACCGGGATCATCGTTTTGGTAGTCGTGTTGCTGTTCTTGGCCCTTGGGGTCGTTGGCCTGCTGTTCCTGTCGGCCTAGATGACACTCGCCCCCTAAACATCGAATGGGCTGCCCGCTTAGGTGGGCCGGCCGCTACTCGGCGTTACAAGGTTGTGGCGATTCCGCCATCGACTGGGAGAACGACTCCGGTCAAATACGAACCAGCTCGCGACGATAAATAGATCGCCGTGCCAGCCATGTCATCGGGATGTCCGATGCGACGGAGGGGAGCCGATTCGATGATCTGATCACGGAATGCGTCCAGCGTGGTGGCCATCATCTGGCTCTCGAACGGACCAGGAGCAATTGCGTTGACCGCGATGTTTTCGCGGGCAAGGCGTTTGGCCAGCACCTTGGTCAGGTGGTGAACCGCGGCCTTACTCGCCGAATACGAGTACGTCTCAAGATCCGGCGCATGCAGTCCGTCGATGGAGCCGATGTTGATGACTCGGGCCGGATCGCCAGGTTTACCGGCGGCAGCTAGGGCCGGCACGAGGTACCGAGTGAGATGAAAAACGCCCTTCACGTTTAGATCCAAGACACGGTCCCACGCGGCATCGGGAAATTCGGCGAGTGGAGCGCCCCAATTCGCACCTGCGTTGTTGACCAAGATCTCGAGCTTGCCTTCGCGCTCGATGATCTCGTCGGCCACTCGTTTGCATTCATCGTGCTCGCTGAGGTTCGCCGGCAGCGAGATGCAGGTGCCGACAGTCGACAGCTCAACTGCGACTTCATCGCACACATCGGCTTTGCGCGATGAGATATAGACCTTTGCTCCAGCTTTGACGAACCCACGGGCGATCATCAGCCCAATGCCCCTGCTCCCGCCGGTCACGAGCGCGGTTTTACCTTCGATGGAGAACAGATCGTTCATGGGTTCCTTCACTTTTGCGGTCACGGGAGAGCCGTGCGGATCTCGAAATGCTGACAGTAGGCGTTTCGCTGACCTCGAGGTGAAACCGTGAACAAGGGGGTTTCGCCCCGCTGGGATCGGCCCGTAGCGGCGCGTGGTGGTTATCGGCATCCCGGGAGCCATCACTGATCCCGCCTGAGCAGATGAATTGCTCGGGTTGTAGCCTCAATTGGCTGGAGTAGCGGCCGATTGATCCCTTGAGAATCCGATTTGGGCCCGAATGGGCTCACTGGATGCATGGGAAGGTAAGGAAAGCGCGTGCAGGCTGAGTGGGCAGCACCTGAAACCACTGATAGCAGACGACAGAATTCGGCCCCCTTGGCGGCGGCCTTACCTCTGCACGTCACCACGCTGGTTTCGGTCTTTGACGCTGTTCCAGTTGCGATGGCCGTTTGGTCGATTTCCGGCGAATTAGTGCATGCCAATCCGGTATTTCGTGATCTCGAGCAGATGACTTCGGGCGATCTTCCAGTCCGAACTTTCGTGTCATTCGTCGATCCGAATGACCAAAGCAAGGTTTCGACTTCGATTGGCGCGCTGGCTTCAGGCCAACGCAACTTTTTTGAATGTGACTTTCGCTGTGTGTTACCCGACGGCGAAGAGCATTGGGTTCGCACTATGGTCACCGCGCTCTATGGCCCCGGCGGCGATGCCGATCACTTCGTATCGCAAGTATTTGATTTTTCAAATCCGCGAACCGCCGACGCCCAAGCACATCGTCTCATCGACGCGACACCAGTCATGTTGTGGCTGACTGATCGCGATGGGTTGCCCCGAATTGGCAACCGGATGAGCAAAGAATTTCTCGGTGCCGCTGGAGACGAACCGGATCTCGGTCCATTGCTGATGAGCACGCTGCATCCCGATGACATTGCGGCGGCCGCGCCGGAACTCAAGAAACGATTTCGGGATCAATCGCCGGTCGAGTTCATGGCTCGTGTGACGCGCCGAGACGGCGTCTATCGCTGGGTGAATCACCGAGCGCTTCCTTATTTTGATGCGAACGGCGATTTCGAAGGTTATGCCGGCGCAAGTTTTGACATGACTGAGGCGGAGGAACGGCGACTCGAGTTCCAAACTGCTCGCGAGATCATCCGGGCCGTGACCGAGGACGGACCGATAGCGGTAATCCGGGCCGACATTTCTGGCGATATCGATTATGCGACTGGCGGCTGGCCGGGATTTCTCGCGGCTGCCCATGGACAGCTCACCGGCTCAAATTGGCACTCAATGCTTACTCCGGAACAGCTCGACGACGTATTGGCGCAAGCCACCGCCTCGATTTCGAGCCGTGAACCATTTACGGTGCGTGTTCAGTTAGTTGATCCTGATGCCGCAGACGGGCTTGGGTTCGCGGAAGACCACAGATTGCTGGGTGACGACCGGTGGGCCGAGTTGCGGGTCGCTCCCGTGTTCGACGAAGTCGGTGACCACTCGGGCTATGTCGCTACCCTTGCCGATGTAACCACCGAGGTTATATCGGGGACCCGAGCCGATCGGTTGGCTCAAGTGCTCGACGCTGGATCTGACTTCTTGTTGATCGCCGAGCAAGACGGGGTGATCTCCTATGTGAACGACGCAGCGCGGCAAACCCTGGGAGTGAGTGCTGGCCACGGCGAGTCCGAGCCGAGCTATTTGGTCGACGTGCTTGACCCTGAGTCGTACACGCTTTTCCGTGAAGTCGTTGAACCTATGCTCGAACGAGATGGCATCTGGCGCGGTGAACTCGCTTTCTGCGCTCGTGGTGAGTCATTCATCCCAGTGTCAGCGTTGTTCATCGCCCACCGCGATGTGCACGACCGCATTGAGTCGATTTCCGCCGTAGCGCGCGACATAACCGAGATGAAAGACGCCGAGTTGCGATTGCTGCAGTTGGCAACTCACGATCATCTCACGTCGCTACCGAATCGCATCTTGCTCTATGACCGTCTGGAACAGGCGCTGGCGCGTTTTCATCGACATCACCAACACGTCGCACTTTTATATCTCGACCTTGATGGTTTCAAGGCGATCAATGACGATCTCGGTCACCATGTCGGTGACGCGGTACTCGTCGAGATCGCTCACCGAATTCGATTAGCAATTCGCGAGACTGACACTGCGGCGCGCATTGGCGGCGATGAATTCGCTGTCTTGGTCGAGGGGATGGGCGATCCTGTTCAACTCCGCCTACTAGCTGATCGACTGATCGAGGGAATCGGCCAACCAATCACAATCCAGGGCAATGAAGTGCAGGTTGGTGTATCGATCGGACTCGTGCTCGCTGGATCGCGAACCGATGTTGTCGACTCGCTGATGGCCATGGCTGATGCCGCGATGTACCGAGCCAAAGCTGCCGGTCGTGGACGTTACGAATTCGTCGGTCCTGACGGCCTCACACTCGTCTAAGCCCCGGACGGATTTACCTGAAGGCACAGGTCGATGGCAGCGCCGTACATCAAGCGTTTGTGTTCGCGTACTACGTCGCGATTTTTTCCAGCGAGTTGGCCGGCGATTTCGACGGCACGATCGATCACTGATGCATCGTCGGCGACTTCGTCGGCGATTCCGGCGATGACTGCTTCGGGACCCGAATAACGACGTCCGCTCAACGAGGATTCGTGCACGGTTGGTCGCGGTAAGTGAGCGGCGACTACTGCATACATCGGGGGAGTGAGTGGAAGTCCCAGGTCGACCTCGGGCAAACACCAATAGCCGCGATCTTCGCGCATGACGACAAAATCATGCGCGACGGCGAGCATTCCGCCGCCCGCGAACGCGTGGCCGTTTACAGCTGCGACCGTTACGGCGGGAAACCCCAGGATCCGACCGAGTAGCCGATGGACATCATCGAGAAATCCGCTGGTGTCATTGGTCCCGGCGAGGAGCCAATCAAGGTCAAGTCCGTTCGAATAGAACTTGCCCTCACCGGTTGTCACAAGTGCCACCGGACCATCGATAGCTTCGACCTCGTCGAGCGCGGCATGCAATGCGTCGATGCTTTGGCGGTTGAAACGGTTTTCATCATTGCGCATGTGTAGGACGCGAACGTCACCGCGTTGTTCGAGTTCGATCATCGAGGCGCACTCCTAGTCGGTTAGTTGCGTGGCTTTAGTTCTGCGTGGGAAATCTACCGCTGGTGGGTCTATCGTCTGCACGTGGCTGACTATCGAACCCCCCTCACTGACATTTCATTTGTGCTCGATCACCTGGTCGATTTAGACCGCATTTGCGAGCTCGAACCCTACGTCCACCTTGATTCGGAAACGATCAAAGCGGTGCTTGAAGAAAACGGCCGGTTCGTTAGTGACGTGATCGCGCCTCTCAATCGAATCGGCGATGTTCAAGGCAGTCAGTGGCAACCCGACGGCACCGTGAAGACTCCCGACGGATTCATCTCGGCCTATCGCGCCTACATTGACGGCGGCTGGGGTGCTGTGCCATTCGAACCCGCCTACGGAGGCGGTGGGTTTCCGTGGCTTGTGGGCACCGTGATGCAGGAGTTCATTTCAAGCGCGAACATGGCGTTCTCAATGTGTCCGTTGCTCACTCAGGGGGCGATCGACATGCTTCGTCACCACAGCGACGAGGCCCAAAAAGAGATCTTTCTGCCCAAGATGGTGTCGGGAGAATGGACCGGCACGATGAACCTGACCGAACCAGAAGCCGGTTCGGATGTCGGCGCGTTGCGTACAAAAGCAGTTCCGGCCGAGGACGGGACCTGGCGCATTTCCGGGACGAAGATCTTCATTTCTTTTGGCGAGCACGACATGGCTGACAACATCATTCATCTCGTTCTTGCTCGAACCCCCGGGGCACCGGTCGGCACTAAAGGTATTTCGTGCTTTATCGTCCCGAAGTTTTTGGTCAATGACGATGGAAGTCTTGGTGATCGAAATGACGTCAAGTGCCTCTCGATCGAACACAAGATGGGCATCAAGGCAAGCCCGACCTGTGTGATGAGTTTCGGTGAGAATGATGGCGCTATCGGTTACCTCATTGGTGAGGAAAATCGCGGCATGCGCTACATGTTCACGATGATGAATAACGCGCGGTTATCGGTCGGCCTTGAAGGGCTTGCCCTTGCAGAACGCGCCTACCAAGATGCGGTGGGTTACGCCCAAGAGCGCCGTCAGGGCACTGCGCCGGGGTCTGCGGCCGGCACGAGTTCATTGATCATCGACCATCCCGATGTTCGGCGGATGTTGCTCACGATGAAGGCATCAATTGAGGCGATGCGTTCACTCATTTATGTGACCGCCGAACGAATGGACATCGCGATTTCTCATCCCGATGAATCAGTTCGGGAATCAAATCAAGAGCAAGTCGATTTGTTAATCCCAATTTGCAAAGCATGGTCGACCGACCTAGGAGTCGAACTCACGTCACTCGCGATTCAGGTCTATGGCGGCATGGGTTATGTCGAGGAAACTGGCGTTGCTCAGCATTTTCGCGACGCTCGCATTACCCCGATTTACGAAGGAACAAATGGCATTCAGGCGATGGATCTAGTTGGGCGCAAGCTGCCGCAGCGAGGCGGTGGCGTAGTCAATGATTTTCTCGCATCGGTGCGAGCGATTGGTGACGAGCTCGCAGATGCCGGTGAGCACCTTCAGTCCATTCGGGTGAATCTCGCCGAGGCAGTCGAGGTGCTGACGGAAACGACGACCTGGCTTATGGAAAACGGTATCGCCGACGTTCGACATGCATTGGCTGGCGCTACGCCCTACTTGCGGATGTTCTCGTTGGTGGCAGGTGGGTCTCTCATGGCTAAACAGGCGCTTGTGGCTCAAGCCAGTCTCGATGTTGGTTCGGGCGATGCCGAGTTCATGGCAGCAAAAGTGGTTACCGCCCGATTTTTCGCCGAGCAACTACTCCCGGCAGTGAAAGGATTACAGTCGCCGGTCACTGCGGGATTCGATGACCTGTTCGCGATCGATTCTGGGCAGTTGGCAGGCAGCCGTTTATGAAGTTGGGGGTGCTGTTTGGCTCAATAGCCAGTCCAGGATCGAACCAAATTTCACTCGGTCCCCTTCACCTGCGGGCTTATGGATTGATGATTGCGCTCGGCGTATTTGCCGCGATTGAGATCGCTCGCCGCCGTTGGGCCGCTCGCGGGGGAAATCCCGATGACATCACATCGGTCGCGCTCTGGGCCGTGCCGGCAGGATTGATCGGCGCACGCATCTATCACGTCATCACCGACAACCAGTTGTACCGAGGGCATTGGCTCGACAATCCGTTCGCGAACGGGGCGCAGTCGCCGCTGATGATTTGGAACGGCGGCCTCGGAATCCCCGGCGGCATTGCACTGGGTGTCGGAGTTGGCCTTTGGGCCGGTAAACGGCGAGGGATGCGTCTATCCGCGGGACTTGACGTCGCTGCCCCGGCAATCGCCGTGGCCCAGGCAATTGGTCGGATCGGCAATTACTTCAATCAAGAGTTGTTTGGCCGTCCGACTTCGCTGCCGTGGGGACTGCGCATCAGCTTGGCCAATCGCCAGATTGGCTACGAACAGTTCTCGACGTTTCAACCTACATTTTTGTACGAAGCGTTGTGGAACCTGTCGCTCGCCGGTTTATTGGTGCTACTGGACCGACGGCGCGTCGTCCGGCCTGGTCGTATTTTCGCGTTGTATGTCGGCGGCTATGCCCTCGGCAGATTCCTGGTTGAATCGCTTCGGATTGATTCATCAAACCGAATTGCGGGCCTGCGCCTCAATACGTGGCTGAGCTTGCTCGTGTTCGCTGGAGTTGCACTTTTCCTCGTGGTGCGAGGCCTTCGACGACGCCCTCAAGATGGTGACGACATTTACCGGGCCTATGCCGACTCAACGATTGAAGAGCCGTCCTAACTCTGGCGCTGCGTCGCCGGTTGGATTGCCGGTTGGATTGCCGATTTTTAGCTGGTCGAGGGTCAATGACTCGCTTGGTTGCTCACCGACCAGGCGGTCAAGGTGGCTCATCCCGTCGATGGTGCGTTCGAGGCGCCGCAGGGGATGATGAATTGCTAGCGATCGAATCGACTTCGTCGGTGGCGTGTTCAAGATCTCCCGCACGTCATAGGCGATCGAGTACAGCCGAAGGCGTTCAAACTGTTGGTCGAACTCGACGATGGCCGGATAGTCCTCGACGATCCAATACGGAACCTCGGCGTAGTCGGAGGCGTGAGTTTCGTGTTCGTAATCCTGAGCGACATGCAAAAATGGAAAGGCACAAAACCGCAGCAACACGTCGAGATCGACGTCGTTCGGAGCGCGCCTTGAAAACTCGAAGTCCACTAGTGCAGTGAGGTGTTCGCCGTCCCATAACATATTTTCGAACGACAAGTCGCCGTGGATGAAGGTGCGCTGTCGGTAGGGTTCGATGCACGAACTGGTACCGAACACGATTGATCTCGCCTGATCGATCAGGTGGCGAGGTACATGTTCGAGTGTTGCCGCTTTCGCTAGGCCCACCAAAAGTGGGTCGATAGCTCGAAACGTGTGGGGGTCAAGCAATTGGGGCGTGTCGATTTCCGGGAGGTCGTCAGGGCCTTCAAACTGGTGAAGCGATTGAAGTTTGTTGGCCAATTCGCGGGTCGCTTGCCGTCGTAGGGTGCGAGTCATCGTCGGCCAGCATCGACTGAGGGGTTGCCCGGAAACTCGTCGCGAGATCAGCCAGTCCTTTCCGACCTCGCCGCCATATGCCACGACTGTTGGATAGCCAACCTCAGTTGGTAGCAGCGGGCCGATGATCGCCTCGCGCCATAGGCGTTGGTTCGGTTGCCGATTGATTCGCACCGCAAAGTCATCGGAGAGCCAAACTTCATTGGTCACACTCGATGCGCGTTCGAGCTTGATTTCGACCGGCAATCCAGCCGCGGCCAGCGCGCCGCGTGCTCGGGCCAGGGCCATGCGATCGATTCCGCGGATCGACGATTCCGACGTATCCGACGATCCCGGCGATGGCATGTGGTGATGGTAGATGCCGCACCGACAATTCATAACGCTCCGATAGTGCACGGGGCGACGCAGCCACGATACTTTATGAGTTGTCGATGGCCCGGGGGGTCGTCGCCTGACACCGAGGAGACGTTGTGTCGATTTATGAAATCCCGATCAATCGCCTTGATGGCACGCCGTCGACTTTGGCCGAGTTCGAGGGCCAAACAGTATTGATGGTCAATGTTGCATCCAAATGCGGCCTGACTGGCCAGTACGCGACTCTCGAAGCGCTACAAAAGCAATACAGCGACAAAGGTTTTTCCGTGATTGGGTTTCCGTCGAACGAATTCATGGGTCAAGAACCGGGAACGCCAGCCGAAATCCAAGAATTTTGCACGACCACCTATGGCGTCTCGTTTCCGTTAATGGAAAAAATCGAAGTCAACGGCGACAACCGTCACCCGATTTACGCCGAACTTGCTCAGGCGACCGATGCGAGCGGCGATGCGGGTGACGTGCAATGGAACTTTGAGAAGTTCTTAGTGTCTCCGACGGGCGAAGTGGTTGCCCGTTTTCGGCCGATGGTCGAGCCTGACTCTGACGAAATCATCGGAGCGATTGAAGCAAACCTTCCCGGTTGACGCCGGTTTGTCCGGGAATTCACGGCTGAGCGGGTAGCCTAATCCGGACGAAAGTGTACGAACCTGCAAATGACCATCACATTTGACGCGCTTGGCGTGTCACCCGACCTTGTCGCTGCGCTCGCTGAGCGCGGAATCATGTCGCCATTCGCAATCCAGGCGCTCACCATCCCCGATGCACTCGCGGGGCGTGATGTTTGCGGGAAGGCCAAGACGGGCTCGGGAAAGACTCTGGCCTTTGGATTACCGATCGTCGAACGAGTTGGTCGCGCTGAGCCACGTCGACCTAAAGCGATCGCCTTGGTCCCCACTCGCGAATTGGCATTGCAGGTCCACGATGAATTGGCACCACTTGCCGAATCGCGCAATGTCCGCATGTTGGCGGTCTATGGCGGGGCGAATATGGATCGCCAAATTCAGGCGTTGGCCAAAGGGGTTGACTTCGTGGTGGCGACCCCGGGTCGAATGATTGATCTCATTGAGCGAAACGAAGTTTCGGTCGCTGATTTAGAGATCGTGGTGCTTGACGAAGCTGATCGCATGGCCGATATGGGCTTTCTCCCTCAGGTCGAATGGATCCTGCGCCAGGCTGCGAACCGACATCAAACCTTGCTGTTTTCGGCGACGCTTGACGGTGTTGTCGACACCTTGATCAAGCGCTATCAGGTTGACCCAGTTATGCACGAGGTTGAATCTGATGCGGTGACCGTTGACGAGATGAGCCACCGGTTCTTGCATATTCATCAGATGGACAAAGTCAAGGTCGTCGCATCCATTGCTGCCGGCGCGAGTCGAACGATGGTATTTGTGCGAACGAAGCGCGGGTGCGATCGACTTGCGGAGCAACTCGCCACCGAGGGAATTCGGGCCCAAGCAATTCACGGCGATTTGCGGCAAACCGCTCGCGAAAAAGCGCTCGCCGATTTCTCGGCTGGCAAGCTCCCGTTGTTAGTCGCGACTGACGTTGCTGCTCGTGGCATTCATGTCGATGACGTTGATGTCGTGATTCATTACGACCCGCCTGAAGATGCAAAAGCGTATTTGCATCGTTCGGGCCGCACCGCCCGTGCGGGCGAAGAAGGTCTCGTTGTGACGCTGGTGCTTTGGGATCAAGAACTTGAAGTGAAACGTCTCATGAAGCGCATTGGCCTCGACCAGCCGATCGTCGAAATGTTTTCGAATGATGCGCGCCTGGCTGATCTCACTGCCTGGGATCCAATGTCGGATGCCGCACAGGCGAAGTGACGAACTGCCGACCTCAATGTTGTCGGTGCCATCGCTAGGCTTTACCACAACCAGTTAGGGGTGCGGATGGCTGAAGATGCGAAAAATGAACCGGCTCACGACGACTCGGCCGGATCAGGAAACCAGTGTGCTTCTTGCGGCGGAACGTTGGCCGTCGGCGCTGTGTTCTGTGGCGAATGTGGCGCTCGGACTGCGGTCGTCGCAACGTCTCTCGCCGCGCCTCCACCACCACCACCTCCTCCTCCACCTCCGTCACCTTCGGCGGTCACGGTCACAGCGGTCTCGGCGATCGCGGGTGAGTCAGTTGAGTTCCCTGAATCACTAGCGCCCGCCGAAGCGATTGACTCGGGAGCAACGTCAAACAAGCGAATCCTGATTGCCGTTGCGGTCGTGGGTCTCGTTCTCGCTGGAGCATTCGCAATAATCGCGCTCACGTCTTCGGGTAATGATGATCATGGCTCGGTGCTTGCAACGGTTTCGACGGTTGGGTCTGATGTGACAGCACCTGATCGGTTGTCAGGTAGTAATCCTTCGACCGGTGTCGAAGATGGGTCAGCGGCTGCCGCATTGCCGACTGATTCGGTTGTTGACACGGTTGATCCAAACGCCGTTACCACTACCCAAGTTTCGACGAAGTCACCGGCCGACACCATCGTGGTAGTCGTTCCACCAGCATCCCCGGCGCCCGAACCGCCGCCGACGGTAGCGGGCACGCCTCGCTTGTCGGCAGTGTGCCCATCGCGGGCTTCAAAACCGGGCGACCACATCACCGTCACGAATTATGGTTCGGCGGCCGGCTCATTTCGGGCCGTTGACGGAAATACTGCTGTGTCGATCAACCCGCCAGATGGCACGCTTCCTGCTGGGGCATCGATCAATTTGGTGATCTCGGTGACCAATTTCGACGGACTAGTCACCGTGACCTTCAACTTGGCAGGTGGCGGCAACCCGTCGTGCACATTTCAGGCGCAAGGCTGAGATTAAGCCGGCCAAAGAGGGACATTTTGATGATGCGCACTTGACGGGAGGTAGTCGGACAGACTTTCCTTGTTGACAACATCACGAGTGGCCCGGGAAACCGGGTCCGGCAACCTGGGAAGGACACCCAAGGTGCCATCCCGCTTTCACCTCGGTGACGGTGGGGATGTGGCCCTCGACCTTTTTGGTCAAAGGCAACGAAGTGTCCGGACTCCTGGGTCCGTCCACCCGTGCGCTTGTCCATCCCGTTACACGAAAATGCTTTACACATCATGACATTGGACGGACCAACCGATCGGGCGCCACTGAGCGCTGACCTCTTGCCGGCGAGCGGCGCATGGCGCCCCGGTGACCCTGTCGCGTTCCGGCAATTCTGCACCATCGCCACTGATCGACCGTTCGCGCTTGAAGGCGGGGATCTGCTGCGCAACGTCACCTTGGCCTATGAAACGTGGGGTGTCCTCAACAGCGATGCCAGCAACGCGATCTTGGTATGCCACGCGCTGACCGGCGACGCGCATGCCGCTGGTCCCAGTGCTCCGGGCCAACCGACGCCTGGTTGGTGGGACGATTTGATCGGACCCGGCCGTGCGCTCGATACCGATCGCTATTTCGTGGTTTGCGTCAATGTGCTTGGTGGTTGTCAGGGAACGACTGGGCCATCATCGATTGATGCGAGTACTGGTCAGCGTTACGGCGCGACCTTTCCGGCCGTGACGATTCGTGACATCGTTCGGACACAAGCCGCGGTAGCGGACCATCTCGGGGTTGAAACGTGGCTGACTGTCATTGGCGGTTCGATGGGTGGAATGCAAGCCCTCGAATGGGGCGTGACATTCCCCAAGCGCGTGCGTTCGCTAGTGGCGATTGCCTCGACGGTCGCAACCAGTGCGCAACAAATTGCTTGGAGTTCGATTGGTCGAAACGCGGTCGTACTTGACCCGAAATGGAAACGAGGCGATTACTACGATGCTTCGCCCGGCGATGGTCCTCATCGTGGGCTCGCGCTCGCTCGCCAAGTTGCACAAATTACGTACCGCACTGACGAGAGTTTCGACAAGAGGTTCGGGCGTAGCCTGGTAGATCCAATTGATGACACCTTTACGTTGTGGCAGCGTTTCGACGTCGAGGGTTATTTGGATTACCACGGAGCGAAGTTGGCTCGACGATTTGATGCGAATTCGTACTTGGTCATCAACCGAGCTATGGATCTCCACGATCTCGGACGCGGTCGCGGGGGAATCGAACTCGCTTTACGGCGTGTTATAGCGCCGTGCTTGGTGATGAGTATTTCGTCGGACAACTTGTATCCCGCCAACCAACAAGAGGCATTGCGGGATCATCTCGACGCGCAGGGCACGCCGTGCACCTACGTAAAGATCGACAGCCCAGAAGGCCATGACGGTTTTTTGGTTGAGTTTGACCAAGTTGGCGGTCCTCTCAGTCGATTCCTTGCCGAATTGGAGAACTGAGATGGCTGATCAACTACCCGCCGAATCGGGCCACCCGAAACCATTGCATGCTGAAACGCGAGCGATTCGTGCGGGGCGGGCCGACAACGAAACCGCGTTAGCCCCGATTTTGTGGGCGACGACAACCTTTGTGACTCCAACGGTCGCCGAGGGCCGGGCGATGGCGACGACAGCCGGAGCGAACCGGTTCTATAGCCGCTATGGCAATCCGACCGTCAAAGGTTTTGAAGATGCCATCGCGGAACTCGAAGGTGCTGAGGCCGCCCGAGCATTCGCGTCGGGGATGGGCGCGATTAGCGCGGTCATTTTGGGTTTATGTTCGGCCGGCGATCACATCGTCGCGCAGCGCCAGTTGTATGCGGGGACTCAGTTGTTATTGCAGACGGCGTGTCCGCGTTTCGGAATCGATGTCACGTTCGTCGATGGCACCAATCCGGGAGCCTTTGCCGAAGCCATTCGCCCGGGGAAAACAACATTGGTGTTCGCCGAGACGCCAGCTAATCCGCGCCTCGATTTGGTCGATCTCGATGAGATCGGGGCGATCGCCGGTCCCGTAACCGTGGTTGATTCGACGTTCGCGACACCGCTGGTCCAACAACCGCTCGACCATGGCGTTGACCTGGTGTTGCACTCGGCAACAAAAGCGATTGCTGGGCACAACGACGCGACGCTGGGAGTAGTTGCGGGGAGCGAAGAACTCGTCTCGTGGCTCTGGAGTTTCGCAGTATTGCAAGGAGCGAACGCATCGCCATTCGACGCGATGAACGGCTTGCGGGGGCTTCGAACCCTCGGCGTCCGGCTTCGCCAACAGTCCGACAGTGCTCAACGACTCGCCGAAGCGCTTGAAGCGCATCCAAAGGTTTCATTGGTGAGTTATCCGGGTCTTAAGTCGCACCCACAACACGAATTGGCCCAGCGGCAAATGGCGTTACCCGGAGGGCTCCTCACGTTTGACATTCACGGTGGGCTCGATGCCGGAAGAACATTTGTTGAAGGCACTCGCGTTGCGCAATTGGCCACATCGCTCGGTGGACCTGAAACGTTGGTGACCCATCCCGCCTCGACTACCCATGTGAACCTCACCGATGTCGAACTCGAGGCGAACGGCATTGGACCCGGAACAGTAAGGGTTTCGCTTGGCCTTGAATACGGCGATGACATCATCGCCGATTTCACGCAGGCACTCGCGCTGATTGCTGACTGATCCATACGATGAATACTGGCAATCTCGTCAGTGATCGGAGCGGTCGCCGGGAGCTCACTTCATGCCCGAACTTTTAGAAATCGAGTTTTACCGTCAGCTGGCGCGGCGAACGTTGGGTCGGTGCATCGAGCGAGTCGATGCACCCGATTCGTGGTATCTCAAAGGCGGACTCACGGCGTCACATGTTGAGGCGGCACTGCAAGGACGGTCGTTTGGCCTTGATCGTCGTATCGGAAAGCTTCTGCTGCTTGATGTCGTTGGCGGTCCAACGCTAGGGCTGCGCTTCGGCATGACCGGCCGCCTGATCGTCGATGGAGCCGCAGCGATCGACCAACTCGCCTATTCCAGTGATCGAGATCTATCGGCCTGGGACCGGTTCTCTGTCGCTTTTTCCGATGGCGGATCAATGGTTATGCGTGATCCACGGCGGTTGGGCGGGGTCGAGTTAGACCCCGATGAAAATCGGCTTGGACCCGACGCGCTGAGTCTTTCGGAGTCGGACTTTTCCGCCATAGTCGCCACTGGTTCGACGCCGATAAAGGGTCGGTTGCTCGATCAGGCCAAGATCGCAGGAATCGGCAACTTGTTAGCCGATGAAACTTTGTGGCGGGCTGGCATCGATCCGGCTCGTCCCACATCATCGCTTTCGTCGGCCGAACGAGACAGGCTCTATGCGGAGCTTTGCGCTACGTTGCCAGAACTGTTCTCGCGCGGAGGATCGCATACGGGTGATCTGCAAGCCATGCGAAATCGGAACGGTCGGTGCCCGATCGACGATTCTCCGTTGCAGCGACGAACTGTCGCTGGTCGCACGACGTACTCGTGTCCGAGCCATCAGCTGTAGTGTTTGGCGTTGACATTCCTTCGACTAAGCCGCCGTCAGTGCGTGAAGCGAGATCGGTGAAAACGAACAGCGTCGCGTTGCGGTTAGCGGTTGCTGGATGCGCCGTTGTGGCAGTATCCGCCGGCGTTTTGTTGGTTGATCTGACAACAGGCTCGACCAGTGCTGGAGCGCAGACTTCGTCGACCACTGCCGCGCCGACGACGGTCGCTCCTACGACGACCTCGCCAGCGTCGACCACAACCATTGTTTCAACAACAACGACCCGCCGACCGGCAACGACGACGACAAAGCCAACGAACACGACCGTGACCACCAAGAAGCCGACTGATTCAACGACAACGACAACGACGGCTGATAATTTGTCGGTCCCAAATACTCGTCCCCCGTCGAGTTCCACAATCGCTCCGGATGATCTTGCACCGTCGTCGTCGACCACGGTGCCGTTGATCAGTGGGAGAGGCGGCCTGTCGTCGGGACAAAAACTTCAACTCATCATTGCCGGATTGCTCGCCGTTGGTGTTGCGGTTGGATTACTCACGGTGCTGTATTGGCGGCGCACTCGGCCGACATCGACCACGATTGGCCTCGAAGCGCTTACTGAACTTGAAGATACGGCCAATGCCGATGTGCCGGTAGTTGTCGCTCCGGTAGTTGTCGCTCCGGTAGTTGTCGCTCCGGTAGTTGTCGCTCCGGTACCGGCGCCCGTTGTCCCCA
>JBAXIB010000030.1:0-23137 GCA_037138595.1 Actinomycetes bacterium | reverse complement strand
GGCTGCGGCCGGCGGAGCGGTCGTGGTCGGCGCAGACGTGGTCGTCGTCGATACGACTGCTGGAGCAACTTGCCAGACCGGTTGAAAGAAATATTCGCTCGTTGCATTGGTGATTTTTACCCTTGCGGATCCGTCGGCATTCATGACAAAGAGGTCAGCGTCGTTCGAAAGAACGATTTTGGTGCCGTCTGGCGACCATGAGCCTGTCGTGCTGGGAATCAGGTCGCTGGTGAGGTTGGTTTGTTCGGTGCCGGCGGCGGTCATCGAAAACAGTTCCCAGCTTCCGGTGCGGTCTGAATTGAACAGCAGGTGAGTGCCGTCAGGCGACCACGACGGCCCAAAGTCACCGCGTCCGCTGGTGTTGGTGAGGTCAGTTTGGCCAGTGCCATCGGCGTTCATCGAGTAGATCTCGTAGTTGGCGTCGCGGGTGCTGTGGAATGCGATTTTGGTGCCGTCGGGCGACCACGATGGAGCCTGGTCGTCGCCCGCATGTTGGGTGAGATTGGTTTGGCCGGTTCCGTCAGCATTCATGACGTAAATCTCGCCGTTGCCGTCCCGACTGGTGTCAAAGGCTATTTGGGTGCCATCGGGCGACCACGACCCCGAGCTCGCATCGAAGGCGTCGTTCGAAATGTTGGTTTGGCCGGTTCCGTCAGCGTTCATCACATAAATCTGGTGATGGCCATCCCGGTTGCTGGTGAATGCGATTTTGGTGCCGTCTGATGACCAAGCCGGTGTCTGGTTTCCGCCGCTGCCGAAAGTCAGTTGGGTTTCGCCGGTGCCGTCAGCATTCATCATGTAGATGTTGTCGCAATAGTCACACGAGCTGAGTTCTTTGGTATAGGCAACTTTGCCGTTTACGCCCGGGAACTGTCCCGCACCTGCCGGCGAAGAACCTGCCGCGGCGACGAGGCCGATACAGGTTGCGAGCACAGCAACCGTGGCGACAGTGCGGAAACGGGTCATCGAAATATCCTTAGGCATCTGGGGCGGGGACTTCGCCAACCTAGTCGCGATCGCAAAGGCGAGAGCCTTGGTCAGAACTCGCTTGAACCGTCTTCGCTCGACTCATCTGCACCAGCGCCGTACCCGCCTTCGTCGTCATCGCCACTTTCGTCGTTGCCATCGTCATCGCCATTGCCGCCGGTACTTTCGCCTTTGTTTGACTGTGGATAGCCGCATGCGTCGCAGAGCGAATACCAGACTGTTTCGCCGCACATGGGGCAACTGTTTGATGCATCTGAAGCCATGCCATCTCACTTTCTCGCTCATCAGACCAACGTTCAGGGCAAACGTACTGGGAGCGTGTGACACGCAAACCACCCCGCAATTCAGCCTGCAAGGCGTGCGCTAGCGAACCGCGGTTGAGGACACTTTTGTTTCGCATTGCGACGGATTGAAACGGTTTGTCGCGAATGTGCACGCGCGGCGTTGGGTTAGCGACTACAGATGGTGGAGCCGTGACGACGCAAACGAGGGTCGAACCAATGCTTGAGGCCGACTCGGCGCGCTTTTGGCGACGGCTCGGCTTTCGCCGATTTACCGCAGTGTTTGCCATCGCCACGTTCACGATGTTGGCCGGTTGCTCGTCGACAGCATCAACCGACCAAGCCAGCCGCGCCGCGTCGGGTGGATCGAATTCGACCGAGTCAATGCCAACTTCCGAAGTGATGAACGCGCCGACGACATCGATCGATTCGGGGATCCCCAGTTCGCCGACGTCTAGTGCTGCCTCTGGCACCGCTGATGTTCGAGAATTTCTTGCTCCGCTGTCCATAAACGACGATCCGCACACCGGTGCGGACTATCGGCGCGACGACTGGCACCATTGGGATGACATTGACGGTGATGGTTGCGACGCAAGACAGCAGGCGTTGAAGGCGGCTTCGACCATCCCTGCGAACGTGGCAGCAGGATGCAAAGTCGTGTCGGGAAATTGGATTTCGGCATACGACGGGTTTATGACTTCAAACCCAAGCGAGCTCGACATCGACCATGTGGTTCCGCTCGAAAACGCACACATTTCGGGTGGATGGTCTTGGGACGCGACGCAACGCCGGCAGTATGCCAATGACCAGTTCGACCTTTGGGCCGTGTCGGCTTCAGCGAACCGTTCCAAAGGCGCGTCACCTCCAAACCAATGGCGACCCGTTCAACAAGGGACGTGGTGTGAGTACGCGCAACGCTGGACTGCGATCAAAATACGGTGGGACCTTTCGGCAACGTCAGCTGAGCGAGATGCACTTGGCCAGATGTTGGACACGTGCCCACCGGGGACCATGTTCTCGCTGTCGCCCACGCCCACCACAATTCCGGTGACTCCAGTAACGACTGCACCGAGCGCCAGCGCTTCGTCTCAACCAGGCGTCGCCAGTACGACCTACTTTGCCAACTGCACTGCAGCGCGTGCGGCCGGTGTCGCCCCGCTGCACACTGGTCAGCCCGGATACCGGTCTGGACTTGATCGCGACGGTGACGGAATCGCCTGCGAATAACCCGGTCTGGAGATGGGCCAGCGCCCGGTACACTCTGCACCCGTGAACACGTCCGTAGAGGAACTCGAAGACAACAAAGTCAAGCTCTCGATTGAGGTCGATGAGCAAGAATTCGAAAAGGCTATCGATGCCGCGTTTCGAAAGATCGCCCGGGAGGTGAACATCCCTGGGTTTCGGCGAGGCAAGGCTCCGCGCCGACTGCTCGAAGCGAGACTCGAAGTCGGTGTGGCTCGCAGCGAAGCATTACGCGAAGCGATCCCGGATTACTACGCCAAGGCCGTGAGTGAACTTGACGTTGACGTCATCGCTGCGCCCGAGATCAACATCACCGATGGCGAAGAAGAAGGACCAGTGGCATTCGAAGCCGTGGTTGAAGTTCGCCCGATCGTTCAAGTACCTGGCTATGAAAGTCTGCGGATCACCATCCCGGCACCGGTGGCGAGCGATGAAGAAATCGATATTCAAATCGATCGAATGCGCGCACAACACGCCGACCTGGTTCTTGTCGACCGGGCCGCGGTCGAAGGTGACTACGCCACGATTGACATTCACGGTTCACAAAACGACGAGCCGCTCGAAGGTCTGACCGCGCAGGACTACTCCTACGAAATAGGTAGCGGCGGAATCGTGCCTGAACTCGACGAAGCACTTGTAGGTGTATCAGCAGGAAACGCCATCGAGTTTGACGCTGATCATCCTGATCCTGACGACGACCCATTGCACTTCTCAGTCAAGGTCAAAGACGTAAAAGAACGCGTGTTGCCCGAACCTACTGACGAGTGGGCAGGCGTAGCGTCGGAATTCACCACCATCGCGGAATTGCGCGACGACCTCGCATCTCGCATGACCATGGTTCGTAAAATGCAAGCCCAGATGTCGATCAACGATAAGGCGAGTGACGCGCTTGCTGACCTTGTCGATGTTGACATCCCTGATGCGCTCGTTTCGGGTGAGATGCAGCAGCGCCTGCAAGATTTCGCGATGCGTTTGCAAGCTCAGGGAATGACGCTCGACCAATGGCTGGCTAATAGCGGGCAAGACAGCGAGGATTTCATTGAAAGTCTTCGTGACACGGCCCGACGATCCGCGAAGTTCGACCTTGCATTGCGAGCGGTAGTCGAAGCCGAGCACATCGAGGTCAACGACGACGAACTCGAAGCCGAATACGCCAAAATCGCCGAACAGTTGCAACTCAAACCGACTGCAGTTCGTAAGCAGTTCGAAGAGGCAGATCAGGTATCGGCGCTGAAAGGCGATATTGCTCGAGGCAAAGCCATGGCGTTCATCATCGAAACGGTGGAGATCGTCGACGAAGAAGGCAATGTGATTGACCGAGCTGACCTCGAGCCGCCGCCTGAGCTTGATCCGGCACCGTCCGTCGCAGACGCCGTTGATGCCGATAGCGTCGAGGATTCAATCGAAGTGGCGGGTACAACTGACGCCGAGACCGACACCGAAGAAGGCACCAAGTGAGCGACATTCGCAATTACATCCCAAACCCCACGGTCTATGAAACAGACAACCGGGGAATGACGAAGACCTATGACATGTATTCGCGTTTGCTCAAAGAAAACATCATCTTCATCGGCACGCCGATCGATGACACGGTGGCAAATCTGACCTGCGCCCAACTGTTGCACCTTGAGTCCGAGAACCCCGATAAAGACATCAGCATCTATATCAACTCGCCTGGTGGCGACATCACCGCGTTGTTCGCGATTTACGACACGATGTCGTTCATCAAGGCCGACATCTCGACGATTTGTTTTGGCCAAGCTGCTTCGGCGGCCGCTGTGCTGCTCGCGGCCGGTACACCCGGCAAGCGGATGGCACTGCCCCACGCCCGAATCTTGATCCATCAGCCGTATGCGCAATCACAGGGCCAGGTCACCGATATTGAACTCGCAGCTAAGGAAATCCTGCGGATGCGAGGCATGCTCGAGGACATTTTGGCAGCCCATACCGGCCAGCCAGTCGAGAAGATCCACCAAGATACCGACCGCGACTTTGTAATGTCTGCAGAACAAGCAAAGGAATACGGCATTATCGATGAGGTCATTAGTGCTCGGTCTCTGGCTGATACCAGTGGTCCGATCACCGCCGTTCGCTGATTTAGCCAATTCGTTCACCAACCCTGCAGTCCGATTCCGGAGGAAACAACGTGGCAAAGTTCGGAGACGGGGGAGAGCTTCTCAAGTGCTCGTTCTGTGGCAAGTCGCAAAAGCAGGTCAAAAAGCTCATCGCTGGACCTGGTGTCTATATCTGCGATGAGTGCATCGACCTCTGTAACGAGATCATCGAAGAAGAGTTGGCTGAAACGAGCGACCTTCGGTTTGATGAGCTCCCGAAGCCGCGAGAAATTTTTGAGTTCCTAAACGATTACATCATCGGCCAGGACCCAGCGAAGAAGATCCTTGCGGTGGCTGTCTACAACCATTACAAGCGGGTCCAGTTCGGTGCCGGTCACGACGTGGATGTCGAACTAGCGAAATCGAACATCATGCTGCTCGGCCCGACCGGTTGCGGCAAGACGTTGCTTGCTCAAACGTTGGCTCGAATGTTGAACGTGCCATTCGCGATTGCTGACGCCACCGCGCTCACCGAAGCGGGTTACGTCGGTGAGGACGTCGAGAACATTTTGCTTAAGCTGATCCAAGCCGCTGACTATGACGTCAAAAAGGCCGAGACAGGAATTATCTATATCGACGAAATCGACAAGGTCGCCCGCAAGAGCGAAAACCCATCGATCACTCGTGACGTCTCGGGCGAGGGCGTTCAGCAGGCGCTCCTCAAAATCCTTGAAGGCACTACAGCTTCGGTTCCGCCGCAAGGTGGACGCAAGCACCCGCACCAAGAGTTCATCCAGATCGACACCACGAACATTTTGTTCATCTGCGGTGGAGCATTCGCGGGAATCGACAAGATCATTGAAAGCCGAGTCGGACACAATGGCATTGGCTTCAATGCCGAACTTCGCAGCACAAACATGTCTGATGTCGGCCAGTTGTACGCACAGGTACTTCCCGAAGATCTGCTCAAGTTCGGTCTAATCCCTGAGTTCATCGGTCGACTTCCGGTTATCGGCGCCGTCAGCAGCCTTGACCAAGAAGCGTTGGTTCGCATCCTCGTTGAACCTCGCAATGCCCTTGTGAAGCAGTACAAGAAGTTCTTCGAACTCGAAGATGTCGAACTCGAATTCACCGAAGACGCCCTCAATGCGATCGCCGATTTGGCGTTGTTGCGAGGCACCGGCGCTCGCGGTTTGCGGGCGATTCTCGAAGAGGTACTGGTGTCAGTGATGTATGAGTTGCCGAGTCGAGATGATGTCGCAAAGGTCGTCATAGATCGAGACGTGGTGCTCGACAAGGTCAACCCGACCCTGATCCCTCGCACAGCCACAGTCGCACAGCCGCGGCCGAGGCGTGCTGCATCCTGATTTCTTCGCGGTGCGAAGGCCTATCAGGGCTCCGGTATCGTCGATAGATCATGAATCTTGACGACGCGATCGCGTATTTGGACCGACACCAAAACCTTGAAGTGAATGCGGGCAAGATCGAAGGGTTGTCGCTCGATCACATGCACCGCCTGATGGAGGTGCTTGGCGACCCCCATCGGGCATTTCCCGTTATTCACATCACTGGCACCAACGGAAAAGGTTCCGTCGCTCGAATGGCCACCGCATTGCTGGTCGAGAGCGGGCTGAACGTCGGTACCTATACGAGCCCGCATCTTGAAGCGCTGAACGAACGTATTGCTTGGAACGGTAACTCGATAAGCGACGACGACCTCGCCGAGGCGATCAGCGACGTGGCCGCGGTTGAGCAAGTCGCAGGAATAACCCCAAGTTGGTTTGAGCTGGTGACAGCAGCGGCCTTCGCTCGGTTCGCGCTGGTCGCGGTCGATGTGGCCGTGATCGAAGTCGGATTATTGGGACAGTTCGATGCGACCAATGTCGTTGATGCCGACATAGCGGTCATCACCAACGTCGGGTTTGACCATTCCGACGGTATTGGCGACTGGCGCCGAGCGATTGCCACGGAAAAGGCGGGAATCGTGAAAGAAGGTTCGTTCGCGATCCTTGGTGAACACGATGAAGAGTTGCTGTCGATTGTTGCCCCGCGCCACCCTCGTCAGACATGGGCTCGAGGTGTTGATTTCGGGGTCGACCAAGATTTATCTGCGGTAGGTGGTCGCTTGATCGACGTGCATACACCGTTGAGTTCACACGAGCAGGTCTTTATCCCGGTGCTTGGCGCGCATCAATCAGCTAATGCTGCGGTTGCCATCGCGGCAGTCGAAGCATTTTTTGGTCGAGGACTTGATGAAGATGTGGTGGACCAGGCATTCGCCGGTCTGACTATCCCGGGTCGTCTTGAGATTGTGGGCCGCAGTCCGCTGGTGGTCATCGACGGCGCGCACAATCCGACTGGAGCACAAGTTGCTGCGGAGTCGATCGCCGAAGATTTCGAAGTAAGCGGGCGTCGAACGTTGGTCGTAGGGCTCCTGGCAGGCCGTGACATCAACAGCATGCTGGAGGCACTCGACGTGACGGCTTATGACTTGGTGGTCGCGTGCACCGCGCCATCGCCGCGCGGCTTGCCGTCGACGGAAATTGTGCGAGCAGCGCTTGAGCTCGGCGCGCAAGTCGAAGATGGTGGAACGGTTCGAAACGCAATTGATCGCGCGTTAAACGCCTCGGTTGCCGATGACATGGTCCTCATTGCCGGTTCGCTCTACGTAGTGGGCGCGGCGCGACCACTCATGCGCGAGCGCGCTGAACAGGGCGGTCGAGAAGACGACGATCAACATGACCATCTTGACGACGATGACGGTCGCGACTCTTTTGGCAACGAGGTTGCCGATGACCCCAACTGGTTACAGGGTGGGGAAGAAGATGGCGATTTCTCGCTCAGCTGATTCGAGCGAGTCCGAGCCATGCACCAAGTTCTCGGTGAACAGCGTCCCGAGGTCGCCGCGGATGGTTCCCGGAGCCGCATCTAGCGGATTGGTTGTACCCATCATCGAGCGAACCGCTTTCCAGGTGTCCTCAGGTCCTTCGAGCACGAACACCAATGCGGGCGACCGGCCGATAAAGCTGACGAGTTCGTCGTAAAACGATTTGCCTTCGTGTTCGGCATAGTGCCGACCAGCAGTGGCGGCATCGATGATTCGGAGTTCGGCTGCGACTAGGCGAAGGCCTTTGCGCTCGAAGCGTCCGACGATTTCCCCGACCAGGCCACGTTCGACAGCATCGGGTTTACAAATAACAAGGGTGCGATCCATGAGACGGCACGCTAGATGACTTCGAGTTGCCGAGGAAAACTGAGGTCGACCGGTCTTGGCTACGGGCATCTCGGTACCGCATGAAGATTTGGCTCGTCATATGATCGCCATCCTCCACCACATTGGATGTTGCAGTTTCGTTACGAAGCGCTAGTCTGCTCTCGCCGCAGTGGGGATTCCCCGCCTCACGACGTAGCCCTGCAATGGGGGGCGACGTGGCCTAATCTCAGGTACGAAGTTACTTGGCGTTAGCTCCGATTCGGGGGCCTCAACGAATGGCCGACCAGGTGTTCTCATCCTCGCTTTCCTCGATCATGGGCCGAGATATGGCCGTCGACCTCGGCACCGCCAACACCCTTATTTATCTTCGTGGCGAAGGGATCGTGCTGAACGAGCCGTCGGTCGTCGCGGTCAATGTCAATGACGGCCGACCTGTAGCGGTTGGCCATGAAGCAAAGCGGATGATCGGACGAACACCTGCGCATATCAAGGCGATTCGGCCGCTCAAAGACGGCGTCATTGCCGACTTTGACATCTGCGAAAAGATGCTTCGTTACTTCATCCAAAAAGTGCATCAACGTAAGTGGGCAAAACCTCGCATGGTGATTTGCGTGCCATCGGGGATTACCCCAGTCGAACAACGCGCCGTGCAAGAGGCGGCTGAATTCGCTGGAGCCCGCAAGCCGGCATACATCATCGAAGAACCAATGGCTGCCGCGATTGGTGCTGGCATGCCAGTGCAGGAACCGACGGGCAACATGATTGTCGACATCGGAGGGGGCACTACCGAAGTCGCGGTGATCTCACTCGGCGGCGTCGTGACGAGTCAGTCGATTCGAGTTGGTGGCGATGAACTCGACGATTCGATCATTCAATTCATTAAAAAGGAATACAGCCTGGCGCTTGGCGAACGAACCGCTGAGGAAGTCAAAATGGCGCTCGGTTCTGCTTGGCCGCTCGAAGAGGAATTGCACGCCGAAATTCGTGGACGAGATTTGGTCACTGGTCTCCCCAAGACCATCGTGACTTCGACCGATGAGATTCGTGAAGCGCTCGCCGAGCCAGTTTCTGCCATCGTTGACGCGGTCAAAGTGACCCTCGATAAGACCCCGCCCGAACTTGCAGCCGACATCATGGAGCAGGGGATTGTCCTTGCCGGTGGTGGCGCATTGTTGAATGGCCTTGCGGCTCGGCTTGAGCACGAAACCGGCATGCCAATCGTGATTGCGCCAAATCCTCTGTATTGCGTCGCAATTGGTTCGGGTCAGTCGCTTGAAGAGTTCGAAGCCCTTAAGGGCGTGCTCTTCTCGTCAAACACCAACTAAGCGAGAGTTCACCTTGGCCCTGTCCAAGCGAATAGGCCGATCACGGTTCACGCTGGTGTTGCTCGTGCTCACATCACTCACTTTGGTTACCCTTGACTTCCGCGGCTTTGGTCCAATCGACTCGGCACGTCAAGCGGCGCTTTCGGTATTCGCTCCAGTCGGCGATGCCGGCTCGTCGTTGTTTCGCCCAATCGGCAACTTCTGGCATGGCGCATTTGAGTTTGACGACTTGAAGCGCCAAAACGACGAACTCCAGGCTAAAAACGACGAGCTCAGCGGACGAGTTACGTCCGGGGACGTCGCCAAAGAAACCAACCAGCAGTTGTTGGCCATTTTGGGTTTACCGCCGGTTGGTGATCAACCGACCGCGACGGCGCGAGTTGTTTCCGGATCCGTCGCGAATTTCGATGACACTATCGAAATCGACAAAGGTGAAAACGCTGGAATCCACAAGGGCATGCCAGTTCGCTCTGGCAACGGGCTTGTCGGAACTGTGGTTCGAGTGAGTGGGGATCGCTCGGTAGTCAAGCTGATTACTGATAACTCGTTTCAGGTGGCATTTGCCGTCGTCGGCCGTCCCGACCGGGGCATCGCCCGCGGACAAGGCTCCGATCACCAACTGACCGGGACTCTAGAAACAACTGCTGACGTTAGGCCTGGTCAGATTCTGGTAACGACTGAGGTTCCGGGGGGATTGTTCCCGCCTGATATTTCCATTGGCACGATTGCATCAGTTTCAACCGACAATGGCGTCCTGCAAAAACGCGTAACGATTGATCTGCTCGCTGACCTGCACAACTTGACCTATGTAAGCGTCGTTCTCTGGACAGGCGCGCCGTGAAAACCTATGCCCGCATCGGTTTC
Source organism: Actinomycetes bacterium (assembly GCA_037138595.1). GTDB lineage: Bacteria > Actinomycetota > Acidimicrobiia > Acidimicrobiales > Acidimicrobilacustridaceae > UBA4742. The sequence goes on along the minus strand of JBAXIB010000030.1, from coordinate 13,170 downwards.
GTGGTGCTTACTGCGATGGTGCTGGAACGAGCATTGGCATCTGAACTGCGGCTCGACGGAGTTGCAGCCGACTTTTTATTATTGATCACCATTTCGGCGGGCATAGTGGCTGGCCGCGACGACGGAGCGGTCGTCGGATTCTTCGCCGGCCTCGCCCTCGACTTGATGGTACAAACACCCCTTGGCCTCGGCGCGCTTGTCTATTGCATAACTGGTTATCTCATCGGAATGGCTCAAGGCTCTGCGGTGCGGATCTCTCGGTTTCAGCCGGTCATATTTGCTGCGGCTGGCAGCGCGTTCGGGATTTGCCTCTACGTGGTGTTGTCGCTGGTGGTAGGCCGGACGGGCTTGATTAATGGCCATCTCGTTGTTGTTGTCGTTTTTGTCGCCGTTATCAACGCGCTGCTCATACCGCTCGCCAATCGGATGATGCGATGGGCCTTCGATCATCCAGAAAACATACGGGCCGCGGTCCGTTGATCGACTCGGCATGATGAACTGTCAGTTCTGATGGATACCGACTCACCACGATTACGTCTGAGCATCCTGGCGGTGATCTGCCTTTCACTGTTTGGTGCGCTGTTCGCGCGCCTTTGGTATTTACAGGTCATGGTGGCGGACAAGTATCAGGTCGAAGCATCGGCGAACCGTGTGCGGACCGTCGCTGAGGAAGCACCGCGCGGACGAATTCTTGATGTCAATGGGCGGGTGATCGTGGACAACAAGATGTCCCTTGTCGTGACGATCGATCCTTATGCGCTCAAGAAACAACCCGAAGACGTCCGTAACGATCTCAAGTTGCGGGTGGCGACGAAGCTGACCGAATTCGGAATTCCGACCAAGGTCAGCGCGATCGATAAGCGCCTTGCAGACCCTCAGTACCCACAGTTGCAGCCGATTCCGATCGCTATCGATATTCCGCAGGACTTGTATTTGTATTTTTCGGAACGGTCAGATGATTTCCCAACGGTTGCAGTCCAGCGACAATCGGTTCGTCAGTACCATCCAAACCTTGCGAATTTGGCTCACGTGTTGGGTTATGTCGGCCGCGTATCGCCCGATGAACTTTTAGCCAAACAAGGAACGAAGGCAAACCCCAAGCCGACCGAAAAGCCTTACCAGCCCGATAGCAGCATTGGTAAGAGTGGTATCGAGAAACAGTTCGAAGATGATTTGCGCGGTGTCCCGGGTCTCCAGACCATCGAGGTGAACGCGAAGCAGAACCCAATTCGGGTGGTGAGCGAGCAGGCACCTCAGCCGGGGAGCGATGTGTATCTCACCATCAATGTCGACGTGCAAAAATCGGCTGAAGACGCGTTGGATCAGCAGATGAATTCGCTTCGCGGTGGCCACGAAACTGGCAATGCGTTCGGCACCAATGCGCCTGCTGGTTCCGCGGTGACGCTTGACCCTTCCAACGGCAACGTCGTTGCTATGGCTTCGTTTCCAACGTATGACCCAGCGGAGTTTGTCAATGGGATTTCGAGCGATCGTTACGCCGAACTCAAGGGCGATGATCCAACCCGAGATCCGTTTTCGAATCGTGCCATGCAAGGCCAATACGCTCCCGGATCAACGTTTAAACTCGTAACTGCTACTGCTGCGCTTTCCAATGGATTGATTAACGGCAACACGAGCTATCGCGACGGCGGGGTCTATCGCGTGATGGGCTGCAAGGTGGGAAGCACGGCTGCTGGTTGTTCCAAGCGCAACGCGGGAGGCGCGGTGAACGGGACCACTGCGATGGCGAAATCACTCACCGTGTCGAGCGACGTGTTCTATTACTGGCTCGGCGACCGGTTTTGGACCGAAGGCCCGCGCACTGGCATCCAAGACACGGCTCGTGCCTATGGTCTCGGGGTGTCGAGCGGAATCCCTTTGCCATTCGAACAAGATGGGTTCATCCCAGATTCCGAGTCGTTGAAAGCGAAATTTCCCAAGGCTGATCCGTTTGGCGAAGGCAACAACGTCGATACCGCCATTGGCCAGGGTTATGTGCTCGTGACCCCCTTGCAACTTGCCAATGTGTACGCGACCTTCGCCAATGGCGGAACGGTTTATCAGCCGAACATCGTGACCAAGGTGGTTCGTGCCGGCGGCGATCCCACGAATCCCAATGACGTGATCCGAACGGTTGAGCCAGTGGTCAAGGGCCACATCGACCTGCCGGCAAATGTGCGAGACCCGATCTTGCAAGGCCTGCTTGGGGTCCCCCGAACCGGAACCGCAGCAGTGGCATTTCACGGATTCGACTTCGCAGCATTTTCGTTAGCGGGCAAGACGGGAACCGCGCAGGTGAATGGTAAAGCCGACACGTCGTTATTCGCCGCGTTCGGGCCGATCGCTCCGGGGGTCACTCCGAACTACGTGACCACAGCAGTGCTGGAAGAAGCAGGTTTTGGTGCCGACGCGGCTGCGCCGGTTGTGCGGCACGTCTTTGAGACCATCTCGGGGCAAACTGGGGGAGCGGTTGTGCCGGTTACCAGCGGGGGAGCGAACTAGTGGCGTTGACTGCGACATCTCGGCTAGGGGCCGGTAGTGGTCAAGACCGGAGCCGTCATGACCTGTCGGCTCCATGGCGCCATGTTGACCCAATCTTGCTGATCAGCTCCGTCGCGATAGCGCTTCTCGGCGCTCTCATGGTTTTTAGCGCGACGCGCAACGGAGTCGGCATTGGTCGCTTGGGCGCCGACGGGCCGCGGAACACTTCGTACTTAGTGAAGCAAGGCGGCTTTGTTGTTGTCGGACTCGGCATCATGGCCGTGGTGGCCTCAATCGATTATCGGAAGTATCGCGATTGGATCGTGCCGATTTCGGTCGGGATGTGTGTGATGTTGGCATTGGTTTTGACGCCATTGGGATCGTCAACCAAAGGTGCCCAATCTCGGTTCGAATTTGCTGGCCTCCAACTTCAGCCGTCGGAGATTGCCAAAATCGTTTTGATCTTGGCGCTCGCGTCATTATTTGCCGCATGGAAAGGAGACATCGATCTGCGGCGGCTCTTCATGGCACTCGGGGTGGCTGGTGTGCCGATGTTGCTGATCATGTTGCAACCCGACCTTGGAACCGCGCTGGTGTTCATCGCCATCACCGTGGTCCTATTTGTGGCCGCTGGCGTGCGCGGTCGATATCTGATCGCGCTCGCACTTGTTGGGGTGCTCGCAGTGGGAGCGATTTTGCAGTCAAACGTGTTGCAGACCTATCAAAAAGATCGGCTCACCACCTTTCTTGATACGTCGCGAGCGACGGCAACTGCGACCTATAACGTCAGCCAAAGTCAGACGACGATCGCGAATGGCGGAGTTTGGGGAAAAGGACTGTTTAACGGACCGCAAACCCAGCTTGGCTTCGTGCCCGAACAACAAACCGACTTTATTTTCACTGTCGTGGGCGAGGAACTTGGGTTCGCCGGTGCCGCCACATTGCTGGCGCTGTTTGTCATTGTGATTTGGCGAACATGGCGAGCTGCTCAACTCGCCCGAGATCATCTCGGCACGCTGGTGTGCATGGGCGTGCTCGCGATGTTTGTGTTCCAAGTGTTCGAAAGCGTCGGAATGACCATGGGAATCATGCCCGTGACAGGTATTCCGTTGCCGTTCATGTCTTATGGCGGTTCGTCTACGTTGGCGTGTTTCGTGGCGATTGGGCTGGTGCTCAACGTCCATATGCATCGCTTTCGCTGATCCGGAGCGGCAACTTCGGCCCCTCGAGGCCATCCGATAGGATCGATGAGGCATGAACTCGATCTGGCCACAACTCGAACCGCTGTTGGCTAAGGTCCAAAAGCCGGCGCGGTATATCGGATGTGAGGATGGATGCCAACGTCCCGATCACACTGATGATTTGGTGAGTTGGCTGCTCATTTATCCCGATACCTACGAAATCGGCTTGCCCAATCAGGGTCTGCAGATTTTGTATGAAATTCTCAATGAGCGGGCCGACGCGCTGGCTGAACGAACCTATGCGCCATGGGTAGATCTCGAAGGGCTACTGCGGACCCATCGCTTGCCGCTCTTTTCAGTCGATACCCACCGCCCTGCACCAGCGTTTGATCTGCTCGCATTCAACATCTCAGCTGAGCTTGTGTACACAAACGTGCTCAATTGCATCGATCTGGCTGGTGTACCGGTTCGCTCCGCTGACCGCCGGCCATCGGATCCACTCATTGTTGCGGGCGGTCACTGCACCTATAACCCTGAGCCACTGGCGGATTTTCTTGACGTCGTGGTGTTGGGTGATGGCGAAGAAGTCGTCGGTGAAATCACCGAAGTTGTCGCCGAATGGAAGGCATCGGGACGCACCGAGGGTTCGCGTGCCCATGTGCTTCGGCGGTTGTCACGCGTTCCGGGTGTGTATGTGCCGTCTATGTACGACGCGAACTACGACGGCGAGCGGCTCGTTGCCGTCACCCCCCGCTATGGCGATGTGCCGGAGCGCGTCGAAAAGCGCACAGTCGCCGACCTCGGCGATTGGCCCTATCCGAAACAACAACTGGTGCCATTAACCGAGGTCGTCCATGATCGGTTGAACGTTGAAGTATTTCGTGGTTGCACCCGAGGGTGCCGGTTTTGCCAAGCCGGGATGATCACTCGGCCAGTGCGTGAACGGCCGGCCGAGCAAGTTCGGGCCATGATTGACGAGGGTTTTCGCCGCACAGGCTATGACGAGGTGTCGCTCACGTCGCTGTCAACTGCCGATTTCAGTGGAATCGAAAAACTGGTTCGCGACACCGTCACCGATCCGTCCCGATCGAATCAGGTCTCGGTGGCGTTGCCGAGTTTGCGAGTCGATGCATTCACCGTGGGAATCGCAGCAGAGTTGCAGCGAGCGCGGCGAACAGGCCTTACGTTTGCGCCTGAAGCAGGAAGTTGGCGGCTTCGCCAAGTCATCAACAAATTGATTAGCGAAGATGACTTGTACGAAGCAGTCGAATCGGCTTACTCGCAGGGTTGGCGGCGAGTGAAGCTCTACTTCCTTACCGGCTTGCCAACTGAAACCGATCAAGACACCCTTGGCATCGCGGAGTTAGCTCGCAAATGTGCTGAGATCGGACGTCGGCACAACCGGAACGCGTCGGTCACCGTGTCAGTCGGTGGATTCGTTCCCAAACCGTTCACGCCGTTTCAATGGTTTGGACAAAACACGGTGACTGAACTTCAGCGTAAAATTTTCTTGTTGCGAGACGAAACGCGCAAGGCCAAAGGCGTGCAAATGAAGTGGCACGACCCAAAGGCAACGCTGGTAGAAGGGATTGTGAGTCGAGGCGATCGTCGGATCGGTGCAGTCATCGAGGACGTGTGGCGCAGCGGTGGAACGTTCCAGGAATGGTCTGAGATGTTTAACGACGACCTGTGGGTTGACGCGATGGCCCGACACGGGTTGTCCATTGACTGGTATGTGCATCGACATCGCACGGTCGATGAGGTATTGCCGTGGGACCATCTTTCGGCGGGCCTCCACAAAGACTTCCTTTGGCAAGATTGGCGAGACTCGCTCGAAGAACTTGGCTTAGAGGATTGTCGGTGGACGCCGTGTTATGACTGCGGAGCATGCACCGGATACGGCATCGAGCACATTGTTGCATCGGCGACGCCGCCCGCTGGTGGTTCGCAAGGTACGGGACAAGGCCTCGTCGCCCAGGGTCCGGAGCCCACTGCAGTCGTTCCAACACCGGGCCGTTCGGTGCCGGTCGATTTGTTGGCGCGACGACCTGACCAAGCACTTACCGGAGATCGATCATGAGGATTCGTTTCCGGTTTTCAAAGAAAGGCAAGGTGCGATTCACGAGTCATCGTGATGTAGCTCGCATGTGGGAACGAGCGTTGCGTCGTGGCGAACTGCCAGTTGCGTTGACTGAAGGCTTTTCACCCCGGCCGAAAATGCACTTCGGGTTGGCCTTGAGTACCGCCCATGAATCATGGGGCGAATATATCGACGTCGACTTTCGTGATCCCGAAGCCCAATCGCTCGACCTCCAAAAGCTTCCTAGCACCCTTACGCCATTGCTGCCTGACGGCATCGCCGTTGAGTCAGTTGCGGTGATCGAAACTAGTGACATGTCATTGCAAGAAGCAGTGACCAGTTGTTCATGGACCCTCGAGGCCATCGGCCTCGAATTAGCTGACGCGTCGAGCGCCGTCGAAGGCCTACTCGCCGCAGAAGAAGTTTTTATTACAAGAAACCGCAAGGGAAACGAGGTCACTGATGACATTCGCCCCTGCGTGCTCCAATTAGCTGTACTTGGCCCTGTCGCGGCGGTAACCAATCCGTCAGGCGATTCCATCATCACCCCCGCGGGAACCTTGCTCGAAGCTGAGCTTGCGACGAAGCCGCGTGGACTACGTCCGTCAGAACTGTTGGGTGCTCTCGAGCCGCCAGCGGTCGAAGGACGCGTTTGTCGAACCCACCAATGGATCACGCTCGATGGCGCCCGGCACGAACCGTTGCCTGCCGCTGCGCTGTCGGCGACGCACAGTACGACTCGTGCGTCATGAGAAGGGACTATCGCAATGACCGAATCGGAAAAGAACGACGCCGAGCATGTGCCATCGAACGATGCGCATACCGATATGAGCGATTCATCATCGGACCGAAACCCTGAAGAACTACCTGAACGATCATTCGAAGGCCGACCGATGTCGGCTGAAGCCGCTGAAAAGGCCTTAGTTCGGCGTCCTCGGATCGGCGATAGTCGACCCGCGCCAGTGGACGAGCACCCGAAAGCCGATGTGGGTCCGGCGGCCGACTCGCCTGAGTCCGCCGTTGGTGGCGCTACCAAGTCACCAGGCAAGCGCCGTCGTGGCGGCCGTGGGCGCGGATCAGGTGGCGGCGGGGCGAAAACTGCGACTGGCGGCTCTCCGTCCGCGAGCGGCGGAAATCGAGCGCCGAAAGCAGGCGACGCCAAAAGCGAAGGAAGCGGATCGACGACACATAAAGGTTCGGGCCGTAGCGGCGGATCCCAGGGCCCCAAAAGTGATGGCGGTGGAAGTCGCGGAGGTCGTGGAGGCAATCGACCAAACCCGAAACCGGTCGAGGCGATCATGGGCGGTGAACCGCTAGAAGGCGATGACGGGACTGGTCCACGACGTGGCCGCGAACGCAATGGTCGGCCAGTTGGTCGCTATTTGATGACGGTGTCGGTGCGGCCAACAGCTACCCAAATTGCGGTGCTCGAAGGCCGAAGTTTGATCGAACATTATGTATCTCGTCCGGCCGATGACGTCTCACACATTCACGGCAATATCTATCTCGGACGCGTACAAAATGTACTGCCGGGCATGGAGGCTGCGTTCGTCGACATTGCTACGCCCAAAAATGCTGTGCTCTATCGGGGTGATGTGCAATACGACGCGGAGGACATCGAAGAAAAGGGCAGCAACCTTCGCATTGAGCAGTTGCTCAAACCCAAGCAGATGATTCTTTGCCAAGCGACGAAGAACCCGATCGCCCACAAGGGAGCGCGACTGACCCAAGAGGTGTCATTGCCAGGTCGATTCGTAGTGCTGATGCCCAACAGCACGACCTACGGCATCTCTAAGCGACTGGCAGATGATGAACGCAAGCGGCTTCGTTCCATTCTCGATCGGGTTCGTCCCAAGGGTCACGGCATCATCGTGCGAACCGCCGCTGAAGGCGTGAGTGCTGAAGAAATCGAACGCGACGTGGCTCGTTTGCAACAGCAGTGGGAACAAATCGAGGCGTTAGCGAAAAAGACTAATGGTCCGGCGCTGCTGTATCGGGAACCAGATATGGCAGTGCGGGTGATCCGCGAGGAATTCAACGACGAATACCGAGGGGTGATTATCGATGACCGCGAACTGTACGAGGAGGTTCGCGGTTATGTAGCGAGCATCTCGCCGTCGCTTGCCGATCGTGTTCAATTTTTCGACCCAGCAGTCGAGAAGCTTCCGCTCTTCGAACATCACCATGTCCATGAGCAACTTCACAAGGCGTTGGACCGCAAAGTGTGGCTACCGTCGGGTGGCTCGCTGATTATTGAGCACACCGAAGCATTGACAGTTATCGACGTCAACACCGGGAAAAACGTCGGAACGTCGAATCTCGAAGAGACGGTGTTTCGAAACAACCTCGAAGCGGCGACAGAAATCTCTAAGCAACTTCGACTGCGCGATATCGGCGGCATCATTGTGATCGACTTCATCGATATGGAAATCCGAAAAAACCGGGACAAGGTCATTGGGACTTTCCGAGATGCGCTAGCTCGGGACAAAACTCGCACACAAGTATTTGATATCTCAGATCTCGGACTGGTGGAGATGACCCGGAAACGTATTGGTGAAGGGTTGCTCGAATCGTTCTCCACCCTCTGTCCGGAGTGCGAGGGCCGGGGCCTGCAACTTGATGCCGAACTGTTCACCTAGCGGCCGATATGGGCAGCGGTGGCCCCACTCAACAGGCGAAATCTTGGCGAGAAGGGCTGCCATCGGTTAGTGGGTTGGCTGTGCGCGCTGTGGTCCGGTAGATTCATCTCACTATGTATGCCGTAATTAAGACCGGTGGTAAGCAGTATCGGGTTGAGGAAGGCCAGCGTCTTGACGTTGAGCGCCTTGACGGTGAAGAACTTGAGCTGAAGCCGATCCTTGTGGTCGACGGCGCAACAGTGCTCGCCACCCCTGACCAGCTTTCGGGCTCGTCAGTGGCGGCCCGGGTGGTCGGCGAGACCAAGGGCCCCAAGATCAACGGCTTTACCTACAAAAACAAGTCCAATAACCGTCGCCGATGGGGCCATCGCCAGTCGTATGCCACCATCGAGATCACCAGCATTAAGAAGGGCTAGCCATGTCCAAGACCAAAGGTGGCGGTTCAACTCGTAACGGCCGCGACTCACAGAGCAAGCGCCTTGGAGTAAAGACCTACGACGGACATCAGGTGCAGGCCGGCACGATCATCGTGCGCCAGCGTGGCACCCGCATCCATCCGGGCGAGAACGTTGGCAAGGGTGGCGATGACACGTTGTTCGCACTTGTTGAGGGCACAGTGAAGTTTGGCGAGCGCAAGAACCGCAAACTGGTTGACGTCGTTCCCGCTTAGTCATTCCCGCTTACCTATTTCTGACCGTGCAGTTTGAGCAAACCCAAGCGTGTGCCTGATGCCGCAGTTCGCAACCAGCTGAACGGGTCAAAGCGTGACGTCGACCCCGCGTGGTAAATCGTTGGTAGTCCATCGCAATTGGGTCAACGCTTGTTGGCATGCAAACCGATCGGTCATTCCTGCGACATAGGCAACGGATGCATGTAATGCGAGGGCTGATCCGGCAACATCGTCGGATGGATCAGGAATCAGGCCGGGTTGTTGAGCGAAGTGCTCAACCAAAGCTTGGAGCATGCGAATAACCGCATTGGCTTGGGCGACTGAAGCAGGCCGAAGGTAAATGTGTTCATAGTTGAAGGCCCGAAAGGCAGCTAGGCCTCGGGCTTGCCCGGATGTCATAGCAATGGTGCCCGAGCGGGTACTCGCTTCGATCACGCCATTGATGAAACCTGCTATTTGGCTACTTCGCTGAACGCCGCAGAGCCGTTGAACCGCTTCGGGAAGCTCGTTGGCATTGACGATTCCGGTCGAGACGGCGTCTTCGAAATCGTGGCAAACATAAGCAATGCGATCGGCCCACGCGACGACTTCACCTTCGGGTGTCGCTGGGGTTGGTCGCGACCATGAGTGGTTTCGGATTCCGTCAAGGGTTTCGTGGCACAAATTGAGGGGATTAAGTATCACATCGGCGCCCCAAACCGCGTGGTCATATCCGCCCGGGATATAGGGCGCAAACGCATCTTCACTTGCATGCCCGCCAGGGCCATGACCGCAATCGTGCCCGAGCGCGATGGCTTCAGTTAGGGGCCGATTTAACCCGAGGGCATCAGCCATCGCGGTCGCTACTTGAGCGACTTCAAGCGCGTGGGTAAGGCGTGTTCGCTGATGGTCGGCCGGAAAAATGAACACCTGCGTCTTGCCGGCGAGGCGGCGAAAGGCGGCGGCATGCAGTATTCGGTCGCGATCGCGTTCGAAACAGGTACGAATTGGGTCGGGGGCTTCGGGAATGGTTCGGTTGCCTGCCCCGAATGCCGACGTCGCTCCAAGCGCGAGCAGGGACGCCTCAGCTGATTCTCGGGCGATTCGCGTAACAGCCGGCAGTGGACTGGCAGGGGTGAGAACAACTGGATCGATGTGTGCCCGTTGGATCGTGTCGTCATCGTGGCCAGACATGGTGGCGGCCCAGCGAGCGGCTCGATCGGTGGGTTCGAGGTGCGATTCGGCCGATTTTGCCGTCGGCAGCGGTGATTCAACGCGAACGTTCATGGTGTCATGGTAAGGAGGGGGTATGACAGCCATGGCTGGCAGCGACCGATAATCTCGCAACGCTCGTGGTTTACTCATGGTGTGGGCCAAGGACCACAAATGCTCGGTTTCTGAGGAATCGCTTGCAAATGTCTGCCAAACACTCAAGTTCTGGTCAAAACCTGTCGAACTACGAGATCAGACCGTCTGTGCGGAGCCAAAAATGAGCAGTACCCATCAGCGATCCAGTCAGCTGAATTGCACCGGCGTGAGCGGGAGTCGTTTGCGCGGCGATTCTGGGGCAGTCTTGGTCGAGGCGGCGATGGTGACTCCTCTTTTCATGGTGTTGATTTTCGGCGTCGTGGAGTTTGGTGGCGCCTTCCGCGACTATCTCACCGTCTCGAATGCCGTGTCCCAGGGTGCTCGAATGACCGCGATCCAGGCCAACGGCGCAACTGCTGATTGGACGATCGTGCAAGCGATTAAGAAGGCAACCAGTGCGATGCCGCAAAGTCAGATCAATCGAATCGTCATATTCAAGGCGACTGGAGCCAGTTCGGTAGTGCCCGCAATTTGCAAGACTTCGGTCACGGGGTATGCCACAGTCGGAAGCGAGTGCAACGTCTTTTTGCCCTCAGATATCGCATTGGCGACCACGCCGTCGACGTGGCTTTGTCCGATTGATGCGACTCATCCGGCGAGCCAGGGTTCGAACCCAATCGCCTTTTGGTGTTCAACCGACCGAAAGGTCAATCTCAGTGTCGCCACCGGTGGTCCACCGTCCTATGTTGGAATTTACGTCGAAGCAACCCACCCCTGGATCACCGGGCTATTCGGCAATAGTTTGACCCTTTCCGATACGTCCATTACCCAACTCGAACCGCAAAAAGCATGACCACCGTTGTCATTGATCCAGCTAGTCGTTTTCGAGGCGATAGCGGTGCGATTCTGACTGAACTCGCGCTCGTGATGCCGTTGTTGGTGCTGTTGAGCTTGGGGATTTTTGAGTATGGATTCATTTTGCGCAATAGCAACGTGTTGGCAAACAGCGTCCAGTCCGCGGGACGCACTGCTGCCCAGTCGAAAAATACTTCGACCGCCGATCTATTTACCCTGCAAAATTTCATGGCGACGACGGCCAAGTTGAAGAACGCGACTGTGACAAAGGTGATTATCTACAACAGCACCGTTTCTGGCGGGGCTCCACCGGCGGCTTGTTTGACCGCATCCATTACTGGCTCAGCTCCTCACGGAGTGAACGCCGGCGGGGTCAATTGCAGCGTGTACTCAGCAGCCGATCTGACCCCAGCCAACTTGGCTACCGGTAACTTCAACTGCACCGCATTGGGTGTTGGTACACCAGGTTGGGATAAAAACTGGTGCCCATTGATTCGCGACGCGGGACTGACTTCGCAACCTGACTATGTGGGTGTGTACGCCGTGATCACCTATACCGGGATTACCGGGCTGCTTCCTGGCAAGACCATGACACTGACTGACCGGGCTGTGAATCGAATCGAGCCAAACATATGAACCGTTCCCCGAAACAACCGAATGTAACCCGTTCATCGAGGTTTCCGTTCCTGCGTCAGCTTCAGAAAGACGACGGCTATGTATTGGCCATGACCGGTCTGTTGTTGGTTCCGCTCATGATCTTCACCGCGTTCGCCGTTGATGTCGGTGCCTGGTATGCGCAAGGTTCTCGACTCCAGCGCGCCGCCGATGCTGCAGTGCTCGCTGGAGTCGTCTGGATGCCAGCGACCGACACGGCAATTGCAGTTGCTGACAAAGTACTGACCGATAACGGGTATGGATCGTTAACGCATACGTACACGTTCGACACCATCATCAACACGATGAAGATCGAGATCTCTGAATCGGCCAAACAATATTTTTCAAAGATCGTGATTCCGTCGGAGAAGCTGACTCGGCGGGCGACGGGTCAGTTCAATCGTCCAATCCCGATGGGAAGTCCACTGGCAACCTTCGGAAATCAACTCAGCGGGTACGGCGCTAGTCCGGCATGTACCGACCCCGCTGCGACGGTCACCGGTTGTCCGGCACCGTCGTCGTTACCTCAGTTCTGGTCAGCCATCCAGGGGCCCTATACCCCTCACCAAAGTGGCGATCCTTTTGCAACCAAGTGCCCGGCCGATAGTGCCGCGCATCTCGCCTGCGAAGGCGCAAACATCAATTCGACCTATCGAACATCGGGTTATACCTATGGAATTGACGTGCCCGCGGCTTCTATCGGGGCGACAATTACCGTGGAAATTTATGATGCGATTGCGTCGGGAGACACGACGCAAGGCGGCAACGCGACGGGCGACTCGGTGTCGTCCAAGGGAACAAGTGGTTATGACCTAACCGACACGACATTTCGCACGCAGTTTGAAATGTTTGACTCGGATAACTCAAATTTCACCACCTCGATCGACCCGACGCTTGCCCTAACTGACGGCTCGGCCCGCACGACGTCGTGCACCGGTTCTGGATACCCGACCGGCAAAACCGCCGGTCGGTTGATGGTGAACTCAACCGACGCCGTCACCACCTACAAAAATCGTTGGGTCAAGCTTTGTACCTTTGTGGCCGTTCGGTCAGGGGTGTTCCCGCTCGTGGTTCGAACAAGTGGTTTTGGCACGCCCGCCGATTCGGGTGGTGGCTACAACGCGTATTCGATCAGAACGACGTCGACCTCATCGTCTAAACCAACGGTGTACGCGATCCGGGACATGTCGATTTGGTCACCGAACGCCAATGCCAGTTCTGGTGGAACGGTGATCTCGCGTTTTTATTTTGCCAATATCGACATTGCCGAAAAGGGAAAGGTAATGCTGCTCGACCTGTTCGATCCTGGTGACGGAAGTTGCT
>JBAXIB010000029.1:0-24936 GCA_037138595.1 Actinomycetes bacterium | reverse complement strand
TCCGACGACCACGGTTGTTGAGCCGACGACCACGGTTGTTGAGCCGACGACCACGGTTGTTGAGCCGACGACCACGGTTGTTGAACCGACGACCACGGTTGTTGAACCGACGACCACGCTTGATCCCGGAACGACGACCACCACTGAAGGTGCGACCGTGTTGGGTGAAACCACAAGTCGCTCGACGACTGTTGCCGGGGTAACCCTCCCAGTCACTGGTGCTCAGCTGACGCTGCTTATGACGATTGGCAGCATGCTTGTTGCCGGTGGGTTGGTGCTGGTCTTGTCGGCTCGCCGACGCATGAACGCCCAGGGATAGAAGTACTGCAACTGAACCTGACGGGGCTCAGTGCATCCGATGCCAGGTGGCAACCATTGCCTCTGGCTGACGAGCACTGAGCCCCGTCGTTCAGTTTCTGGGCTCACGCGTTGTCATGGACAGCGCCAGGATCGTCTGCTGGCTCAAAACGGCTAATGAGCCTGCTGTTACTGTGCACGCATGGTCACCCATCCCGTCGCTGAAACGTTGAAGGTGGCCCGAGGAATCGGCACCGCGGTGGCAGGACCTGATGGCCTCACGGACCTTCAGGTGGCATTGCTCGGCGCCGTCACCCTGGCGCTGACCGGCCAACAAGTCGACTACACCTCGCTTGACCCGCTTGGGCCAGCTGAACTGGCCGCGGTGTTGGCAGACAGCGATGAGTCTCATCGACGTCGCATCGTGCACCACATGGTGCTTGGTGAATTGGTATTGGTGCCGATTCCAGCACAAGTCGCTGAAACCGTGGCGACGTATGCCAAAGCACTTGACGTCGACGACGATTTTGTTTCGATCGCCCGTGAATATGCCGAGAACGCGTTAACCCAAGCGTGGGATGACCTGCACCGAAGTGGCTTCGCCTCGACCTGGGATCAACTCGACCAACATCCGTTGCATACAAAAGCTGCCGTGAGTGACCCATTCGAGCGGACAGTCGATGATCCGGAACTGGCTGATCGTTGGCGATCGTTCGCTGAGTTGCCTGCGGGGACGCTCGGCCAATTGACTTGGGAGATGTATCAGATGCGCGGGTGGGAACCGCCAGGGACCAAAGGCGGCATGGTTTCCGCGTATTTCGCGCAGCACGATTTTGTACATGTCCTGGCCGACTATGGAACCAATATCCAAGGTGAAGTCGAGATATTCGGATTGATTGGGCGGGCTGACCCTGACCCGAAAGGATTCTCGTGGCTCGCCACGATTGTCGGGTTGTTCGAGACCGGTTATGTCGAGCACATGGGGTATTTCGATTCCGACGTTGAGGACCACTGGTTGCGTGTCGATGGAATGGCGGCGCGTTTAGCTGATTCGATTGTTCGTGGTAAATCAGTTCAAGAAGGGTTCGGAACCGATTTATTGCGCGTCGATTATCACGAGCTCGCGGATCGACCAATTGACGAAGTGCGCAGCCTGCTTAGTCTGCCGCCGAAATCGGCGCTCGCCGTTGCCGCGGGATCACCAGGTGCGTTCGATTTTTCGGGGTTATCGAGTTCGCAACAACGCGCGGCAACGAACATCGCCAGCGAGCAATAGGCTGCAAAACGAAACGACGTGCCAGCCAAGCGTCCTCGATTCGGATGTGGAATGACAGCGACGATTCGCACGGAAAAGCTGACCAAGCGTTACGGCGACTCCTATGCACTCAACGCGCTTGACCTGACCGTAGAGGCGGGTGAGGTGTTTGGGTACCTTGGGCCGAACGGTGCGGGAAAGTCCACGACGATTGCGCTGTTGTTAGGCCTGATGCGTCCGACGTCGGGAACCGCTTCGGTCTTCGGACTCGATCCGTGGAGTGATGGTTCCGCGATTCATCGGCGACTGGCCTATGTCCCGAGTGAGGCAAATCTTTGGCCTGCGCTCACCGCCGCAGAGGTGTTGGAGTTTCTCGGCCGACTTCACGGTGAAGTTGACGAGCCCTATCGCCACCAGCTCATTGAGCGATTTTTCCTGACGCCAAATAAAAAGATTCGTGCACTGAGCCACGGGAATCGACAAAAAATCTTGCTCATTGCGGCGTTGGCAAGTCGAGCTGACTTGCTGCTTTTCGATGAACCCACGACTGGCCTTGATCCGTTAATGGAGCAGGTCTTTCGAGCGTGTGTGCGTGAGGCTTGCGACCGGGGACAGACGGTGTTGTTGTCTTCGCACATCTTGAGCGAAGTCGAGGCAGTGTGTGATCGGGTCGCGATGCTGCACGAAGGTCGCATCATCGAATCTGGTCGAGTCGATGCGCTTCGTAGTCTGAGTTCCGTGCACCTTCGCGTCGAAGTTGACGGCGCCGTTCCTGACATCAGTGCGTTGGCCGGCGTGAGCAAGGTAACCGTGGATCGGCAGGTTATCGAGTGTGATGTAGTTGGCCCAATGGACGCGGTACTGGCCGTTATGGCACCCGTGGGCATCCGTCGAATCACCACTCATGAGCCGTCTCTTGAGGAGGTTTTCGTGTCGTCCTACGGTGAAGGTTCAGCGTTGGACGGCAAGGGTTTATGAGTTCCGGAACTGTCGTGGCCGGACACGCCTTTCGACAGATTCGAATGAGCGCATCGATTGTCGCGGTCGTGTTCGCTGGAACCATCGCCGCGACGGCATCTTCGTACTCCACAACTTTTCCGACCGAGGAAAGTCGGCAACAAGTTGCCCAACTGGCCTCGGGTGATCGCGGTCTGGCAATTCTGTTTGGACCGACCACCGCCATTGGCACCGTTGGGGGTTACACCGTCTACAAATGCTTTGTTTTCCTCGCCGTGATTGGATCGCTCTGGGCGCTGCTAGCCACGACCCGCCTGCTACGAGGAGAAGAAGACGCGGGCCGCTGGCAACTCGTTTTAGCCGGCGCTATTCGTCCCAGCCGAGCCACAGCGGTCACGATCGCCGCATTAGGCGCGGCGATCGGCGTCATTTTTGTAGTGACCGCATTCGGCGTTGCTCTGGTCGGCCGCAGTCGCTCCATCGGGTTCGGCATCGGCGAGTCGCTGCTATGTGGGATGAGCTTGATCGTGTTGCCCGCAGTCTTTGTGGGTGTCGCGGCAGTGACCTCCCAGATCGGTGGAACGCGACGCATGGCGACCACCATTGCCATGGCGGTATTCGTTGGAAGTTATGTCGTTCGGATGATTGGTGATTCGAGCGGAACTCTGCAGTGGATGTTGTGGACTACGCCGTTTGGTTGGACGGAACTCGTGCAGCCGTTGACGATGAACGATCCGTGGCCAATCGGAATCGGTTTCGTTGTGGCGATAGCGTTGGCTGCACTAGCGACCGTCGGGGCGAAGCATCGCGATGTCGGCGATGGTTTGTTGGCGACGAGTGACGTCAAGCAATTGCGGCGCTTTGGACTGCAATCATCGTTTCGGTTCTCGTTGCGTCTTGAGCTTCCGGTGGTGGTGGCTTGGTGTGGGGGAGCGGCAGCGGTCGCAGTGGTCTACGGAATCATCTCGAAAATGACGGTTACCTCGGTTCCGGCTTCTCTGAACAATGTGCTCGATAGGTTCGCCGTCCAAGGCACTTTCGCCAATCAGTTCTTCGGTGTCGCGTTTTTGTTGGTCGCGGCCGTCGTGGCGTTGATCCCGGCCGGACAACTGGGTGCCGCCTCTGCAGAGGAGACCTCGGGCCGTCTTGAGCATCTGTTATCCAGATCGACAACCCGCGCCGGCTGGTTCGTTGGAAGGCTTGTGATCTGCGCGTGCGCGATTGTCGCCGCCGCAGTGGTGTCGGGGGTCGGAGCTTGGTTTGGTGCTTCGACTCAAGGGGTTCCGGTGTCGTTTGGTTCGCTACTTGGCGCGGGCCTCAATGTGGTGCCAACGGCATTGGTTGCGCTTGGTATTGGCGCAGTCGTATTCGCGTTTGCGCCGCGCTCCGCAGCGACAATCGTGTATGTCGTGGTGATCTGGTCAGTCCTTCTTGACTTGCTTTCCTCGCTGGTCACCGGTGCAGCGTGGCTTGACCGAGTCTCATTGTTCGCGCCGATGGCTTTGGCACCGGCGCAGTCGATCCATGCCTCAACCTTGCTCATCACCGGCGCAATCGGAATCGCGTTGTGTATGTTTGGAACCTTGCTGTTTGCTCGCCGCGACTTGGCCAACCGCTAAGTCGGTCGATGGTCGGCGTCGTCATGGGGGGCTGACTCACGCCAATGTCCGATTGCTTCGTAGGCGGCGAACCCGGCCACAACCATCGCGGCACATGCATCGGCCCACCACCACGAAAACGCGCTGTTCAGCACAAGTGCCAGCAGGATTCCTGAACTCAGACATCCGTCAAGAAAGGTCATCGACGCTTCGGCGCTCAGCGTCTCACTGCCCATCTGGTTGGCGGTAGTGCGTTTCAGTTTCGCCAAACCAAACATAACCACCGCGGTTATCGCTAAGTACGAAATGCCGAATGGCGAATGATCAGGATGGCTCGCGATAATCAGACTTCGGATACTCGCGACGAGCAAAAATCCAGCGAGCACCCAGAACGCGAGCGAGATGAGACGCAACGATCGATGAACACGGTGATCGTTCGGGTCATGTCGTACGTCGGAGAGATTACGAATGACCACCGTCGAGGCGAAGATTTCGACCATGGAGTCAAGGCCAAATGCCACGAGGGCAATAGACCGTGCGGCTATCCCAAGAGAAATAGTCACGAACACTTCCATGAGATTCCAGCCCACGGTGGCCCATTCGAGGCGGATGCCGCGGACTCGGAGTTGCTCATTGGTTTTTGGATCAGCCATTCGTGGAAACTCCGCGTCGACGCCATCGTGAGAATCGATGGGATGCCAATCATCGCGCACGGTCACCGGGCGGCGAACCACGTTGATATTGCACATTGTTCGTCCTCTTTGGTGAGCTCACCGCTAGATGGCTCGACCACTTGAATGAAGATCTTGCGGTGACCGCATCATCGTTTGGCGAGGAAAACCATAGCGAAGCGATTAACCCGCCAACCGACGAAATGGGCAAGTTGCGGCGGCGAATCGCCTCGGCTGGGCGCTGCTTATCGGTCGAGCTTGACTCAGCCGGTAAAGACCGGCGGGACGACGTCGGGCGGCACGGTCTCGGGCGGTTCCGGTGCGATGGTGGTGGTCGGCTCGGGCCCCGGGCACGCTGCGGTTGGGGCTGCGACTGTCGTGCCGGCGACCGCGCTCGGGGTGCCATCGCCGGCGACGGCGACCACGCCGAACTCATAGGCGACTGCACAGTCGAGGCCCGGGATGAAGACCGTGCGCCCCGACACGCTGGCCGGGCCCGACACCCAGGTGTCGCTTCCGACGGGTCGGTAGACGACGGTATAGCTGATGGGAGGCCCGTGGCCAACTACTGCGATCGCTCGTGAGAGGCGAGGAACGACCAGATCGCACGGCTGGCATCGAGCTTCGGGTAGGGCTTGCCGAGGTACGCGGCCGCAAGTGGCGAGGCAGCCGGATGTCCCATCCACGCGTGGGTTGCTCCGTTGACAACGACGTACTTGACCGCGGTCCTGCCGTCACACTGCGTCCATGTCGCGGCAACGACGTCGGGGTTGGTTGGATCGATAGTTAGCGTCGGCATTCCGATGCAGCGGTTTGCACCTGCGAACGCGTCCACCGCCGAACGAGCCGGTCGGAACACGACGCCGGCGATGCCGGTGCCGGTGCCCCCGGCGATGGGATGGTTCGTGTCAGCGGTTCCGTGGAGATGGAAGACAGCGACCGGTCGGCTCGGGGTGCAGGCGTCCACGCCGAGGCTTCCCGCTTGGAGTCCGATGCCCACGATCAGGTCTGAGAGTTCGCAAGCGAGCCGGTACGCCATGATCGCACCGTTCGAATGTCCGGCTGCGTAGGTGCGATCCGGATCGATGGTGAACTGAGTTCGAACGCGGTTGATGACCGCACGGATGAACCCCACATCGTCAACGCTGTTCGCCGCTGCGGGTCCACAGCAGTAGCCGCCGTTCCAGGTTTGGAGTCCGCTGCCATCTGCGAGATTCCCGATGCCATCTGGGTACACGACGATGAAGCGATTCGACTCGGCGAGCGCGTCGAACCCGGAGTTTTTTGCGAACTGCGTCGAGGTCCCCATGCCGCCGTGCAACGCCACGAGGAGCGGGACGGGGGCCTGCGAAGGGAGTGACGCTGGTACGTACAGCCTGAAGTGACGGGTGCGTCCATCGGGTGTCGTGATCGTGCCATTCGACACCTGGCCAGTTGCTTTGGTGGCGGGATTGGTGTCCTTGTAGGGCAGGTACCCCGTGTCGGAGGGCACGATCGAAGCCGGCAGGGGTCCGCACGCGACGATGATGGCGAGAAGCAGCGCTGCCGTGATGGCCGATGCAGCATGGCTCACCCTTGTTCGGATCATCGGGGATTCCCTGTGTTGTCTCGCAATGCGTCGAGCGCCGCGATCGTCGTCGTGGCGTGGAGCTGGGTTGCGCGCGCCACGGACAATGTGCCGGCAGCGCAGAGGCCGGCGAGCGTCGAAAGTGCTGCGAGGTGGGCTGCTGCAAGTGCACGAGCGTCTTGTTGTTCGATGTGAGCGTAACTGCGGTACCGCAGAGCCCACATATCCGTCGCTTGACCCCAGTACGACCGGCGCTCAGCCTCGATCGCTGGTGAGAGGTGCTCGGCAGTGGTCAGCGCCCGCATCGTGACGCCGGCGGCGGTCGCGACCTCGAGGTACGCGCGCGTGGCGGACTGGAGCACGAGTGCAAACTCCTGGTCGATCGACGTCGCCAAGCGCACGTGTTCATGGACCCGTGCCGCATGCCGTGCGAGGAGTGCAACGATGAGCGCGTCGCGATCGCCGAAGTGCGCGTAGACCACTGGTCGAGTGACACCGGCAGCCCGAGCGAGCGCGTCCATGCGGAGCGCATCCGTCCCGTCGGATGCGAGGATCTCCTCAGCAGTGTCGAGCAACTGGCGCCGACGATCCGCCGGTGAAGTGCGTGCGGCGCGACGGCGAGGTTGGGCGGGTGCGGTCGGCATCAACACATTGTACCTACAGAGTGTAGGTAATCAAGTGGCTGCGCTTCGCAAGCGACGGGTGACGCCGTCACCGGCGCTACGCGACAACGCCCCGGCCGGGCCGGGCCGGGGCGCTCTCGTAAAGCGTCTCGTCATGGGGTCATGAAGTGGTAGGTCCCCGTGGTGAGTAGTTACATGAAATGGCTTTTAGGCCTCTGACGTGGGGTCTGATGGTGCATCGGTTATGTCCCGTTTCGTACTTTTCGCGTTTTTCCGTCGCGTTTTTCGCGTTGGGGTTTCTGGCGCCTGGTTGATCTTGTTTCGAAGCTCGTCGAGAGCGGTGTTGGGGCGACCTGGATCGGCGATAGCGCTCAGCTCGTTCTCTGTGACTTCGAGGACGTAGGTAGGAATCACGGTCTCTTCGAAGAGGGGGTGGTCGAGGTATTTCAGGTACGACGGCGAGATCGAGCGCGAGCGAGTCCAGCGCGCTGCGTTTGCTGTCGATGTTGAGGCGACAGTTCCAGGTGCCGATGCGCATCTCCGAACGGTACGTCACAGGTGGTTCGGTCACTCGGTCTCGCCCAGATCGGGCACCCTGCAAAGTTGCACGTCGGTGAAGGACAGGGAGCGACTCGCTCCAGATTCGGGATGCACGAGTGGATGGTCGGCGATCCGAACCCGGATGCAGGAGCTCGCCATCTTCATTAATGCAGCCCCTGGAATGCACTTAAGTTCCTAAGCGGAGACATTCGACGCCGATTGAGACTCCAGAGCAAGGACACCCTCTTGAGTTCTGAATAGTGTCAACACGAATCAGGCCCCTCCTAGACAGTATTTCTTGTCAAGAAGGGGCCCTATTTCATGTAACACCTCGTGGTGGAGCTGGGGGGAATCGAACCCCCGTCCGCTGAGTGGTTACCACCCGTGATACGACCATTCCCGGATTACGGCTCTACGGCTGCCGTGCCGCCGGGTCGGATGAGCTTGCGCTCACCGCCGGATCTTTCTCCGATGTCAACGGTCTTTCTCGTCGTCAGCGGTCTCTCCCTGCGGTCCTTCACTGCTTCTGTTGCCGGGCTGCAGCGAACAGGCCCCGCGTGCCATTGCTGGTCGCTGTGACTCTCTACTGTCTAGGGACTAGGCAGCGAGAGCGAACTCGCCATCGGCGGTTCTTTTTGTGCCCCGTTTTAGGAGTCTGAGCAACTCCGGTCGCACGATGTGACTTCCAGGCTCAACGTCGAAACCGATCAGCCCCGTGTGCATTGCAATACTGCGATGAAGTTGTGTCCGCCTGAGGCGGGAAGCCCATGGTAGCGGGTGGGGTGTGACAATCGTCTTATTCGTCGTTTGATTGACGGCCTGAGCGTTCACCTTTACCAGTTCGAACGTTCGACATCGCCCGGGCTGCATCACGATCGGAGTCGCGCTTCGCGATGACTTGCCGTTTGTCGAACTCGCGGCGCCCGCGGCCAATGCCTAGTTCGAGCTTGGCTCGACCATCTTTGAAATACAGCGAGAGCGGCACCAGGGTGAGCCGTTCTTGATCAAGACGGGCTTTAATGCGTCGAATCTCATTTCGGTGCAACAGCAGCTTGCGTTGCCGATCGGCTAAGTGACCGTCCGATTGACCCGAATGGCTGTAAGGCGCGACGTGCAGGCTTACCAACCAAATTTCGTTGTTTTCGATCCGGGCGAAACTCTCGGCGAGTTGAACATTGGCCTCACGCAATGACTTGACCTCGCTGCCCTGCAGCATGATCCCCGCTTCATAGGTATCAAGTATCTCGTAGTCGCGCCGCGCCTGGCGGTTGGTAGCGATCGCACGAGGTGCGGTGGGCTTGGAGGATGCGGCCATGGGAGTGGAAAGGCTACCGCCGCTGTGCTCGACCGGGCCGATCCATCGTTGAGGTCGGTTGGCCGATAGCCTCAGCGCTCGTGCTTCACCTCAATTATCAGAGCTACCTCGAAATCGTGGGACACGTCTACGACGGGTTGCCAAATGAAGCCTGCGGGCTTTTGGGCGGTCACGCCGCTGATGGCAGGGTCGAGCAGTTTTACGCCACTCGAAATGCGGCGGCTTCGAGTCGTGTCTATACCGTTGATCCCGTCGAGCACTTGCGAGCAGATCGTGATGCCGAAGACCGGGGATTTGAGATAATCGGGGTCGTTCACAGCCACACGCACACTGAGCCATATCCGTCTCCGACCGATGTCGCACAAGCTCCTGATCCAACGTGGCATTACGTCATTGTTTCGCTCAAGCGGGAGCAACCAGAATTACGCAGCTATCGAATCGTCGATGGCCAAATTGCTGAGGAAGCTGTTGTCATTGAGGATCGGTAGAATCCTTACCTGTCGAGTCGACATTCGGCGCTCGACCGTCACCATCGCAGGAGCCTGACGTTATGGCCGTCTATACATCCGTGCTTGAGATGATCGGTAATACGCCGATGATCGATGTAAGCGAATTGAGTCCGAACCCTCGCGTGCGCATCTTGGGCAAGATGGAAGGTCAGAATCCGGCTGGATCGGTCAAGGACCGCATCGCGCTGAACATGATTCTCGAAGCCGAAGCAGATGGCACGCTTACGCCGGGCAAGACCATTATCGAGCCATCGTCGGGTAATACGGGAATCGCCATGGCGATGATCGCCAAGATGAAGGGCTACCCGATCAAAATCGTGCTGCCCGAAAACGTATCGATCGAACGGCGCCAACTGCTCGAAGTTTGGGGTGCCGAAATTATCTCGTCGCCGGGTTCCGAAGGATCTAATGGCGCGGTGCGTCGAGCCCAAGAACTTGCAGCGGCACATCCCGAGTGGGCCTTTCTTTACCAATACTCAAATGAAGCCAATCCGAGGGCGCACTATCAACATACCGGCCCTGAGATTTGGGCTGACTGCCCCGAGATCACTCACTTCGTTGCTGGTCTTGGAACCAGCGGCACGCTCATGGGTGTTGGAACGTTCCTCAAAGAACAAAACCCGGCTATCCAGGTCCTGGCGGTCGAACCACCCATCGGCGAGAAAGTCGAAGGCCTCCGCAACCTTGACGACGGCTATATCCCACCTGTGTATGAGAAATGGCGGGGCAACGACCTGCTTGACGGCAAGCGCATTGTTCGACCTCGCGAGTCGATCGAATGGACTCGCCGGCTCGGTGAACTCGGGATCTTCTCGGGAATCTCAGCTGGTGCCGCCATGGCAGGAGCGGTTCGTGTTGCCGAGAAGATCGATTCGGGGACCATCGTGTTCATCGTGTGCGATGGAGGATGGAAATACCTCTCGACTGGCGCGTGGACCGACGACATTGACGAAGTGGTCAAACGGGCCGAATCAATCATCTACTTCTAAACCGGTTCTTCAAATCGGTTCGTCAAACCGGTTCGTCAAACCGGTTCGTCAAACCAGGTGCCGATGATCGGCAATGAGCATGGTGCCTGATCGCTTGTCTCGATGGGCATACCCTGACCACCGTGGACGAACGGCCGATCGGCATCTTCGACAGTGGCTTCGGTGGACTTACCGTCGCTCGGGCAATGATTGACCTGCTCGAATTCGAGCACCTTGTCTACGTTGGCGACACAGGTCGGTACCCCTACGGGCCGCGTCCGCTTGACCAAGTGCGGGGATTCTCACAAGAAATCACTCGCTACCTGGTCACGACCCATGACGTGAAGATGGTCGTAGTGGCATGCAATACCGCATCGGCAGCCGGCTTAAACGAGCTGCAAGCAGAGTTTGACGTGCCGATTGTTGGGGTCATCGAGGCGGGCGTTCGAGCCGCGATCTCCGCGACGCGCAACGGACATGTCGGCGTGATTGGAACAGTGGGGACAATTGGGTCTGGCGCATATCAGCAACAATTTGAGATGGAGCATTCCGGGGTGAAATTGGCGTGCGGGGCCTGCCCGGGATTTGTCGAATTTGTCGAACGAGGCGAAACCGAAACCGATCAAGTTCACGTGCTGGCTGAGCGACTGTTGGCTCCAATTCAAGACGCGGGTGTTGACACTCTTTTGCTCGGTTGCACCCACTATCCGTTTCTCGCACGAACAATCGGAGACGTAATGGGACGCGACGTCGTGTTGGTATCTTCGGCGGAAGAGACCGCATTTGCCGTGGCTGCGCAACTCGCTGCGACGAGTATGGAACGCAGCTCGATGTCGGGAGTCGCACGCCATCGGTTCTTGTCGTCAGGAGATGTCGCTTGGTTCCGACAGCTAGGCCGTCAACTGTTAGGACCCGAACTTGAGTCGGCCGAGGCGATCCAATGGTTGTAAGGGCCGTGCCCGACGCATCATTGAGCCTGACAATTCTTGGCTGCTCAGGCAGTTATCCCGGCCCCGGTGAGGCATGCAGTGGCTATCTCGTGCAAGCCGGACAAACCAATGTCGTTATTGACATGGGCCCCGGGACACTGGCCAACCTGCAACGACATATTGACATTGGTGCGATCGATGCAGTGATTCTCACCCATCGCCACCCCGATCATTGGACTGACCTCGCGGGCCTTTCCGTAGCGTGGAAATACGCGCTCAATCGCGAGGGATTGTTGGTCTATGGCACCGCGGAGACACGCACATTGGCCGATGAGTTGACCTCGGGCCTGGAACCGACAATTACTTGGATCGATAGTGCGGATCACATGGTGGTCGAAATTGGCGCTCTGCGTGCCACTTTCGCTCGCACCGATCATTACGTCGAGACCATGGCGGTGCGGATCGACTCAGTTTCAACCGGACAGTCGCTCGCCTATTCGGCCGATACGGGACCAGATTGGTCGTTCGCATCGCTTGGTATCGGCATTGATCTCGCCTTGTGCGAGGCGACAAATTTGGCGATCGACGAGGGTATGGGCGTGCTTCATTTAAGTGCGCGACAGGCCGGTGTCATGACTAAGGCTGCGGGCGTGCCACGCTTGGTGCTCACTCATCTTTGGCCGGAAGGTGATCCCGAGGACTATCGGGCCGAAGCTGCCGAAGCATTTGGCGGGCCGGTCGAGATCGCAATGACCAACGAAAGGTATGAACTGTGAGACCTGACGGCAGAGAGCCACACCAGCTCCGCCCAACGACGTTTACGCGCGACTTCACCACCCAAACTGATGGCTCGGTGCTGGTAACCGTTGGCGGCACCATGGTGCTTTGCACTGCATCGATTGATGAAAGTGTCCCTCGCTGGATGAAGGGATCAGGAAAAGGCTGGGTGACCGCGGAGTACTCGATGCTGCCTGGTTCATCAAACGAGCGCATTCGACGCGAGGTGTCCAAAGGAAGCCCTGGTGGGCGTACCCATGAGATCCAGCGCCTTATCGGGCGCTCGCTACGCGCCATTTGCGACATGGAAGCGCTTGGTGAACGCCAAGTGATTGTTGACTGTGACGTGCTGCAAGCTGATGGTGGTACGAGAACTGCGTCGATCAACGGCGCGTATTTGGCTCTGCACGATGCTCTTACCCGAGTGGTGCAGCGTGGATCAATTGCGGCCAATCCGCTCACCGAGGCCTGCGCCGCGGTTTCGGTGGGCATTATTGGTGGGGTCCCGATGCTTGATCTGCCATACGTCGAAGATTCGGTCGCTGAAGTCGATATGAACGTGGTGATGACTGAATCAGGTCGATTCATCGAAGTACAAGGAACCGCCGAAGGTGCAGCCTTCAGTCGATCCGAACTCGACGAGCTTCTCGCGCTCGCTGAACTTGGTATCGCCGAAATCGTGGTGGCACAACGTGCGATGCTTTCGGAACCGCCCCCAGCAAGGTGACGATTCGCCGCCAATTCGTAGTGGCATCAGCAAATCCTGACAAAGTCGCGGAGATCGCCGCGATCTTTGGCCCGATGTGTGAGTTGTTGCCGCGACCAGAAGCGGTCCCCGATGTTGTCGAAGATGCAGTAACGCTCGAGGGCAATGCTCGACTCAAAGCACGCGCGATTTGTACCGCGACGGCTCGTGCAGCAGTGGCCGATGACACCGGACTTGAGGTGGACGCATTGGGGGGCCTGCCGGGCGTTCGCACGGGCCGATACGCCGGCGAGAGTGCGACCTATAGCGACAATGTTTCCAAATTGATGATGGAACTCACTCGGGTCAACGCGTTGGAACCTGATCAGCGGCGCGCCCGATTTCGAACCGTGGCGATGGTCTGTTTCCCCGATGGTTCCGAGATCGCATGTCACGGAGTCGTTGATGGCACGATCGCCTTAACGCCCCGTGGCGTTCTTGGATTTGGCTACGACCCGGTGTTTATCCCCGATGGCCGTGACGGCAAACCTGGTGGCGAAACGTTTGCCGAAATGTCGGCAGATGACAAACACGCAATCAGCCATCGTGGGATCGCATTCCGGGCGCTTGCTGTTGCGATCAATCGCTGATCGGATTGCACCCGCGCTCACCAGCGCCCATGTACTTGCCCGCGCCCACTCGCGCTGACGGGAAGAGCTACCAATTGCGCATGTCGATTGCCCAGGTGTCGACGATTTCGTCCCCTTGGGCGACAAAGAACTGCTCATGGTAGGCAACGGTTGGGTCGACGTGCGCGGGCTGGAGATGTATTCGTTCGCCAATCCTTGCGAGTTCAGGTCGGGTCGAAAATGTCAGATGTTCGTCCGAGCAAAACCACACCTTCGATGCTGGCGGCGAAACAATCGACGGAAGTCCGTGGTCCATTCCGAGAGCTTTGAGACCGATGTCGGCAACCGACCAACCGCCGGGTTTGTTCACTGAGATCACGGTGCCAATCACATGCAGCGCAGGCTCAAACGGCATGGCGAGTTTCTCATAAGCGCTATCCATCAACAGGTAGGACCCAGCTTGGAGTTCGGTCACCCACTGGTTGCTGTCCCAAGTGCCGGTCCCGCCGCCGGAAATCACATCGCCGCCCACGACTTCATGGGCCGCGACGAGGATTCCCATACTGACCGCGAGTTGCCGTTCGCGATCTTCGCGATTTTCGACGCCGACAATGTGACCTTCGTAGCCCATGACTCCGCGAACTTCGAGCCCAACGGATCTTGCAAGTTCGGCTAGTTGGCCAGCATCGTCGGGTGTGCAGCCACATCGGGGCAGGCCAACGCAAACGTCGATCAATACTTCGCGTACGCCGCCGTCGGCTGCGGCGCGAACGGTCTCGGGCGAATCAACAGCGACAGTGATGCGCGCTCCCTGGCCCACCAATTTGCCGAGACGTCGAGCATCGAGGACTTCGTTGGCTAACAACAGGTCATAGCCGAGACCTGCGGCAACCATTGCCTCGATTTCTCGAATCGTCGCACAGCAAAAAGCGGTATGGCCGGCATTGGCGAGGCGCCGAGCAAGGGCAGTCGATTTCGAAGCTTTGACGTGGGGTCGTAGTCGGATGCCGGGCCATGCTGCCGCCATGGTCGCCACGTTCCGGTCGAACGCATCGAGGTCGACGACAAGTGCGGGTGTTGGCAGATCGCTGAGGTTCACGCCGCCACGCTAGCGATGAAGAGTCCGGGTTCTGCGAACGGGTGTAAGTCGGTTCGGTTTTGACCGCTACCGTTAATGAGTGACGCACCAGTGGCGGAATTAGGCAGACGCGCAGGGTTTAGGTCCCTGTGTCCTCACGGACGTCCGGGTTCGATTCCCGGCTGGTGCACCAAACGTCGTCGAAAACCAACCGACCGAACGCGTGGGAAGTGGCCGTCCGGTTCGTGGATCGTCACCTAGTGGAACAGGTGACGCCGCGCCGCCGCGGCGGTGGACTTGACGTTGGCAGGCGATTGGTTAGTTGCCGTAGACATCATTGCCAAAGCAAGCCAAGCCTGGCGCGCCGGCGAACCCGAGGTGAGGTAAGTCGAAAATATCTTCGATGCTGCAAAGTAGCGAGTAATGGTTGTAAGGCGTGGCGTTCACCGACGCAGGTGCAACATTGGCCGCGAGTACGAGCGCACCAATTCGACCACCGCCGGGACCAGCGAGTCCAGGATTCGGCGCGTTCGGCGAACGTGGCGTGTTGCAACAGGCCGACGAATCGGCATGGTCGCCAATCAGTTCGGCCTCG
Source organism: Actinomycetes bacterium (assembly GCA_037138595.1). Classification (GTDB taxonomy): domain Bacteria; phylum Actinomycetota; class Acidimicrobiia; order Acidimicrobiales; family Acidimicrobilacustridaceae; genus UBA4742. Next base: position 9,943 of record JBAXIB010000029.1, on the reverse strand, counting down.
TCGAAGGTGATGATGAGCATTCCGTCAGTCTGAAATGCCGTTGACGAAAGAATGTCCGGGACCGTTGTGGCGAGAAACTGATCGGCGGATGTAAGGCCACCAGGTTGACCGTCGATGCACGGTGCGTCATGGCCGTCGTGACACAAGGTGGGTGTGATGTAGGTGAGGTTTGGCGTGGTTGCCTCACTCGCCAAGTCTGACGACAGTGCGCTGAGGTCGACGACGTTGTCGGCACAACTTGGCGAATCGATGATGGAGTGGAAATACACGAACGGATTGTGTCGAGTTGTGTACATATCGCCTTGTCGCGCCCCCACGGTTGCATCAGCGGTACCGATCATTGGGTGGCGACAGGTTTTGGGTTCAGTCGATGAATTCGCGAGGTCCTCTTGATAGGACTTCCACGTTTTGCCCGCCGAAGTGAGTTGATCGGCAACGGTTTTAATCGCTGGAGGGTAGACACAGCCTTCGCCGAGGGCTTGTCCGTAGTCGCCGGTGCCAGTTTGGTTGAATTCGACAAATTGGAAGCAGTCGCTTTGTGTTTTGCTATTTGGAGCTTGGCCGCTGACTTGGGCGAGATAATTGCCGAGGCTTGCATGGCCGATGCCGAAGTACTGCTCGAGTAGCTGGCCCTGTGGTCGGAGGGTTCCGTTGAGGTATGCGGCAACTGAATCTGGGCCCCAAGTCTCGCCATAGGACTTGTTTTCGAGATTGATGACAAAGACATGCCCGATCGAAGGCGAGCCGGTAACGGTGCTCGCTGATGGGCTTTCAGTGGTCGAAACCGTAGCGTTCGTCGATGTTGGCGACGAACATCCAGCCAGGGTGGAGAGAACTGCAAGTGAGGCAAGAGCGAAGAATCGGATGCGCATAGTCGGAGAGTATCGCTCGGCCCGCTAGCCTCACGAGGACGGTTCACGAGCTTGGCCAATCAGTGGTCAAGCTGTCCCTAAGGAGAGCAATGGAGCACCACCCGATGCTGATGCCGACGACGGCGAGCACGGCACTTGATCCCGCCCAGAACATGTTCCAATTGCTGCTCAAAGAGCGCATTGTTTTTCTTGGCTCTGATGTCAATGACACAGTCGCCAATTACCTGACCGCACAGATGCTCTACCTCGAGGGTGAAGACCCCGAGACCGACATTTGGCTGTATATCAATTCGCCTGGTGGTTCAGTGACCGCAGGTATGGCCATTTACGACACGATGCAATTCATCCAGCCGGATGTGAACACCATCTGCATGGGCCTGGGTGCTTCGATGGGACAGTTTTTGTTGTGCGCTGGCGCACCGGGCAAGCGTTTTTCATTGCCTCACGCGCGCATCATGATGCATCAGCCCTCTGGTGGGCTTCAGGGGCAAGCGTCCGACATCGCGATCCAAGCCGAGCAAATGATTTACACCAAGCGACTCATGGCCGAAAAAATTGCCGAGCATACCGGTCAAACCGTTGAGCAGATCGAACAAGACTCTGAGCGCGACCGTTGGTTCACAGCTGAGCAAGCCAAGGAATATGGGCTGATCGACGAGGTCATCGTCAAACGCCGCGAGATGAAGTAATTCAAGTCGTAGAGGGCGCGCTGCGGCTAAGGCGTAGTTGAGTTGGCACTGGATTCTGTAGGCAAGTTCGCGAGATCGATGTTGCACGCAGTTTGCGTGAAACGCTGCACATCCTGACCGGCCGCGACGACTGCCGGAACATCACCATTTCGCTTCCGTACCGCTTCGGCGAGTGCGGCATCTACCGAGCCTCGTTCGTTTCCTGCCGTGGCAACGCTGGTGGCGAGTCCATCGGCGTAGTCAACAAGTACCTGCACCGACGGCGCTATTGCGGCGGGCGCGACTCGCGACGCGTTGTTGAGTCGTTGGACGGCACTTTGGATCTGGGTTCCGTCACCGGCGGCGAGGATGTCGCTGAGTTCGGCCACGCTAGAAATCCGCCCGCAGAACGCTTCATTCGATCGATCTGGGTTTCGTTTTCGAGTCACGACGAGGACGACTAACACGATGATGAGCACGAGTGCGACGGTCGCACTTGCTAGTCGCCAAGCGCGCAGGCGATTCGAGGATGCTTCGGCTTCCACTAGCGCAATGATGCTTCGCCGAGAGCACGTATCTCAGTGATGGCGTGGGCCAATCCGTCGGGGTCACGGAACAGCGCCGATCCGGCGACCAAGATATTCGCTCCGGCCGCAGCTGCTCCGGCAACGGTTGTGGCGCTAATCCCGCCGTCAACCTCGAGGTCAACGTCGAGTTCACGATCGAGGATCATCCGACGGACATCGGCAATCTTCGGCTCCATCGTTTTGATGTAGGACTGCCCGCCAAAACCGGGATTCACCGTCATGACCAAAACCATGTCGACTAAGTCGAGCACGTTTTCAATCGCTGACGCAGGAGTTGCGGGATTGATCGCCACCGATGCTTTCGCTCCGAGTTCGGCGATCGCACCAAGGACACGATGGAGGTGGGTGCACGCTTCAGCATGGACAATGAGGCGCTCGCACCCAGCTTCGACATAGCGGTGCATAAGTCGGTCGGGCTCGTCGACCATCAGGTGTGCTTCGAACGGTACCGACAACAGCGGTCGGACTGAGGCGATGATGTCTGGACCGAATGTGAGATTCGGTACGAATCGGCCATCCATCACGTCAAATTGGATTCGGTCGACTCCCGCTTTTTCGAGCGCGACACACTCGTCGCCGAATTTGGCGAAATTGACCGGCAACACCGATGGGGCAATTTCGACACGGCGTTGGGAATCGGCTGGAGGGTTAGCCATCGGGGTTTTAGGTCCTCATGTGGGCGGGCGTTTAGGGATGATCCGTCAGACTGCGAACGTTGTATCGACGATACCCGCCTACGCTCGGAGGTGATGGCCAATGATGAAACCCCGTATCCCATGTCTGATTCAAGTGATGTTGTCGATGAGAGTGACGACGATTTTGCTGATGATGACGACGTTGAACTCGAAGTAGCTCGTCGTGAACCTCAGGTAATCGAGCGGTTAGTGGTTGAGCCGACGATGTTGATAGCCGGCGGCGAGGCGCTTGCTCGTGACGCCGACGGTCGGGTGGTGTTTGTCCGGGGGGCCTTGCCCGGAGAACAAGTCGAAGTTCAGATAACTGATCGACGCAAGGAATGGGCTCGCGCCGAGGTTGAGTCAATCTTGATCGCGTCACCGAGTCGGGTCGAGCCGCCGTGCCCGTCGGTAGCAGCGGGTTGCGGCGGATGCGATCTCCAACATGCGAACCCAACGACACAACCCGAAATGAAAGCGGCCATGGTGATCGACGCGCTCAAGCGTCTTGGCGGCATCGAAAATCCGCAGGTCGAATTTGGGCCTTCGCTTCCTGCTGAAGGTTTCCGAACAACCGTGCGTGCCGCGGTCGTTGATGGCCGAGCAGGCCTGCGCCGACATCACGCCCACGACGTGGTATTCCCTGAGCATTGTTTAGTGGCACACCCCCTGCTCAACGAACTGTTAGTGAGCGGCGATTTTGCCGAGGCTAAAGAAGTCACTCTTCGCATCGGTGCGGTGACCGGCGACCGGATGGCGCTAGTTGATCCATCTTCTGATGGGGTCGTGCTGCCGAGAGATGTGTTGGTAGTTGGCACGAAGGCAGTCAAAGCTGGTCGCCGTGCCTGGATCCACGACGAGGTTGCCGGTCGACGGTGGAGGATTTCAGCCCGCTCATTTTTCCAGACCCGCACCGACGGAGCTGAGGCACTCGTCGATGCTGTAGCACGCTCCGGCGGCGATGCATTCGCTGGCGCACATCTCGTTGATGCCTATGCCGGAGTAGGAATGTTTGCTGGCAGCTTGTTGGCTGGGTCGTTGCCCGATGGGGTTGGTCGACCGGCATCAGCCGTTGTCGTCGAACGATCGGCATCCTCGATTGCTGATGCTCGACACAATCTTGAGGGCCTTGAGGTGCGGATCGTGAAAGCGGATCTCGAAAAATGGAGTCCGTCGAACGCCGACATCGTCGTTGCTGACCCCGCTCGCGCTGGATTGGGTCGCAAGGCGGTAACCGCGTTAGCCACAACTGGCGCATCGGTCGTCGTTTTAGTGAGTTGTGATCCAGCATCATTCGGGCGCGATACGAAACTGCTGACCGAAGCGGGATTCCGTCTTGAACGCGCCGAACTTGTTGACTTGTTTCCGCAAACGCATCATGTCGAAGTGGTGAGCCGCTTCTTCCGCTGAGCGGGGTCGCGCGATATCACACTTGCACATGGTCCACCATGATCGAATGATGATTCGAGTCTCCGAAGGGACAGGGCAGAAGATCGAGATGGGCTAGTGGTGAAGCGCAAAGGTGATTACGGATCAGCCGAACAGATGCGCCCCGCGGCGACTCACGGCGAGTCGGCGTCGTCTCGCAGCGGGTTGACCCGCCGCCAAGCGATTCGCGGGGGGCTCATGGCAGCCATCGGTCTGGTAGCGGCCGGGGCGCTATTTCGATATCGGGCCAACGGTGCGGGACAACGTAGCCGCGCTCCTGGTTTTGGTGGTTCAGCAGATACAGCGACTGACGTTGGGCAATCGGCAGGGTTCGGGACCACATCGCGAAATATCATTGAGGTCGAAAACGCGCGTGTGGGTACCAGCGACTTCACCGTTCGGATGGAAAAGCCTTACGTCGATCAACTCCACGCTTGGTGTGACCATGACTCGGCTCACACTGGCGACATGGTCACTGTTTTTGCCTCAACCGAAGCCAAGACATTTACCGCGGAAGCATTCCGATTTGGTCATTACGGTGGCGCTGCCGCGCGCCTTATTTGGAAGTCGAGTGAACCGATTGCCGGTGTGAGTCAAGCGCCCCCGACAGTTGATGCGACCACAAAGATGCGATCGTGTGCTCATTGGACGCCATCTTTCACGGTTGAGGTAACCGACGATTGGACGCCAGGGATGTATATGTTTCGGCTGATTGGTAGCGATGGCGGCAACACGTTTGTGCCCTTGACCGTAACTGATGATCGTCGTGCCGACGTGTTAGTCATTTCGGCGATTAGTACCTGGAATGCCTACAACCGTTTTGGTGGGGCCGGCCTCTATGACGGAGTCGGAGGCCGTTCGGAGGTTGTGAGTTTTGACCGTCCCTACGATTTGGGTGCCGGTTCGGGCCATTTCTTCGGAGGCGAATTTGAATTAGTGCAACTTGTTGAGTCGATGGGTCTCGATGTTGCCTATACGACCAGCATTGATCTTCATGCCCGCCCTGAACAGATCGCCAATGGCGGATACAAAGTGGTCATCTCCCTGGCTCATGACGAGTACTACTCAGTGCCGATGCGCCAAGCGCTTGAATCGGCTCGTGACGGGGGAGTGAACCTGATGTTCCTCGGTGCAAATGCGGTTTATCGCCGCATTCGATTTGAACCCTCGCCGCACGGTTCGAATCGGCTCGAGGTGAACTATCGAAGCGCCAAGCGCGATCCATTATTTGGTGTGGGCGACCAAGAACTTGTCACGTCGGAATGGCGGGCAGCTCCGGCAGCGCGCCCCGAGGCGTCGTTGATTGGAAACTACTACGAGTCGAATCCTTGCCTCGCTGACATGGTCGTCGTTTCGCCTGCGTCCTGGGTTTTTGCCGGAACTGGGTTGAAGGCGGGGCAAACGCTCGCCGCCATGGTCCAAAACGAATATGACCGAGTGACCCCTGAGGTGCCGGGTACGCCGGCAAACATCGAAGTGTTGTGTCATTCACCATTGGTGTGTCGAGGCCGTCCGAGCTTTGGCGACGTGACCTATTACACCGCTGCATCGCAAGCGGGAGTGTTCGCTACTGGCACGTTGTGGTGGGAGCGACAGCTTGGCCCGCTGTGTACTGACCCGACCGGACCTCACAGCGTTGAGTGTCACATCCGTCGAATCACTGCCAATGTGCTGCAAGCATTCGTGGTTGGTCCATCGGGCTTTGCTCATCCGTCGGTATCGAACCTTGCCGCGTTAGGTATCGCGCCGGGTTACGTCGTCAAACCCCCTGGATCGACCGATTAGGTGCTGAGCGTGCACTCCAAGGCGAGGCATAGGGCACGGTCCACTGAGTTGACGTGTACTTGGTACGCCCCCTGGGACTTGAACCCAGAACCTGCGGATTAAGAGTCCGATGCTCTGCCAATTGAGCTAGAGGCGCGTGATGACTTGTTGACCTTATCCGAACCGAACCGTCTCGTCGGCACCTGGAAGCAACCAGTGTTTGAGTTCGCGGCGATTGCCCGCGGTGCGGAGGCACTGCGGGCAATCACACCAGTGGGGTGGCTGACGGGATTCGAACCCGCGACATCTGCGACCACAACGCAGTGCTCTAACCGAACTGAGCTACAGCCACCATGGAAGTGAGCATCATAGCCAGCGACGGCCGCTAGCTGGACATTGCCCCCTGTGGCGAGCAACGTGCGAAACTATGCACCTGCCTTCGTAGCTCAATTGGATAGAGCACCCGGTTTCTACCCGGGCGGTTGGGGGTTCGAATCCTCCCGAGGGCGCAAACTGTTTCGTCTCGCAATCTTCAGCTTCTAACCTGCTTGAAGTGGCTACGTCGACTGGACCAGTGAACATCCCCGAAGGTGGCGTCTGGACCCCAGGTCGGCGCATGCTCACGGTCGGACTGATCTTGTTGGTTACTTTGGTCGCGTCCGAGGCGCTCGCAGTGGCAACCGTGATGCCCAAAGTCGAAGCTGACCTCGGCAATATTTGGCTCTACGGCTGGGTGTTCAGCGCATTCTTTTTGGGCAACTTGGTTGGCATTGTGGTCGCGGGGCAAGCCTCAGACCGCATGCGACCCGTTGTGCCATTTGTGGTTGGAGTTGTTGTTTTTCTCGTTGGCCTCACCTTGGCTGGTACCGCGCAGTCGATGCAGTTGCTGGTCGGGGCACGATTGTTGCAAGGCATTGGCGCCGGAGCACTTCCAACCGTTGCCTATGTCGCTATTGCTCGCGAATACCCGCACAAAGCGCGGCCAAGAATGTTTGCATTGATGTCGACAGCGTGGGTAGTGCCATCGCTCATTGGTCCGGGTTTGGCTGCAATTGTTGGCGCGCGGTTTGGCTGGCGCTGGGTGTTTCTGGGATTGGTTCCAATTGTGATCGTGTGTGGTCTGGCCGTGATGGGTTCAGTCGCTCGTATCGCCGCGCCCGCAGTGCCTGCTTCGGGTGGTTCGAATGTTCGGGACGCTTTGCTGGTGGCGTTTGGGGCCGGAGTGACCCTTGCTGGCCTTGAGGCCGCGCAGTGGTACCTCATGGTGCCCTTGACGATTGTTGGTGCGTTCATCTTGATTCGCGCGTTCCGAACATTGACTCCACCGGGCACGCTTCGTGCTCGCGTCGGTTTGCCGGCAACGGTTGCGATCAAAGGAGTGTTGGCATTTTCGTTTTTTCAGGCCGACGCGTATGTGCCGTTGGCACTCACGTCGGTGCGCGGAACAACAATTTTGTTTGCCGGACTGGCAATCACGTTCTGTTCGCTTTTGTGGACGGTCGGTTCGTGGATCCAGGAGCGTCGCATTCACCGAGTCGGCCCGCGCTCGCTTGTCCAACAGGGTTTTGTTTTCACCGGGTTAGGCATCGTGTTGTTGATGGTCACTATGGCCCCGGGTGTGCCAGTCGTGCTTGGCGTCATTGCTTGGGCCCTAGGTGGATTGGGGATCGGGTTGGCCTATGCGCCGCTTTCGGTGACTGGGTTGGCGTTGACAGAAACGGGTCGAGAGGGCGCCGCATCGTCTGCATTGCAACTGTCCGATGTGTTGGGGGTGGCGTTAGGTACTGGCGTCGGCGGAGTCATGATCGCTCACGGTGCTCGTGCAGGCGCCGCACCTCAAGTTGCGATTTTGTGCGTTTTCGCAATGGCCGCCATGGTGAGTGTGGTGGGAGTCGTTCTGTCGAGGCGATTGCCAGAACGCTTGCCTGGCGATGGTCATGGGGTGGAGGGGGAACCGGGGTCGAGTGATCCATCAACGCCGAGCGATTTCGAACACGAGGTCGAGGAGTTCATCGCAGGAGCGGCATGGCACGGCGCGGGCGTTCCGGAATCCTCGTGAACGACGATCATCGCTGTCACCAATGTCAGTGCATGTGATCGAGGCACATTCGCTGGCATCGGCATTGGTTCCGATTCGCTTAGGGTTGCAAGTTCGTTACTTCACGGAGGCCACATTGCTGCCCATTTTTGGTTCTGTTCGTCGACTTTTCCGCACGTCGGTCGCGTTGGTTGGCGTCAGTGCGTTGGCAATGATGATCGCCGTTGGCGGGTGCGGCAGTTCGACCGCGACTTCAGACAATGCGGCGAGTTCTGCGACAACGGCGGCGACGACCCCGGTTAACGGAGTCTCTCGTGTGATGTTTGGACAAGCTGCTCCGACGAATGCGGCGGGACAAGAGTTGTACCTGCAACAGGTGACCATCGCCCCTGGTTCGGCATTATCGACCCACTACCATCAAGGCACGCAGATCGCTTCGGTTCGCAGCGGAACGCTGACGCTCAATATCGTTTCGGGCGCTGCAGAGGTGACTCGCGCTGACCGTTCGACTGAAAGCATTGTTGGTCCAGCGGTGGCGACGTTAGAAAGTGGTGACAGCGTGGTTGAGACGCCGACGCTGGTGCATTTCGGTGCGAATAACGGAACGATACCGGTGGTGATAACCGCAGCGACGCTGATTGCACAAGGAGCGCCGTTGGCGACTCCGCAGCCATGACGTGAAGAGCAGAAATCACCAGCTTGTCGACGGGTATTGCTAACTCGATTCGGTTGGTGAGTGACCGCTTACAACGCGCACGGCGTTGAGCCAGATTGCGTGACACCGTTCGGGCAGGTCGTGTTCGACCAGATCACGCCGGTCAAATCTGCATTCTTTAACGTGGCTCCTGACAAGTTGGCTCCTGACAAGTTGGCTCGTGACAAGTTGGCTCCTGACAAGTTGGCTCCCGACAAGTCTGCATCGGTCAGGTTCACCCCGGAGAGGTTGGCGTTCGCGAAGTTCGATCCAGTCAGGATTGCGCGGGTCAATACGGCGTCACTCAGGTTGGCGCGTTCGAGATTGAGCACAACGAGCTTGGCGTCGGTTAAATCAGCATCGCGTAAGTCAGCGTTACTCAGATTTGCTCCGTAGAACTTGACGCTGCGAGCGACGGATTCAGGTAGTCGTTTCCCGGTTGAGTTACTGCCGTAAGCGATGCGACTTTCGTGGTCGCTCGCCTTCGACTTGCCGTCGAATTCGGGGCCGGTGTCCATGTCGCGAATCGTCATAATGGGAATGGGGGAGAAGTGGAGCGGGTGACGGGAATCGAACCCGCATAGCCTGCTTGGAAGGCAGGGACTCTAGCCATTGAGCTACACCCGCAGTGCTGTTGCACGTTAGTGGCGTGCGGTGATCATGGCGAAGTCGCGGCAGTCCTTGCGGTGGCGCGACGCCGATCAGCCGAGTCACAGATTGTCGAGCAGCGATCCAGGCCTTGGGTTATTCACCGATTCGATTTCAGATATCGGGGCCATCGGTCCAGATCTGTCTGCCGTCCGGCAATGTCGTGACCGTCTGTCCATTGGGATAGACGATTCGATGCTTGCCATTGGGCCATTCGGTGATGATTTGACCGTCTTGCAGTTCTGTTACCGAGGGTTCGTCATTCTCGGATTCGTTATCCGAGAGTTGGTCATCCATGGGTTCGACTCCTCTGACAGACATCCATTGGTTGTGTCACCACGTGGTCTGGATGGTCGGGGTGGGGAGATTCGAACTCCCGGCCTCCTGCTCCCAAAGCAGGCGCGCTAACCAAGCTGCGCTACACCCCGTGGTAACCATCGGCTACCGGACAAAGGTAATCCTAGCGGGCGGGTTGGCACCTTATTGGCGGCGCCAAGCCAACCCTGTTGGATCACCCAACCTTGAATGTGGTGCCCTAGCCGGTGAACGCCGGCGTGACGGTTACGGCCG
>JBAXIB010000028.1:0-26231 GCA_037138595.1 Actinomycetes bacterium | reverse complement strand
CGACGGCGGTCGCGGCTCGGGGAGATATCGCACTTGGGTATCAAGAGGCACCGCAGCTACCTGCGGTCTTGAACCCACCAAAATCCAAAACCCTCGCGATGGACGAGATCCGACATCTCGTCTGCCTTGTTCATCACCCTGCCAAGTCACCGGTCAGGGTACCGGTGGGCCAACCTTCGTAATCGCGAAGTTCGATCACTTCCAGCAACCACTGCAATGAGCATCAGTGATTTTGATCTTCCACGCTTCGTTCTCGCTCAAGCCATAGATGGCGATCAACGTCGCTGCATAAAGCGATGCCAGTTGAAGCGTGTCAATTGGTGCCGACCATGCTTGCCACCAATTGACGTTCGAAACGGTTTGATGAAGTTCGTGCGGATCGACTGGATCGTCAGACGGTGGGTTCCATCCCAGGTCAACCAGTTGGGATTCTTGGTCAACGGACAACTCCCAAGGAGTATCAGCCAAGAACTTGTTGGAAACAGCTTCGTTCCATACTCCCGGACTGTGCGGGATTATGCACTGAACGTAAGGTCCGCCCGGCTCAATACCCGAGATAATGACAATGTTCGCCGACGGTAACTGATTGATTTCAAACAGCTTGCGACTCAGCGCGGCCACCCACGACTCGATACCACCACCGGCCACGGGGTACATAATGAATTCTTCCAACGAGTCAGCCATGGCGTCCCGAACGAGCTCAACCAGCTTTCGTTTTCAGTCTCAGAACTAAGACGAAGTCAGCTCGCCATTGCGGTACACGCCGATCGGCACGAACTTCAGGTCTGGATCAACTTGATACAGGAAGATTGCCCCGGCCTTAACTTCGCCTGTTTCATCAAACTGGACCTGCTTGGTGAGGCCCGGATAATCAGCTGTCTGAAGCCAATCTTGAATGCCCTTACGCGTCGTGTTCCCATGAGCGATCGCATCTAGGTACAACGACGCAACGTCGTAATACTCGGCCGCGAAATAACCGGGATCTTCACCAAAAGCCGCCTTGTAGTTCTCACGGAACGCTGCTTGCTCAGGCGTTTGCGGAGTTGCCGAAACACAAGCACAGGTGGCGACCACACCAACGGCGGCACTTCCTGCCGTGGCAATAAATGTTGCGTCGTAGAGCGGGTCCGCACCGACCAATGGTGCGGTCACTTTCGCATCTCGTAATTGGCGGGTGAATCGCCCAGCCGGTGGGCCGAGCCCACCGAAATAGACGGCATCGACGCCAGCAGCTTTGACCTGAGCAACCGCGTCTTTATAACTGAGACTTTCCGAGTCAACACTGAGCCGCACCGCGACGTTGACGCCCTTGTCTTTGAGGTCTTGGGTCACAAGATCGGCGATTGTTTTTCCAAACAATCCTGATTCGTCGATTACTGCCACATTTTTTGCTTGCAGGCGATCAACCATGTAACTCACCGCCGCCGGCGCTTGGGTCGCGTCGTTGGCAACCAACCGGTGGAATGTTTTCCACCCATTGGCGGAAAGTCCGGGGAACGTCGCCGACCCGGTCAGCATGGCGAGCCCAGCTTTTTCTAGCTCGGGCAGGATGGCTTTGCTATCCCCACTAAACACCGGCCCTACCACTCCGACTATCTGTGGGTCACCAACGATGCCGGAAACCAAGTTTGCCGCTATGTCCGGCGTTCCTTTTGAGTCATAGGTCAACAAACCAACTGGACAATCAGCGTGGGATTCGTTGTAGTGGCGGACCGCAAGTTCGGCGCTATTGCGCGGAGCGCGACCGGTCGCGCTATCGACGCCGGTTATTGGACCAATTGACGCCAGCGCAATCGGTTTGCAGTCTGAAGCTGCCTGACTCGAGGAGGAACCGCACGACGCAGTCAACGCCATGATCCCAACCAGTCCAACCGTCAACATCAACCGACGTACTTGGTGTGTACTCATCATGACTCCGGGGTTTCCGAGCTAGCAGCGCCAGTATCAGCGCCAGCGGCGCCAGCATCATTGGCTTTTGCTGCCGCTTCGTCGTTCGAAACCTTCATCGATTGTCTGATCTCAGTTGCGCGGGTTTCGAGTTCCTTGAAGAAATCGGATTCCACGAGATCATCAACGGTCTCCTTGCGGCGGCCCTCATCAATTTCGACGCGCATCGCCTTGACCTGTTCCCGCAATTTCCGCTCACGCACGGCGACACGCTCGGCCATGTCCATAAAGACTCTGGACAACAAGCCAATGTCGTCACGGGATCGACCGAGCTTCCCAAGCACTTCAGCATCAGGTTCTTCGTCCGCCTCAACTGCTTGGGCGGCAATGGTCAGCGCGTGCACCGGGCGAGACAAGCGTCGAGCCACCGCAATAGCGATGCCGATTGCTATCAATGCCACGATGACAAGAGCGATTCGGGTGGTGCGAGCGAGTCGATCGATCGATGCAAGGAAAACGCTGCGAGGCTCAATAACGACTGCTTTGGCCCCACTGGTTGTTGTCGCCCACGCCACAACCTGTTCACCATGGCCGGGAAGGTTGACCTTGGCGATCGTGCCCTTGGCCGAGCCGTCAATCACGTCACCAACCGCGTTCAACCCCAAGTCATTAAGCGTTTGACCTTGGTAACGCGTGTCACGTGCGACCACAACACGGCCATGATCAACCAGCAGTACCTGTCCACCAGGGATCAGCGGGCTCTGGCTCAGCGCGGACAACACATCGTCGCCGCCTACGCCGATACTCACCACACCGACTGGTTCGGCACCGAGTTGCCGTGCCGGTGACGCCACGGTGAACTGGTAGCGACCAGCGGTCACATCTGGCAAAATCTGGCCGAGTGATGTTTTACCCGCCACGCCAACCTTGAACCAGTCGTCGTCAGCATGATTTTGTCCGACTGTGCTTGCCGGTTGGCCCGCAACAACGTCGCCATTGAGATCAAGCACCAAAATGCTTCGTACATCGTTCGACGATTTGGCGGCACCGAAAGCGGGCTGCGCATTTTTGGCTGGGGCAGCTAAGAATGAAACGACGTCAGGGCTGGTACCAAGTTGCTCGGTTCGACTTGATACAGCGTTGAGGTACTCGCTAACTGACGACGCTCCCACATAGGCCGAACTGAGAGCATTGGCGAGTTCAGCTTTTTCAACTGCGCTTTGGCCAGCGCGTGTGGCCGCAACCGACACAATGGCCATCGGGACAATTGCCGCGAGAACGAGGGTGACACCGATCTTCGCGCCGAGATTCCACGTTCGTGGATCAAACTTGGGTGCCTGCATCGGGCGGCACCGTAGCACGACAATCGTTGGAGTGTCTTTCAACAGTCAAAACCGAACATACCGATTTCAAAGGCCAGAAGTGTCAACTCGGGAGGGTATAGGAATTCTCGAATTCGTCTTGCACCACCGTTGCAATGGTTTTTGAGGTGTCGACGATCAATTCCTGGTCAAGGACACGGGTGCGAAAACTCCAACCTTCGGGCAGCGCTAGTCGGGTACCTAAGGTGGCCAGGCTGCCTTCGGACAGCGACGCATCCACCGCAACCGAATAAGCCTGCATCACAAATGCCTGACCGGCAGGATTTACCAATTCGTAAATCGGCTTGCCGGCATCGAAGAAGAAGATCGCGCCGCGATTTACGTGTCGCTCGGTATACGGACCCATCGACGGCGCAGCACCGAGATCAACGGTGGCGGCCCGCCGCATAATCATTCCGTTGAAATCGCGCAGCACTGGCTCAACCACGTCCACCTTCTGTCCAACGCCATCGATAACCCAATAGCGAGGACCATTCAGCTTGACCATCGTCGCACCCAAGTCGGCGGCAATCGAGCCTGCATCGAGCGTGTCCCAAAGTTCCTGGGGACATCCATCAGGATTTTGAGTTACAAAAACTTCGCCGTGGAGTCCGCCATCGCGCAAGTAAACGGCCAGTACCTCTCCGTAACGACCACCGCGTACGTTGGTGTTCGTCCGTGGGATCACATTGGTCGACATGCAAAAGTCTTTCGTTGGCGTCTTAGGAACCTGACAGTAGTTGCAGCCGGTCCAGAAGATTTGTTGGCAGATTTGTTCGCAGCCCTGGTTGCTATCTCGGTGGCGCTACCGCCCAGGAGTGATGACCCACGAGCCACGACTCAAATTCGGCTTCAGCGATGGGTCGCGAATACAAATAGCCTTGACCTTCGTCGCAACCAATCTCAGTCAAAGTCGCGGCGGCGGCCTCGGTTTCAATACCCTCGGCGACAACGGTAAGGCCCAGTCGATGACCCAGCGACACAACAAATTCGACGACTGCCCGATGGTCGTCACTTTCGGTCATTTGCGTGACGAACTGGCGATCAACCTTGAGTTCATCGAGCGGCAGGTTCGTAATGGACATAAGCGATGTCGCACCCTGACCAAAGTCATCAAGAGATACCCGCACACCGGCGTCATGGAGCCGACCGAGTAACTCTCGAGCGCGCACCGGGTCCGCGACGATGGCGGTCTCAGTGACTTCGACTTTGAACTTCTCCGGCGGCAATGAAGCCGCAGTAACCACGCCGATGATCAGCTCCGGCAAATTCCGGTCAAAAAGGCTTCGAGCTGAGATATTCACCGAAACTGCGAAGTCAAAATTCATGTCCCGCCAATGCGCAGCCTGATCAACTGCGGTTCGAATCACCCACTCGGTCAACGGTCTCATCAAACTGGTTGATTCTGCGATCGGGATGAACTCGTCAGGCGGGATCAGTCCTCGAGTGGGATGTTGCCACCTCACCAGCGCCTCAACCGATCGTATGACGCCGGTCTTTAGATCAAGAATCGGCTGGTAGTGCAACACCATCTCGCCAGCGGCAATTGCCGCGCCGAGTTCGCCGGCCAACGCCAGCCGCAACGGATCAAATCGGTCAAATTCCGGGGTGTAACTAAGCGGCGACAATCCAGATTCTTTCGCTGCTCGCAATGCGAACTCGGCAGCCCGAAGCACGCCATCACCGGCCCCGGTGAGTTCAGCTCCGACGTGATCGAATCCGTCATAGGTGACAACCGCGTCGTCGCTAGTGGCGTAACCGATTGCTAATTCGGCGCTCAACTCGATCCCGCCAATCTGAATTCGCGCCGCAGCAGCGACAGCGATCAGTTTCAAGAGTTCTTCAAATGCCAACAGGCCAAGATCGAGTGCCACAACCCCGAATTGGTCGCCAGCCATGCGACCCACGATCACTTCTTCGGGAACGGCGTCGCGCAGGACCGCCCCGAACCGACAGAGGTACTCATCAGCATTGTCATGGCCCATCGTGTCGTTGATGGTGCCAAATTTCGCAATGTCGATTACCGCCACCGACAGGTGAGCGCCGGCGTCGGCATGCGTCGCAAGGACTTCGGCAAACCCCAAGCGGTTGGGCAGCCCCGTCAATTGATCATGACGAGCAAGCCACTCGTTTTGCTTCGCCGATCGGCGCAGTCGAGGTGCCCACCAAGTCGTCACCCCCAAGAGGATCCAGAGGCTCAACATGCCAAACCCAAGGGCAATCAGCATCGTTCGCTGGTCACGCGCGGCAGAAGCCTGAAATGGCGCATAGGCGAGGTAAATCTCGAGAACGCCGATGACTTCACCCGTATTGGGATCAGTAAAAGGCAAATAGGCTTCGACCGCTTCAACGCCCGACGTTGAAGTTCCGTCAACCGAATCGGCACCGACGTGAGTCAACATTCGGGTCGGACCATTTGCCGCCGCCAACGCGACCTCGGCGTCGGCAATCGGCACGATCGGAGCGTCCGGATTTCTTGGGTCAAACAAAATCGTGCCGTCAGGCGACCGAATTCGCATACGCAGCAGGTCGGATTTGGCAATCAATGCGGCCGCCATGTGCACCATGGCGTCTCGTTCGCTCGGCGTAAGCCCATTTTGAAAGTCGCCTGAGTTTAAAATCGGTTCGACGCCGCTATCGACAATGGTCTCCGCCATCAAAACTGCTTCGGCCTGAGCGCGGTCGGCAATTTGATTGCGGATGATCGAGCCGAACACCAATCCGAGTACCAAGATCGGGACCAGGCTGACAACCGCGTAAATCAGAAAGAGGCGAAGACCGCCCGAAGCGCGAGACACGGCTGAATCATCGCAGGTCTTGGGTCGCGATGCCTGTCACAACGACCGCTTGAACTGGTTTCGACCACGATTATCAAGATCGATCACTTGGTATTGGTGCCTTTGCGCCAATTTGGGACGCTTTGTGCGGTCGGTTCAAGCGACCTGAGGTAAGTCGTGAGTTGACGAACTTGCTCATCGGTCAATGTTCCGCCGTAGGCCAAACTCCAAGGAGACATCTCGGTGCCTGAAATTCCGCCGGCGATCATGCCTTGGATCTGTCCATCAGATGTTGATTTCAAAAACTCTTTGGCGGCAAGGGCAGGCGCATTGCCACCGGCCGCGCCTTTCCCGTGGCATGAAGCACAGTTGGTTTCAAACAACTTCGTACCGATATCGGTGTAGGTCGACTGTTGCTCGGTCGCCGCGGCAGCACGAAGCGACGGCTCACGGACTTTGTAGGTCACGAAACCGGCGATGAGCAGCACCATGAACACCAAACCAACAGCTAAATACCAGTCAAGGCTTCGCTCAAGGCTTTCGGGTTCGAATGGGGGTGGACTTGGTCGTTCACGAGGCATTGATCAATCCTTCGGCTGGCAGTTGGGGCCCTTGGGGGCTGAGAAGTACTGCGCCGCGCCTCGCGGAGCGCCCGCAATTTCCTTGGAGGTGTCCACGACGAGGACGTCACCATCGAGCGATACGGGATACTGCGTCATTCCGACGGGCGAGGGTCCCTCAATCCATTCGCCGCCAATGTCGAAAACCGAACCGTGGCACGCGCACTCGAATCGACCCGACGAATCGCAAAATGGCACCCGACACCCCAAATGTGGACACTTTTGTGAGATCGCCAACAACGTGGTTCCGGTATTAGCGATGAACAACCGGCCTTCGGGAACATAGGTCGCAGTCTCAGTCGGGAAATTGGCCTGGTCGCCGACGCTGACCTTGCCACCGCGCGTGCCACCCGACAACGGGCGAAGCGACTCGAAAAGCGTCCAACCTGCGGCCGCGGCCAAAAGCGTGGCACCAAACTTCCAGCCTGTCCGAAGAAAATCTCGTCTCGAATGTTTCGTCATCGTCACTCCTAAAACTCGACATACCAATGGGTCCAAGGCGCAATAAACGCCCACCCCGGACCTCGGAAGAACGTTCCAATTACCGTCAACACCACCGCGATGACTACGACGCCGGTGAAGATTGAGAGCGCTACTTTTCGGTTCCTTGCTTCAGTTGCTGGATTGCGGTCGATATAGGGCAACAACAGCAACATGCATACGGCCGCGATGGGAATCAGAATGCCGGCGATGAGCGGATCAAAATGTGCCAGCAACTCCTGAAGGCCCGAGAAATACCACGGTGCCTTTGCTGGCTCGGGAGTGAGATTCGGATTCGCTAGTCCGCGCAGCGGAGCGGCATAGGCAACACCCATGGCAAGGACCAATGTTGCGACGCCGAGGGCGACGACAACGTGGCGAACAATGAGGTGCGGCCAGCTGAATACGGTGTCATCGACCGCACGTTCTTCGGCGGTTACTGACTCGCGGTCGACGACACCAAGAACCCGAGTCCGACCGCCATACAACTTCGCCTCGGTTACCGGAACATCTGGTTCCACAAGCGATGTTGATTCCTCCGAGAATGTGCCGCTTGCGCCGACCGACGAGCGTTCAACTGCGAACCCGTCCTTGCGCACCCGCCAAATGTGAATCGACAACGCAAGAATTACCGAGATCGGCAACACCGCTACATGAAGCGCATAAAAACGCAACAAGGTGGCCTGTCCAATTTGTGGACCACCAATCAACATGTCTTGGAGACTGTTGCCTAAGACCGGGACGTAACGCACCAAGTTCGTTCCGACCGTGACGGCCCAGTAGCTCAATTGATCCCACGGCAGCAGGTAGCCAGTGAACGACAACCCAAGGGTCAACAGCAGCAGCACCACACCGATAACCCAATTGAATTCGCGAGGCTTTTTGTACGCGCCGGCATAAAAGACCCGGATGAGGTGCAAGAACAGCACCAAGACCATGAGGTGCGCAGACCACCGATGCACGTTGCGCACCAGTTGGCCGAATCCGACACCAGTGCGGATCACCTGCATGTCGCCGTAGGCCGACCCGACCGATGGTGTGTAAAAGAACATCAAGTAGACGCCGGTCAGCGTCAATAACCCAAACAACACCGTGGCGATGAAACCAAGCCGAAATGAGTAACGGAGCCGCAAGACCCGGGCCGGGATCTTGATTGGATAGACATGCAAAAAGAAATTCGAGAAACCTTGCAACGCACGACCCCGTGGAGTCTCAATGCGCGGATGACGAAAAACTGATCGCCACGCTTGGCTGCGTTCGACCCGCGCCGCCACCCCTGAGCCCTGCGCGTAGGCCACGCCTGGTTCTAACGGGTCGCGCGTCGGCAGTTGCGTTTCGCTCCCATGAGTTGTCGCTTTGTCGGCGTTAAGTTGATCAAGATCATTGTCAAACACGTACGGTCTCCTGGGCATGCACCATGGACAAAGCAGCTGGTGGGCATCGATTGACGCACAGACCACATCGAATGCATTGGTCTTCGTCAAGCAGAAGCACGCTCTGCGATTCGGACCCAAGCTCGAGATAGTCAGCGCGGGCAATCGTTATGCAGTTGGTAGGACATACATCGACACACAGGCCACACAAAATGCACAGCGAAGGGTCGAGCATGATGTTGTCGAAGCAGCGCAAACAGCGAAGCGATTCAAGCCAAGCGGCCTGCGCGTCATAGCCAACTTCGACCTCAGCAAAACCAGTTCGCCGATCGGTCGGCATCGACGGAACTGGCTGCCGGGCAATCGCGTCGTAGCCGGTAGCTAGTCGACGATACGCCGGACGTTTCGTCAATTCGACGTGCACTCCGCGCATCGGTTGCATACCTAACGGAATCGGTTCTCCATCAGAAACAGACGTAGACACTTCATGTATCGATTGCGCGGCGCGTTTGCCATCGGCCACCGCGTCGATCAAGTTCCTGGGCCCCTTTGCTACATCTCCACCAGCCCAAATCCGCGGGTCGGACGTTCGGAGCGTCATGGGATCAACTTGGATTCCACCGGCGCGGGTACGTTCCACCGGTCGATCACCGAGAAAGTCCAATTCGGCAGATTGACCGACGGCCAATATGACCGTGTCGGCGTCAAGCACTCGTTCGGTACCGTCAATGAATGTCGGCGCGAATCGACCGTCGGAATCAAACACCGACTCGACGTCAATGGTTTCGAGACCCGAGACCTGACCACCGTCACCGACAAAACGATGGGGACCTGTTCGAAACAAGATCGTGATTCCCTCAGCTTCGGCCTCTTCGATTTCTTCCGGATCCGCAGGGATTTCGGTCTCGGATTCGAGAGCGATCACCGTGACACTCTTAACGCCCTGGCGCACGACTGCTCGAGCAACATCAAGCGTCGTGGTCATTGCCCGTCGCGCATCGTCGGGGGTTCCATCGACGTTGTCTTTGTCTCGTTCGGTTTTCGGGTCCATTGATTCGCTTGCGGCACGCAATGCCGTTCGAGCCGCATCGAACGCAACGTTGCCGCCTCCGACGACGACAACCCGCTCACCGAGATCAACGCGATAGCCCTGATTGATATTCAGCAAAAACTCAACGGCTCGTACCACACCGTCCTGGTCGGCACCCGGGAGATCAAGGGTGCGCCCTCGGCCAGTTCCAACTGCCAGAAGCAGCTGGTCATGTTTAGCCAGCAGTGCATCAAGGCTTACGGAGTCACCAACGCGTGCATGAAACGCAACGTCAATACCTAGTTCGACGATCGCCTCAATTTCGCGGGCGATGAGTTCTCGACTCAGCCGATATTCCGGAATACCTAAGACCATCATCCCGCCTAGACGATCGGTTGATTCATAGATCGTTACGGCATGACCAAGCAGTCGCAGCTCGTATGCTGCAGCCAAACCGGCGGGGCCTCCGCCGATGATTCCAACTGAACTTTCCGTCGCGGGTGGCACTGCCCCATGGGCCTCATGCCAAACCGCGGCGGCGTGAAAACTCTCGACTCCAAATTGCTCCGTCACATATCGCTTCAGCGCACGAATCGCGACCGGCGCATCGACGGTGCCACGACGACAAGCCGACTCGCACGGAGCCGCACACACTCGGCCACAAATCGATGGAAATGGATTTGGTTCACGAGCAATCAAGTACGCATCTCGCGATCGACCCTCTGCGATGGCGTTGACATACGCGCCAGCATCCGTGTGCACCGGGCACGCGGCACGGCACGGCTCATTAGCCCAAAGCCACGCGGCATTCGGCACCACTGGTTGAGTCATTAGATAAGCCCCCGCGCCTGCAAACGTCGCAGCGACCATGCCAAGCCAAAGATGGTGACGAGCATCAACGCGGTGGCGATCCAAATTCGAACGTCTCTGGTCACGCCCGTGAGATTGGTCAATACGGCGTTTGCTCCAATGACACCGACACCGATTCCCACAACGAAAACTACCAATGCCGTCACGATGGCACGGGGCCACCCGATCGCCGAATGATCGGATGGCCCCTCGTCAATGGCTTGCTTCACGATGCGGTGAGCAGTGCTCGACCACCGTTTGTGTAGCCATTGGCGAACAGGTTGTCGACAAGTACATACGAACCCGCTTCAAGATTGTCGATGGTGAACGCCTCACGCGCTCCCGGCTGAACCTCGACTTCGCCGACATTTCCGTCCTCGGCGACCTTGCCCAGCGTTTCACCAGACGTTGCCACGGGCAGCTTGTCGTAGGCTGCTCCAGCTGGAAGCTTCACCACGACAACTTCGTGTTCGACCTTGCCAGTGTTGGTGACGTTAAACGTGACTTTGCCCGCTTTGACGGTCGCTGGTGCCACCGTCATGGTCATCGGGCCACCTTCTTGGGTTCCGCTATCAGCGAAACTCACATTGACCGTGTTCGAACTCGAAGCGACTGTTACGCCAGACGCAGCGGTCGACGAGGTCGAACTCGACGTGTCTTTCGAACTGGAACAACCAGCCAAAACTGCCACCAGTACCACTGCTGTTACAACGAAACTGACCTTAATTCGAGCCATATATGGCCCTTTCTTCTCGACGGTCCCGCGATTTGCGGGTGACGTAGCCGGATCGACTACCTGACCGGGGCGATCTCGCGATGCACACCCAAAGCCAGTAAGACCTACTCGCGCCCGTCGAACTAGAGGAAAAGGTCCCTCTTGCAGTGGCTAGTAACTCCGTTACGAAACCGGCGCTTGAGGCACGCCCAGGCTGCGTCGGAGCGCACTGTCAACGAATATCGATACCTCACTGCTGATCGCGTGGGTGACATGCCCCCCGTCGAACCACAGCATGTTGGGTTCTCCCCAATGGCGACCGAGTTCGGCAACCTGCTCGACTGGATCAGCAAGTCGGTCAGCCAAACCGCCGTAGAGGAAACTCCGCTCAGCCGGGGTAGCAGACCGGAACGACAGCGGCGAAACAACCCGAAATAGTTGCTCGCCAACGGCTAACAACGCATTCATTCGGTCGTCGTCACGGATTCCACGGGGCGCGTTTCGGCGAAATAGCGCGGGCAGGTCGACTGCCGGACAACCGGCGATGACCGCGTCAAGCGGTTGATCAAGTCCGGCGACGAGCGCGGTTACATAGCCACCCATCGAAAATCCATTCACACCAATCGCCGTCGGTTCCTGCGTGCGTATCCAAGCAAGCAGGCTTCGGACATCCCATGCCGCCTGAGCGAGTCCATGCACATCATCAACGAAGTCAAACCCGGGAAACCCCAAATTTGCGCGCTCGCGTGGACGGCGCGGCCCATGCAATGGCAGTACCGGGATAACAACATTGAGACCTAGATCTCGGTAAAGGTGTCGTGCCCGGAGTATCCGAGTGTCTATGACAGGCCGTCCACCCATTTCTGCTCCGTGCACGCAGACTACCCATGGCCGCGGCCCGTCCTGATGTCGCAACATCAGGACGCGAACCCGAGCGTTTTGCTCATAGTTCAACCAACGGTCACGCCCTGGTTCACCCCAATGAGGTGTCCACCCGCTGGCAAAACGCAACGTTTCGAACACTGACGTTCCCACCCGCCGACGACCACTCGCTACCGCCTCAGGTGAAATGGGATCGCGGTGGAACGACCGAGGATTCGCCAACCAACCTCGAGCCCGAAAAATGGCGAGCGCCTGAGTCGTTTCTTCCTCGATGCGATCGAGATCCTGCGGTGTCACCGAGCCACGTATCGCATGAAAACCACCGACCACCAACTCGTCCAACATGACGTGTGCACTCGTCATCGGCGAACGGCGCGGCAAGGGAACGTCCATCCCCTTGAAACGTGGTTTGCGTCGCTTATCGGCGCCCGGACTCGCGTGAACTACAGATCGATGCACAGCCCGACCGGCGACCGCGGCCCAACTCATCGCAGAGCCACACCATTGGTCATCGAGGAGCCTCGCCACTCGTCGCCGCGCGAGCAGCAGCAAGCAACTCGTCAAGCGCGATTGCTATCCCTTCGGCGAGCGACCAGTGGTCGGGGACAAGTTCGGGACACACCATGAACCCAAAGTCGATGCTTCCGGTATAGCTAAACACCGTGATATTGACGCCGGTGCCATAGAGCAATGGGCCCATTGGATACAGCGCTTCAACGGGGGCGCCAGCGACGAAAAGCTGAAACGGCGGACCGGGAACATTTGAGACGATCAAATTCATGATCGGCGGGGTGAGGGTGCTGAGCCCAGCAGCGGTATACATGCGTGCCGCGAGCGAGATGAGGCCCGGCGCTGCGAGTTCGGTCAGCCCCATGATCTTGTCGGCAGCTAAGGCATGCTGCATTTCTTTTGCCCCTTGGGTGCTTTCATGAATGGCTCCGAGTCTCACCACTGGGTCAGCAATATCGGTTGCCAGTGATGCAAACATCGCGCCGACTTTGGTCCCCACCTCGTCGAAGTCTGCTTCGGTGCGCAATGAAATCGGAACCTGCACAATCAGTGGAGATGCGGGTAATTCATCACCGTTGATCAAATACCGACGCAACGTGCCCGCACACAACGCGAGCACGACATCATTGACTTTCACACCAAACGCATCCTTGATTTCGCGAACGGCAGCAAGCGGGATACTCGTATAGGCGAACCGACGGTGCGGTGTGAGTTCGGCATTGAATGATGTGCGCGGCGCTTGGAACGGAATCGGCGGAGACACTGACCGCCGTTGAAATCCGATGAAGCTCAATCCTTGTCGCACCGTTTGATCGGTGAATCGCACCATCCGATAAGGCGACAGCATCATGCGCCCCAGACCCCGAACGACTAATTCGGCTGGTGTCGGCGCGGGAGTCATGATTCGAGGCTCGATGACGTCGTCGGATTCTGGCGGATCTGGTTCGAAATCAAACAAGACCGTTGCGAGTTCGCTACCCGATACGCCATCGACTATCGAATGGTGAACCTTGGCCAAGATCGCGACGCGGCCGTCGGCCAAACCATCGATCACCCACATCTCCCAAAGCGGAATGTTGCGGTCGAGTTTGATTGCGACCAACTCGCCGATCAGTTCACCAAGTTCGCGTGGCCCGCCCGGTGTCGGTGCCCCGATATGGCGAATGTGATAGCTGACGTCGAAATCAGGGTCCTCGACCCAACCGGGGCGATCGATCCCTAATGGAACTTCAACCAACTTCCAACGAAATTGCGGAACAAGGTGCAAACGTTGGGCAATGCGTTCAGCGAATCGATCGGCACTGAAACCTCCAGCTAAGTCTGAAGGGTCGACCAACACCACCGCCGACACGTGCATATGCCACGCGGCAGTTTCGCCGTAGAGAAACGCCGCGTCGATACCCGCCATCCGCTTCATGGCAGGTCAACCACTGTTGTGACTGGTACTGATGCGAAAGGTTGCCGGAATGCTCGGCTCAACCGCCGAGGGCCTGGCCCGTCAGTTCCGGATCCGGCGCATCCCAAGCAGATGCTCCGGATCGACCGCCGAGATCGGGACATTCGCCAGCGAAAACACCCCAGCCGCACTCCCAACCAGGAACAATCCAATCATGGACCATGTAGATGTCGGTGAGTTCCCGCTTGCCACCGCCAATGGCCGCGCATTCGTCAACCGTCATCTGTTCGGCCCCGATGACCTGCCCACCGCGGCCGAAGCACAGGCCACCGTTGACATTGTGTTGATGCCAACGATCGTTCGGACCCGCGAATCCTTCGGGTTGGCTGCCTGGATTCCAGACGAGATAGCTCAGCCCAACGATTTTGGAATCAGGCGCGGTGCCGTCGTAGAGCAATTCGGACGGATTGGCTGGATCAAACTTCGCGACATAACTGATATTGGTGTAATGGGCGCCGATACATGGCACGTAAACCACGGACATCTTGTAGCCGCCCTTTTCGGCATCAGCGACCGTTGGATAGCGATCAATTACCGACCGGGCTTGGGCCTGTTGGGCCTCGAGTGCCACCCGATCATCATGGGTGAGCGTCTCGGTCACGGCCGGTCCTCGGTGACTATGTCCCTCGGCATCAGTCGCCACCTGGCCAGGCGAAACTGGCTTGCCGGCCTGCTCGCAGGGTGTCGAACCGTCAATCGCCGCGCCGACCCCGGTGGCATGAACATGGCCGCCGGCCGCTGCGTGGGTGTGGGCTCCCGCATAGGCGGGGGTAAGCGACAGTGAGCCCGCCACTATCGCGATCAACGCCGCAGTTCCCGCCACGACTCGAACAAACGACCGCTCGAGAACAGACCGCTCAAGAAGTTTCGGGAAAAGAATTGCGACTGCAGCAAATAGCACCACCCCAACCTCAAGCAGGGTGCAAACCAAGTCAGGAGTCGAGACCGGTTCTTTGCGGAGCGCGGCGGGCCCAAACGGCAGCCCAGCGGTGCGTGACCACGACCACGTGATGATGACGCCCAAGTTGACAAGGAGGCCAGTCGCCCACACCCACCGGCGGGGCCTCGTGACAATGAGCACCGCAAATGCTGCCTGTATCCACCCAACAATTAAGAAAAACCAGCCGTGGGCCCAATCTTCGGCGAGGTGCGCCGGGGCAAAACCAAAGTGAACAACCGCGGCCGTCATCGAAAACGCAGCCGCAGTCCACCGCACGTACACATCGATAGTCGATCGAGCCGGTGATTTTTCCGGCTGGGCCGTTGATTCAGGTGACGCAGTGACAGAATCCATGATTCCCCCAGAAAACTATTGACGTGTTGAGCAACACGCACGAACTTCGGTAAGGCTAATAGATTGATGTGCCTCAAGTCACCTCAGAGCACAAAACTTCGCAGAGCGACGAAAGAATCGTCGCCAAAGGTAAGAACCACGTTGGAATACTAAAGGAATCACCTACGAGCCCACTGGGGCTTGACAGGCGCTGAGATGGCAGAAGCAGTTTTCGACCTCTACGACCCGGACATGTACGCCGCTGGGCCTCCTCACGCCATATTCGAACGATTGCGCACCGAGCAACCGGTCTATCGACAGGCAATGGATGACGGCACTGCGTATTGGGCCGTGCTGTTGCACCGAGATGTCGTGCACGTTGCTCGCAATCCGTTGTTGTTTTCCGCTGAGCGCGGCGGCGTGGTCCTTGAAGATCTCGCACCCGATCAATTAGCGATGATGCGAGACATGATCCTGTCGATGGATCCTCCTCGACATGCTGACTATCGCCGCAGCGTCAATCCTCATTTCAAAGCCCAAGTCATGGCGGGGCTCGAACCGCGCATTCGGTCGGTTTGTCGCTCAATCATGGATGACGCGGCCGAGCGCGGCGATGTCGATTTCGTCCACGATGTGTGCGCGGGACTGCCAGCACAGATAGTGGGCGAACTCGTTGGTATTCCTGCGACCGACCGACCCCAAATTCATCATTGGGCCGAACGCATTACCGGTGGACAAGATGCTGAGGTAGCGGCAGTCGATGAGGCGCAAGGCGACGATGCGTCAATGGAAGGCAGCATTCAACTGGCGATGTACGCCATCGAACTGGCAAACGTTCGGCGACTCGAACCTCAAAACGACTTGATGACACTGATGCTCTCCACCGAGGTCGACGGCCGACTGCTCGACGAGATGGGGATCGGAAGTTTTTTTGTGCAGCTCATCGTCGCGGGTAATGACACCAGTCGCACCATGTTGTCGTCAGGCATGCATGCGTTGCTACAACATCCTGACCAGATGGCCGAGCTTCGCGACGATCCAACTCTCATCCCCGGAGCCGTCGAAGAGATGCTTCGGTGGGCAAACCCCTTGCATTATTTCCGCCGAACGGCGACGGCCCAAACCGAACTCGACGGCCAGACCATCGCCGAAGGTGACAAAGTCGCGATGGTGTACACCTCGGCAAACCGCGATGAATCGATTTTTGCCGATCCTCACCGGTTCGACATCCACCGCGATCCAAACCCCCACCTTTCATTCGGTATAGCGGAGCATTTTTGCCTCGGTGTCCACCTCGCGCGTCTCGAAGGCCGCGTCTTTTTCGAAGAACTCCTCAGCCGGTTCTCGTCGATCGAATTGACCGGAGAACCCCGGCGACAACGTTCGAACCTCAATAACGCGCTCAAATCGCTGCCGGTGCGACTCGCAAACTCCGTCTAGCGTTCCGTCTATGCCTTCGCCGCTCGACGAATTTCCAATTCACCAAGCACCACTTCCCATCGCTCATGTCATTTCGAGCGATCGCAACGCCTATGACCGCTGCTATTTCAACGCGCATGATCGCACCGGCGACATTTTCCTCATTACCGGCCTTGGGGTGTATCCCAACCTCGGCACCACCGATGCCTATGCGACCGTTCGACAAGGAAACCACCAAGTCAGTGTTCGCATGTCTGATGCCATCAACGATGATCGACTGAATCAAGCCGTCGGTCCGTACCGAATCGAAGTCATCGATCCGCTCAAAGTGGTGCGGTTGGTGTGCGAAGCCGATGCCTCAGGAATCGCGTTCGATCTCACATGGACTGGATCATTCCCCGCGGTCGATGAAGTCCCCCACGTCATGCGCCAAGGTGGAAAAGTCATTCTTGATGCCCAACGATTCGCCCAAGTTGGTACTTGGGAAGGCACCTTGCGTTTCGAAGGCACCGACATCGCGGTCAACCCTGACACCTGGGTAGGAACTCGTGATCGATCCTGGGGAATCCGACCCGTTGGCGAATCCGAACCCGCCGGGCGCAGCGTCGATGAGCCCGATCCCGACTTCGGTTTTTGGTGGATGTACATCCCGATGCGCTTCGAAAAATTCGCGCTCATAGTGATCGCTCAAGAAGACGGATTCGGGCATCGAATACTCAACGAGGCAACTCGCGTTTGGCCCGAGGCGTCAGGCCGACCGATCGAACAACTCGGATGGCCAAGATTCGAAACTCGCTATCAACCCGGGACTCGAATCCCAACTGGCACTACCGTCCACCTCACCGAACCAGATGGCACCGCGTTGACCGTCGAAGTCGCCTCACTTGGCTACAACCCGCTCAACTGCGGATCTGGATACGGCGGCGACTCAAGTTGGAACCATGGCATGTGGAAAGGCCGTCATTGGATCGATCGCCATGCGGTTGATTTGGCCGACCCCGCGATTGCCGGGATGGTGCAGTTCGGCGTTGTCGACCACGTCGGACGAGCGACGATCAATGGCGCAGAAGGGTGGGGACTGTTCGAGCACAGCACCATCGGACGCCATGACCCGTCTGGTTTTACCGACTTCGGATCGGTCGCAGCCGGCTGATGTTGACTGACAAAGTCGCAGTTGTCACTGGCGGTGCGGGTGGCATTGGCCAAGCCATCTGTGACCTGTTCGCAAGTCACGGAGCATCAGTCGTGGTCGTCGACATCGAGGAAGCCGAATGGAACGACCTGTATGCCATCAACGTTTCGCATGTGCTGCGAATGACCAAAGCCGCGCTTCGTCCAATGATTGACGCTGGCGCCGGCGGCTCGATCATCAACCTCACCACTGTCGAAGCGTTCCGCGGCATACCGCAGCATCCGGTTTATGCAGCATTCAAGGCGGGCATTACTCAATTCAGTCGAAGCTTGGCTGTCGACGTCGGTCGTAACCGAATTCGTGTGAACGACATCGCCCCCGATGTCACCAAGTCTTTGCAACTGCCTTATGACCGATGGCTTACCCACGATGACCGCGACCGCATTCCGTCGTGGGTTCCGATCGGCCGACTCGGCGAAGCACGTGACGCGGCCGGAGCCGCACTGTTCTTGGCATCAGATCTCGGAGCATTCGTCACCGGCACGACGATCCACTGTGACGGCGGAACGCACGCGGCTGGTGGCTGGTATCGAAATATCGATGACGAACGCGGTTGGGTCAATCGGCCCCGAGACCCGTAGCAACGGGCCAGTGATCTGCGTTAGCGGTCCAGCCAAGTTTGAGTCAGTCGTGTCACCACGCCAAATCCGCCCGGACCCCCGATGGGATAGGACTCTTCGCCACCCGGCAATGGTCCCTGGAGAATTCCCCGAACCGCATTCGCTGCGATAACCACGTAATGGCCCCGAGCGAGCCAGATGTAAGGCAAATCAATGTTTAATCGCGTCGCGACCGTGGCATAGGCCGCTTTGCGAACGCTGTCATCGTTAGAACCACGCGCGCTATTCAGCGCCTGATCGACCAGCGGGTCTTTATTGCGAGCAATATTCAAACCGAGCGCGCCAACCGGCGCTGCGTTCGCGGATGTCCACCATACGTAGTCGTAGTCAGGGTCAGGCGAACCGAACTGACCCCAAGCGGTCGCTTGGTATTTGCCGGTCACCGCATTGATGATCAGCGTGCTCTGATCCATTTGCGAGATCGTGACCTTCATGCCCGCGGCTTCCCACTGCGCCTTCAGGAACTGCCCTTGCAACGCTCCGGCCGTCGTCGCATCTTCCATCAACGTGAACGCGAGCGGCTTTCCCGTTTCGGTTTCGTACTGCTGCACCAACGCTTTGGCATGTTCAAGGTCAAATGCCGGATACGGCGAGTCGGCGTAATAGGGAGTGCCTTCGCGGAATACACCAGTTACTTTCTGCGTCGCACCTTGATCAACCGCTGCGATGTACTCATCGGTGTTGGTTGCATAGGCCACCGCTTGGCGAGCAACTAACTCGTCAAACGGTGCTACTTCAGCATTGAGCATCGTGAATGCCTCTTCGGTTTCGCCCCGATTCTCAACCAACTGCAATCTGCTTGCTTTCGCCTCAGCATCAGCTTTGATAACGGCCGACGGCGTCGAGGTCGCAGCCATGTCTGCATCTCCCGCGAGAACCGCATTGACCTTGGATGGCGCCTCAGTAATCACGGTAAAGGTGACTCCCGCCAAATACGGCAGTCGCACGCCTGCGTCATCAGTTCGCCAATAGGACGGGTTTTTTGAGGTGACCAGCGAACTGTCGGGAGTCCACGAATCCATTTTGAACGGGCCAGTTCCGACGGGATGGCGCGATCCATCGGGGCTGGCCAGCATCGTCGGGCTCGGCACCATTCCCAGCTGTCCGGTCAGTGAGGACGGAAAAGCCGCCCATGGCTGCTTCATGTAAAACACCGCAGTAAGCGGGCCGGTCACCTCAACATGGTCAAGGTTGGCGATCGCCGGTGAGGTCAGTGCCGATGCTTGATGCGCAGCAAAAATAGTTTTGAGTACGTCCGCAGTCAGTGGAGTGCCGTCATGAAACGTCACCCCCGATCGCAACGTAATGGTCCATTGGGTGAACTCGGGATTGGGAGTAAACGATTCCGCCAAGTAAGGCTGCGCCTTCACATTCACGTCATAGGCGGCAAGCGGATCAAAAATCGCAAGTCCGACTTCAGTGCCGGCGCTAGCCCAGCGATTCTTCGTTGGATCCCAACCGTCTGACTCCGCGTCCAGCGCGTAGGTCAATGTCCCGCCAATTTTTGGTGCACCGGAAGCGGCAATCGTGACATCAGTTGCCTCAGCGGTCGCCGATGACGAGCCACTTGACTGGCGAGTCGTCGCCGTTGAACCGCAGGAAACGGCCACCAATGAAACGGCTAACCCAATCCCAATGAGCGCGGTGCGAGCCAAGCGGTTTGTCGCCATGAATTCCCCCTCAGTAAGAGCACACGTCGATTCACACTTCGTCGACGTGGGCGCCCGCCCAATGAAGCGACGGTAGTCCTCGACCGCACGCGCTCGCCGAAAAAATGTCCTGACGTTGACGTTTGCCGCCCGGCGGGCGATACTGCGGAGGATGATTTCGACGATGAGCCTCCTCCTTCTCCACTAAGCGAGCACCAACTACCGGTGCTCGCTGAAGCTCCTGCGCCCTCGGGCCGGGAGCTTCTTGCGTTCTCAAGCCAAGTGTTATCGCCGAAATTTTCCGCCCGAGTTAGCTCCTAGCCAGGAACTGGTTGCCATGTCTGCTCCGCCCGCCACCCCCAAAACGATGCCGTTCGACCGGTACCAGCCGGTCGTGCCAATCAGCCTTGTCGATCGCACCTGGCCAAACAACCAGCTCACAAAAGCGCCACAGTGGTGTTCAGTCGACCTTCGTG
Source organism: Actinomycetes bacterium (assembly GCA_037138595.1). Lineage (GTDB taxonomy): Bacteria > Actinomycetota > Acidimicrobiia > Acidimicrobiales > Acidimicrobilacustridaceae > UBA4742. Next base: position 5,662 of record JBAXIB010000028.1, on the reverse strand, counting down.
ACGGCAATCAAGCATTGATTGATCCAATGGATCCTGATCGCAAGCGTCGCATGTTCGACACCCTGGTTGCGATGGGTTTCACCGAAATCGAAGTGGGCTTCCCGTCGGCAAGCCAGCCTGACTACGACTTCGTCCGCAAATTGATCGACGAAGATCTGATCCCCGACAACGTGACCATCCAAGTTCTGACCCAGTGTCGACAAGATCTTATTGAACGCACCTACGAATGTTTGATCGGCGCGCCGAGCGCGATTGTGCACTTCTACAATTCAACTTCGACGTTGCAACGCAAAATCGTCTTTGGTCTCGACAAAGCGGGGATCATCGACATCGCTGTGAACGCCGCTCGTTTGTGCCGCAAGTTCGAAGAGACTGTGCCGGGAACAGCAATTCGCTATGAGTACTCGCCCGAGAGTTATACCGGCACCGAACTCGACTATGCGGTTGAAATCTGCAACGCAGTAGCTGAAGTAATCGAGCCAACTCCTGAACGGCCGCTTATTTTGAACTTGCCGGCCACGGTCGAGATGTATAGCCCGAATATTTATGCTGACACCATCGAATGGTTCTTGCGCCAAATACATAATCGCGACTCGATCGTGTTATCGCTCCATCCACATAACGACCGAGGATGTGCCGTTGCAGCGGCTGAACTTGGTGTCTTGGCTGGCGCTGATCGAGTTGAAGGAACCTTATTTGGCAACGGCGAGCGCACCGGAAATGTTGACATCGTCACGCTTGCGCTGAATTTGTTCGGTCAAGGGGTCGATCCCGAACTCGACATCACCGACATTGACTCGCTTCGGCGAGTGGCTGAGTATTGCAATCGCTTACCAGTCCATGAGCGCCATCCCTATGTAGGCGACCTCGTTTACACCGCCTTTTCTGGCTCGCATCAGGACGCGATCAAAAAAGGGTTCTCAGCCATCTACGCCGAAGCTGAAGCCGCCGGCAACGGGCACGACTACGCGCTTTGGGGTGTGCCCTATTTGCCTATCGACCCAGCTCACGTTGGGCGCAATTACGAAGCGGTCATCCGCGTTAATAGCCAGTCCGGCAAGGGCGGCGTCGCGTACATCATGGAATTCGAGCATGGCTTCGCGTTGCCGAGACGCCTGCAAGTTGAGTTCTCGAAAAGTATTCAAGCCATCACCGAACAAAGCGGCACGGAAATTACTCCGGATGCCATGTGGGACACCTTCACTTCGACGTATTTGCCGACCCACCCGACATTTGCCCTTCGTAGCCACGAAATTGCCACTGCAGACGACGATATTTCGACATTGACCGCCCAACTCATTGTCGACGGCGAGCCAATCACGGTCACCGGTCAGGGCACTGGTCCAATCGACGCGCTGGTTCATGCCCTGCGAGATGGCGTAGGCATCGAGTTTGACGTCGTCGACTACCACGAACATTCGCTCGGTTCAGGTTCCGACGCGACAGCAGTCGCCTACGTCGAAACGATCGATACCGATGGCGCCACCCGATGGGGAGTAGGCACCCACCCCAACATCATCACCGCATCACTCAAGGCAGTGTTGTCGGCAGCCCACCGAATTCATACCGGTGATGCTGGACGCTGATCAGCCCAAGTCGTGGAGCAAGTGATTCGACAGGTCACCAATGAGATCGGTGAAAAGGTGACGTCGAGCGAACTGCCACTCGCCGTCGATTTGGCGAAACGTGTCGTGGTAACGACCAACGATGATCGGCTGCAACGGTTGGCCCTGGACTTGCTGCAGCACAGTGTAGGAACTGCGAACTGTCGCGGTCTTTGACTGGACGTCTACGTCAATGATCGGATTCGAAATCAGATGGCGCGTTCGGGGTGTTCCATCCTCATAGCGGCGAGTCCAATCAACATACATCGACAAAATCGTGGCTCGCCCTGATTGTTCGCCCTGCATGCCATCAACCGTCACCACAACATCACCGAGTAAATCTGCAACGCCGTCGAAATCACCAAGATCCATGAGTTCGCCGTAGCGATACAACAAATTCGTGAGAGCAATCGCATCAGGAACCATCTCGACATCGTAAGCAGCCATGGACAAGTTCGTCGCAGTTCCGGGGCAAGCAACGGCCGATAAGGTCCACGCCATGGTGTCTGGAGCAATCGACGTGAATCAACCGCAGCCTCGCCGGCGCCTTTCTGCCGATGGCCGGCGCGGCCAACTCCTCGACACCACTATCGAACTACTCGGAGAAATCGGACCCCAAGCGGTAACGATGGAAGGGGTCGCGGCACGCGCGGGGGTCAGCAAAGCACTCGGCTATCGCTATTTCCATGACGCCGAAGATGTGGTGATCGCTCTGTACGACCGGGAAATGACTGCGCTTCGGCAGCGGGTCTGTGCCGCCCTCGAGGGTGCAACCGGTTTCGAAGACGCAATTCGACGATCACTTACGGTGTGGCTTGACGTGTTAGCCCAGCGAGGAACAGTCCTCGCGATCATGGTTCAGGCCTCGCCAACATCGGACCCGGGGGCGAAGTACTGCCGGGCCTTCCACGAAGAGGTCAGTCAGTTTTACGGCGAACGAGCAGCCGAGCACTATGGGTTGACCGTCACCACCGCGACCGCAGGTGTTTCCATCTTGATCAGTGGGCTTGAAGGTCTTGTCGACTCTTGGGTTAATCGCCGCATGCACCGACGCGAACTTGTCGATATTTACACCATGATGTGCATCGCGTCGCTTGAAGCACTTGCCGATGAACCGCCGCTGATCGGCGAACGACAGACTCGCCCATCGGCCGCAACACCGGTGCCGAGTCCGGAACCGTGAAGACCGCTAACCGCGGATCAACGGATTTCAAGGCCCATTTGGACGCGCCGTTGATCAAGTCGCCTTCAAGACGAGGTACAGGCCAAATACCAAACAGAATATGCCGGTGATTAAGGCTCGATGCGCGGCTACAAACGCGTTCATCGCGCCGAGCACGCGTCTCGAAGTTGCCGGCATGACCACCGTAAGCAAGATCGGAAACCACACCGTGAAGAGTGCGATAACCGCCACCATGGTTACCGAAAACACTTGATCAGTGACGGTGACATCGGCGGAACTAATAACCTTCAGCGCCGCGAGGTACAGCGCCAAGGTCGTCACGTTCGACGCCATCAATGCGACACCCAAGAACGAAGCGGAAACAAGTCCGCCGCTGGCGCGCTTGGCCGCCAACAATGAATCGGCATCGTCCGAGCTCTTCGCCGGCGGCGGCGAGTCAGTGGCGCCGCGTGAGCGCAGGTACTCAACAATTTTTCCTACGCCAAGACTCAGCAACAGCACGCCGAGAACAAAATCGACGATTGAATCAGTCGGCGAAGCCCCGGCCGCGACATGACTAATGCGCTTGAAGACGTCGAGAAAAACAACAGCGATGATTGCGAGCACCGCGGCTGAACCGACCAGAAAGGCACTTGCCCGAGCAGCTGGACGGTGATTACTGCTCAAGATGAAGAGCACCGCAACCAATAAGACGGGGCTGATGGCAGCGCCGAGCGCGAGTGGAATGAGCTGGGTGAGGAGCGTCCCCATAAGCGGCCTAGACGTCGATTTCGCTCACGCCACCGGTTGACCACCAACTGGCGGTCAGGCGAAGGCCAGTGACGTCAGCCCGGGGCTGAATCTCTTCATAGGTTCGCTTGTAACCGGTTCGAGCAATCTTCCATTCACCATCAACCTTGGCGTATTCGTCCTCGTAAAACGCTGCACCACGAATCGTTAGATTCCAGTCAGTCATGATCACGACGTCGTCCATTGCCCAAGTTCCGATCGCGCTCGTCGCGCTCGTGAGATCGATTTCCGGCTGGTGAATGCGATGACTCGAGTGGAAGGTGTCGGCACCCATCGATGTCGAAAGGAACTCAAGAATCGAATCGCGTCCCTCATAGGTGTATTTGCCCCCGCTATAGCCAGCGACCGCATCGACGGTAAAGCACGTCGCCATCTCGTCCCATAACTTTTGGTCAAGCGTGCGCATATACCGATACTTGACTCGTTTGATGCTTTCAATCTCAACCAAATCGTTGATGTTCATTGTCATCTTTCGCCGGGGTCTTTCGCCGAGTTGATGGTACGCCGACCAGACTGAAGAACACACTCCAATGGGGCCGATCGACATTCCATAAGGCGCCGCGTGCTGATCCGTGGCACGATGCGTGGCCATGCTCGATCACGATGAACAGCGACGACTTTCCGAGATCGAGGCTCACTTGCGCGTCGATGCACCGGAGCTCCACCAACTCTTTTCTATGGCGTCGGACCAAAATGAGCGATCTGCCATACGTGGCGAGCATCCCCCGCTGGGTTCGCTCGCAGCCGTGACACGCGGATTAAGCGCGGTGCTGTTTGCAATCGCGATAACCGCAATGGTCACGATGGTGCTTGGTCCCAACTTGGGCGGGCTCGTCGGCGTGCTGACCATGGCATTCGCCAGCATGTACGCATACCAAATCATCAGAGGGTGCCCCGGGATTCGTTCCCGACAACATCCATGAGTCGGGAATCAAACTTCGATCAACCCGGAAACGAAGAGTCCGGAATCGAAGAAGAAGTCGGCGTTGGGCCATGGCCGACATCGATGCCATGGCCTGATGAACCTCGGTACGACCCCGAGTTACTGATTGACGGTGACCGCCGCAATGTCGTAGATCGATTCCGCTATTGGTCTACTGCGGCAATTATCGATGACCTCGACCAACATCGGCACGGCTTTCACGTTGCGATCGAGAACTGGCAGCACGACATGAATATCGGCACGGTCGTACGAAATGCCAATGCATTTATGGCCGCCGAGGTCCATATCGTCGGGCTTCGCCGATGGAACAAACGGGGCGCGATGGTGACTGATCGGTATCAACACATTCGTCATCATCCAACAATCGAAGATCTCGTGAGCTGGGCAACTGATCACGAGCTCCCGTTGATTGGGATCGACAACTTGCCCGGATCGGTCCCAATCGAAACCACGATCTTGCCGCGCCGCTGCATCATGGTGTTCGGTCAAGAAGGTCCCGGTCTATCGGACACCGCGCGTCAAGCAATGCCGCTGGTTTGTTCGATCTCACAATTTGGCTCGACGCGATCAATCAACGCAGGAGTCGCATCCGGCATCGCGATGCATGCGTGGATACGCCAACATGCTGGTCCACCTCCGCCCGATTAGCTGAGGACTGCGATGCACGAACGACCGTGAGATTAATTGCCGTTGGTTGACCAATGCCATGGCTCGCTGGGCAGGTTGATAAACCCATACGAGCCTGCGTTGCCTTGCATCCAGGCAAACGCTGCGTCACCGCGGCCGAGTAATTTGCCGTTGTTCGTGAAATCGACTGCCAACCCAAGTTCGTGCATGGACATCCCAGGTGGTGCAGTCGGTGGATGACATTGCGACGCGGGCATCTGGTAGATGGCGTAATCACTCGTTCCGCAATGGGCTCGACGCAGCGCAATTTGCGAAGCCGAATCACGGTAACCGCCGCCGCCGAGATTGAACCCGGCGTTCGATGCCGCGCTCATCAAACTCGCCAACTGCGACGCGATTGTACTCGACACGGTGATCCCGTTAACACTCGTCAATGGTCCGGGACTCACGCCTCCGCCTCCGCCTCCGCCGCCACCGCCACCGCCACCGCCACCGGTTGACCCGCTATCACGTTGA
>JBAXIB010000027.1:0-34023 GCA_037138595.1 Actinomycetes bacterium | reverse complement strand
GAGCCTGCTGCGACTGAGGCCGCGGCATCAGCCGAACACGAAGCCAAAGCGTCGCCGATTGTGGCCCGTTGGACTTGGTTCGAGTGGGGAAGCCTCAAGTTTGAGTTCGGTTTCATCGCTGACGGCTTGTCGATCCTGATGCTGTTCACGGTCACGGCGATTTCCTTGCTAGTGCACATTTATTCCAAGGAATATCTGCATGGCGACGTGCGCTTCACTCACTACTACGCATTCCTGAGCCTGTTTAGCGCCGCGATGTTGTTCTACGTCACGTCATCGAACACCATTCAGATGCTGACGGGCTGGGAACTTGTCGGCGTGTGTTCGTTTGCCCTGATTGGCCACTGGTGGGAAGACAAAAAGAACTCCGATGCCGCGCTCAAGGCGTTCTTGACCAACCGGGTAGGTGACGTTGGACTCATCATCGGTGTGGTCATCACCTTTTATGCGGCCGGAGCAACCAGTTTCAATGTCTTGCATATCAACCAGTACGCGTTGTCGCCGGGGGCGAATCAGACGCTGCTGTTAGTTGGTGGCCTGTGCCTGTTCGGCGGGGTCACGTCGAAGTCGGGACAATTCCCGCTTCACACCTGGCTTCCCGATGCCATGGCTGGCCCCACTCCGGTCTCGGCATTGATTCACGCCGCCACGATGGTGGTCGCCGGCGTGTATCTCATCGCACGTTTGTATTCGGTGTTTTACGAAGGCCTGAACATCGGAGCGAACTTCGTCAATTACATAGCGGTGATCGGTGGCATCACGATTGTCGCTGGCGCGCTCTTGGCGTTTGTCCAGACCGACATCAAAAAGGTCCTGGCCTATTCGACCATTAGCCAACTCGGCTACATGGTGATGGCACTAGGCGTTGGCGCATGGACTGGTGCGATTTTCCACCTCTTCACTCATGCCTTTTTCAAAGCGTGTCTGTTCCTTGGCGCTGGGTCGGTAAGTCATGCCGCGCATCACACCTTCGACATGCGAAAGATGGGCGGGTTGCGCAAGTTCATGCCCGCGACTTTTGCCACGTTCATCATTGGCACGATCGCACTCATGGGTCTGTTCCCGTTTGCCGGGTTCTGGTCTAAGGATGAAGTCTTGGCTGGTTCATTGAACGGCCAACAGCATCCCTATGTATTGATGCTGGTGCTCGGTGTCATCGGAGCCGCGATGACGTGTTTGTACATGAGTCGCTTGATTTATCTGACCTTCTTTGGCGAATACCGCGGCCACGGCACTCCGCATGAGTCGCCCAAGGTGATGACCATTCCACTTTGGATTTTGGCAATTGGCGCGATCGTGTTGGGCTTTTTGAACTTGCCCAATTTCTTTAAAGTCGGAAGTTTCGATTACACGACCAGATTCGAACATTTTGTCGAACCGACTTTCGCATTTCCCGAAATCAATCATGCTGAGTTCAACGTTGGGCTCGCGGTTGGGACCACCGTGGTGGCGGGAATCGCGATTTTCGTGGCCTACCAATACTTCTGGCGCCGCAAGAGTGTGTTCCTTGGCCTTCGAGACAAGGTTCGTGCGTTCGCCTGGGGCTACAAGGTGCTCGAAAACAAGTTCTACTTGGACCACCTCTATACCGATGTGGTCGTCGGGGGCGTAAAGGGCCCCGTCGCTCGAGCGTCCTATTGGTTCAATAATCAGGTGATCGACACGGTGGTGAACAGCGCAGGCCGAGGTGCAGTCGCTTCGGGACGCGCTCTCTATACCCAAGTGGATCAAAAAGTAATCGACGGTCTCGTCTTGTCGACCGGCACTGGTGCCGACGAGTCAGGCGAGGCACTGCGCCACATGCAGACCGGTCGAGTGCAGCAGTACGCAGCCCTTCTGTTCGCCGGCGTGGCTTTCCTCGCCATCATCTTGGTCATCTTCGTCTAGGAGTTTGGGACATCCGATGAAATCGTTTCTTGATAGCTGGGGGCTTTCGCTCGCAACCTTCGTGCCGTTAATCGGTGTCGCCATCATGTTGGTGATACCGAAGGCTGAGGAGCAACTCCACAAGGTCGTTGCTTTGGTCACGACGTTGGTTACAGCCGCTATTGGCGTGCTGCTGCTCGTCAACTTTGATTACTCCCATGCGGGTGAGTTTCAGTTCGTCGTCGACAAACCGTGGATTGAGTTCATCAACAGCCGATACCACATGGGCCTTGATGGTATTTCGCTTCCACTGCTGGCCTTGACGCTGCTCGTTGTGCCGTTGTGCATCATCTATTCGTGGAACCATTTCCCCGAGCCTCGCAACCCGAAAGCGTTCCTCGTACTCATTCTGATTCTCGAAACCGGGATGATCGGATCGTTCTTGGCCGAGGATTTGATTCTGTTCTTCGTCTTCTTCGAAATCGTGTTGCTGCCGATGTACTTCCTGATCGGCGTATGGGGTGGCGAGCAGCGGCAATATGCCTCGATCAAGTTCTTCCTGTACACGCTGTTTGGTTCTGCGCTCATGATCGTCAGTTTCTTGGCGCTCTATTTCCTCACCGACAAGGTGCTGGTCGACGGTGTCGCGATGCACACCTTCGACATGCAACAGCTGCCGCTCGCGGCGAAGGGTTTGTCGTCGATGGCGGCAGTGTTGATCTTCGGCGGCATGTTCATGGGCTTTGGTATCAAGGTCCCGATTTTCCCGTTCCACACGTGGCTCCCTGACGCGCATACCCAGGCACCAACCGTTGGTTCGGTGATCTTGGCTGCGGTGCTGCTGAAGCTCGGAACATACGGATTTATTCGGATCGCCATTCCGATTTTGCCGGGAGCGGCCCAGTCGTGGGCGCCATGGATTGGTTTGTTGGCGGTCATCGGCATCGTCTATGGCGCGTTGTGTTGCTTGGCTCAGACCGACATGAAACGCCTCATCGCGTTTTCGTCAGTTGCGCACATGGGTTACGTGATGCTCGCTATTTCATCGTTGACAGCGATCGGTATGAACGCGGCTATCTTCGGGATGGTTGCCCATGGCCTGATCACCGGCATGCTCTTCTTCGTAGCCGGTTCGGTCAAGGAGCGGTATCACACGCTGGAGATCAAACGACTTGGCGGCATGTTGGTTTCGATGCCTCACCTCGGCTGGATTCTCGGAATCACTACCATGGCATCGCTGGGACTTCCTGGATTGGCCGGTTTTTGGGGCGAGTTCCCGGCGATTCTCTCGGCATGGGATACCCAGTTCGGCCACGTCGGACTCTTCCGCGGCTACATGGTCGTGGCTGCGATTGGCACGGTGTTGGCCGCTGGCTACCTCTTGTGGCTCTACCAACGCACCGCGTTTGGCACACCATCAGATGAGTTCGCAAATGACCCTCATCTCCATGACGTGAGCTTGCTCGAGTGGGTCGCGTGGTTGCCGATGCTCGCCGGCATCGTGATCCTCGGGTTCTTCCCTGGTCTCATTTTCAAAGTGACTGATCCCGCGGTTCTTACCCACGTCATGTCACACGTCCTCGCGGTCGGGAACTGAGCCAACAATGCTCGCCGCGCTGACTTCGGGACAATGGCAGACGCCACACGTCGACTACCACGCAATCGCGCCCGAAATCATCATCGTCGCGTTCATCGTGATCATGATCATGGTGGACTTGTTTGCGCCGCGCAGCGCCAAAGGCGCGTTGTCATCGCTTGCCGGCATCGGCCTGTTGGTTGCGGCGATTCCTGTTCTGACGCTTGCAGTGAATGGGTCGCCTCGGGTGATGTTCGGGGGCGCTTACGTCGTCGACCAGTTCACGTTGGTGCTGACCGGCGTGTTTTTGTTAGCGGGCTATGTAGTGGTCTTGTTGTCGACCAACACGATTGCTGAAGGCGACTACTGGGAAGGGGAGTACTACATCCTGGTGCTGTCCTCAGTTCTCGGGATGATGGTGATGGCCTCGGCGCGCGACCTCATCGGGATCTTTGTCGCGCTTGAGTTGCTCTCGATTCCGGCTTATTTGTTGGCCGCATGGCGTAAGCGTGACTTGAAAGGGAACGAAGCAGGTCTCAAGTACTACCTGATGGGTGTGTTCGCCTCAGCAGTGATGCTGTACGGCATGAGTTTGATCTACGGATTTTCTGGCTCGACCAACCTGTTTGAGATTGGAGCGCGAGTGGGCGGCGACATCGGCGATGCAAAGCCGATGATCGTGTTGGCCATTGTGTTTGTCATTGTTGGGTTTGGATTCAAAGTTTCCGCAGTGCCATTTCATACCTGGGCACCAGACACCTATGAAGGCGCTCCCACACCAGTGACGGCATTTCTTGCGACCGCCTCGAAGGCGGCCGGTTTTGTTGCGCTGCTCGAACTCGTGTTCATCGCGTTCATGGGCCGAAGCGACGTGTTCGAACCCCTGATGTGGGCGCTGGCTGCCGCGACCATGATCGTTGGCAACCTCATTGCACTCCGCCAAACCAACATCGTTCGGATGCTGGCTTATTCGGGGATTGCCCAGGCGGGGTACATCTTGGCGCCGTTTGCGATAGCGGGTGGCGGCGGAGCCATCGCCGATGGAGCACTCAAGGCGATCGTTACCTATTTGGTTATTTACGTCGTCATGAACTTGGGTGCATTCGCGGTGGTTATCGCGGTGGCTCGCAAGACCAAGTCAGCCGAGATCACCAGTTTCAGCGGTCTGTTCCAATACGCGCCAACGCTTGCTGTCTGCATGGGCATCTTCTTGTTTTCGCTGGCAGGCATCCCGCCCATGGGCGGATGGTTTGCGAAACTCGTCATTTTCCAATCATTGGCGTCGGCTGGAACAGTCGCTGGCTACAGCTTGGCGGTGCTCGTGGCCATCAATTCGGTGGTGGCGGCGTTTTATTATCTTCGTGTCGTCCGGTTCATGTTCATGGAAGAACCGGTTGATGGTGACCGCACTCCCATCAGAGTCCCGGCATCGCTGTCGATTGCGTTGGTATTGACCGTCGCGGTCACCCTCATTTACGGCATCGTTCCTGGGGTGGTTGCCCACTTCACGAGTTCAGTCAATCTCGTAACGCTCGGGCACTGAGCGAAGGCAATGCCGACGCCCCTCGACACTGAGGCGGCAGCGCGTATCGGCCGCCATGGTTCGATCGGCTTCGACGAGATCGTTGATTTAGCGCTCTACGACCCGGTTCACGGATTTTACTCGTCGGGGGTTGGACAGGCGGGACGTCGAGCCGACTTTCTGACCAGCCCGGAGGTCGGGCCGCTATTCGGTGCCGTCATTGCTCGTGCCCTTGACCTTTGGTGGAACCAGTTGGGCCGGCCTGATCCGTTCACCGTGGTCGAAGCCGCAGCTGGATCAGGGATGCTGGCGCGAAGCATCTTGATGGCTGAGCCCAAGTGTTCGTCGGCATTGACCTATGTGCTGGTCGAGCGATCCGCCGCGTTGCGCGAGCAGCATCGCGAGTACCTCCCGATTCTTGATGGTTCGTTAGCCTTCCCGCCCCAAGACGATGAGAGTGCTGGCTCGCAGGCTGAGGCCGCAGGACGAGGACCGCGATGTGTGTCGCTTCCCGATTTGCCAGCAATGGCGATCGTTGGCGTGGTATTGGCTAATGAACTCCTCGACAACCTTCCATTTCGCGTGCTCGAACGTGGTCCATCGGGTTGGCTCGAAGTGCGAGCCGGAATCGATCCAACGTCGTCGATCATGAATGCAACGTTGGTCGAGATAGTGGTTCCAGCCATCGACAGCGATGCCGTTCAGGCCGATCGCCTTGTTCCCGATGCGAGCGTAGGGGCGCGCATACCACTGCAACATGAGGCCGCGGCGTGGGTGGCTAGTGCACTCGACATCATCGATCAGGGTCGACTCGTCATCATCGATTACGCCTCGCCCACCGAAGATCTTGCGATGCGACCGGTCGGCGAATGGCTTCGCACCTACCGAAATAACCAGCGGGGGGATTCTCCCCTCAAAGCGCTTGGCACACAAGACATCACGTGTGAAGTCGATGCGACGCAACTCGGGTCGGTACGTCGTCCAACCGTCATATCGAGCCAAGCTGCATTTTTGACGATGCACGGCATGAGCGATCTGGTCGACCAAGGCCGGCAAATTTGGAACGAACGCGCCCACCTCGGCGACTTACTCGCGTTACGCGCTCGGTCGCGTATTGGCGAGAGCGAAGCACTTCTTGACCCTGCTGGACTCGGTGGGTTTACCGTCTTTGAGTGGATCAAGTGATCATCTCGATGTGGGCGCTGATGTCGCATGCCGCTCGTGTGGAAATGCCGCACGAACTAGGGTCTGGTACTGGTGAATTGTCAATGTGTTTTGTCACCACCGATTTCAACGACGGGGTAGAACTGCAATGACTGATTCAACTATTGAGGACTATCTCGACGAGCACCGGCACTATCCGCCGTCGGACGAGTTCAAGGCGAATGCGTTAGTTTCCGATCGCTCGCTCTATGACGAGGCCGAAAGTGATTACGAAGCATTTTGGGCTCGACAAGCACGCGAGCTACTGAGTTGGTTTGACGATTTTGACACCGTGCTCGATTGGCAGTTGCCGAACGCAAAGTGGTTCGAAGGCGGAACGCTAAATGTCAGTTACAACTGCTTAGACCGCCATGTTGAAGCCGGTCGCGGCGATCGGGTTGCCTACCACTGGGAAGGTGAGCCTGGCGACACTCGCACGATTACCTATTCCGACCTGCTCGATGAAGTTTCGAAATTCGCCAACGTGTTGAAATCGCTCGGCGTCGAACGCGGCGATCGAGTTGCGATCTATATGCCGATGATTCCTGAGCTCCCGGTTGCGATGTTGGCTTGCACTCGCATCGGCGCGGCCCATTCGTGCATCTTTGGCGGGTTTTCGCCTGACTCCATCCGTGACCGAGTCAACGATGCTGATTGCAAAGTTATTGTCACTGCCGACGGCGGTTTTCGTCGTGGTGTGCCTGCCCTTTTGAAGCCAGCAGTAGATGAAGCGCTCGAGGCGACGCCTTCAATTGTTGCGACCATCGTGGTAAATCGGACCGACAGCCCGGTCACCATGGTCGAAGGTCGAGACCACTGGTATCACGACCTCATGGCAGATGCTTCGCCAGATTGTCCACCGGAACATATGGCGAGTGAAGACCTGCTGTATTTGCTTTACACCTCGGGAACGACTGCGCACCCCAAGGGCATCATGCACACCACTGGTGGGTATTTGACCCAAGTTGCATTCACCCACAAGTACGTCTTTGACCTACACCCCGACACCGACGTGTATTGGTGTGCCGCCGATATCGGTTGGGTGACTGGGCACAGTTACATCGTTTACGGGCCACTTACTAACGGTGCGACCTCAGTGATCTATGAAGGAACTCCCGATACGCCAGCTCGCGATCGTTTGTGGTCGATCGTTGAACGCTACAAAGTGACTCAGCTCTATACCGCACCAACAGCGATCCGTACCTTCATGAAGTGGGGGGATGCCGAGCCCGCCGCCCATGACATGTCGAGCCTGCGAGTGCTCGGAAGCGTCGGCGAGCCGATTAATCCCGAAGCGTGGGTTTGGTATCACACCAATATCGGTGGTGGGCGCTGCCCGATTTCCGATACGTGGTGGCAAACCGAAACCGGCGCACACATGATCACTCCGCTGCCGGGTGTCACGACGTTGATGCCTGGTTCAGCTACCCACCCGATTCCAGGTGTTTCGATTGAAGTGGTAGATGACGAAGGCGAGCGGGTCGACGTTGGTGCTGGCTATCTGACCATTACGAAACCGTGGCCGTCGATGTTGCGTGGTATTTGGGGCGACCCCGACCGTTATTTCGAGACCTATTGGAGCCGGTTCGATGGCAAGTACTTCGCCGGCGATGCATGCAAGGTCGAAGCAGACGGTTACTACTGGTTGCTCGGTCGCGTCGACGACGTGATGAACGTTTCGGGCCACCGCGTCTCGACCGCCGAGGTCGAGTCCGCGTTAGTCGATCATCACGCGTTGGCCGAAGCCGCAGTGGTTGGAGCAAATGACGATGTCACTGGCCAAGCAATCATCGGCTATGTCATTTTTCGAGAAGGCATTGACGTCACAACCGAATTGATCGAAGAAGTTCGCCAACATGTAGCGATCAAGATTGGTCCGACGGCGCGTCCCAAAAAATTGTGGCCAGTGCCTGAACTGCCGAAGACTCGAAGTGGCAAAATCATGCGCCGGTTGCTCCGCGATGTCGCTGATGGTCAGGTTCTTGGAGATACCAGCACCTTGGCCGATTCCAGCGTGGTGGATGCGATCCGTCGTCTCGGTCAGACGACCGCAGACGATGATGATTGATGCCAGCAACGGACATCAATCAGGTCGCGGTTGATCGACTGGTGGAGCGGGTTCGCCCGGCGTTGTCGGGCAAAAAGCCGTTGTCGGCATTTTCAGGAACTCGCGGTTTGTCGCCGACAATGGTGGCAATTGTTGCGGCAATCCCCACCACCGTTGTGGTGTTGATCAGCATTGTGATCAGGCGGCCAATCTTGTTGGTTGGTGCATTGATGGTCATGGCTCTGACCATGTTTGTCATCATGACGCGGGTGAACGCGACCCGAGTTGTCGCCGAACTTGCTGCCGAACTCGTGGTGTTTTCGAGTCGTCGAGGTGAGCTGTCGTTAATCGGCCGTGGGGACAAAACCCTCGCCATTGGTCCCGCCCGCGGCCGAGCATGGGCCCAGGTGATTGTGGCTGGTGAGACGTTGTGGGTGTCGCGGCCAGCGTTCGGAGGAATCGTCGAGCGACTCGAAACTTTGCCATCGCAAGATGATCCACCGCTCGAGAGCATGTGACCTGCTGGTCTCAGGCCTGATAGAGAGTCGGCATGGCGACTTCACCGCAACCTGTCGGCACACCCGGTAATTGGCAATGGCGAGATGGCCGAGTCGAACCAGGTCCGACCGTGGTTTTTGATATGGACGGTGTGTTATCGGACGCGGCCGGCCGCCAACATTTTCTCGAACGTCCTTATCGCGACTGGGAGTCTTTTTTCGAGGCGTGCGGCGACGATGAGCTCATCGACGAAGTTGCTCGCATGCTTGAAGTCATCGACAGCAGTTATCGCGTGGTGCTCCTGACCGCTCGTCCGATGAGGGTGCAAACGCAGACACTTGGCTGGCTCCATCGCTATCAGCTGCGATGGGACCTATTGATCATGCGAGATTTCGGCGATTACGAAAGTTCGCGGGAATTTAAGCGCGGCACGGTCCATGAGCTACGCCAGTTTGGATTTGATCTGCGGTTGGCATTCGAAGATGACCGTCGCAACTACGACATGTTTCACGCTGAGGGCATTCCTTGCGTGTATATCCACTCGGGCTACTACGAATAGGTCTGTGGTCAGTCGCGAAAATTGTTGAACTGCAGAGGAATTCCGAAGTCGCCGGCTTTGAGGTCTGCGATGACGGCTTGCAAGTCGTCGCGATTTTTTCCCGTTACCCGCAGTTGTTCACCTTGGGTTTGGGACTGAATTCCCTTGAGGCCCAGGTTCTTGATGTGTTTATTGAGCTCGCGGGCCTTGTCGCTGGAGATTCCTGCTTGCAGTGACGCAACTTGGCGCACGGTGCCACCGGCGGCATCTTCGACCGTGCCGTAGTCGAGGACCTTCAGTGAAACTTTGCGCTTGACGAGGCGTTCCTCGAGCACTTGGCGGACTGCATTCAGTCGATCTTGGCTGACCGAACGCATTTCGATTTCGGTGGCGGTCAATTCGATCGTGGATCCAGTGCCCTTGAAGTCGTACCTGGTGGTGAGTTCGCGTGACGCCTGGTCGACGGCATTGCGAACTTCTTGAGAATCGACTTCGGACACGACATCAAAGCTGGGCATGGACTGAGGGTAGCAATGGTTGCGACCTCGGTGGGCCTGAGACGCGGTGGGCCTGAGACTCGTTCGGTGCGGGATTCGTGTTACCGAAGAGTTTCGTGACTTTGGGTTGAAGTCGAACAAGGATCCGAAAACCGAAGAAGAGCGACCGAGTGGTCGCTCTTCGTGGTGGGCCGGGGAGGATTTGAACCTCCGTAGGCTATGCCGACGGGTTTACAGCCCGTTCCCTTTGGCCACTCGGGCACCGACCCAGAATCGATCACGTTAGTGGTTCGCGGCGGTACCGCGAAAACGTCGACTGGTCGTTGGTCAGAGCATTTTCTGCATCGCGACGACATCGAGCCACGTGCCGAACTTTCGGCCGATCTCGCGTTCGGTGCCGATCTCGGTAAATCCGAGGCTCTGGTGCAGGCCGATTGATGCTTGATGGCCATCAACAATGCGAGCGATCACCGTGTGAAAACCGTGTTGGGCGGCGAGCGACAACAGTTCCTCGAGGAGCTGATAACCGACCCGTTTGCCGCGCTGGTCGACTCGCACATACACCGAATCTTCGACGGTGCTGTTGTAGGCCGGCCGATCTCGAAATGGCGATAGCGACGCAAAACCGACGATGTCGGAGCCTTCGTCGGCGACAATGACCGCATGGGCGCCTGATCGAGCTTGGAGCCAAGTGATTTGGTCGTCGATAGTCCTTGGTACTAGGTCGAAGGTCACGGTGGAGTTCGTGACCTCCTGGTTATAGATCTGTCGAATTGCCTCGGCATCGTCGAGGCGGGCCAGTCGGATGTCCACGAATGGTCAACCTATCGGCACTTTGGTCTGGAATTGGGGCATCAGTGCTCGTGGCGGTTGCTCGCTCGATTCGCTGTGAAGGTGCGGTAAAACGGTGATCGGGACTGAGGAGTTGAGGATCAAGCGTCGCCCGTGGCATCATGCACGGTCCGTAGTCGCATCCGCGTCGCCGGTTTGCCCCCTTAGCTCAGTCGGCAGAGCGTTTCCATGGTAAGGAAAAGGTCGACAGTTCGATTCTGTCAGGGGGCTCGTACCATTGGCATCCATTCGCTTCGGCGGTTGGGGGCCGAGTCCGGGCGGCGTAGCTCAGTCGGTTAGAGCACTCGGCTCATAATCGAGTTGTCGTCGGTTCGATCCCGACCGCCGCCACCAACGCACCAAGTTTGTCCTCGTTGCCCGAAATGCCTCTGGTCCGCCAGAAGCGAGATTCCCACCCAGATCACAGAACGTACCCAGGAGACATTGTTATGGCCAGAGAGAAGTTTGAGCGGAATAAGCCTCATGCGAATGTGGGGACGATGGGTCATATTGATCATGGGAAGACGACGTTGACTGCGGCGATCACGAAGGTGTTGGCTGATCAGGATCCGTCGCATAATTCGTTTACGGAGTTCGCGAATATTGATAAGGCTCCTGAGGAGCGTGAGCGTGGTATCACGATCAATATTTCTCATGTGGAGTATGAGACGACGAATCGTCATTATGCCCATGTGGATATGCCGGGTCACGCTGATTACATCAAGAACATGATTACTGGTGCGGCGCAGGTTGATGGTGCGATTTTGGTGGTTTCGGCTGCTGATGGTCCGATGCCGCAGACGCGTGAGCATGTGTTGTTGGCTCGCCAGGTTGGTGTGCCGGCCATTGTGGTGGCGTTGAACAAGGTTGACATGGTTGATGACGAAGAGTTGTTGGATCTTGTTGAGCTTGAGGTTCGTGAGTTGTTGTCTGAGTATGACTTTCCGGGTGATGACGTTCCGGTGGTGAAGGTTTCGGCGTTGAAGGCCCTTGAGGGTGATCAGGTTGCTGTTGATCAGATTTTGTCGTTGATGACGGCGGTCGATACCTATATTCCTCAGCCTGAGCGTGCGACGGAGTTGCCGTTCTTGATGCCGATTGAGGATGTGTTCACGATTACTGGTCGTGGCACGGTGGTGACTGGTCGGGTTGAGCAGGGCATTGTTCATACTGGTGACGAGATCGAAATCATTGGTATTAAGCCGACGCAGAAGACGACTTGTACTGGTGTTGAGATGTTCCGCAAGTTGCTTGATGAGGGTCGTGCGGGTGACAACATTGGTGCGTTGTTGCGGGGTACGAAGAAGGAAGAAGTTGAGCGGGGTCAGGTGTTGGCGGCTCCTGGTTCGATTACGCCTCATACCGATTTTGAGGGTCAGGTGTATGTGTTGACGAAGGCTGAGGGTGGCCGTCATAAGCCGTTTTTCAGTAATTATCGGCCGCAGTTTTATTTCCGTACTACTGATGTGACGGGTCATGTGACGTTGCCGACTGGTACTGAGATGTGTATGCCTGGTGATAACACCGAGTTGACGGTTGAGTTGATCCATCCGATCGCGATGGAAGAAGGTTTGCGGTTCGCTATTCGTGAAGGTGGCCGTACTGTCGGCGCCGGCCGAGTCACCAAGATCATCAAGTAAGGACCAGGAGCACAACCCATGGCCAGAAACGACAAGCGCATCGCTGTCACTCTTGAGTGTCAGACCTGTAAGCGCCGTAACTACATCACAACGAAAAATAAGGTCAATGACCGCGAGCGGATCGAACTCAAAAAGTTCTGCAAGTGGGACCGCCTGCACACGTTGCACAAGGAGACCCGCTGATTCTTGACCCGCCTTCCGTTTGGGCGGTGCCGAGGCGGATGTTTTAGTTCCGGGGTCGTTTGCTATCCTTCACACTCTGGACAGTTCCCCCTTAGGGCACTAGCTCAATTGGTAGAGCACCGGTCTCCAAAACCGGGGGTTGGGGGTTCGAGTCCCTCGTGCCCTGCTCCAGTGCAATTCCAGTCTTTCCTACCCACGTTTCCTGAAGGTGTGCCGTCATGGCCATGAACCGAGAACAAAAGCGGATGTTGCAACGTCAGGGCGAAGTCGGCCCAGACGGCGAACCCGTTCGTGAAAAACGAGGCACTCCGACCCGTGCTGCCCAGGCGCAGGTAAAAGAAAGCCGCTTGTTCAGTCGCCAGGGGATGCACGAAGTTCGTGGCGAACTTCGCAAGGTTGCATGGCCAACGCGGGCCGAGACCCGCAATTACTCAATCATTGTGCTGGTGGCATTGATTCTCATGACGTCGCTGATTTTCGCGGTCGACTGGGTTTTCAGCCAGCTGGTTTTGAAGTTGTTCAACGCATGAGCTCAACCACAGACGATGGTTCAGTTCTTTCCGACGATGAGGTGGTACCGATGACAGAAATCGTCGATGAATTTACTGACAGCGCGATCGAAGCTAGCCAGGCCTCGCCTGAGCTCGATGTGCCTGAGCTCGATGTACTCGACGAAGATTCGCTGCTCGCGGAAGCGGCCGAAGATATCGCCATGAGCCCGTATGATCGCGACGGTCGCTGGTTCGTTGTCCATACCCAATCGGGTTATGAAAAGAAGGTCAAACAGAACCTTGAGGCCCGTATTTCTTCGATGAACATGGAGAAAAGCATCCACGAGGTCGTGATCCCGATGGAAGACATCGAGGAGATCAAGAACGGCAAGAAGGTCGTCGTTCAAAAGAAGGTGTTCCCGGGATATTTGCTCGTTCGCTGCAACCTTGATGACGACTCTTGGTATGTCGTCCGCAACACCCCAGGGGTGACTGGGTTCGTCGGCCAAGGGGCCAAACCTTCACCGCTTCCGCGTAAAGACGTCGAAGCCTTCTTGTCGGCAAAGCCCGAAGGTGACGATGCACCCAAGCGAGGCAAGCCGCGCTTGGGCTACGAACTGGGTGAGACAGTTCGGGTGAAAGAAGGGCCATTCGCTGATTTCTCCGGTGAGGTCGTCGAGATCAACGAAGATCAACTCAAGGTCAAGGTGCTGGTGAATATCTTCGGCCGGGAGACTCCGGTCGAGCTTGAGTTCGCACAGGTTGCCAAGCTTTAGTCCACGAATTGTGTCGGTTGCCTCCAACCGGCACACTTGTCCCTCGCGTCCACAGGCGCGGATCAGCCAGAAAGTTAGGAATCATGGCCAAGAAAAAGGTTGCGGCCGTCGTCAAGATCCAGATCCCCGCAGGGGCTGCCACGCCGGCACCGCCGGTGGGTACTGCCCTCGGTCCGCACGGTGTGGCGATCATGGATTTTTGCAAGGCGTACAACGAGGCCACTGAGTCTCAGCGCGGCACCATCGTTCCGGTTGAAATTTCGGTGTACGAGGATCGTTCGTTCACGTTCATCCTCAAGACGCCGCCGACCTCGGTGCTGATCAAGCAGGCCGCTGGTCTCGAAAAGGCCGCGAACACTGCTGGACGAGAGACGGTCGGGTCGATTACCGATGCGCAGGTGCTGGAGATCGCACAGATCAAAATGCCTGACCTCAACGCCAACGATATTGACGCCGCGAAACTCCAGGTAGCGGGAACTGCTCGTTCCATGGGAATCAGCGTCGACTGAACACTGCACATCGCCGCCGGGTTCTCTCGTCGGTTTCATGGGTGCACCGGGACGACCTCGTCCGGGCACCGTCACATCGCACGCCGCAGTGCTGGAAACAGCACGGGGGGTGCCTAACCCGAGGGAGCCGAAATGGCGAAGCATGGCAAGAAGTACACCGATGCAGCGAAGCGTTTTGACCGGGAATTGTTTTTCTCGTCAAGCGAGGCGCTTGAACTTGTAAAGAGTCTCGCATCGGCGAAGTTCGACGAAACCATCGAAGCGGCCGTTCGCTTGGGGATCGATCCTCGCAAGGCCGACCAGATGGTTCGTGGCACGGTGGCGCTGCCGGCCGGTACCGGCAAGAACGTTCGAATCGCGGTGTTTGCTCAAGGCGAAGCGGCTAACGAAGCACGCGCAGCCGGCGCCGACTTCGTTGGGGCCGAGGATCTCGCCGCTGAAGTTGATGGCGGGATGCTCGATTTCGATGTGGCAATCTCGACTCCTGATCTGATGCCGCAGGTGGGCAAGCTCGGCCGCGTGCTCGGTCCGCGTGGGCTCATGCCGAACCCCAAGACGGGGACGGTAACGATGGATGTTGCGAAAGCCGTTGCCGACTTCAAGGGCGGCAAAGTCGAATATCGCACTGATCGTTACGGCAATGTGCACGTGCCAGTCGGCAAAGCGAGTTTCGAGATCACCGCATTAGCGAGCAATTTGCGGGCGATCCTCGAAGAACTTGAGCGGGCAAAGCCCTCAACGGCAAAGGGTCGCTACTTCAAGCGCATCACCTTGGCCTCGACAATGGGTCCCGGAGTCAAAATCGATCCAGGTCGGATGTTCGCCATTGAAGAAGGCACCGCTGCATCCTGAGTCGATTCGATTGAATCGCTCAACCTGACTACGATCAATCGTTCTGCTGCCGCACCAGCCAGGTGCGAACAGCGTGACAACTGAATTTGCTCGCCAGAGACCTCTGGTGCTTCCTTCGGGAAGCCGAACGTACCCCCGGGTGCGCCAGACGAGGCGAACACCTCCGATTTGTTCTGGGGCGTTCGCATCTGCGAGCGCCCGGTGTCATTTCTGGCACCGGTTTCGCCGCCATGAGGTGGCACCACCCAAGGACTTGAAAGGAGGTGCGATGGACAACCCAAGACCAGAAAAGGTTGCGGTAGTTGACGAAGTGCGTGAGCGCTTCTCGGCTAGTACGGGAGCATTGCTCACCGAATATCGCGGGCTGACCGTTGAGCAGATGTCGACGCTGCGTCGTGCATTACGCGAAGCCGGAGGCAGCTACAAGATCTACAAGAACTCATTGGTGCGGTTCGCCGCACGTGATCTCGGACTCGAGATTGACGACTTGTTGGTTGGCCCGACCGCTATTGCGTTTGTCGACGGTGATCCCGTCAACGTGGCCAAAGCACTGCGTGACTTTGCTCGGGCAAATGAGCAACTCGTGGTCAAGGGCGGGCTGCTTGGCGACAAGCTACTTTCGGCTGCAGAAGCCAAAGCGCTCGCTGACGTTGCACCCCGCGAAGAGTTGTTGGCCCGTCTTGCTGGTGCGATGGCTGCACCGATGCAGCAGTTCGCTGGATTGTTGCAAGCACTGCCTCGCAACTTTGCCTATGGACTTGCTGCGCTCATTGATCAGCAAGGTGGTGTTGCTGATGCGGCGCCAGAGGCGGCAGAACCAGAACCATCTGCCGTCGAAGCGGCGAGCGATACCGACGCTGACGCAGCACCTGAAGTCGAAGCGACTGAAGCTGAAGCGACTGAAGCCGTTGCTGACGCTGAGCCGGAAACTGAATCCACTACTGAATCCACTACCGAAAACAACCCTGAATCTGCTGACGATGCGGCAACCGCCGACACCGACACCGAACCCGTGGCTGAAGCTACGGAATCCACCACGGAGGAAAACTGAACATGGCTACCAAGGAAGATATTCTCGACAGCATTGCCAGCATGAGCGTGCTCGAATTGAGCGAACTGCTCAAGGACTTCGAAGAGAAGTTCGGCGTTACCGCTGCTGCACCGGCCGCTGCGGTCGCTGCAGCTCCGGGTGGCCCGGCCGCTGAAGCAGTCGAAGAGCAGGACGAATTCGACGTTATCCTCACCGCTGCTGGTGACAAGAAGATCCAGGTCATCAAGGAAGTTCGTGCCCTCACGAACCTTGGTCTGAAAGACGCCAAGGACCTCGTCGACGAGGCCCCGAAGCCGATTCTCGAAAAGGTCTCGAAAGAAGACGCCGAGAAGGCAAAGGCCACCATCGAGGCTGCGGGCGGCAGCGTCGAGATCAAGTAATACCTTCGACTTGGCAATTGAGTACGACATCCAAACGGTCACGGCCCAATGGGACGTGACCGTTTGTCGTTTTCGCCATGAGTAACTCGAGACAACTCGAGACAACTCGAGACCACGTGCTTCAAATCGCCCGCTAGCGTGCAGCGGTGATCACGAACCTGCTGGTCGAACGGGTAGAAGACGAACTTCGGGTGAGATGGCGTGGGGGAGATGACCCGACGGTTTTCTTTAGTGGTTCGCCCGACGATGCAGGCACCGTCATCGTGCCAGTGGAGACGCCGGGTCGGCTTCGCGTCGCGGGGTTACCTGCGGGATACCCGATTTATGTCCATGTGCTCGATCTCGATGGACGATTCGTGGTCGCCGCCGACCGCATAATCCCGGTTGGTGGTACCAGAAATCTCCGCGACCTTGGCGGGTATCGGGGCCACGATGGCCGGGCGGTTCGTTGGGGCCGGCTGTATCGGTCCGATTCGCTTGACGAGGTAACCGTGCAAGGCGCTGAAGTGTTCGGTCGCCTCGGTATTCGGACCGTCTGTGATTTGCGAGGCGAAGCAGCGCCGTCTGGTCGGCCCTCAGGTCTCGATGTCAACGTCACGTGGTCTCGTGCCGCGATGGGAAACGGCGACGCCCATCACGACGGTCTGGTTCAGCGCATTGCGTCGGGTGAAATCAAGGGAATCACCGACGACGATATGGCCGGCGCCTATCGATCAATGTTGGTTCGCTATGCGCCCGAAATTGGAACCGTGATCACCCGGGCGGCTGATCGGGCCCAGCAGCCGCTGTTATTTCATTGCGCCGCTGGAAAAGATCGAACCGGGGTAGTCGCGGCCCTGCTCTTGGGCGCGCTGGGTGTCGCGGATGGCGACATCCTTGATGATTATGAGCTCACCAACCGTTATCGGGGCATGTGGCGAGTTGATGAGCAGCGCAGCGTGCTCGCAAGCCAAGGGGTCAATATCGATCACATGCTCGCCTATTACCTTGCGCCTCGTCGGGTCATGGCAGCGACGTTGAGGGCAATTACCGAGTCCTATGGGTCGATTCCTAGCTATTTGACCGACGTGGTGGGCCTGAGCCCGGCCACGCTTGATGCGCTCCGCGACGGATTGCTCGATCCCGAATCTTGACCATAAACCGGCGAATGCTTGCCTGAGCGCCTGGCAGGGCGCCAGTTGCTTGGCCTCGGTGTATCTATCCTTGACCAATCGGCTCTTGGGTCTTATCCTTCCGACAACTTGTTCGGGGAAGAAATGGTTGATCCCCCGCCTGCGCCCGATTTGGTGAAAATCCCTCGGGTTGCTCTTCGTCGCGTGCGCGCCTAAGATCGCCGTCTGCCGTGCACGCCCGGTCCGCAGTCGCCAATTTCTATTGACGACCCTGCGCGTCTGGGTGCGGATTCTGCATCAACACCGCTGTCCGCCTGATACCGAGGGGTAATACTTGTCTGCTCGCCCTGTCACCCAGGACCGATATTCGTTCGCGAACCTCCCTGAGGTGCTCGAACTCCCAGATTTGATCGCGATTCAGCGAGCGTCTTTCGAGTGGTTCCTCAATGTGGGACTCGCCGAGACGTTTCGCGACATCAGCCCGATCAAGGATTTCACCGAGACGTTGCAACTCGATCTCGAGTTTGATCCCAACGACGAGGACTTGCGGCCACCGCCGAAGTTCACCGTTGAGGAGTGCAAAGAGAAGGACATGACCTTCTCGGCCCCCATCTTTGTGCGAGCCCGCTTCATGAATTCGACGACGGGCGAAATCAAGGAACAGACCGTCTTCATGGGCGATTTCCCCATGATGACCGACAAGGGCACGTTCGTGATCAACGGCACCGAGCGCGTCGTGGTGTCCCAGCTCGTTCGTTCGCCTGGCGTCATTTTTCAGCCTGGCGAGCGTTATCGCTTGCGTAACTTGACCAAGCATCAGTTGGTTACGGGCACCATTCATCCCTACCGAGGTGAATGGATCGAGTTCGACGTCGAGCAAAAGCCTGGCAAAGACGTCACCGCTGGTTGCCGAGTGGCGCGCAAGCGTCGCCTCAGCCTGTTCGTCTTGCTGCGGGCACTTGGTTATGACGAGGAAAACCATCCCGGTTTTATTCAGAAGTTCGTCGACCACTTCGACTTCCTCGAAGGTCAATGGGAAAAAGACCGCGACCTCGCGCCGACCCAAGACGAAGCGCTGGTTGAGATCTACAAGCGCGCTCGTCCCGGTGAGCCGCCGACGGTTGATTCGGCCAAGGCCTATTTCCGGAACGCGTTCTTTGAGAGTCGTCGCTACGACCTGAGCCGGGTCGGTCGCTACAAACTCAATCGCAAACTTGGCCCTGAACTCGACAAGATTGAAGAACTCTTTGGGATCAAACTTGAGCGTCCCGAGCTCGATCAACCGGTGCTTACGCCGGCTGAAGTGCTTGCCGCGACGACCTATTTGCTTCACCTCGTAAACGCCGAGCCCGGTTACCGACTCGACGATCAGGACCACTTCGCAAACCGTCGTATTCGTTCGGTTGGCGAATTGATCCAAAACCAGGTGCGCATCGGACTGTCGCGCATGGAGCGAGTCGTGCGTGAGCGCATGACCACTCAAGATGTCGAGGCGATCACGCCGCAGACATTGATCAACATTCGGCCGGTGGTTGCCGCGATCAAAGAGTTCTTTGGCACCAGCCAGCTATCGCAGTTTATGGATCAGGTGAATCCGCTGTCGGGGCTGACCCATCGGCGCCGCCTGTCTGCGCTCGGCCCTGGCGGTTTGTCCCGCGAACGCGCCGGCTTCGAAGTTCGCGACGTGCACTTCAGCCATTACGGCCGCATGTGTCCGATCGAGACTCCTGAAGGTCCAAACATCGGTCTCATTGGTGCGCTTGCCACCTTTGCTCGGGTCAACGAATTCGGTTTCATCGAATCGCCCTATCGGCGTGTTGTCGATGGCAAGGTGACTGACGAGATTGTGTATTTGGCCGCGGACGAAGAAGAGGAATACGTCGTCGCCCAGGCCAACGCGCCCCTCAATGCCGATCGGTCATTCCGTGATCCTCGGGTGCTCGTTCGACGTTCACCCCAATCCGCAACTCTCGGTGAGCTCAAACTGCAGCTTGAACGGGATGTGTTTTTCGGGTCGACCACCGAGATTTCTGCGGTGCCAGGTACCGAAGTGCAGATGATGGACGTTTCACCGAAGCAAATTGTTTCGGTGGCGACCGCCCTTATTCCGTTCCTTGAACATGACGATGCAAACCGTGCCTTGATGGGCGCCAACATGCAGCGCCAGGCCGTGCCATTGCTGAAGGCCGAAGCGCCTTACATCGGAACGGGTATCGAAGCCCGTGCGGCCCGAGATGCCGCCGACATGGTCATCGCCGAAGAAGACGGCACTGTGGTTGGAGCCGATGGCCGCTCATTGACGGTCGAGTACAAGACTCTCGGGGTCAAGAGCTACGACCTGCTGAAGTTTGAACGCTCAAACCAAGACACCTGCATCAATCAAAAGCCTCGTGTCCATGAAGGCGAAAAGATTTCGAAGGGACAGATCCTCGCTGACGGTCCATCGACCGATAACGGCGAACTTGCCCTTGGCAAGAACCTCGTCGTGGCCTACATGACTTGGGAGGGTTACAACTTCGAAGACGCGATCATCTTGTCTGAGCGTGTGGTGAAAGACGATGTGCTCACATCGATCCACATTCACGAACATGAAGTTGACGCTCGCGACACCAAGCTTGGTCCCGAAGAAATCACCCGAGATATCCCGAACCTCTCGGAGGAAATTCTCGCTGACCTCGACGACCGAGGCATCATTCGGGTCGGCGCTGAAGTCGACCCAGGCGCGGTGCTGGTCGGGAAAGTCACGCCGAAGGGCGAGACCGAACTCACCCCCGAAGAACGTCTCCTGCGAGCCATTTTTGGCGAAAAAGCGCGTGAAGTTCGCGATACATCGCTCAAGGTTCCTCATGGCGAGTCGGGCAAAGTGATCGATGTCAAGGTATTCAGCCGCGACGATGGCAATGAGCTTCCCCCGGGCGTTAATCAACTCGTTCGCGTTCACATCGCGCAGAAGCGCAAGATCAGCGTGGGCGACAAACTCGCTGGACGCCATGGCAACAAAGGCGTGATCTCAAAGATCCTGCCGTTGGAAGACATGCCATTTTTGGCTGACGGCACTGCGGTTGACATCATTTTGAATCCGCTGGGTGTGCCGTCTCGCATGAACGTGGGCCAGAT
Organism: Actinomycetes bacterium; assembly: GCA_037138595.1. Taxonomy (GTDB): domain Bacteria; phylum Actinomycetota; class Acidimicrobiia; order Acidimicrobiales; family Acidimicrobilacustridaceae; genus UBA4742. The sequence goes on along the minus strand of JBAXIB010000027.1, from coordinate 13,334 downwards.
TCTCGAAGCGCACCTCGGTTACGCGGCCCGCTGGGGCTGGGATGTCGACGGCAACAAGGTCGGCGGCGATCCCTATCGCGGCACTGAATCCAAGACGCACACCAACACGCCGCCGGCGACGTTGGTTGCGACTCCGGTGTTCGACGGTGCGCACTGGGACGAAGAGGACCAAGCCGGCAAGCATCCGACTATCCAGCGGATTTTCGAAAACCTCACCCCTGAGGCGACCGACACGCGCTATGGCGACAACGGCCGACTGATCCAAAACAACGGTAAGACCACCTTGTTCAATGGTCGAACCGGTGAGAAGTACGACAACCCGATCACCGTCGGCATCGTGTACATCTTGAAACTCGCCCACTTGGTCGACGACAAGATTCACGCTCGGTCGACGGGTCCCTACTCGATGATCACCCAGCAGCCGCTCGGTGGTAAGGCCCAGTTCGGCGGACAGCGATTCGGCGAAATGGAAGTGTGGGCCCTCGAGGCTTACGGCGCGGCCTACTGCCTGCAAGAACTGCTCACCATCAAGTCTGATGATGTGCTCGGCCGGGTGAAGGTGTACGAAGCCATCGTCAAGGGCGAGAACATCCCGGAGCCAGGAATCCCTGAAAGCTTCAAAGTGCTCATCAAGGAGATGCAGGCCTTGTGCCTCAACGTTGAGGTGCTCTCGACGTCAGGCGAAGAAATCGAGATGCGTGATCTCGATGAAGACATCTTCCGTACCGCCGAAGAACTCGGCATCGACCTGTCACGGCCCGAGCGGGGCAGTGACGAAGAAGACGCCCGCCGCCAGGCGGAGAGGGGCTAGTAGTCATGCTCGACGTCAATAACTTCGATCAACTCAGAATCGGGTTGGCCACGGCCGATGCGATCCGCAAATGGTCAAACGGCGAAGTCAAAAAGCCGGAGACCATTAACTACCGCACGCTGAAGCCCGAAAAAGACGGCTTGTTCTGCGAGAAGATTTTTGGTCCGACCAAGGACTGGGAATGCTATTGCGGCAAGTACAAACGCGTTCGTTTCAAGGGCATCATCTGCGAGCGATGTGGGGTTGAAGTCACGCGCTCCAAAGTTCGTCGTGAGCGCATGGGTCACATCGAACTCGCGGCGCCGGCGGTGCATATCTGGTACCTGCGCGGTACCCGTTCGTGGTTGGCCTACTTGTTGATGGGCACTGAAGTCCGTGAGGAACTCAAGGCTAAGCAGCTCGAGAAGGTCATCTATTTCGCCGCCAATCTCGTGGTCTCGGTTGACGAAGACAAGCGCCACGAAGATCTGCCGAATCTCGAAAAAGAGATGATCGAAGAGCGCGAAGTCGTTCTGAAAGAACGCGAATCGATGATGGCGAAGCGCTCTGAGGCCATTGAAAAGGAAATCGAAGACCTCGAAAAAGAAGGCGCCAAAGACTCTGAGATCAAGGCTCGCCAACGCGGAGCAGAAAAAGAAATCGCGTTGATCGGCGAGCAGTACGACGTTGAAATCGACGGTCTTGAGCGCGCATTCGACGAGTTCAAGGGCATGTTTGCCCGCCAGATCATCGAAGACGAAATGTTGTGGCGTGAACTTACCGATCGCTATGGCGACTACTTCGTTGGTGGGATGGGTGCTCAAGCCATTGCTCACCTGATCGAAGCGCTCGACCTCGACGAAGAAGAAGTCAAGCTGCGTGCGGCGATCGATCCCCAAGATGGCCAACGGCCATTGTCGGCCCAGCGCAAACAAAAGGCGATCAAGCGACTCAAGATCGTTTCGGCATTCAATCGTCGTGATGACAATGGCCGCCGGATCAATGACCCCCGGGCCATGATTCTTGACGTCGTTCCGGTGATCCCGCCGGAGCTGCGTCCAATGGTGCAACTTGATGGAGGTCGTTTCGCGACTTCAGATCTCAATGATCTGTACCGCCGAGTGATTAACCGCAATAACCGACTTAAGCGACTGCTAGACCTCGGTGCGCCCGAAATCATTGTCAACAACGAAAAGCGCATGCTGCAAGAAGCAGTCGATGCACTGTTTGACAATGGCCGCCGTGGTCGCCCGGTCACCGGACCAGGCAATCGTCCGTTGAAGTCGTTGTCGGACATGCTGAAAGGCAAGCAAGGCCGATTCCGTCAGAACCTTCTCGGCAAGCGTGTCGACTACTCGGGCCGCTCGGTCATCGTGGTTGGCCCGACGTTGAAGCTGCACCAGTGCGGTCTGCCCAAGCTCATGGCACTCGAACTGTTCAAGCCGTTCGTCATGAAGAAACTCGTCGATGCCGAGTTGGCGCAGAATATTAAGTCAGCCAAGCGCATGGTGGAGCGCCGCCGCCCGCAGGTTTGGGACGTGCTCGAAGAGGTCATCAAGGAACATCCGGTGTTGTTGAACCGTGCTCCAACGTTGCATCGCCTCGGCATCCAGGCATTTGAGCCGATCCTTGTCGATGGCAAAGCGATTCAGATCCACCCGTTGGTCTGCCACGCGTTCAACGCCGATTTCGACGGCGACCAGATGGCTGTCCACCTGCCGTTGTCGGCCGAGGCTCAAGCCGAAAGCCGCATTTTGATGCTGTCGGCCAACAATGTCCTCAGCCCGGCTGATGGCCGTCCGTTGGTTACACCGACCCAGGACATGATTATCGGCGCGTTCTATCTGACCGAAATTGTGGCTGGCGACAAAGGTGAAGGGCGCGTGTTCCGTCACCTGTATGAGTTGGAGCGGGCTTATGAGGCCGGAGACGTCTCGCTGCACGCCGAGATTGAATTCCGCCATCCGAAGCTTCTGGCCACACCGGCCAACGGCAAGGCCGCGACGTACCACAAGACAACGGTTGGCCGAGTCTTCTTCGACTCGGCGCTGCCGGCACGATTCGCGTTCATCAATGAGCGTGTGACCAAGCGTCAGATGGGCGAACTCGTCGACACCTTGGCTGATGACTACGACAAAGCTGAAGTTGCAGCCAGTCTCGATGCCATCAAGAACCTCTGTTTCCGTTTCGCCACCAAGTCGGGCCTTACCGTGTCGATCGCTGACGTGCAGACGCCAGTCGAAAAAGCGGCAATTCTCGATTTGCACGAAAAAGAAGCCGACAAGGTTGAGGCCCAGTTCCGCAAGGGCATCATCACTGATGGTGAGCGTCGTCAAAAAGAAGTTGAGATCTGGACGAAGGCCACCGACGAAGTGAAAGAAAAGATGGAGGAGTCGCTCAAGGCCCAGAAGTTCAACCCCATCGACATGATGGTGGGATCGGGCGCTCGCGGCAACATGATGCAGGTTCGTCAGATCGCCGGTATGCGCGGCCTTGTGGCAAACCCTCGCGGCGACATGATTCCTCGTCCGATCAAGAGCAACTTCCGTGAAGGCCTGACCATGTTGGAGTACTTCATCTCCACGCCAGGTGCACGAAAGGGCCTTGTTGATACCGCGTTGCGTACCGCCGACTCGGGTTACCTCACGCGACGCCTGGTTGACGTAGCTCAGGAACTCATCATCAACGAGGACGATCCGTTCGCGCCCGGTGATGACGGTAAGCCCAAGGCTGTCCGTGGCATTTGGATCGAAGATGTGAAGCCAGATGAACCCGGCAAGCGGTTCTATCTTGATAACAAGCTTTACAGCCGAGTCCTCGCCGACGATGTGAAGTTGGGTGATGGAACGGTGTTGTTGCGTGGTTCGACGGTGCACGAAGAGCAGCTTGAGCAACTTCGCGACGACCCAACCGTGACGCGAGTCCGGGTGTTGTCGCCTCTCACCGACGATTCCGACATTGGCATTTCGGCGGCGAGTTATGGCTTGTCACTCGCGACCAACAAAACCATCGAGACTGGCGAGGCCGTGGGCGTCATTGCGGCGCAGTCGATTGGTGAGCCGGGAACCCAGCTCACTATGCGTACCTTCCACACCGGCGGCGTTGCCGGCGGCGGCGACATCGCCGGCGGTTTGCCCCGAGTTGTCGAGTTGTTTGAGGCCCGTAGCCCGAAGGGTAAAGCGACGCTGAGTCGATTGTCTGGCGTGGTTCGCCTTGCGGACGACGAAGGCAAAGGACGGGTCGTCACCGTTGTTGCCGACGACGGCACTGAAGAGGCGTATCTCGTTCCCGGGATGGCCCGACTCGAAGTGACCGAAGGCCAAGAAATCCAGGCTGGCGATCCCATCGTTGAGGGCCCACGCGATCCCAAGGAACTCCTTGAGATTAAGGGCATCCGTGAGACGCAGGCCTATTTGGTGCTCGAGGTTCAGAAGGTCTACCGCGATCAAGGTGTGCCGATTCACGACAAGCACATCGAGTTGATCGTGCGGCAAATGACTCGTCGCATTGCGGTCCAGGAACCAGGAGATTCTGATTTCCTGCCTGGCGAGCGAGTTGACCAGAAGGTTTATACCGACACGAACCGGGCATTGGTGCAAGAAGGTAAGACCCCAGCGGAGGGTCGCCCCGAACTCATGGGCATTACCAAAGCGTCGCTCGCGACCGAGTCGTGGTTGTCGGCGGCGTCGTTCCAGGAGACCACTCGGGTGCTTACCGAGGCGGCTATCGAGTCCAAGAGTGACTCGTTGTTGGGTCTGAAGGAGAACATCATCATCGGCAAGCTCATCCCAGCCGGTACCGGGATGGGTGTTTACAAAAACATCGAGGCCGTGGCCCCTGACTACAAGCCAATGGAGTATTTCTCCTCCGACGGCGACGAGGAAGATCTGGCGACGTACCTCGCTGGGCGGTCTGATTTGATTGCTGGCACTGGCGACGAAGCCATTGTCGGCGACGAATTACCCGATGCTGAAGTGATCGAATTGACGCCGAGCGGCGATTCTTCGAACTGATAAATACGGGCTGTTCGGTGGTCTCGGCGACCGGGCAACTCAAGTCATACGGTCTCGCGGTTTGCCCGAGAGCACCGGCCACTCGTAGCATGATCAGTCGGCCCGCCCGCATTTAGCGTGTGTCCGTTTCTCAAGCTACGAATTCTGCAGTACGAACTCTTTGAAAGGTGCCTTCGTGCCCACCATCCAACAGTTGGTCCGCAAGGGCCGCGAGTCGAAGCCCGCCAAGGGTAAGACGCCGGCCTTGAAGGGCGCACCGCAGCGTCGTGGAGTGTGTACCCGCGTGTACACCACCACCCCGAAGAAGCCGAACTCGGCGCTTCGCAAGGTCGCACGCGTGCGTTTGACCAGTGGCATGGAAGTAACTGCGTATATCCCGGGCGAAGGTCACAACTTGCAAGAACACTCCATCGTCTTGGTTCGCGGCGGTCGCGTGAAGGACCTTCCCGGCGTGCGGTACAAGATCATCCGCGGCACCCTTGACACCTCGGGCGTTCGTGACCGTAAACAAGCTCGCAGCCGTTACGGCGCCAAGAAGGAGAGCTGAAGTGCCTCGTAAAGGTCCAGCCCCTCGTCGTGAACTCATGCCAGATCCGATTTACCGCTCGGTTTTGGTGACCCAAATCGTCAACAAAGTGTTGCAACGCGGCAAGCGTTCAACCGCTGAGCGCATCATGTACGAAGCGCTCGAGATCATTCAGACGAAAACCGAGGCCGAGCCAATCGCGACGCTGAAGCGGGCCGTCGAAAACGTCAAGCCTCAACTCGAGGTCAAGAGCCGTCGGGTTGGCGGCGCGACCTATCAGGTGCCGATCGAAGTTCGCCCTCGCCGGGCAAACACGCTGGCGATTCGCTGGTTGGTTGGGTATTCCCGCCAACGGCGTGAAAAGACCATGGCCGAGCGCCTAGCGAATGAGTTCATGGATGCCTCCAATGGTGTCGGTGCGTCGGTTAAGCGCCGTGAAGATGTCCACAAGATGGCCGACGCCAACAAGGCTTTCGCTCACTACCGCTGGTAACCCGCCTTCGACGGCGCGAGCCAGATTGCTGCTCGCACCGACCATTTCGTTTTGGTCGGTGCTGCCGCGAGAAGGCGACGCCATGGTCTGGCCCCGAAATGCCCGATCCAACCTGATGCCGGATAACTCACCCGAGTTTTCCTCCCCAAGCACACGAGAGACAGAAACCGATGGCTAGGACACACCCACTCGAGCGCACCCGAAATATCGGGATCATGGCGCACATTGACGCCGGCAAGACGACGACGACCGAGCGAATCCTCTATTACACCGGTCGCAACTACAAGATCGGCGAGGTCCACGAGGGCGCGGCGACCATGGACTGGATGGTCCAAGAACAAGAACGCGGCATCACCATTACCTCGGCTGCCACGACCTGCATGTGGAACGACCACCGGATCAACATCATCGATACGCCGGGCCACGTCGACTTCACCGTCGAGGTCGAGCGTTCATTGCGAGTTCTTGACGGCGCGGTCGCGGTGTTTGACGGCGTTGCCGGTGTGGAACCGCAGACCGAAACCGTTTGGCGTCAGGCCAATAAGTACGGCGTGCCCCGCATGTGTTTCATCAACAAGATGGACCGTCTCGGTGCAGATTTTTTCAAGGCACTCGACAGCATAAAAGACCGCCTCGATTGCACCACTGCAGTTATTCAGCTGCCAATCGGTGCCGAAGGCAATTACAAGGGCGTCATCGATCTGCTCGAGATGAAGGCGCTGGTCTGGGAAGACGAAGAGCTCGGCGCCAAATGGGATGTGCGTGAGATCCCGGCCGAACTGCTCGAACAAGCCCAGGAATACCGAGCTGAGCTCGTCGATGTGTTGAGTAACTTCGATGAAAATATCTTGGAGAAGTTCGTAGCTGACCAAGAAATCACCGCCGCGGATCTCAAGGTCGCATTGCGCCATTCGACCATCGCCAACGAGGTCGTGCCGATTCTCAATGGCACTGCGTTCAAGAACAAAGGGGTGCAACCGCTTCTCGACGCGGTGGTTGATTACCTTCCGTCGCCAGTTGATTTGCCCCCAACGCAGGGCATGAACCTCAAAGGCGACGAAACGCTCGAACGTAAGCCGAGCGACGACGAGCCTTTCTCGGCACTCGCATTCAAGATCATGACGGCACCTGACGTCGGCAAGCTCACCTATTTTCGGGTCTATAGCGGCAGCCTTCCCAAGGGTGCGCAGGTGATGAACAGCCGCACCGGCAGCAAGGAACGGCTTGGTCGTGTGCTTGAGATGCACGCCAACCATCAGCAAGATCAAGACGGCGTCTATGCCGGCGACATTGTGGCAGGCATCGGCCTGAAGAACACGAAAACCGGTGACACCCTTTGTGCGGTTGACGCACCAATCGTCTTGGAAGAACTTGAATTCCCGGAACCGGTTATTCACGTCGCCGTTGAGCCGCAAACCAAGGCCGATCAGGACAAAATGTCCAAGGCGTTGTTCTCATTGTCGGAAGAAGATCCGACCTTCCAGGTGCGAAGCGACGAAGAGACCGGCCAAACGATCATCTCCGGCATGGGCGAGTTGCATCTTGAGGTGCTGGTCGACCGGATGCTGCGTGAGTTCCGGGTCGATGCAACCGTTGGTAAGCCACAGGTTGCCTATCGCGAGACGATCAGCGTGAAGGTTGACAAGAGCACCTATACCCACAAGAAGCAGACGGGTGGCTCGGGTCAATACGCCGAGGTGACCATCTCGATCGAAAATACTGGTGCAGGTGGCGGCTATGAGTTCATTGACGGCATTAGCGGCGGCAAGATTCCCAAGGAGTACATCCCTTCGGTTGATGCTGGTATTCAAGATGCCATGACCGCCGGCGTATTGGCCGGTTATCCAACCGTGGACGTGCGAGCCACGTTGCTTGACGGCAAGTACCACGATGTGGACTCGTCAGAAATGGCGTTCAAGATCGCCGGAACCATGGCGTTCAAAGAGGCAGCTCGCAAGGCAAAGCCGATCCTGCTCGAACCGATTATGAAGGTCGAAGTCGTTACCCCTGACGATTACATGGGTGACGTCATGGGCGATCTTTCCAGTCGCCGAGGCAAGCTCGGAGGCATGGAACAGCGGGGCAGTAGCCAGGTCATCAATGCGCTTGTGCCACTGTCGGAGATGTTCGGCTACGCTACCGACCTGCGTTCGCGCACCTCAGGGCGCGCCACTTACACGATGCAGTTCGACTCGTATCAACAGATGCCGTCGAGCGTGCAAGAAGAAATCGTAACCCGGGTTCGCGGCGAATAGCCGTCCCACCTTTTTCCTACCCACCAAGCGATCCATTTCAGAACGTACCCAGGAGACATTGTTATGGCCAGAGAGAAGTTTGAGCGGAATAAGCCTCATGCGAATGTGGGGACGATGGGTCATATTGATCATGGGAAGACGACGTTGACTGCGGCGATCACGAAGGTGTTGGCTGATCAGGATCCGTCGCATAATTCGTTTACGGAGTTCGCGAATATTGATAAGGCTCCTGAGGAGCGTGAGCGTGGTATCACGATCAATATTTCTCATGTGGAGTATGAGACGACGAATCGTCATTATGCCCATGTGGATATGCCGGGTCACGCTGATTACATCAAGAACATGATTACTGGTGCGGCGCAGGTTGATGGTGCGATTTTGGTGGTTTCGGCTGCTGATGGTCCGATGCCGCAGACGCGTGAGCATGTGTTGTTGGCTCGCCAGGTTGGTGTGCCGGCCATTGTGGTGGCGTTGAACAAGGTTGACATGGTTGATGACGAAGAGTTGTTGGATCTTGTTGAGCTTGAGGTTCGTGAGTTGTTGTCTGAGTATGACTTTCCGGGTGATGACGTTCCGGTGGTGAAGGTTTCGGCGTTGAAGGCCCTTGAGGGTGATCAGGTTGCTGTTGATCAGATTTTGTCGTTGATGACGGCGGTCGATACCTATATTCCTCAGCCTGAGCGTGCGACGGAGTTGCCGTTCTTGATGCCGATTGAGGATGTGTTCACGATTACTGGTCGTGGCACGGTGGTGACTGGTCGGGTTGAGCAGGGCATTGTTCATACTGGTGACGAGATCGAAATCATTGGTATTAAGCCGACGCAGAAGACGACTTGTACTGGTGTTGAGATGTTCCGCAAGTTGCTTGATGAGGGTCGTGCGGGTGACAACATTGGTGCGTTGTTGCGGGGTACGAAGAAGGAAGAAGTTGAGCGGGGTCAGGTGTTGGCGGCTCCTGGTTCGATTACGCCTCATACCGATTTTGAGGGTCAGGTGTATGTGTTGACGAAGGCTGAGGGTGGCCGTCATAAGCCGTTTTTCAGTAATTATCGGCCGCAGTTTTATTTCCGTACTACTGATGTGACGGGTCATGTGACGTTGCCGACTGGTACTGAGATGTGTATGCCTGGTGATAACACCGAGTTGACGGTTGAGTTGATCCATCCGATCGCGATGGAAGAAGGTTTGCGGTTCGCTATTCGTGAAGGTGGCCGTACTGTCGGCGCCGGCCGAGTCACCAAGATCATCAAGTAATGACCCCGAGTCGAGAAAGCAGTAACCCTTCCCATGGCTGACAAGCAGAAGATCCGGATCCGGCTGAAGGCCTACGATCACGAGATCATCGACCAGTCGACGAAAAAAATCGTCGAGACGGTCGTCCGTACCAGCGCGACGATCCGGGGGCCGGTGCCGCTGCCGACCGAAAAGCATCGCTATACCGTGATTCGCTCGCCGCACAAGGACAAAGACTCCCGCGAGCATTTTGAAATGCGTATTCACAAGCGCCTGCTTGACATTCTTGAGCCATCAGCCAAAACCGTTGATGCGTTGCAGCGCCTTGAGCTGCCGGCTGGCGTTGATATCGAAATTAAAATTCAGCAGGCTTGAAACCTGGCATTGAAGGCCATCTCAAGCGGCCCACCAGCGACTTTGTGCTCGTGAGTGGTAGCCGCTAAGGTGTCCCTTCCGTGCGAACAGCCCACCCGGGCACGAGCACCGAGATCGGAAACACCCTCGAACTGACGTCTGCGACGGCCACCAAGGTGGTGGTACCCCGCAGCACAACCCAAAGGCGCTCCGCCGGGTTTACCCGTGCGGAGCGTTCGCGTGAACAGCCCCCGGTAGTCACCATCGCCGAGGTCTGGATCGCTCCAGCACCTGTCACAGAAAGATCGCAGCCGATATGGCGAATAAGGCACTCGTCGGCGAAAAGGTCGGCATGACTCAGGTTTGGGATGACGCCAATCGCGTCGTTCCGGTCACCGTGATTCGAGTCACGCCCCTACGCGTCGTCCAGATTAAAACGCTCGAACACGATGGCTATAGCGCGTTGCAGGTCACATTCGGCACTCGTGACCCCCGCAAGCTCACCCAGCCCAAAGCTGGACACTTTGCCAAGGCGGGTGTAGCCCCGGGTTCAACGCTGGTTGAACTCCGTCTCGACGATGTCTCCGAGTACGAAATTGGTCAAGAGATCGGCGTCGACCTGCTCACCGCTGGTGATTTGATCGATGTCAGCGCGGTCAGTCGGGGCAAAGGCTTTGCCGGAACCATGAAGCGTCACAACTTCAAGGGCCAAAAAGCTTCGCACGGTACCCACCGGGTCCATCGCAAGCCCGGCTCGGTCGGTGCATGCGCCACACCTGCTCGGGTGTTCAAGGGCACCCGAATGGCTGGTCGCATGGGTGGCGAAAAGGTCACCACCTTGAACCTGCAGGTAGTTGAAGCAGATGCTGAGCGCGGCCTGCTGTTGATCCGTGGTGCTGTTCCGGGGCCAAAGGGCGGTTTGGTCATTGTTCGCAATGCGGTCAAGGCGACTGCTTCGGTCAAGGGTGGTGCCTGATGCCTTCGATCACCATGAAGAATTCGGCTGGCGCCGATCAAGGTTCGGTTGACCTTGACGACGCGACCTTTGGCATCGAGCCGAACGTTTCGGTCATGCATCAGGTCGTGACAGCCCAGCTCGCTGCTCGACGAGCAGGCACGCAAAGCACCAAGACCCGAGCTGAGGTTCGCGGTGGCGGCGCCAAGCCTTGGAAGCAAAAAGGCACGGGCCGAGCCCGTCAAGGCAGTATTCGTTCGCCGCAGTGGAAGGGCGGTGGCGTTGCCCTCGGCCCCAAGCCCCGTAGCTATACCCAGCGCACCCCAAAGAAGATGATCAAGCTGGCGCTTCGGTCCGCGTTGTCGGATCGAGCAGCCGAAAATCAGGTCGTAGTTGTCGATGAGTGGCGCTTTGATGCGCCGAGCACCAAAGCGGCAGTGGCGTTTCTGTCGACGCTCGAGTTGACCGGTCGCATCGTGGTCGTGGTGGGCCCTGATGACATCAACGTTGCAAAGAGCTTTCGCAACCTTCCCCAGGTGCATGTGCTCGAGCAGGGCGAACTCAACGCTTACGACATTTTGGTGTCTGACTTCGTGATCTTTTCGAAGGCGACACTCCCGGTTACGACGGCGGGTTCCAAAGCTGCCGTCACCGTCTCGAGCGATGAGGTTGCCAAGTGAAGGATCCCCGCGACGTCATCATTGAGCCGGTCGTAAGCGAGAAGTCCTATGCGCTGTTAGACCAGAACGTCTATACGTTCAAGGTGCACAAAGATGCCAGCAAGCCTGAGATCGGCGATGCCATCCGTGCGATCTTCAATGTGAAGGTGATCAAGGTGAACACGCTGAACCGCAAAGGTAAGCGCAAGCGCAATCGTCGTAATGGCACTTTCGGCTCCCGTCCCGACACCAAGCGCGCCATTGTCACGCTTGCTGCCGGCGACAAGATCGATCTGTTCGAGGCATAGGAACCATGGCACTCCGTAAGCGCAAGCCCACCAGTCCCGGTCGTCGTTTCCAGACGGTCTCCGATTTTGCGGAGATCACTTCGACGACGCCTGAAAAGTCGCTGCTGGCTCCCAAGCACAACACCGGTGGCCGTAACAGTTATGGCCGCAAGACTGCCCGGCACAAGGGTGGCGGCCACAAGCAGCAATACCGAGTCATCGACTTTCGACGTACCAAAGACGGCGTGCCGGCCAAGGTCGCTACGGTCGAATATGACCCGAACCGCAACTGCCGAATTTTGTTGCTGCACTATCTTGATGGCGAGAAGCGATACATCCTCGCTCCAGCCGGTGTCGAGGTGGGGGACCTGCTCCAGAGCGGTCAAGGTTCAGAAATTCGCGCTGGGAATGCGCTCCCCATGCGTTATATCCCGGTTGGAACGACGATCCACAATGTCGAGCTCAAGCCAGGTGGCGGCGGCAAGATGGCTCGAAGCGCAGGCGCAAGCGTGCAGCTCGTTGCCAAGGAGGGTGATTATGTCACCTTGCGTCTTCCGAGTACGGAGATGCGACGCGTCCCGATCGATTGTCGGGCCACGGTCGGTTCAGTGGGCAACGCCGAATTCGAACTCATCAAAATTGGTAAAGCGGGACGCAACCGCTGGAAGGGCGTTAAGCCCCAGACCCGCGGCGTCGCAATGAACCCAGTTGACCATCCTCACGGTGGTGGCGAAGGCAAGACCTCGGGTGGGCGCCATCCGGTGTCGCCATGGGGCAAGCCTGAAGGCCGTACTCGTGACAAGACCAAGCCATCGCAGCAACTCATCGTCCGCCGACGTCGCACCCGCGGCTCGCGCCGATAGACGGGACCACGCACCATGCCTCGTAGCCTCAAAAAGGGTCCGTTCGTTGACGACCACCTTCTCAAGAAGGTTGACGCGCTGAACGTCGAAAACGAAAAGCGGGTCATCAAGACCTGGTCACGTCGATCAACGATTATCCCTGAGATGGTCGGCCACACGATCGCCGTTCACGACGGTCGCAAGCACGTTCCGGTGTACATCACCGAATCGATGGTTGGACACAAATTGGGCGAGTTTGCACCTACTCGTACATTTCGGTTTCACGCGGGCCAGGAACACAAGGGTCGGCGATAACGATGGCGTTTGGAGTTAAGACCAACGAACGACCCGGCACTCGTGCTCAAGTCAAATACACCCGAGTTTCGGCTTATAAAGCCCGCGAGGTCCTTGATCTCATCCGTGGCGAGCAAGTGGCTCGGGCGCTGGAGATTCTTGAGTTTGCCGAGCGCGATGTCGCACAGGTCATTCTCAAATGTCTCGAGTCGGCAATTGCGAACGCCGAGCACAACGACCAGGTTCCAGCCGACGAGTTATTTGTTTCAGCGTGTTACGCCGACGAAGGTCCGACGCTGAAGCGGTGGCGGCCTCGTGCGCGTGGGCGGGCCACCCGAATCCGCAAGCGCACCTGCCACATCACGGTCATTGTGAGTCGGTTGGCCCCTGAAGTACTCGATTTGATGCGTCAGCGCGAAATCGCCTCTGGTGGTCGCGGCGGCGGTCAGGCAGCTGCGGAGGCTCGCCGTCAGCGGGTCCAACGCAGCCGTGAGGCAAAGGCTGAGAAGAAGGCAGCTGAGATCGCCGCCGAAGAAGATCACGATCACGATCACGATCACGATCACGACGATGTTGTCGAGACCGATGTTGTCGAGACCGATGTTGTCGAGACCGATGTTGTCGAGACCGATG
>JBAXIB010000026.1:0-35421 GCA_037138595.1 Actinomycetes bacterium | reverse complement strand
CCGCCACCGCCACCGCCACCGGTTGACCCGCTATCACGTTGAGCATTGAGTTTCGCGATGACCGAAGCTTGATCGGCGGCAATTTGATTCGACAGGGTCTTGTCAAGCGACGCAAGCGCATCAGATTCAGTGAGCGCCGCGTTAATTCGGGCATCAACTTGATTCACAACTTGTGCTTGTTGATCGCGCGCCGCGGCGAGCCCCGCGACCTTCTCTTGCATTGCACGAGCCCGCTCGGATGCTTTGGCCTGCGCTTGCGCGGCAGCATCACGCTTGAGTTCGAGTTCATGTTGCGCAGTGCGGAATTCGTCGACGACATCGAGTTTGCTGCCATTTGCTGCGTCACGAAGCGCAGACTTGGTTACCGCTTTGGTGGCGTCCTGCTCATGGAACACATCCATCACTTGATCGCCTGGCGGATGGACGTAAGCATCGATCGAAGCTTGGGCGACTTGGTCGCGGAGGCTGTCAATCCTCGCTTGAGTCGCGTCGGCATCGCGCTGAGCTTGGTCGGCCTCTGCTTGAGCCGCGGTCGCCTCACGTTGTGCGTCGAGCGCTTGCGCTTGCGCTCCCCGCACATTGGCTTCGAGGCTGTCGAGCGCCGCGTTGACCTCGGCACTTGATGCATGAAGCGCGTCCAGTTGCCCTGCGACCGCAGCGCGTTTTTGTCGAACCTCTTCACGTTGCGCGTTCGGGTCGCTCGGCGCTGCCGCTTGGGCCGGGACGATCGAGCCCATCACTGCAAAAAGCAAGCACGCCGCCACCAATGCAGTGGCCTTGCGAGCACCTACTTTGCGGAGAAACAGTGTCATGTGTGCGGTGGCTCCTGCGAAATCGGCATGTCAACGCCGCCAGTGGCTGGCCTGCACCGAGACTCTGGAAGCAGGCGAGAGATCACCGTTTGACGACATTCGTAATCATTCCGTAACACTACATGCCCCGCTACCCGCAACAACCCCACCATAGCTCACCGCCTCAGCGACGCTTGGTCACTAGCCTGACGCCGTGAAGTCTTTGGGCCTGCTAGGAGCGCCGACGCGGTGACGACCCATCACGGGCCCAGCCATTTCCATGCTCACGGAGGCGAGCGAGCAGCCAGGCACCCGGGCCAGCGCCGAGCGCTTGCCATCGCACTGGGCGCAAACGCCGGATTCCTGGTCGTCGAAATCGTTGGCGGACTGGCGTTCAATTCGCTCGCCCTGCTTGCCGATGCGGCGCACATGGCCTCCGACGTCGTAGGTCTCGTGATCGCTCTCGCCGCGCAATCGCTCGTAGGACGGCCGGCCACGAGCCGGCACAGCTTCGGCATGAAGCGAGCCGAAGTCTTGGGGGCTCAGGTAAACGGCCTCATCTTGGTGTTGATTTCGGGATGGATCATCGTCGAAGCTTTCGCACGACTCGGGACATCAACGTCGATCAATGGACGCGGCGTAGTCGTCGTTGCCAGCCTCGGGTTGGTCGTGAACCTCGTCAGCGCGTCGGTACTCTTTCGTGCCCGCGGTGAAAGTCTCAACATGCACGGCGCGTTTTTGCACATGGCAGCCGATGCCGCTGGATCCGTCGCGGCGATCATCGCCGGCCTCGCAGTGATGTTTTGGGACGCGACCTGGGTTGATCCGGTGGCATCAATATTCGTTGCGATCTTGGTGCTGTGGGCATGCTGGGGACTGCTCCGCGATACCACGAATGTGTTACTTGAAGGCGCTCCCCGTGGCATCGATCCCGACGCGGTGCGGGCGGCTCTTCACGCCGAAGACGCCGTCGAGGCGGTCCATCATGTGCACCTCTGGAGCCTTGCGTCTGACGAACCGGCTATGTCGGCCCACGTCGTCCTTGCCGGCGAAGTCACTTTGCATCAAGCCCAATCGCGAGGCGATGACCTCAAGGACATGTTGGCCATACAATTTGGAATCGAACACTCAACCCTTGAGCTCGAGTGTCACCCCTGTGATGAACCTGAATCGGCAGGCCATCAACAGCATGAACATCCGGAGTCCTAACGAACTTCCAAGCACACGGGGCAACGTGTGCAGTGAACCGATGGATCACACCCCGGATCATGCTTGACGAAGGTGCCATGCCTTGGGTTGCACAAAGGTCAAAAACCCATAGGTCGACAGCGTTAAGCCCATTCCCGAATTTCCGCGGCCCGACCACGGCAGACGCGGACTTACCCGATCACAACAGTTCCAATAGGCCGACCCGACGGCAAGCGTGGCGAGAATGGCGTGAGCTCGCGTTTCGTCGGTGGTATAGACGCCCGCAGTCAACCCATAGTCTGAATCGTTCATCAACGCCGCGGCTTCCTCGTCGTCACGCACCACCTGGATCCCGATCACCGGGCCAAATGTTTCCTCCCGCATCACTGCCATCTCAGCGGTGACGTCAGTCAGGACCGTCGGTTCGAACCAAGCACCAACACGATGTCCGCCCGTGCGAATACGGGCGCCTTTCGATAGCGCATCGGCAATCTGTTCCTCAAGCACCTCGAAATGTGCTGGTCGGGCGATTGGCCCCAAATACGTAGCGGGATCGGTCGGGTCTCCTTGCGAAAACCCTTCGACTGTCTCGACAAACTTGGCTACGAAGTCTTCAGCAATTGCCTCGTGCACGTAGATGCGTTCCACCGAACAGCAACTCTGTCCATTGTTATAAAACGCTCCGTCAGCGATTCCTGCAGCAGCAACCGCGAGGTTGACGTCGTCACAAACATAAACGGGATCCTTTCCCCCAAGTTCGATTTGAACCGGCGTCAGTCGTGATGCCACCGACTCGGCGATTCGACGGCCAGTCGCGTATGAACCCGTGAAGAACACGCCATCGAAAGGATGCGAAAGCAGCGACGCGCCCACCTTTCCGTCGCCAGCTACGACGGCAAAGACGTCAACAGGCACTCCCGCATCACCGAGCATTGATGTGATGGCTAAGCCCGTCATGGTGGCGAATTCCGAAGGCTTGTAGATGACGGCATTTCCGGCCAGCAACGCAGGGATAAAGACATTCGTTCCCACGAAGTAGGGATAGTTCCAAGCTGAAATGTTGGCGATGACACCGAGCGGCTCGTGCGAAATGACTTCGCGCATTCCCCCCTCGGGGTCATCGAACACGACTTTGTCGCTGAGCGACTCGTTAACGTGATCCAAAAAGAAGTCCAACCGGGGAAGTAGGCCATTTACCTCGTTGCGACTTTGGGTAATCGGCTTACCGGTTTCCTCGGTCAGCGTCTCAGCCAACTCGTCGTGCCGGGTGATCACCCAACCGCGGAATGCGCGGACAATTTCGATGCGCTCGCTCAGTGAACGCGCCGCCCACGCCGGCTGGGCAGCGCGCGCTGCGGCGAACTTGGCGGCGATGGTTTCTTCAGTATCGTCAGCCACGGTCGTGATCTGCTCGCCCGTCGCTGGATTCGTAACAATCATGATTCCCCTTGACGTTGAGCTACCGCCCGGAGAAAATCGACAATCAATGGGTCCGGCGGAAGTTGCGAATCGTCTTCGACTGATGTGAATTCAGGGTGCCACTGCACTGCGGCCACGAAACGGTCGTCACGCAGCCGTATCGCCTCGACGATGTCATCGGTTACTGAAAATGCCTCGACATCGAAGCCATCAGCCAGCCGATTGATTCCTTGGTGATGCACGCTATTCACGGTCACCACGCCACTTTGGTCGAAGACTTCGGCCAGGTGGGTCCCCGCGACGATCTCAACGCCATGGCGGTTGGAGTCGTACAAATCCCAATTGCGATGCACGAATGCGTTGGGGACCTGCGTCGAAATGTCTTGATACAACGTGCCACCAAAGGCAACGTTCAGGATCTGAATTCCACGACAAATGCCAAAGATGGGTTTGCCCGCAGCGTGAAACGCTCGAATCAACTCGATTTCGTAGCCGTCGCGGACTTCGTCGCCCTCCCACTGCGTTTGCAGTGGTTCCTCGCCATAACTCCGAGGACATACATCCGCCCCGCCTTCGAGAATGAGACCGTCGAGGTCCGCAACATAGGCATCGAGACCAAGCGGCGTTCGCGCAGATCGAGGAATGAGATAGGTCAACGCGCCCGAACGGCCAACGAGGTCGAGCATTGACTCCTCGACGTAAAGCAACGTCTTTCCTTTGAACACCGCGCGCTCGGGATCGGCGTGAAAAAAACATGAACTCACGCCGATACGAGGTGGCCTCACGTCACTTCGCGTCTCCATCAAGCGAACGCCTCAAGAAAGATTCGATAGCAGTCGTCGCGGGTGACTGGCCGAGGATTATTGAGGTGACAACTATCAGCAAATGCCACATCGGTGAGCTGCTCAATGGAATCGGGAGACACACTCGTATCGGCCAATGATCGGGGTAGGCCAATCTCATTTTTCAATTGCGAAATCCACCGGAGGAACGCATCTGGCGATGCTTCGTCAAGGGCAATGACTTGTGCCATGACGGCGAATCGTGACGCCGAGGTTTCGGCGTTAAACGCGAGCGCGTGATCAATCATCACCGCATTGGCGAGACCGTGATGGAAGTCAGCAACCGTACCTAGCGCGTGCGCAGTCGAATGGACGACCCCGAGTCCTTTCTGAAAGGCAATCGCGCCCATCATTGAACTCATGAGCATCCCGCCGCGAGCCTCGATGTCATCAGGAACGGCCACTGCTCGAGCCAAGTGAGCGGCACCCAATCGCAATCCTTCAAGAGCGATGCCGTCACAAATTGGGTGGAAGGCTTTTGCGAGATACGCCTCGATGTTGTGGGTCAACGCGTCGATGCCGGTCGCGGCAGTGATATCTGCCGGCAAACCCACGGTAAGTTCCGGATCAGCGAAAACTGCGTCAGCAAGCAGGTGGGGCGAATAGATGATGTGCTTTACATGGGTGACGTCGTCGGAAATCACCGCGCTGCGGCCGACTTCGCTACCCGTGCCCGCGGTCGTCGGGATGGCTACAAAATGTGGGACTGGCCCAATCGGGCGGGCGCCAGGAAGTTCATCCTCGTAGTCAAATAGGTCACCGGGGTGATCGGACATCAACGCGATTGCTTTGGCCACATCAAGCGCCGCCCCGCCGCCAATGCCAATGATGCCGTCGGCGCCGTGGGTGCGATACGCCGCCGTTCCGGCCGTTACCTGCGACTTCTTGGGGTTGCCGACGACGCCGTCGAAGATGGCGGGATCGAGACCGCCGGCGGCGTAGTTCGCAACCAAATCGGCAAAAAACGGTAGTGAGCTCACACCGTTATCGGTGACGACAAGTGGTCGTTCGATCTGATGCAACCGAAGGTGGTCGACAACAAGTCGACGCGATTCAGGGCCAAAGGTGATCGCGGTCGGAAAACTGAACTGGCTAATGGTCATCAAAACCTCAGAGAACGTAATTGGGGCCGCAGCAGCGATCAGATGATCTCGAAATAACGAGCGAGCTCCCAATCGGTAACAGCTTCGGTGGATTGACGCCACTCCCAGTTCCGGGTGGCGACAAAGTGATCGACAAAACCATCACCAAAGAGCTGTCGAGCCACCGCCGAACCATCAAGGCGATCGGTCGCTTCCTTCAGTGTTCGCGGCAGCCGATCGAGGCCTTCGACTGCGGCATAACCGTTGCCGACAGTCTCCGGCTGGTCGAGCGTAAGACCATTTTCGATCCCCCAAAGCCCTGCACCAATACACGCCGCCGTCGCGAGATACGGATTGACATCCGAACCTGGGACACGAGTCTCGAGCCGAGTCGATTGGGCGCTTCCCGGGATAACTCGGCATGCCACGGTGCGATTATCGACACCCCAATTTGGCATCGTCGGCGCCCAAAAACCATCGACCAAGCGCTTGTAACTATTCACCGTAGGGGCAAGCATCGCCAAGATTTCCGGCAACAGCGTCAGTTGGCCGGCGAGATAGGAGCGAAACACATTACTCATGCGACGCGGGTCCGACTCGTCAAACAATACGTTCTCGCCGCTCGCGATCGAACGCAAACTTTGATGAACATGCCCGCTGCACCCGGGCAGCGCGGTGTTCCAACGGGCCATGAACGTAGGAAGAATCCCGAAGCGGTGGCCAATTTCTTTTACCGATGACTTAAACAGCGTTGCTCGATCAGCAGCGAGTAGCGCATCGGAGTACAAAATTGCAGCTTCGAGTACCCCAGGACCCGTTTCGGTATGCAACCCCTCTAGTGGCACGCCAAAGGCGCGTAGCTCACGCAGCAGCGCATCAAAAAATGGTTGACTTTGTGACGAACGCAGCACCGAATAGCCGAACATCCCCGGCGACAAGGTCGTGAGATCTCGGTATCCCTTCTCACGCAATGAGTGCGGCGTCTCGATGAAGTTGAACCACTCAAACTCCAGTCCAACTTGTGCCTCAAAACCTTGTGACGACGCTCGGTCGATGACGCGACGAAGGAGCTGGCGGGGACACACCGCGAGCGGGTCGGCACCGCCGGAACCCGGCCCCACAAACTCACCAAGAAAAAACGGGCGATCAGCTTCCCAGGGAATATGTCGATAGGTAGAAAGGTCGATCCTGACCTCAGCGTCGGGATAACCGCTCTGCCAACCGGTGTAGGACGTGTTGTCGTAACACTGATCGCCGGAATCCCAGCCGAACACGACATTACAAAACCCAAATCCACTTCGAGTTGCCGACAAAAACTTGCCTTTGTCGAGGTATTTGCCTCGAAGCACGCCATCTACGTCGACTACCGCGACCTTCACATAATCAGCAGCTGATGCCTCGAGTTCGTCGAGGACTGTTTGGGGATCGAATACCGCGGGAGCGTCCATGGGGCCGAAGTGTAGAGAATGGCGCGTTCCAGAGTGGCAACTAGCGTGTTGGTATGTCCACCACCGAGACTTTTGTGCTCGCCGTTGATCTCGGCACCGGTGGTCCGAAAGTGGCGATCGTGTCTATGAACGGTGACGTGATCGGTCACGAATACGAAAAGAACGACCTCATCTTCTTGCCCGATGGCGGGGTCGAACAAGACCCAGGCCAATGGTGGGATTCAATCGTGACCGCGGCCCGGCGACTCGTCAGTCGCGATCTCGTGGCCAATGACAGCATCGTGGCGATCTCGATTACCAGCCAATGGATGACCACCGTCGCAGTCGGATCCGACGGCAAACACATTGGCAACGCCATCAGTTGGATGGATACGCGCGGTGCGCGATTTGCGCAACAGGTTTCAGGTGGCGGGGTTGAGGTACCCACCGTCGGTTACAACGCTCGCAAACTCCGCACTTGGCTCAAACTCACCGGCGGCATTCCATCGCGAACCGGAAAAGACCCGGTCGGCCAAATGCTTTTCATCAAACATGCGAGACCCGATGTTTACGCCGCAGCATCGGTTTTTCTCGAACCAATGGACTACCTGAATTTCCGACTTACCGGCCGAGCCGTCGCTTCCCACGACACGATTGTCGGCCACTGGGTCACCGACAATCGAAACCTCGACGACGTGCGCTATCACGACAAGTTGGTCGACTGGATCGGCATCGACCGCGCCAAGCTGCCCGATTTGGTACCAACTGGTTCGATCATCGGCACGTTGACCGCACAAGCAGCAGCCGAGTTCGGGCTCTCCGAACGGGTCCAGGTCATCGCTGGCACGGGCGATACTGCGTCGGCCGGAATCGGTAGCGGTGCCGTCGGGGACTATGAGGGACACCTCTATATCGGTACTTCATCGTGGCTGTCGTGCCACGTGCCAACAAAGAAGACCGACATCTTTTCAAACATCACCGCGTTGCCGTCAGGAATACCGGGCCGGTACTGGGTTGCCACCGAACAAGACACCGCCGGCAAGTGCCTTTCCTGGCTCATCGACAACGTGCTCTACCCCGCCGACAGTCTCGAGTCGGGGACACCGCCCGACGATGTGTTTGATCGCCTCAATGGCCTAGCGGCTGACGCTCCGGCTGGTTGCGACAACGTGATGTTCTTGCCATGGCTCAATGGCGAGCGAACCCCAGTGGATAATCACTATCTACGCGGCGGCTGGTTCAATGCATCACTCAGCACTCAACGATCGCACCTCGTCCGCGCCGTGTTTGAAGGCGTCGCCTTCAATACGCGTTGGATGAATGAAGCGGCAGAGAAATTCACCAAACGTCGATTCGCACATTTGAACTTTGTTGGTGGCGGAGCGCAGTCAAGCCTTTGGTGTCAGATTCTCGCCGACGTGCTCGACCGCCCGATACGTCAGGTCGCGGATCCCATCTTGGCGAACGTGCGCGGTGCCGGACTGTCGGCTGCCGTTGCCCTCGGTGAACTCGAATGGGGCGACATTCCATCTCGAATCAAGATCACCCAAACTTTCCAGCCTGATCCTGATCAGCGCGACACATACGATCAGCTCTTCGCGACCTTCACCAGCCTCTACAAAAAAAATAAGGGCATCTATGCCTCGCTCAACCGCTCACGCGCAGTGCACTGAAAGGAAATCCTCTATGACCAATGGTGGCCGGCCGCCCGAACCAACAATCAAAGACTACCGAGAGCGCTACGAAACATTCGTGTCGATTCCTGAACATGGTCGTGATCGCGAGGTCGTCCTCGCTGAAATGACCGAGATGGCCGAGCAAGAATCCCAACGATGGGCCGACGGTTACGCATCCGGTTCGGTCTATAACGGCGACAACGAACACATCGCATTTCTCAATAGGGTTTATGCGCTCAATTCACAGGCCAATCCACTTCACGCTGACCTTTGGCCGAGCGCGGTGAAATTTGAAAGCGAAATCGTCGCCATGACTGCTTCGATGCTCGGCGGTCGTGAAATCGGCGGCGGCCCCGGCAGCGAAACTGGCGTGTGCGGGACCGTGTCCTCGGGCGGGAGCGAGAGTATCCAACTTGCGATGAAGACCTACCGAGACCACGCGCTGGCAACGAGAGGAATTACCGCTCCAGAAATGATCGTTCCAATCAGCGCGCACGCGGCATTCGATAAGGCAGCGAACTACTTCGGCATCAAGATCATTCACATTCCGACTGCCGACGATGGCCGCGCCGACGTAGCGGCGACCGAGGCAGCGATTACCGACAACACGGTGGTCATCGTTGGTTCAGCCCCATCATTTCCACATGGGGTGATTGATCCGATCGAACAACTCAGTGAGCTCGCCCGAACACGCGGCATCGGATTCCACACCGATGCCTGCCTCGGAGGTTTTGTTCTGCCGTGGGCCGAAAAGCTCGGATATGCGGTGCCGCCGTTCGACTTCCGACTGCCTGGCGTCACCTCAATTTCGGCCGATACTCATAAATACGGTTACGCGGCCAAAGGCACATCGGTCGTGCTCTATCGCACGATGGAGCTTCGCCATCACCAATATTTCACCATCACCGACTGGCCCGGCGGACTCTATGCATCCCCAACTTTCGCCGGAAGCAGACCCGGTGCGCTCAGTGCAGCCTGCTGGGCTGCGCTGATTTCGATCGGCGAATCGGGCTACCTCGACGCAACCAAAGCGATTCTCAATGTTGCCGATCACATCAAAGCAGGGCTAGAAGGCGGGTTTCCTGAATTGCGGATTCTCGGTGATCCGCTGTTCGTCATTGCGTTTGTCAGCAACGACGATTCACTCGACATCTATCGAGTGCTCGACGCAATGTCAGCACTCGGATGGAGCCTCAACGGGCTCCATCGCCCAGCCGCGATTCATCTTTGTGTCACCCAGCGCCACACTTATGAAGGATTCACGACCCACTTCCTTACTGACCTTCGTTCGGCAATTGATCAAGTGCGCCGCCATCCCACCGCGGTCGGCGGGATGGCACCGATTTATGGCATGGCTAATACGATTCCCGAACGCGGCCTTGTCGCCGACGCGATGATCGACCACATCGACGGATGGTTTCGACTGACATGAACCATCCTCAAGTTCCAACCCCAATAACTCGCCGAGCTATCCCTAGCGATCGGCGAGTCTTAGCCCAAACTCTCGCCCGAGCTTTCGACGATGACCCGGTGTGGTCTTGGTTATTCCCCGATGACGTGACTCGGGAGCGCCGCTTAATTCAGGTCTTTCAGTCCTACCTTCGCGATGCGGTGCGCGTTGGGGAGGTCATCACCACGGTGGACCGATCAGGTGCAGCGCTTTGGAAGCCACCCGGCAAATGGAAGCTTGGCAACGCTGCAATCGCCCGGTCGCTCCCATCATTGTTAAGCGCATTTGGACGACGCCTGCCTGCAGCTCTCGAAGTTGAACGCAAGGTCGAAAGCCAACACCCCCAGCAGCCCCATTGGTATCTCGCGATGCTTGGAACCGACCCGATCGCGCAGGGTAAGGGCATTGGCGGTGCGGTCATCACGCAAGTGACCAACCGATGTGACGAGGACGGATTGCCCGCGTACCTCGAATCGTCAAAGGAACAAAACGTGCCCTACTACCAGCGGTTCGGGTTCGAAGTGACTGGCGAAACCCGCCTTGGAGTCGACGGACCAACCATTTGGTTTATGTGGCGCGAACCGGACGCGGTCAAGCGTTGACGAAGTCAACGATGACTGCGGCGAGTTCTTCTCCTTTATCTTCTTGGAGGAAATGCCCGCCACCAACGATCGTGGTGTGCCGCTGGCCCCGAGCACCTGGGATGTTGGCCAACAACTCTCTATCTGAACCAACTGTTACCGGGTCGTTATCGCTGAATGCACAGAGGAACGGCTTTTCAAATTTCCTTAAAGCTTCCCATGCGGCACGGTTAGCCGCAGTCGCTGGGTCTTCCGCGCTCGTTGGGACTAATAGCGGGAACTGCCGAGCACCTTCCTTGAACGTTTCATCAGGGAATGGCGCGTCATAAGCAGCGATCTCGTCGTTCGAAAGATCCGAGACGCATCCGCCATTAATGATCTTGCCGGTCGCGAACATCTCAACGTTCTGGGAAAAGGCCTGCCAAGCCAAAAAGCCAGGGCCCGGCACAGTGTCACCTGAGGGCAAGAACGTATTGGCGGCCACCACTCGCGAGAATCGTTCAGGATGCTCACCGACCAACCTCAAACCTAGGAGCCCGCCCCAGTCTTGGCACATCAACGTGATGTCATTGAGTTCGAGTTCGTCGAATAGCAAGGACCGCAACCATTCGACATGCCGCGCATAGGTGTAATCGCTGCGATCAGCTGGCTTATCGGAACGACCGAATCCCACCAGGTCGGGGGCAATGGTACGCAAGCCCGCCGCGTTCAAGATCGGGATCATGTTGCGATACAGATAGGACCATGAAGGCTCGCCATGCAACAACAAAACGACCGCTCCATCAGCGGGGCCTTCATCGAGATAATGCATGCGAAGCATGCCGCCATCAAGGTCCGGGACCTCCCGATAATTCGGGGCAAATCTATAGCCGCTTAGTGCGTCGAAACGCTCGTCGGGTGTACGCAAGATTTTCAATTTCTCATCCTTTTATCTGCGCGAATTAAACGTCGAACTCTTGGAGGTCACGGGGCACGATGACCACACCGGTGAAGCCCGCAGCTGCCGCGTCACTCACCCATTCAGCTTCAGCCTCGCTTCCGACGGCGGGAGCCGGAACTGGGTGGGTCAGCACTAACACCCGAGCGCGGTTTCGAGTCGCAGTTTCAGCTGCTTCTTCGATCGATGAGTGATAGTCGAGAATGTCGAGCAGTCGCGGCAGGGGAAATGCTTCGATTGCCGGCCGGCGGATCGTGGTCTGCACATAAAGATCAGCATCGGCACTTAGCAGATCGAGTCCATCGCACGGTTTGGTATCCCCAGCAAGGGCGACAACTCGACCCTCGGCCTCGATTCGGTAACCCACAGTTGGGTGGACCGGCCGGTGATCGGTAGGGGCAGCAATGACCCGCACACCGTCTTGTTCAAAAACCACGCCATCGGTCACCTCGGTGACTTCTAGTGTCGGCTGCCAATTGAGATCATCGTGATGGGTAAGGCGATATCCGATGTCGTCTTCGAGCATCGCTAGGGTTCGCTCGACCAACTTTGCGGTACCAACTGGGCCGATGATGCGTAATGGAGTCGGCGAAAAACTCATTGCCCACTGCATGGTGATCACATCATTGAGATCAGTCACGTGATCACTATGGAGATGAGTCAGAAAGACGACGTTGAACGCGTTGGGGCCCACGAACACGGCATTCGACC
Source organism: Actinomycetes bacterium (assembly GCA_037138595.1). Taxonomy (GTDB): domain Bacteria; phylum Actinomycetota; class Acidimicrobiia; order Acidimicrobiales; family Acidimicrobilacustridaceae; genus UBA4742. Next base: position 23,317 of record JBAXIB010000026.1, on the reverse strand, counting down.
GCATCAGTACTCCTCGGCCGCAGTCGAACAACAAATTGAGTCCAGCGACCTGCACGAGAGTCGAGGGGCCCGCCCGTTCGGAATCAGGAATCGGCGAGCCGGTGCCCAGTGTGATGACCTTCATTTCAGTTTTCCCCCAAGTTTTGATTGAGCATTCGTTCTAACACTCTTCGAGCGCGAGCCACTGAACAACCTTCTACGGTCCGCAAAAGATCCCAGGATTCCCAACTCGTCGCGGTATTAAGACCAGCAACGAGATCACGCCGCTCAACTAACGATCGCCGGTCGAGTTCGCGGGAAAACACCGTCTCAAAATCGAATCGGGCCAAATCATGATTCTCGGCCATCTGCCGACTTACCTGATCCGACGTTCGGGCCGCGTGTACCGAGGCTCGCCGCACCGGTGCGGTCGCTTCGAAGACCCGCGCGCGTCCGGCTACAAATGCTTCGACCCTGCTCGCAAGTGACCCCGTCGTGGAAACTGGCCGGACAAGCGACGCGACAACTTCCATTTGTCGTTCAATAACTGCGGCTAGTAGCGCCTCACGAGTATCGAAATGACGGAAGATCGAGCGTTCCGAAACCCCAGCCAAGGCCGCAACGTCCGCGAAATTCGGTGTGACTTCACCAGCGTGAATCAAAACCATGATCGCGTCGATAATCGAATCGCGATTGCGTTCGCGACGGGCGACACGCCCATCGATTTCATCACTGGAATCAACTTCGAGGTCTGGTTCCAACATCGGCTCGCGTGACATCACGATTCGAACGCTAACTAATGACAGTCATGCTGTCAATAGTCAGCGATCAAGTAACGCAGCGCCGCCCGCGTCATGCAACAAATACCGCGCTACTTCGTGGCCTAGTCGACTCGCTCCATCACCGGAACTTCCGAATTCGACTTCGAGTTCTACTTCTACTTCTACTTCGACCACATGTCGCAACACAGTGTGACCGTCGAGTGAGGCGATGAGTCCCTCCAACTGCAAACGTCCGGTCGGAGACAAAGTCGCATAGGCCCCGGCGGGCAAGTCGCAATCACCGCCAAGTTCAGCAAGAAACCCTCGCTCAGCATCGACCATCAGCCGACTTGGGCGATGTTCGATCATCCGCAACAAGGCGCTCAGATCACTCATGTTGTCTGCATCATCATCCCTGCACTCAATTGCTAGCGCACCTTGGGCAACCTGGGGCAACATGACCGACGGCTCAAGAATCTCAATCACTCGCGACGCGCGAACTTCATCGAGCAACCCCAATCGGAGTAACGGAGCCAGCGCCATCACAATCGCCGCGAAATCCGCCGCCTTGGCCAACCGAGTTTCGATGTTGCCGCGAAGTCCGCTGAAGGTCAGATCTGGTCGAGCCGATGCCAACTGGGCTCGGCGACGCACCGAACCAGTAGCAACGACTGCCCCAGGAGCAAGGTTGTCAAGCGAAGAACCGACGAGTATGTCTCGTGCATCCGCTCGTTCAGGCACTGCGGCGATGTTGAGTCCGGCGGGGGTAATGGCCGGCAGGTCCTTTGCCGAGTGCACCGCAATATCGGCTCGGCCATCAAGCACCGCGGCCTGAACTTCTTTGACGAACACTCCTTTCCCGCCCATCTGCCAAATTGGAATGTCCTGTCGGCGATCACCCGCGGTTTCGACGATGACCATCTCAACGACAACATCAGGATCAGCTGATCGAAGTAACGCTGCAACATGTTCGGTTTGCCAACGCGCTAAAGCGCTTCCGCGAGTTGCAGCCCGAATGACCTGTGACATGAGATCGCCAGTGACCTAAAGGTCGAACAGGTCGCGCACTGCCTCGGCGAGGCGCTCACCCCGAGGGGTTCCGGCTGCCTCTTTCAGCCCAATTGTCGGCTCGTGGAGAAGCTTCGCGACAATTCCGCGAGTCAAGGCTTCGATTGCTTCACGCTGACGCTCATCAAGTTCGCTTAGACGCGCGCCAAAACGCTCAATCTCCGAAGCGCGCACTGCCTCGGCGCGTTCATGCAACGTCGCGACGAGCGGAGCGACCTCGCGGGCAGTACTCACGGCAACAAATCGCTCGACCTCGTCGCTGACCATGGCCTCGACTGCGGCAACCTCACTGCGACGCTCCGCGATACCGGCATCGGCAAATGCCCGAAGATCATCCATGTCAAGCAAAGTGATACCGGCCAGTTCGGACGCCGAGGGATCGACGTCACGAGGAACGGCGACGTCGACGATTAACAGGGGCCGACCTTCTCTCGCCGCCATGACCCGGGCTAAGTCACCATGCTCCAACATGATCGATGACGCGCCAGTCGAAGTGAGCAGCAAGTCGATCTCGGCCAGAGACTCATTGAGGTCGGCCAACCGGACGGCCCGTCCACCAATCTGGTCGGCCAATCCCACGGCCCGTTCCCAGGTGCGGTTGGCGATGCGTACGTCGGTCACGCCCGCAGATACGAGTGATCGAACCATGCCTTCACCCATATCGCCAGCACCGAGCACCAAAATCGAACGACCTTCGAGCGAGTCCATTCGCTGGGCGGCCATTGCAACCGCAGCGGTCGAAATCGATGCAATGTGACGAGAAATACCGGTCTCAGTTCGAGCGCGTTTGCCGACCTCAATCGCGTGGCGGAAAAGCAAGTTGAGTGACGAGCCAGCGGTGCCTTCCTCCTGCGCACGTTCCCAAGCTCGACGAACTTGACCCAAGATTTCGGCCTCGCCAACAACTACCGATTCAAGACCGGCGGTCACGGCGAAGAGATGGGCGATGGCGTCATCGTCGTACTGGACATAAAGATGATCGGCGAAATCTTCGGGCGGTAAGTACGCAATCTCCGAAAGGAAGTCACGCAGATCCGCATAGGCCCCGTGGAATTTTTCGGCGACGACGTAGACCTCAGTGCGGTTGCAGGTCGATAAAACAACTGCTTCGCTGACATGGTCGCGCGACGCGACATCGTGCAAAGCCTTGGTCAGGCGCGAATCATCAATCGTCATGCGCTCGAGCAGATCGAGCGAAACAGTTCGATGATTCAGACCGATCACTACGACAGACACGCCTGTAGGCGCTCCTTCGCTTCGGCGAGGCGACCCTCGCGGATGAGCTCCAGCATTCCCGAGTCCAGCGCGGGTTGCCAATCCAAACCTTCCGTCGAGCGCCCTTCGTCGCGGATTCGTTGCCGCTCAGCGGTCAACAGGTCGATCAGAGCTAGGTATTCCGGCCCGAATTCATCGGTGTATCGACGCCGGAGCCATGTAGCCAAAGCTGGGCTTTGACCCCCGGTGGCGAATGTCACCAACAGCGGACCTTGTCGAATCCGGGACGGCAGCGTGAATGTGCAGTTGGCCGGATCATCGGCCGAATTTACCCACAAGCCTCGACCCTTGGCGTCATCGGCTACCTGTCGATTCACTAGTGGATCATCAGTAGCGGTAATGACCAACCGATGTCCATCGCTATCTTCACTCCGGTACGCCCGTTGCACACAGGTCACATTCTCAAGCGTCGCCAAGTCGTGGCGAATGGCCGGCGCCACGATGGTCACGCTCGCACCACAAACGAGCAGTTCACGCACTTTGGTTAACGCGACCGCCCCGCCACCAACCACCAAAACCGATTCGCCCGACAACCGAAGGTTTATGGGATAGAGCGGTTCATCAATGCCGATCATGATGATCCTCGTCGTTGCTGGTAGAAGCTGAGGATCTGCAATTCGCTGGCTAAGTCAACCTTTCGCAACAACGCACCGTCGGGAACGGTGACAACCGACGGAGCAAAGTTCAACACCGAACTCACTCCAGCTGCGACCAATTGATCGGCGATGCCTTGCGCCGCGCTCGCTGGCGTTGCGATGATCCCGATCGCGATGTTCAAGTGGCGGGTCAACGCGGGAAGGTCATCGAGGTGATGCACGACTTGATCGCCGACGAGGGTGCCGACCTTGGATTCATCCGCGTCAACCAGCGCAACGACCGGAAACCCACGATCACCGAATCCCCCATAATTCGCCAACGCTTGGCCGAGGTTTCCGACTCCGACAATGACCACGGGCCAATCCTGAGTCAGACCAAGTTCGCGCCGCATCTCGAAGACCAAATAATCGACTTCGTAACCCACACCCCGAGTGCCATAGGAACCCAGGTAGCTGAGGTCCTTGCGGACTTTGGCCGCATTCACCCCGGCCAGTTCCGCTAGTCGCTCTGAGGAAACCGTTTCAGTATTGTCGGGAAGTTCGATAAGACTGCGCAGGTACAGCGGTAGCCTCGCCACCGTCGCTTCAGGTATGCGTCGCTGCGGTGCGTCAGCCATTGCTGCCCACGGTACGCCCACGTGCATACGTTCACAAAGTCCCGGCGGGGTTAAGATCTTCAACAATGTCGACTGCATTGGCCGCAACTGCGACGCTCCTGGCTTTGGCTTTTGCCATGCTCATGCTCGAACGATTTCTCACCCGCCAGCGCCGCCATGAACTCATGTGGACGATCTCGTTGTTCTTTTTTGCCCTCGGTTCGCTCGGACTGTGGATTGGCGCAGCGATTGGATGGAGCGAATGGACGTTCAAAACGTTCTATCTCTTCGGCGCGATTCTCAACGTTCCGTTCCTCGCGTTAGGCACTGTTTACCTGTTCGCCAACCGCCGCCAAGGTGACGTCATCGCCGCAACCGTTTCACTGTTGGCTGCGTTCGCCGCCGGAATCGTCGTCGCTGCGCCAATGTTGACAATCGCCACGCCCCACATCCTTCCGCAGGGATCTCAAGTATTTGCCGTCGGACCACGAATCGCCGCCGGGGTTGGATCAGGAATCGCCGCGATGGTCATAATCGCCGGCGCGCTGTGGAGTGCCGGTCGGTTGCTCACCGGACATACCCGCAATCTGACGACAGAAACACCATCGACATCGCAACAAGCGATCCCAGCTAAACGATTAGCTGCAGCCAACATTCTCATCGCGATCGGTACGTTGATTCTGAGCGCCGGTGGTTTGTTGAACTCGGTAGTCAACGCCATGGATGCCTTCGCGATTTCACTGGTATTCGGAATTTCGGTGATCTTCGCCGGTTTTCTCATCACCACCGCGGGCCCGACAACACCTACATCAGGGTCGTCCCCGATCCGCGGATCACTCGGTGCTGGCCCACAAAACAATGACGCCGGCAAGTCGATCGGCAATCTCAGCAACACGTCGATAAACCAACCCGTGCACGAGCCAGTTCGTTAACACCGACAATTTACGAAAGCCGTCAACACCCTGACGTCAAAAATCGGCGATTAACGCAATGCCCGCCGCAATACTTTGCCCGTGACATTGCTCGGCAAGTCTTCGACAAACATCACTTTCGACGGACATTTGTATCGGGCCAGACGGTCAGCGCAAAACGCAATGACGTTGTCCTCGTCGGCAGAAACTCCCGGCAACAACACGACATAGGCCTTCACCGCTTCTCCAGTATGAGGATGCGGGACACCAATGACCGCGGCACGATCGATCGCCGGATGTTCGAGGAGTACATCTTCGATCTCGGCCGGGAACACGTTGAAGCCTGACACGATGATGAGGTCCTTGGCCCGGTCAATTAGGTACACGAAACCGTCATCGTCGACCACGCCGATATCGCCGGTGCGCAGCCATCCTTCGGGCGTGATTGCGGCGCGGGTGGCATCGGGGTCATTCCAATAACCGGAAAACACATTGGGACCGCGTACCCAAATCTCGCCAGAGTCTCCCACTAACGCATCTTCGCCATCGTGGTCGACCAGTCGCATTTCAATACCGGGAAGCACCGGGCCGATTGATCCAACAGCAGCGTCAGTCCCGTGGGCCGAAGTGACCACTGCCGAGGTTTCGGTCAATCCGTAACCTTCTGCCAGTTCGATACCAAGGTTGTTCCGAACCAAGTCAACCACGTCGCGCGACAACTTGGCCGCGCCCGAAACAGCTACGCGCACTGAACGAAAGGACGACGACATGTCGCCTAATGAGGCCAGCGCTGCCCACATTGTCGGCGGGCCGCTCATCATCGTCACTTCGTGACGCTCAACCGCTTCGATGGCCGACGAAGGATCGAAACGCTCAATCAATAAAACGCTGGCGCCTGACTGCAAACTCAAGTTGAGTACCACGTTGAGACCGAAGATGTGAAATAGCGGGAGCAGTCCAAACACCACATCGTTGTCGTATTGATGTCGGCCAGGCGCGGCTTGGATTTGCTCAAGGTTGGCGAGCAAGTTGCCGTGGCTCAACATCGCGGCGCGAGAAGCACCGGCAGTTCCGCTCGTGAACATCAGCACGGCAAGGTCGTCAGCAGACCGATCAACCATCGCAACTGGATCGCTCGCAAGTAAATCATCAAGCACGATGGCGTTAGGCAAGTCGACACCTGCAGTTTCAATCACGAAGGTCAGATCGGGCACAGCTGCCCGATCGATTCCGGCAAATGCCACCGAAGCCGCTGGTGTCACCACAACCGCGCGGGCACCAGTGGTCTGCAACTCAAGGGTTACTTCGGGCGCCGGTGCTTGGGGATTGAGCGGAACCGCAACCAAGCCTGCTCCGAGCGCCGCCAAATACGAGACTACGAAGTACCAATTGTTCCCCGACAGGATCGCCACGCGATCACCCCGCTCGAGTCCGAGCTCCACCAGACCACCGCGTAATGCTGCGACCTGCTGCCGCAACTTCCCATAGGTGGTGACTTCTCCCCGACTGACCAGCGCAATCGCCGAATCGGGATGAGTGTCGATAATCGTGGCCAAGTTCACGTCGGATCGCTCCGTGGTATCGATCGGGTATTGAACAACTGCTGGACCTGAATAACCTAGCGGGCACCAAGCCGCGAGCTAGGCGTGGCCGTCGTTCGGGTCAATCTGGCCAGGAAATTCATCGCTTGCTACAGATCTGCACCAATATCCCGATAGACAAAAGGTGATGCACACTCCACCGGAAGCCCACCTACGTCGTCGGATCGTCCCGATCGTGGTCGTAACGGCAATCGTGGCGCTCCTTTCGGCGGTGGGTCCGATCAGTCCGGCAAGTGCCAGCGAGTCGAGCGATTACGTTTCTCGAATCAACGCGGTGCGCGCTTCGGTCGGCGTACCTGGATTATCCGTAGACGGAGAATTAACCGCCGCCTGTCAGCAGTGGGCTAACCACATGGCCGCGACGGACACGTTGGCTCACGCACCCGATATCACCGCGGGTATTTCGCAGTACTGGCTCAAAGTCGGCGAGAACGTTGGCGTGGGTCCCGACGTCGCGACAATCATGGCGGCGTTCATTGGCAGCCCCCACCACTACGCCAACATTGTTGACCCCGCCTTCAATCGAGTCGGTGTCGCCGTCGCCTATGGCGGTGGCCACCAATACACCTGCCACCGTTTCATGAAGGTCGCCGAGTCCAATCCCGGGCCAACCCCTGAGCCGACGCCGACACCTAAGCCCGCTCCGAAGCCAAAACCGGGCGGCGGTTCTTCAACGCCGACGACAAAGCCGCCCGCTTCATCGGGCGCCACTACACCTACGACCGTTGCCGACACCACCGCTCCTGCAGGGCCACCGCCACCGGCTAGCCCCGGTCGCGTTGAAGCGATGCTCAGTGCACTCGCACTCTTGACTTCGTGAAAAAGCGCTGTCGATCTGAGTACTCGGCGCCCGAACAATGACCGACGCGATTGTCACCAACGAACTCAGCCGTAGTTTCGCGACTGGAGTCGCGCTTGATCACTTCACGCTCAACGTCGCTAACGGATCAGTCTTGGCATTACTTGGACCGAACGGAGCCGGGAAAACAACCACCGTTCGCCTCCTCAACGGAATCCTCAAACCGGATCATGGATCAGCACAGATTCTGGGGTTCGATGTCGGTAGCCAAGGCGACGAGGTTCGGCGCCGCACCGGCGTGCTGACCGAAAATGCTGGACTCGATGACCGACTAACAACTCGCGAGAATCTGTTGTTTACCGCCCGCATTCGCGGACTCAGCAGCACTGGCGCCACGAAGCGCGTTGAGGAACTCCTCGAACGGTTCGGCATGTCTGAACGAGCCAATGATCTCACCCAAGGTTTTTCGACGGGTCAGCGAAAGCGCGTCGCGCTGGCGCGAGCACTCCTGCATGATCCCGAGGTGCTGTTCCTGGACGAGCCAACGTCTGGACTTGATCCGGCTGGCACGCGCGATGTGATTGAGCTCATTAAATCGCTCGCTGGGGAAGGTCGCACCATAGTTTTAGCAACCCATTTTCTCGGCGAAGCCGGACGGCTTGCCGACCACATGGCAGTGCTGCATCGTGGCGAACTGCGAGCATTTGGCCGCCCCGATGATCTCGCGGCGGAGATCTGGGACTCAATCGCCGCGCGCATCGATGTTGGCGCTCCCGCTGATTCAGCGTTACTTCAACTGATCACCACCATCGCTGGCGTATCAGAGGTCTCGGTTGCACCCGAAGGAGCCCACTTTCGCGTCGCTGATCGCGCCGTGTTACCTCTAGTCGTCAGTGCGGTCACTGCCCAAGACCGACCGGTCTATGGAGTGTCCTCGGTAACTCCCGGACTCGAAGAGGTGTACTTCGCAATCGAAGCACGAATCCTCGCCGAATGTGACGGAGCGCGCCACACCGACGGATTTCTGCGGTGAGCGGCATCAGGGCATCAACCAAGTCGGCCCGTAATTGGACCTCAATCAACATCGTTATGCGCAAAGATTTCACCGCAGTGCGGCGCAGCAAGTCCATTGTGTTGCCGATGATCATTGTGCCGGTTGTGCTGTTAATCGCCATGCCAATCGGCCTAGGGCTCTTCGCGCGGAGCGCGCCCACTACTCAAGTATCAACGGCGTTGAGTTCGCCGATGATTCACGATCTCGCGGGCGGGATCATCGGCCTACCAGAACGCGAGCAAGTACTCGTGTTGGTACTTGGCTATTTACTTTCGCCACTGCTGCTCGTCATTCCGCTCATGGTTTCGGCCGTGCTCGCGGCTGACGCGTTTGCAGGAGAAAAGGAACGACGTACGCTTGACGGCCTGCTCTATTTGCCTATTAGCGACCGAGATTTATTCCTGGCCAAGGTGCTCGGAGCATTTTTGCCAGCTCTTGCCATTACTTGGATCGGCGCGATCGTCTACGCCGTATTGTGCAACGCGATCGGCTGGCCCGTGCTGCATCGAGTGTTCATACCGTTTTCGCAATGGACTTTGGTAATGGTGTGGATCGCTCCAGCGGTGGCCTTACTGGCTCTCGGGTTGTTGGTCATCGTGTCATCACGCGCGCGTACCACCCAAGAAGCCAATCAACTTGGCGGCGCGGTCATCCTGCCGCTCATTTTCGTCGCCGCCAGTCAAGCGTCGATTCTGTTGTTGGCACCGCTGCCGGTGGTGTTCATCATTGGCGTCGCGATTTGGGCAATCGCGTTTGGACTCGTGGCACTCAACGGCCGACGGTTCACGAGGGACCGACTCGCGACCTCAAGCTAAGGATCGTTAGCGAGCGAGCAAGGACAGCTGCAAAAACGCGGCACCCAAAATAATGAGCAGCAATACTCCGAGCGCGATGGTGGTGCCCTTTCTCATGGCACCACCGGTTCGGAACGGTCAGCTTGCTGATCCTCGGTGTCGTCTGGGCGACGACCGATTTCAACCGACGTCGACACGCCACGAGGTGCGACGCCCTCTTGTTGATCATCAAACGCTTCGAGATGAACCGCAACACCAGCGCGAAGCCCAAGTTCAGTTGATGCCGAGCGCCGATCAAGAACCACCGCAAGCAACCCGTAGGAGTCCACCATCAGCGCGACTTCCCCGGCACCGATTTCCGAAAATGTCGCCACCCTTCGGGCAGTGCGTGACCCCTCAGGAAAACGCATGTTTATGCACTCACCGAGATCGTCCACGTCGGCAGGGTCCACGTTTAATTGCGCGTTGCCATAGCGATCAACCCATAACACCTCGGCGGCAAATGCTCCATCGTCATCCACGTGGCTCAGCGGGAGCATGCCCGGAAGTAACCCGGCCGGGTCAATTTCGTTTCCGAGTTCGAGTAAATCAACGCCCATACACAAGTGCGCGGCCGCCGGAGCGAAAATATCGCGCCCCGCAAAAGTCGGGCCAGGCGCCGCTAATTGAAAATCAGCATTGGTGAGTTCGACCGCGCGACTCGCACCGCCGACCAAACCAACCGCAGGTGCAAGTAACCCATTATCGGGACCAATCAGCACTGAGATCCCGCCACCAACTTCAACCGCGATCGAACGACGCTCACCTCCAACGCCAGGGTCGACAACGGCGATGACCACACCCGGGCACAGGTACTGCGCGCTGCGAGCGAGCGTCAATGATCCGGCGCGAACGTCATATGGAGCAATCATGTGCGTGATGTCCACTACCGCCACCGCGGGCGCGATCGAGCGCACGACTGACTTCACCACGCCGACAAATTCATCGTCGTGGCCATAGTCAGAGAGGAATGAGATCGTGTCGTAGCGCAGTTCCATGACGTCGAGACGCTACCGGTCGAGATCAGTCTGCTGCGAGCTGGGCTGAGCGCTCGCTCGCTGCCGACACTGCCGCAATGAATGCGGCGCGAGCAGCACGGTCTTCAAGCACCTGCAAAGCCGCGGCGGTGGTGCCTCCAGGTGATGTCACCATGGCGCGCAGAGTGGCCGCGTCGTCTTCGCTCTCCGACAGCAATCGAGCTGCTCCCAATAGTGTTTGTGCAGTCAAAGTTTCGCTGACCTCACGCGACAAGCCAAGCAGCACACCCGCTTCAATTAACGCCTCGGCTACGAGAAAGACATAGGCCGGACCCGAACCAGAAAGTCCCGTCACCGCATCAAGTTGGGTCTCGGGGACTCTGACCACAATGCCGACTGATCCCAATACACCCTCGGCCCACGCGAGGTCGGCTTCGGATGCGTGCGATCCCGCCGAAATTGCTGACGCACCTGCGCCAACTAAGGCGGGCGTATTGGGCATCGCCCGCACCACGGGTACTTCGGATTGTCCACCCATCGTCAGGGCCGACTCAATTTGCGTAATTCCAATACCGGCGGCGATTGACAACACCCGGCCTACCGGCAATCCGGCAAGGCCACGGCAGACATCGGTGACCTGAGCCGGTTTCACGGCAATCACCACACCGTCGGCGCCGGCAGGCTCAGCCGTCACGCCAAGACCGGGAAAGCGAGCCGCGAGTTCATCGCGGCGCGCGGCCAGCGGCTCAACGACGACGACATCGCTCGCCGGTGCCCATCCCGCCGCAAGCAGCCCACCCACCAGTGCTTCGCCCATGCGGCCGCCACCGATGACTTCAAGCTTCGTCACTGCGATACACCCGTGCTCATGGGCCGAACCCTAGTGGGCGATGCAGCAACCTGGCATGGGATGTCCGGAGTGCCAGCGCCCGATGCACCCTTCCCCGATGCGCAGGTGCCCCGGCACCCCGGACGTTGCACAAAATAGACTGAAATAACATGAAAAACAAGAGGTCAGTTCTTGAACATACTGGCGAAACCGATGCGCATGGCCGGGCGAAAGAACTGCTCAACCCAGGCGTACATCGACCCCAACACTCGATCGAGTTCACCGACATCAATCGACTGCACCCCGAGCTGGCCGGTCAAGAAGATCGCATCTTCCTCGCCGATCGCGAACGAGGCGCCATACAACCGCAAATTGCGTCGCAATAAGTGTTCGTAAAAAGCAGCGTGGTTCTCGATTGGTGCAGGCATGACATAGGTCTCGAATTGCAAGGTTCGTTGGCCCAAGGTGAACCAAATGGTGAAGGTGTCCTTCTCCTCACCTCGGAAGCGCACATACCAACGCCGTTCGCCGGTATCACCCCGATCAATCGCCGCCATCGCGGGGTTCTCGGCCAGTTGCGGCGCGAGCCATTGATCAATCAGCGTCTCGAGTTCATCGAGTTCCGCGTTCGAGGCGATCTCATCAGCCATCTGTTCTCCATCCGTTCAACCATCAGTCGACAACCTGCCGGTCGGCCATCGTCGCACGATCCCGACGGGTCGATGACGACGATAAGCCTTCGATAGGCGAGTATGACGTGATGCGCGACGTGAACATCTCAGACGACGGAATCCGCCTCGGCCAGTTTCTCAAGCTCGCGGGAGTTATCGAATCAGGCGCAGACGCGAAGCTCCTACTCGGAACTGGCGAAATCGAAGTGAACGGCGAGATCGAAACCCGAAGGGGCCGGCAACTCGCTCGTGGTGATGTCGTAAGCGTTGGTGGCAATGACGATGACGCGGTGCGCGTCGCTTAGGCCATCAACGACATTCAACCAGCGAGCGCGAGGTCAAGTCGCTATAGAGCCGGCGAAGCCGTGCCGCTGTCGTTGACCAGGTATACCGACTTGCACGGGTAGCCGCCGCCGCTCCCATCTGTTCGCGTAATCCATGGGTATCGAGCAGCGACGTCAATGCGGTGGCATAAGCAAGTGGATCTCGGCTGTCAATGAGATAGCCCGTCTGGCCATGTTCGATCAACGTCGTGAGGCCTCCGACATCAGCGGCGATGACCGGCGTGCCGCACGCGGCAGCCTCAAGCGCCACCAAGCCGAAAGATTCCGACCGACTCGGCACCAAGCACACGTCAGCAGCGCGGTAATACGTCGAAAGCGCGTGATGTGCTTGCGGTTCGACGAAACGGACTCGATCGGTCAAGCCCAATTCAGAGACAAGTTGACGCGCACCTAATTCGGCCACCGAACCTGCGGGACCGCTTGCACCGCCCACGACCACCAAAATCGCGTCGGGATGAGTTCGGCTGAGTTCACCAAGCGCCCGAACCGCGACATCGACTCCCTTGAGCGGTTGGATGCGTCCGACAAATAGCAGCACCGGCGCCGAACCAAGCCGAAGCTCACGAAGCGCACGACGAGCACCCAATTGATCGCCCGGTGCGAAAAACGCGTGGTCGACTCCGGGCGGAACAATCTCGATGCGCTCGCGGGCGGCCCCATACAGCGAAACCAACTGCTCGACCTCAGCAGAACACGACGCCAAAATGGCATCAGAACAGCCAATGACATCGGTTTCGGCGTCGATGCGCCGCTGCGGCTCGGGGTCACCCGTTTCAGCTTTAACCCGAGCCAAGGTGTGAAATGTCGATACCAATGGCAGCGAAAGTTCATGTTTAAGTCGATGACCCGCAAGACCGGAAAGCCAGTAGTTGGCGTGAATCGCATCCGTGTCGGATTCGGCCCGCAAGTGGTCGCCAACCCAATCGGTATAAGTCGAAACAATTTCAGGAAGGTGCTCTTTTGCCAAGTTCGCAGGACCGGCTGGAACATGCACAACCCGAAAACCGGGTTCGACTTCGACTATTTCGGGAAGGTCGTCATCCCACCGCCGGACATAGACACTTGAGCGCACCCCGGCTTGGGCCAACGCCGAGACCAATTCTCGGACGTACACATTCATTCCGCCGCTGTCACCAGCTCCAGGCTGGACCAGTGGCGATGTATGAAGTGACAAAACAGCCAGTGAGCGCACGAAGGTTGCTAACCCCGAAGATCGGCTGGGGATTCCCCCAAAGCCTGATCTTCTCGAAAAGACTGGTAAATGTGGACCAGCGCCGCTTTATGACCGTCATCAAGAAACGGGTCGCTTTCAATGGCCACGACCAAATCAGTGCCGCCTCGACTTGATTCGAGAAATCCCGCTCGAACGTAAAGCGTCTCGGCTGAGATCGATAACGCATGAGCGATTCGCTGCAAAATATCGGCCGACGGTCGTCGCAGCCCACGCTCAATTTGGCTCAGATACGGATTCGAAATACCCGACAGGGCAGACAATTTACGAATCGACAACTCACCGATCCGCCGCTGGTCGCGAATGAACGCTCCAAGATCAATTCCAAGTGCTTGGCGATCATCCACGCTGTCAGGCTAGGAGCAGATTGTGAACATCCACTACCCGATAAGCCAACCAGCGTCCGGGGGTGAGCTGATTGGCCGAAAACCAAATCGGTGACCGGCTCAGGTCAATAATCCGTCAACCGTTGCTTCGCCAGTTCGATAACGGCGGATGAGTTCAGCCTGCAACACGTCAATGCGCTCAAATGACCCGCGGCGCAATTCGGAAACTCGCATCTCAAAATCCGACAATGAGCGCTGAAGTGCTGATAACGCATCATCGTCGAGGGTGGAGAGTGAAGCGATGACTCCATGTCCAACGATGATGTCGAGTTCAGCCGATAAAGCCGGATCGAGATGAGTCGGGCCAATGGTGTCGAGAAGTCTTCCGTTACCTGGGGTACGCGGGCCATCAGCAAGAATTGCGGGCAGATCGCCGATAAGCGTTGCTCGATCCGCCGATTCACCGCCGATGGCTCGACGTTGTAGTTCGCTTTTCACGATGTCAAGTGGTCCCTGAACCATGCGCCGCAAATAGGAAAGTCCCGTTTCGACGTCAACACATTCGTCACGCATGGCTCGTATCTCGTCCATGGAGCGGCCTTCAAGATTGGCCAAATAGTCGGGATCCAACATGCGATCGGCTTCAGCGGTCATCGAACTCTCAGTCGCCCTTAGAGGATCGTCGATAGAAACCTGAATCGTAGTCAGCTCAGTGGTCGGGCGCGTCGCTCTAGTGAGTTACGAGGTCAAGTACATCCAAAGCGCGCACACCCATAGCGGGCCAACCACCACCAGTGAATCGATCCGCCGCAATGACGGCGCCCGGGAGTCCGGGTCGGGCAACACTGCGGTCGACAATGCCTGACCGAGGGGACATAGCGCGGCGGCCAGCAACCCAAACACCCAAGCAGAGGTCATCTCGAACGGCGGAAACGCAAAGACCGCCACCGCGAAAGTCATCACTATTACCGCAGCGATACCGGCAATTGGCCCTTCGATCAGGTTTGTCGATTCGGTGCCAACAATAAAATCGCCAACGTCATAGGCACACACCAACAACACCAACGACACCGCGGCCCAGACTTCGAGGCGATCAATCACCACGAGCGAAGCACCAGCAAGGCCCACCAAGTACCCGCACCGCAGCGTGAGGCCTGCTTCGCTCAACACCGGGAACCGGCGACGTTGATCCGATGCAGCAGCGGCAACCGCGGCAAGTGCCAAAACAACGCACAACGCTCCCAAGGCGCCAGTTCCAATCGCGGCTGCGAGCGGCATCGCTAAGCCCGCGATGCCGGCGGCAATTTGGTTAGGACGCCGACCAGCTCGGCGCCAGGCCGCCGCGGTTTGCGATGCTGCGGCGCCACACACCAACGCCATGAGCAACGCAACGGCCACCGGGCCAAGCGCGACTGCTCCGAGCAGCACAACGAACCACAGTAACCCGAGGCGAATTCGGGGCCCTTTTAGGTCATAACCGCCGACAAGGCCCAACGCGAGTGCGCGTGCAAACCCTGGCTTTGCTCGACTGACACCGTCGATCGTGCTCATGCTGCTCCACCCGAAATTGGCGGCAAGACCGCTACTTCATCATTTGCACCAACGTGATGATCTCGGCCGACCGGTTCACCGTTGCACCAAATAGTTGCTCGATCGACCACCTCGGCGAACAACCGGCCATAACGCATGCACGCGTCGTCGAGCACCTCGCCAACCGTGGAACCTTCGATGGTGTCTCGGCCAGTTCGGGCTGCATCGCGCGCCGAAGCGAACAGGCGAATTGTGGCCACGGGGCGAGGATACCCCCGCCTCGCTCCAGCGTGTCGACTGCCTTGACTACCGTGCAGGGCGTGAGCCGCATCCTCCTCGTCCGTCATGGCCAATCCGAATGGAATGCGCTGCGAAAATGGCAAGGCCAAGCTGACCCGCCGCTATCTGATCTTGGGCGTCAACAGGCTCGGGACGCGGCTGGCGTGATTGGAGCAGTCGACATCATCATCACGTCTGACCTCCAGCGCGCATCACACACCGCTGCGATCATCAGCGAGACCATCGGGGTCGGACCAATCGTCATCGAGCCACGACTACGAGAACGATCAGTCGGCGAGTGGTCAGGCCTCACCCAAGCCCAAATCAATCAAGACTGGCCGGGGTACTTGGCCGAGGGCCGACGGCCACCGGGGTTCGAACCACTCGACGAATTACTGGCGCGCACCACCGAAGCACTAAACGACATTCATCACGAATACGCTGGCGCGGACATTGTCATCATCACGCACGGCGGAGTGGTTTACGGGATTGAGTCCGACGCGGGATTGCCATTCGAACGCCTCCCCAATTTGGGATCGCGTCGACTCGTTCACCATGGCGACCGCCTCGAGCTTCAAGAACGACTGATGCTGATCGATGAGGGTCCCGATGTCGGCGGCACTGACAATGACGTCGGAGCGTCTCGCTCAACCACATCGGCCCAATTAGCCCAGTCGGCAAAACAAGCACGGCAAGCACGCGAACAACAGGACTCCGCCGCCGAAAACTTCCACGATGTCGACGTCGATGTCGACGTCAATGTCGACGTCAGTACCGATTTCGATGACGAACAACTCTGAACCCATGACGGCATCGTTCCCCGTCGAAATCGTGCGAAGCACAAAGCGGCGAAAGACGGCCCAAGCCGTTCTTGTCGACGGCGTCATTCGTGTGCTCGTTCCTTCACGGCTAAGTGCCCGCGAAGTCGATGACCTTGTCCGAGACCTCGTGCCGCGCCTCGAACGGAAATACCGCTCCGACCATATTGATCTTTCCCTGCGAGCAGCCGAACTCGCACGACGTTTCAATCTTCCGCTGCCAAACTCGATCGTTTGGGCCGACAATCAACGCAAACGGTGGGGATCGTGCGATACCCGAACTGGCGACATTCGCATGTCGAGTCGCCTTGCCGATTACCCGCCCTGGGTACTCGACTATGTGCTCGTTCACGAACTCACCCACTTAGTGATTCGAGATCACAGCCCCGAGTTTCGCTCACTGGTTGATCGCTATCCGCGCGCGGAACGCGCGCGCGGCTACCTCATGGCCACCAATGACCTACCCGATTCGCCCCATCGATCGAGCGCTGCGGACGGGTTAGACGACGACCTCGAAGATTTCGAAGATTTCGAAGATTTCGCTACCGTTCATGACGAGCCCGATGTCGACCACGTCAGTGTTGGGTTGACGCCGCCAGATCAGCAAATGTTCCCAATGTGAAACCGTATTCCTTGACTGCATGAATCACCGTGCCTGACGTGAGCGCGGCGAGTTCTTCGTCCCACAAATAGTTCCAGCGATACCGCTGGCGCGCCGGGTCGCCTGGTTCACCTGGGTGTGTCGCGAGTTCGGCCGAAGCGGCACGCGAAGCTGAAAGTCGATGGAGCGCTTTGATCATCGACGGAAGGTCAAGGTTGCCCGCTTCATCCAGACCGGTTGAGGCCCGCGCGAAAACCCAACCGCGCGCGCGACATCGACGCTCAAGCCGGCGGGCCAGTCGGCGAACGGTCACCCCAATCGGTGAGTGCGCACTCGACCTCGTTACCCGAATCGTCTTCACCCCGTAAACTTCGCCAAGATCCATCACAACGTCACCGACCAGTGGCCACAGGTGAAGGTTTTGGTGCGTATCGAAATGGTCGATAGTGACTCCGGACGAACTGATCCGCTCGATCTGTGCTGCGAACTCTCGGCGAAGGTCGTCAGGATCAATTCGGCCTGCCGCGGCGCGGGGCAGGAACTGCCGCCACGACAGCCTGAGCCGACCTTTTCGATCAACCAAGGTCGGGATCTCCGCCGCACTCAGCAGAGGTGGGTCTTCGCCAACCGCGGCGAGGTGCGCTCCGGTACCGAGCCTAGGTACATCTCGAAGCCACTGCGCCGAACGGTCAAAGGCCGGGGACAAACTCAAAACCGATGTGCTCGTGACGATGCCGGTGCGATGGGCCTTCAAAATCGCGCGAGAGACCTTCTCAGTTAGTCCATAGTCATCGGCATTCACGATCAGTAAACGCGTGGACTTTGTCGTCGTCGAATCAGCCTCGCCCGCACGTTCCCTCGTACTCATAGTGATGCTGTACTCATAATGATGCTGCCGGCCCTCGCCGACGCAACTGGGGTGGCAGCGGTTCGAGTGCATCAAGTTCAGAGCGCAAGCCGAGCATCTCTCGAACGAGATGGATAATGACCGCGTTTGATGACAAGGTCGATACGCCTCGGGTACGAGGAAAATAATCGACGCCAAATTGCACGATTTCATATCCAAGCCGACGCGCCCGCGCTAACAACTCGACATCGATGAACGAGCCTTCGCTCTTCAATTCGAGATGTTCGAAAATGCTGCTTCGACACAACTTGAACGAGAAGTTCATATCGCGAAGGCGAAGCTTGAAAAGGGTCTGAATCAACTGGTTATAGACGTAACTAAATACCAACCGGCGTGGTCCTTCACCGGTGCGATCAAATCGATACGCGCTCACAATGTCGGCGTCGTAAACTCTCAGCAATCGCACTGCCTTCGACAACTCAGCCATGTCGAATGGCAAGTCCGCATCGGTATAGAGCACAAGTTCGCCCGCAGCTTCGGCAAATCCGGTCTTGATGCTCCCTCCGAGCTTTCTATTTACCGGATGGTGAACAACCCGAATTCTCGCGTCCTCAGTGGCCATACGGTCAGCAATCAAACCAGTGTTATCGGTCGACGCGTCGTCAACGATCAGCACCTCGTAGCGGCGAATTTCGCCGTCGGCGATGAGACGATCGCACGCGTCAAACGCTGACTTCACCGCGAGGTCGATCGTGTCCTGCTCATTCCACATTGGGTAAAAGACAGTCAGGGTGTCGAAATGGGGTTCGGTCACCGAAGGCTCACGGGTAGAGGGACAGGTGGCCGGGGAGCCGGCACCAGGTGATGCTCAAGCAAGGTAGTAGCCGCGGGCGTACCCCGAGGCCAACAATGCCAACAGTACGGCCGACACCGCCAAAACGACGACACGGGTGCGGGCACGGTCCACCAACATGACTGCTCCCGCGGCAAAGAGTGGGAATGCTCCGATCAAATACCGCCCCACACTAAAGAAGTCTTTGGTACCCACCGCCGCTACAACGATGATGCTCGCCACATACCCGGCATACCCCCAGCCGAATCGACGCCAAACCAACCGCACTAGAAAAATTGCACCAATCAGCATCAATGCCTGCAACAAAATGCTGAGTGAATATGTCGATTCAGTCCAAGGACGCGGACTATGCGTGGTCGTCGAGTGCATTGAGTCGCCAAGCCAACCAGGTAAGTGTCGCATCCGCTGAAAAAAAGTGACTTTTGCCCACGTCCGAATTCCGCTGGCTTGGTCCCAACCGGGAGCACCCTCGATGTCGGTGAACAACATCGGATTTCCCCACCGAATCCCTTGATAGGCCGACCACGAGATCAGGCCCAGGAGTGAAAGAACTACTCCGAAGTCACGCGCCCGCAGTGAACGAAGCTTTCGGAAGCCTCCGGCGCGCTCGATAGCGACTAGCACCAATCCGACGACGAGTGCGATACCCACCGGCCGGGTTGCCGTTGCGAGTGCACCGACTAATCCAGCCAAGACCGGATGATCGGCCTCCAGCAACAAAAATGCTGCCAACGCGAGGACCAAGAACAGTGAGTCGGCGTACACGGTTCCGAACAGGTACCACGCGAAGGGATAGACCAGCACCACAACCACCGAGAGTCGCACCGTTCGGGGGTCGAGTCGCGTCCGGCACCAACGTTCAAACAACACAATCGACGCGAGACCGCTGGCAAACGACAACGTGATCCCAGCCACAGCACTGTTGCGAACGACTTGGGTTAGTCCCCACATGACAATCGGATAACCGGGGAAATAGGCGACGTTGGCCTGCGCACCGGAACCGTTGTAGCGGTAGCCATGAGCCACGATGTCGCGATACCAACCGCCGTCATAACGGACCCAGCCTTCGAATAACCAAGACCCCGGAAAATGCAACCGGCCGATTGGATAGCCCGAATATCGATCGAGCAAGTGTTCAGAAAGCGCGACGACCACGACCAAAACTGCGGCGACGACCAAGTACGCGAGAATCGCGAACCGAACATTCGATTCAGAAATAGTGGCGGGCACGCTGAGCTCGCCTACCTCCTCGTCAGTCACCGGTTCACCTTCGGAGCTAAGACGATCGCGATGCGAAAGGTGGTAGGCGACTGCGGATCAGACTCGGTGTCAGCAAAGGTCACGATTCCAGAGAACTCGCCACCACCCGAAAAAACCGCCAGCGAACGATCAACGAGCAGCGAGTGGTGGGTCGTCATAGCAACATCAATACCCAGTGGAGGAGCAACCGCGACCCAGGTGCCAGCCGGAAGCGGAACTTCAATTGCCGCTCCAACGGGAGATCCGACCGCGAGATCGGCTCCCAATTTTCCCGCCGCGCGACGGGCGCTCGTGCGTCGACCCATGAACCGATAGTCAACTTCGACCGCACCCAACTCTCGGGCTAATTCACGCATTGGTGCGGGGATATCAAAATGAGTATCCCAGCCGCGAGTTCCCTGAATCCATGCTTCGGACAATCCAAGGTGGGCTGCGCAAGCGAGCAGTTCGTCGTTGGAGTCGGCGACAAGGTGGCACCACACCTTGTGGCGATAGGGAACCCGACCGGTGTAATCAATCAGTCGATCCACGTAACAGGCCACACCGCATCGTAAAACGACCACGGGCCAGCCGTGGGATCTTCCACAACTGGCCCGATCGCGTTTGATGTGTTTGAAATTCTTGCTACCCAAGACCGCGGGGCATTGGGTTCATCCGATCAGGCGCTTGCGAGTGCCTTAGCCTTGAGGGCATCGAACTCGGTCTGCGAAATTGCTCCACCGTCGAACAGTTCTTTCGCCTTAGCGATCTGATCGGCCGGGGTCGCACCAGAGGCCACAACGCTGTTGACTGCGGCATCACGTTCTTGCATCGCACCCTTCATGGCAGCCGCATTGCGCTCAGCCATGCCCCGACCGCGAACGATCAGGTAGATAAGGACGGCAAGCGGCAGCGCGACGATCATGAAAAAGACCCACAGCGCCTTTTTGCCGCCGGATTCGGATGGGTCCCGGAAGAGATCCATCACGCACTGAATAAGGATCATGAAGAACATGACCCAGATGAAGAAGACCAACATTGCCCAGAGGACTTCGCCGAGATGCATTTTGCTCCTAGATAAGTTTGAAAGGACGACGAATGGGAAAGCCCCATTTCGGCGGTCTTACGCTACTACTTCAACCGCTTCGGTTGGGGTAACCGTGACATTGCTATGCGCGGGTAGCTATTTCGTGGATGAAAGTCGCTGAGTTTCAGATAAACGTTGTTTGGGTATGGCTCAGCTTTAAGGATTCACCCAAAAGTGTTTGAGGCCGCGAAATGGTCCCGAACTACGCCACGAAACAAACCGTCGCTCACCGTCGGCGAGGAAAGTCGTGGCCAACGCCTGAGGACGGCCCGAAACATGCTTTCGGTCTCCATTCGATCTAGTGATGCCCCAAAGCAATGATGAGGGCCAAAGTCCGAGACATGCTCACAAACTGCAGCCAATGTCACCATCCCAGTCGGTTTCGCCGTCATGGTCGGTTTCGCCGTCATGGTCGCGCTCGATTGAATCCAGACGGTCATCGACGCCGGCCGAGTTCGAACCATAAGATCAGAGATGCTCAAAATTTTCGGTTCGCCCGGTCGATATGTGCAAGGTCCACAGGCAACAGCCTCACTTGGCACCGAGTTAGTTCGCCTCGGACTCACGGGCGCCGCGCTCATCATCACCAGTCCGACCGTGCGCCTCAAACTCGAAGCGACCTGGATCGACGCCCTCAGCGAACAAGGCATCAACCTCACCATCCGCACCTTCAGCGGCGAATGCAGCCAGTCCGAAATCGATACAAGTGTCGCCGAAGCAACCGCTTGCGGTGCTGAAGTCATTATCGGTGCCGGCGGCGGCAAGTGCCTCGATACCGCTCGAACAGTGGCCGGATTGCTCGACCTGCCGCTCGTCAACTGCCCGTCGATGGCATCGACTGATGCGCCATGCGCGGCGGTATCGGTCGTCTATACCGAGGGCGGCGTCTACGACCACCTGGTGTTCAATAAGCGCAACCCTGACCTCATCTTGGTCGACACCACCGTCGTCGCCTTTGCGCCGGTGCGCCAGATTGTCGCGGGTATGGGTGACGCAGTTGCTACCTGGTTTGAAGCTCGCTCAGTCATCGAAGCACGCACCACCAACCAGCACCATGGTGCACCCACGATGGCCGGTGGCGCGTTAGCGAAACTCTGTTACGAAACGTTGCTCGCCGATGGCCTCGCGGCGCGCCAAGCGGTCGAAGTTCACGCAGTCACCCCAGCGCTTGAACGCATCGTTGAGGCCAACACCTTGCTGTCGGGTCTCGGATTCGAGTCTGGCGGATTAGCGATTGCTCATGCCGTGCATAACGGATTCACGACTCAACCCGAAACTCATGACGCGTACCATGGCGAAAAGGTGGCCTTCGGACTCTTGGTCCAACTCGTCGTCGAAGGGCGCCCACAACACGAGATCGACGAAGTGCTCGCGTTCAGTCGACTCGTCGGGCTTCCGGTGACGTTGAGCGAAGTTGGGCTGTCGAATCCAAGTTCAGCGGCCATCGCCGAGATAGCCGAGCGAACCGTCGCTGACGGCGAAACGGCTCACAATGAACCGTTTGCCGTAACAGCCGACATGATCGACGCGGGCATACGCGCCGCTGACGCCATCGGCCGGTCCTGAACGAGCAGACCGGCCAGTTTGTTCAGTCGCGCGACCAGGTATTGATCAGGTCGAGGGGGATACGGGTTGCGCTGCCAACCGTGTACGACTCGATGAGATCGTTGTATTCGGCGAAATCAGGATCGCTATTGACGGCATTTGCCGCTTCGTGGGTGTCATAGACCGCGATGGCCCGAACGATGCCCGCCGACGGGTCGCCCACGACTAACACGATCTTGAGGCTCGGATGGGTTCCGAAGAACGCGTCAACGAATTTGACCTCGAGATCCATTACCTGCTGGTAGTGGCCCGGCTTCGCTTGCAGTGTGAACTCGATTACCTCTGACATGTCCTGCTCCTCGATCGCCTGATGCCGACCCTCATGATCGGCAGAAGCGACGACGCTACCCAATCGCAGTAGCAACGGTCCATATGACACTGCCCATCCGAGTAGGACGGCGAGATTTCCGGTCACATGAAGCGAACAAGGCGTGTCGCCGATGACCACCGTGCCCGACCCCGTCGGCCAGCCGGTAGGGTTTCAGGTCGACGCCGACGAAACAACTCGCAGCACGTTTCGTTTGGTGCACGGGCCGCTAGCTCATCTGGCTAGAGCAGGGGACTTTTAATCCCAAGGTGCCGGGTTCGAGCCCCGGGCGGCCTACCA
>JBAXIB010000025.1:0-47425 GCA_037138595.1 Actinomycetes bacterium | reverse complement strand
CCGATATGAGCCAATCCGATATGAGCCAATCCGATATGAGCCAATCCGATATGAGATTGGTTTCGCAATCGCCCTGGGTGTCACCAAGTGGGCATTTCCGCATCACCCTGGCGTTGGGGCAGTCCGGAGTGGGCTCACAAATCTCCGCCACGCTGTACCGACCAGTGAAATCGCAAGCAGCCCTAGATCAAACCGGGCGAGGCGAAAAACTTGGCGCACCTGACCACGTCGTCACCGTCCCATTGCCAGTACCGACGATCGATGGCACTGGTCACGCGTCGATTGACCTCTCGTATCAGCTCATGCCATCCGGTCCCGATCCCGCATACGGGTTCACCATCAGCGAACCTGGGGTCTACCCCATTGCTTTTTCCATTGTTGATCTAAACGGCACGGCCGAGATCCCGTTTGTCACTCACCTCATTCGCCTCCCAGACCAGACGGTGGCCCGCGTCCCGCTCGCCGTTGCGCTCGTAGTGCCGATGTCAAGCGCAGTGGCCCATCAGTCTGATGGCTCGGTGGATCTCCCAACCGATCAGCGCATTGCTCTTGAATCATTGACGGCGAGCTTGAATCGATACCCGTCGGTGCCGGTGTCGGTCGAGCCAACTCCCGAAACATTGAGCGCACTCGCGTCGAGCGTTGAGGGGGCTCGAGTCACCACACCACTCAAGGCTAAGGGGCTTGAACTATTGGGTTTGTCGTATGTCGAGGTTGACAGCGGAACGTGGCTCGACCGCGGATTAACCAACTTCTACAAACAACAACGCGATGCTGGCTCAGCAACGCTTACCGCATTGGTGGGAACCGAGCCCGATCACACGACCGCCGTCATTGATTCGCACGCCACCCCCGATGTGGTTGCGCTCCTCGCCGAAAGCGGATTTAGCCAAGGGTTAGTTTCGAAAGGCGATCTCGAGCCGACCTCAAGTCGACCAGACCTCTCCACCGTGACCCAAACCTTTGAGCTTCTCGGAGCTCGGGGAGAGCGCCTGCGCGCCATCTCGACCGATCCGGCCATTACCGAGCGATTCACTGCAACGACTGACCCCACTCTTGATGCCCATGAAGTCCTCGCTGGCCTTACGCTGACTGCGCTCGAGCCTCCTTCACAGCCGTGTGTCGCCGAAACGACCACCACCTCGAAATGCAGCAGGGGCGTAGCAATCCAGTTGCCGAACTCAGCATCAGCAGCTGGGCCAGCGCTCGACGTCTTTCTTGCTGCATTGAACAATCGCGATGGCTCGGCTGGCGAAGTGCCTCCACCCACACCGAACAGTGCGGCACGATCAATCATGAGCCCATTGACGTTGAGTGCCCTTACGAGCCTTGTTGACGAATCCTCGGCAAGTTCAACTGGCCCGACGCGCGCGCCAATTGAACGCCGACTTCGTCCAACTGAATTGGTGCCGCTCGGCACCTACCCAACTCGTCTCATGGCCGTCGCTGATCAAGTTGAGGGTTTCCAGTCAATGATTCTGTCTACCGATGCCAAGGGCACCGCGGTTGGCGAATCGCTCGACCAAATTGTCTGGTCGTCAGGTGCGAGCTCATTCAGCGACGCCAACCGTTCGTCCTACCTCAATGGCGCGACAACAGCGTTGCGCGACCAAACCGATCGCATCACTACCCCCCAAGGGCAGACGATCACCTTCACTTCCGGGGAAGGTCGCATCCCCATCAGCATCGAAAACGCTCTTGATTATCCGGTTCAGGTTCGACTGGTACTCACAAGCTCGAAACTTGAATTCCCCGATGGCAATGTCCAAATCGTCGACCTTCCCGCCGGTACTCCGACTCGCGTTGATGTGCCGGTTCGCGTGCGCGCTTCGGGAGCGTTTCCCATCGAAGTCGATGTGCGGTCCCCTGATTCGAAAGTCTTGATCACCTCGACCCGACTCACCATTCGGTCGACGACCGTGTCGGGTCTCGGTCTGGTTCTCACCATCATCGCTGGCCTTTTCCTCCTGCTGTGGTGGGCGCGCAACTTTCGAAAAGCTCGGCGCGATCGCAAGCTCATTGGATCAAGTCATCCGGTCTTTCACCCTGCGCCGCACGACCCTTCCGGTGTCGGTTCATAACGACGATCGCGCCAGATCGAGCCGCTGCCATCGACGGGCGGGGCATAGGTATTCCGCTACGATCAAACCCAGCAAGTGAGACTGAGGGGAACCATGGCTGCAGTAGGGATCGTCACCGATAGCGCGTGTGATCTGACACCGGAACAAACCGACAAGTTGGGTGTCGAAGTTGTTCCGCTCACCATTCGAATCGGCGACCAAGAATTCACCGATCGACGCGACCTCACCGTCGAAGATTTTTATCGACGGATGGCTGAGTCCGACGCGCTCCCCGAAACCGCGGCCCCCGCCCCTGGAGCATTCGAAGCCGCGTTCCGGAAGGTACGTGAAAACGGAGCGACCTCGGTCGTTTGTATCAATCTTTCGGGCGGACTTTCTGCCACCGTCGAGTCAGCAAGAAATGCGGCTCGAGCACTCGAAGGCGAGCTTGACGTGCGCGTCATTGACAGTCGTACGCTCACGGGTGGCTTGGGCACCATCATCATCGCGGCATCTCAAGCGGCTAAAGACGGCGCAACCACCGATGAAGTCGTGACGTTGGTTGATGACATGGTGGGTCGTACCCGGGTCTTTGGTGCGCTCGACAGCCTCGACAACTTGAAAAAAGGTGGTCGAATCGGTGGCGCGCAGCACCTGTTGGGCTCCATGCTCGCAATCAAACCGCTGCTCAACCTCTCCGGTGGCGCAGTCGAAGAGGCGAGCAAGCAACGGACGAGAAAGAAAGCGCTGATCTGGCTTCGTGACCAATTGTTCAGCGAATCCGAGGTTGACAGCCTGGCTGTCTTCGATGGCGAAGCACCCGACGTTGATGAGTTCATAGACATGCTCGCCCCGCGATTTACGCGCGACCAGATTCGAACAGGCCGCATCGGCCCGGTGATTGGGACCCACGGTGGGCCACGCGTGCTCGGAATCTGCTACCTCGCAGCTCGCGACTGACTGCCGGTTTGTTCCTCCGTCTGAACCGTTTCAGACCAGTTCGACCACTAGCGTTAAGTCGCTGTGCCCGACACTCCCGTCACCAATCGTCCACCATCGGACGCCTTTGACGCGGGGTTGCTGATTGCCCAGCGGTATCGTCTCGAATCACGAATCGCCACTGGCGGCATGGCCGAGGTCTGGCTCGCGACTGATCAAGTCCTCGGGCGCCAAGTCGCCATGAAAATACTCCATCCCTACTTGGCGGTCGATGCATCATTCGTCGCCCGATTCCGCATTGAGGCAATCGCTGCAGCCCGACTTCACCACCCGGGAATCATCGCGATTTATGACACATGCCATGACGATGCGTGCGAAGCAATCGTCATGGCATTGGTACGAGGTCCGACGCTTCGCGCCGAGCTCGATAAGCGGGCGGTACTGCCCAGCCACGAAGTCCGCCATATTGGCGTCGCCGTAGCTGATGCGCTTGAAGCCGCTCACCAAGCCGGGGTCATTCATCGCGACATCAAACCGGCAAACATTCTGCTCAGCGAAGACCATCGCGTGCTCATAACCGACTTTGGTATCGCGAAAATGCAGGACGATCCGAATCGCACCCAGGTCGGAACCATGATCGGCACGATGAAATACCTCGCGCCTGAGCAGGTTCAGGGTCGTCAACTGGACGGTCGCGTCGATATCTACGCCCTCGGAATCGTCATGTACGAAGCCCTGTGCGGGCAACCCCCGTTTCAGGCTGATTCGCCGACGGCTACGGCGTTGGCTCGCCTTCACGAGATCCCTCCAAGCCCACGGCAAATTTGCACGACTATCGCGGTCGAACTTGATCGAATCGTGATGCACTGTTTGAACCGCGATCCAGATCAACGATTTTCAACTGCCGCCGAACTTCGCGCGGCACTCGTCGACGCCGACCTCAATTATGAAGTCGACGAAACCGTCACTACCTCGGTACTCGCGGCCGATCCGGTTGGCTCAACCGCCCACCCACACAACGACTCCTCCGCCAGCCGATCTGGTTCATCATCGACTGATCCTGATCCCGATCCTGTCATCGGCGTACCGGAGACGACGGCGACCGACCCTCGCCCGCTGGCAACCTGGTTGCTCCCGATCCTCGGCGTCGTAATCTTTGTCGGCGGATTCGCGCTTGCTGGTGTGCTTTTCAGCCGCACCGGCATTGGCCATGACCTGCTGCGTTGGCCTCGCCATGCCACGGCTCCGGCCGAGGCAAGTCCGTTTCCAAACGTGCATGTACCGGCGATACTCCCAATCACCCAGGTTGAAAGTTTTGATCCCGGCGGCCGAGGCGATCCGGGAGAAAATGATGCACAATTGGCCTTTGCCATCGACGACAATCCCTCATCAAGTTGGATCACTGACAGCTACGATCAGCGGACATTCGGATTTAAGTCTGGCGTTGGGATAGTCATCGTGATCGATCAAGACACAAGCCTCGATTCACTCGAGGTTCACTCACCCACCTCGGACTGGGCCGCATCGATTTATGTTGCAGATTCACCGGGCTCAACGCTTGGGTCATGGGGTCATCCAGTCGATGCAAAGGCCGGGCTCGGCGCTGAGGTGACGTTCGATCTTGGCCAGCGCACTGGTCAAAGGATCTTGATCTGGATCACCGACCTCGGAGACGGCCCAGCCCGAATGCATGCGGGGATAAGTCAAGTCGTAGTCCGCGGCTAAGGAACCGACCATTCGCCCGCGCCTGCAGGAATCTGAATTGATCGCCGCAGCCCAAGCTGGCGATGCATCGGCGCTCGATGCATTGCTTCGCCTGCATTACGACCGCGTCTATGCGATCTGTCGGCGCATGACCGGCAATGACCACGATGCACTCGACGCGACTCAGGACGCGCTCATTGCCCTAACCCGAGGGCTACCGAGGTACGACGGGCGCGCCGCATTCAGCACTTGGGCCTATCGAGTTGCAACCAACGCGTGTCTCGATGAGCTCCGGCGTCGCCGAAGGAGACCGGTGCCTGATAGCGACATGATGATCGATGCCGCACCCGCGAGCGGCATCCCGCTCGATCAGACGATCACTGACCGGATGGTCATCGATGACGCACTCGCAACGCTGGCTCCGGATTTTCGGGCCCCAGTGGTCTTGCGCGACGTGCTCGGCCTCGATTACGCCGAGATTGCCGAAGTGCTTGAGATCCCCGCTGGAACGGTGCGATCTCGTATTGCCCGCGGTCGAAAAGCTCTTGCTGAACAAGTGGGATGGAACCAAATGCCATCTGGAGACGTCGAAACCAAAGCCCATGACTGACCCACTAGACCCTCCCGAAATCGATCCGACGGATCTCGCCGCGTCTTCTTTCATCGATAGAACCAGCGACGATAGAACCAGCGACGATGAGGCGTACGCAGTTGATCCTCCAGAGCTCGCCGATCGAGTCAATCAATTTCGAGCCCTCAGCTCAGCACTTTCTGAACCAGTCGTGCCACCTACCGATGACGTTCGAGACCGTCAGATAGCGCACGCGATCGCTACTTTTGGCACCCTTGCGACAGCGGTCGAAGGCAACGTGGGCACCGCTGAGCCAACTTCGTTGGCCGAACGGCGCGCAACGAAATCGGCACCGCGCTGGGTTGCAGTCGCGGCCGCAGTCGGACTCATTGCCATCGCGATTCCGGTATTGAACGCGCTCCGAAATCCAGCCGGTGACCAACAGACGACGGTGATGAGCGCATCCACGATCGACTCCGGCACCGCCGCTGTAACTGGTGTACAAACCGTTCCCATTTCGCGGACTCCCACCTCAAACATCGCGGCCGCACCCAACTCGGAGATCGTGCCAACCACGCAACCCCATCCCAACAATTCGCCATTGGTTGCCCAAAACTCATCAGTGCTCGGAGACGTTTCGACCGCTGAAGAATTGGGCGGCTTGGTATCGATTTCTATGCCAGCCGATCCACCCGTTGGCGACGGTGGATCGACACCAGCTACCTCGCTACCGCCACTTTCGACTGCTTCACCCGGCATGACGCGACGCGCGACCACATCGGTTTGCGACGCCAATGTCCAAGCCATCCATCCCGAGCTTGGAGCACCTGAGCTCATTACCTCGGCGTCGATCGACGGCGTTTTTGTTGAGGTCTTCGTTTATAACGCTGATGCCACGACCGGCGCTCGCTACCGAATTCTCGTGGTCACTCCACCTCAGTGTCAGATCATCATCGACACCCTGGTCTGACGTTGCCCTGACCTGGCCACGTTCGAGCGACCCACTTCCTGCGCTACTAACATGCCGCCATGACAAGTCCGGGAGCCGGGTCGGGCTCAATTGATCCATCACCGTTGAGCGATCCCCCGCTGCGAGCAGACGCGCCAACATCTCATCTGCCCGGCCAAATCCTCAGCGGGAATTGGCCCGCTCAAGCCGCTGATGCGGTCATCAAAACGGTCGACGTTGTCCGCGATAAGACCACGGGCCCGATACAAACTGCTGCGCGCGGACTTGTCTACGGCATCATGGCCGTCGTCATCGGGACGATGGTCCTGGTGTTGGTCATTGTGGCCATGATCAGGTTTCTCGATGCGATTCAACCATTCGGCAACATCTGGTTGCCGTATCTTGAGCTCGGCATAGCCTTTAGTGTCGGTGGCTACCTCGTTTTTCGGCGTCGCCGCCGTGTCGAGTTCTAAACAGCAGCACTTCAACGCGTCGAATCATCCCCACGGAGCACACATGACCTCAGCCGACGTGAGAAACGTCGTCATAATCGGATCGGGGCCAGCTGGCCTCACCGCAGCGATCTATACCGCTCGGGCAAACCTTGAGCCACTCGTCATCGAAGGAGAACCCTCTTCAACCAGCGACCAACCGGGTGGCCAGCTCATGCTGACCACCGATGTCGAAAATTTCCCTGGTTTCCCTGGCGGGATCATGGGTCCCGAACTCATGATGCGGATGCGTGAACAAGCCACGAGTTTCGGCGCGGAAATCAAAACCGAAAAAGTTACGCGGGTTGACCTGACCAGCAGGCCATTCGGGGTCTGGGTCGGCGATCCCACCGCCCAAGAGCCCACTTACCGTGGCCACTCAGTCATTGTTTCGACCGGTGCGCAGTCACTCATGCTAGGACTTGAAGAAGAAGCAAGATTAATTGGGCACGGGCTCTCGACCTGTGCGACCTGCGATGGTTTTTTCTTTCGCGGACACGACATTGTCGTGGTGGGCGGGGGTGACTCTGCCATCGAAGAGGCCACATTCCTAACCAAATTTGCGGACACGGTAACCATCGTTCATCGCCGCGATGAGCTTCGCGCCTCGAAAATTATGGTCGACCGCGCGGTGGCCAACGAGAAAATCAAGTTCGTATGGAACTCGGTGGTTGAGCACATAAAGGGTGAAGGAGTGGTTGAGGGTGTCGTACTACGCAACGTCTTGACTGACGAACGCACCGAACTGCCGGTGACCGGCGTTTTTGTCGCTATCGGTCATCGACCCAATACCGACCTATTTGTCGACCAACTCGACCTCGAAGAGAGTGGCTACCTCATAACCCATGCTGGTAGCAGCTACACCAACGTTGAAGGCGTCTTCGCGTGCGGCGACGTCCAAGATCACACCTACCGACAAGCTATTACTGCAGCTGGATCTGGCTGTATGGCCGCTATCGACACCGAACGATGGTTAGAAAACCAACATCAGCACTGATTCCCCAAGGCTCGCGCTAGCCTGAGCCCCGTCGACGCCGGTCCAAGCCGGCGCATAAGAGAAAGCACGATTCATGGCCGAGAATGTCACCGACCTGTCCGACGCAACTTTCGACGAAGAAATCGGTGCCGCAACCGGACCGATCTTGGTTGATTTTTGGGCTGAATGGTGCGGTCCGTGCAAGATGGTCGCGCCAATCCTTTCGGAGATCGCCGATGAAAACGTTGGCACGATCAGAATCGCCAAGCTCAACGTTGATGACAATCCCGACATCGCTCGGCGATTCGAAGTCATGAGTATTCCCACCATGATCCTTTTCAAGGATGGCCAACCCGAAAAGCGCCTGGTCGGGGCACGCGGGAAGGGTCAGATCCTTGAGGAGCTCAACGACTACCTCTAGGCCCTAACGTGGTCGGCTTGACCCATAACCGACCTCAACCGTGAACCCTCTTCCAATGGATGTCCTTCCACTGCGCCATGGCGATGCTGGCGACGCAGTTCGTGACCTTCAACAACGGCTTAGCGCGCTCGGGTTTGATACATCGGCCGAGCCGCGAGGAGTCTTTGGGCTGTTGACCGTCACTGCGGTCGAATCATTTCAACAAGGACGAGCGCTTCCAACTTCAGGCGTTTGCGATGAATCCACCTGGACCGCAGTGGTCGAGGCTGGCTACGTGCTCGGCGATCGTCACTTGTATCTCCGAAGTCCGATGTTTCGTGGTGACGACGTGGCCGACCTGCAGCGAGCACTCGGTACTCTAGGGTTTGACGCGGGACGGGTAGACGGAATCCTCGGACCGAACACCGATCGAGCCCTGCGCGATTTTCAATTAAACGCCGGATTCACCACGGACGGGGTATGCGGCCGCGAAGTCCTCAAGGGGCTCAGCCGTCTCGGAACCACTCCTGGCCGCGTAACTAATGTTGCCGGTGTACGCGAACGAGAACACCTGAGATCACAACCACCGGTTCTCGCCGGACGGCGTATCATCATCGGTGAAGCAGGCGGACTCGATGTCCTCGTCTCGGCGATCGAACGCGTCCTGCACGAGTCTGGCGCCGTAGTTGCGGTACTTCACCACCCCCACCCATCGGTCCAGGCCGTTGAAAGCAATGACTTCGATGCCGATCTGTACTTAGGTTTTTCCCTGATCGACCAGCCGCCCTGTGAAGCGGCGTTCTATGCCACTGCCGGCTTTGAGTCGGCAGGCGGGAAGCAGTTCGCAACACTGCTAGTCGAACAACTTCGGAGTTTGCCGCAACTAGAGGTCGCTGATCCTGTTGGGCGATGGCTGCCAATTCTCCGCGAAACCCGGATGCCGGCAGTTGTTTGCAACCTGCATCCAACTGACGTTGTCATCCAACAAACCGCTTCACTCGCGGCCTGTATCCACCTGGCTATTCACGCGTGGGTGTCGTCGCCGATCGATCCCTGAACCCGGCCGCGATCACTGGCCGCGGTTGGCTTCTCGCTCATTGTGTGCCTTTTGGCACAACCGTTAACCACAGGTTTTACCACAGGGTGTGGATGTTGGATTTAGGCCCAACACTCGTGTCGAGGTTCAGACATTACAGGCGAGTCAATTCGAACATTCCATCCACCCTACGATTCGGTCGGCGGTCCGTCGATCATCACCCGATAAATGCGCTCAAGGTCTTCAACCGTCGCGAACTCAATCGTGACTTTGCCTCGTTTCGCGCCCATTGCCACTTTGACCCTGGTATCAAGATGGCTGGACAACAGATCCTCGAGCTCAAGCAGGCCCGCGGGCCGCAGTGGCCGAGCTGCTGGTTTCCGATCCGTTTCCGTGCCGCCATCAACTGATCCGTCATGGGCGCGAACCGCCTCTTCGACCTCGCGAACCGATAGGTCTTCGGCTACCGCTCGGCGGGCCAGCGTCTCCTGAAACAACCGATCAGGCGAACCAAGCAACGCTCGAGCGTGGCCCGCTGTCAGCCTTCGGTCCGCCACAAGTTTCTGGACCGAAGGTGGAAGCTGGAAGAGCCTCAACGTATTGGTTACCGCTGAACGGCTCTTACCGACCCGGACGGCCACCTGTTCTTGCGTCAGGTGGAAATCCTCCATCAGCTGCTGGTAGGCCGCCGCCTCCTCAAGCGCATTGAGATCTTCGCGATGCAGATTCTCAACGAGCGCCTGTTCCAAGGCGGCCGCATCTTCGACGGTCCGAACCAATGCGGGAACCGATTGCAGGCCAGCCCGTTGCGCTGCCCGCCACCGCCGCTCCCCGGCAATGATCTCAAACTTCCCGTCGCTCGCAGGCCGCACCAAGATCGGTTGTAACACGCCAAGCTCACGCACCGATGCGGTGAGCGAGACCTGCGCCTCTTCGTCGAAGTAACTTCGAGGCTGATTCGGATTCGGGCGAATGTCGCTTACCGCGAGCTCCCGCAATGCGGCCGAACTCGGATCGGCAGCTTCTCCTGTGGGTATCAGTGCACCAAGCCCTTTTCCAAGTCCGCTACGCCGCGCCACCGCTGACCTCCTTCGCCAGTTCCCGGTAGGCAATTGCCCCCCGCGAACTCGGATCGAATGTATTTATGGGTTGACCGAATGATGGAGCCTCAGAAAGCCGGACTGTCCTAGGAATGACATTCCGGCAAACGATGTCGCCAAAGTGGGTCCGAACTTCCGTGGCGACTTGGTCGGCCAGTTTCGTGCGAGCGTCGTACATCACCAACACGATTGCACTCACCTCAAGTTGTGGATTCAGATTCTTTTGCACCAATTCCACATTGCGGAGCAATTGTCCCAGGCCCTCAAGCGCGTAGTACTCACACTGAATCGGAACCAACACCTCGGTAGCCGCGGCCATCGCATTTACCGTGAGCAGGCCTAGCGACGGTGGACAGTCAATAAGCACATAGTCATAGTCATCGCGCACTTCACTGA
This sequence comes from Actinomycetes bacterium, assembly GCA_037138595.1. Lineage (GTDB taxonomy): Bacteria > Actinomycetota > Acidimicrobiia > Acidimicrobiales > Acidimicrobilacustridaceae > UBA4742. The sequence goes on along the minus strand of JBAXIB010000025.1, from coordinate 36,803 downwards.
TCGCGGATTTGAGTTTGAGTTCCCGACTAAAAGCGGGGACCAGTTCAATTTCGGCTCCGGCCAGATCGAGGCTTGCCGGCGCTACAAAAAGGTTCCGGACCGAGCTGCCCTCGATACAGTCTTCCAAGGGAACGTCATGAAGAAGTACGTCATACATTGAAGCGTCTAGGGACCGAGGATTAATGCCAAGCCCGGTGCTTGCATTTCCCTGTGGGTCGAGATCGATCACCAGCGTCCGGTAGCCAAGCTCCGCCAGCGATGCGCCCAAGTTAACCGCCGTCGTAGTCTTACCAACCCCACCTTTTTGATTGGCGACCGCGATCACCCGCGGAAGATCGCGTGCGTGGGACCGGGCTTCAACCGGTGAGGATTCGGTTTCAACCGCTGGGGCATCGATTTCACTGCCTACACCTGAACCCAAGTCGTCTGGACCTAACCCTGCAGCGCCCTGAGGAGGTGATGCGTGTTCCGGTCGCCATGCCTGATGCTCATTCGACTCATCAATTTCCGAATCGCTGTCACCTGGGCCCGTGATCGGCAAATCGGTTTCGTTGTCAAACGCTGAAGTCACTGCGCCATCCTTCTCGCTCTTACCCCTAGGGTCAAGCGGATTCGATAGGTTTCGCCATGTTTCACGTGAAACATCGACAATTGGGCCTCCTGGAGGTCAAAAAAGTGGCCTCTTGGCTGGAATTCCAACCCGACGCGGGTACCGAGTCGGACACAGGGTGCTTTGAATGAGGACCTGACATCCATTGCTTTCGGGTCCAATAGTCAGTCCTAACGCCTCGAGCGCCGGAACATCCCAGCGCCGATCTGAATCAGGAGGTTCGCTCACAATCAGCATTCCCGCTGCATGAAGGAATCCGGCGGCACACTCAGCCGTAACCGCTGGCGGTCCAAAACTGCGAGCAGTCACCAGGTCTCGACTCGCTCGCCAGTGCGGCAGGTGCGCAAGTTCCTCGGCACGACCCCGAACGACCTCAACCTGACTGACCAACCCAAGCTCGTTGACCGCCTGCTGCAAAAAGGTTGTTCGCCGCTCGTTGGCATCAAGCAACACCCATTGGCATTGCGGCCAGGTCGTTGCCAGAACTAAGCCAGGAAGTCCACCACCGCTACCCAGGTCGAGCGCCCGCTTGGGGTCAGGCCCGAAATGGGCCCGCGCAAAGCGTTCAGCATGATCAATGTGGGGTTCAATCAGGCCAGGCCCAAGAAATCCCAACTCCTGCGCCCGATTGAGCACTGCAACAAGCGCGGGATCTTCCGACGCGAGCACCCGAGGAGTAATCCTCAGCCCTGGGGAATCAGCACAACTCGGCGACGCTGGTCCTCGCCCTCGGACAAGGTCGAAACGCCATCAATCTCATTAACCGTGTCGTGAACGACTTTGCGATCAGCTGGATTCATCGGCTCGAGCGCCTTTTGAATACCTGTCTCGCGAACCTCTTCAGCAACCTGGGTCGCAAACCGAGCCAATGCTTCACGACGGCGAAGTCGATAGCCGCTGACATCGAGTCGGACCCGACCATGGTGACTTCCGCTGGCCCGTCGTTGCACCACCGTCCGACTCAATTCCTGGATCGCCGAGAGCGTCTGCCCTTTAGGCCCGATCAGCAATCCCAGATCGTCACCATTGACCTGAAGTTCAATCGTATCGTCGTCAATTCGATCCTGGGTTACGTCGCCATCGTAACTAAACGCTTCAAGCAGGCCTTCCATGAAGTCGGTAATGATCTCTGCTTGTTCCTCGACTGTTGCGTCGTCACTTGTCATTGGGGTCCCCTGGTTCTGGTTTTCGGCGGTTGTGGACGGATTCGCTACTTTCGGCTTCGATGACTTCCGAGCCGAGGATGATCGCTTTTTGGCCGGCGGTTTGTCGCCACTTACTGCAACGTCCTCGGTGGTCGCGTCACCACCAGCTGCACTTTGCCGAGATTTCTTTTCGTTCGATCCTGACGCTTTCGACCCTCTGGTGCTACTTGAGGTTTGCTTGCGACGCCGATCGCGCCGCTCCACCTTGGGCCGAGGATTCGTTGGCCGCACCCGAGCCCGTACCCGAGCTTCGCGGCGCGTTAATCCAAACAGCCCGGACTTCGCCTCGTCGATGACTTCAAATTCGGCATCTTGCTCATCGACACCCAATTGGTCGAGTGCCGCACTTTTTGCTTCCTCGGTGGTGCTTCCGGTTGTCTCAACCCACTCCACGAGACACCTAACCTTTCTTATTCTTGCGAGCCCGCGGTTGTAACGGCGGGGCCGGGGGCGATGCGCTCGTTGTTCCTTTTTTCGCTGCCGTCGCCGGTGACGGCGACGCGGAACTCGAAGCGGTTTTCGATGATTGCTTTGGTTCTGCGGCCTTAGCGGGCGCTGGTTTCTTCGGCGGTGTTGTACGACCCGAGGTGGTGGATTTTCTTTTCGCTGGCGTCGGAGCAGCTCGTTTTTTAGGCGATGACGCTGTGGCCGACTTCGACTTGGAGGTTGATGCGTCGTCCGCCACTGGAATTCCGGCCGCTCGTTTCAAACTCGCCATGAGTCCACCGCTAGCCGCTGGTGCAGTCGTCGTTGCGGTTGATTTGGGCGCATCCGAGGACACATCGATTGCGGGACTGCCAGGGCCCGTCGAACCTGGAGTGCTGCCATGGCCATACACGCTGCGACTAATGAACCACTGTTGACCAACCCGATAAAGGTTGGAGACCGCAAAATAGAGCACCAAGCCTGATGGCAAACCAAACGAAATAACCGGCAAGAAGATCGGCATGATCTTCATGATCATTTGTTGTTGAGGGTTTACCTGCTGATTGGGATTGCGACCTTGAATTTGGCGCTGTTGCACAAAACCGGTGACGCCGACAATGGCGATCAAGAGCAGGTAGGGGAGAGCATGCACGATCCCCTGCCTCAGTGCCTTTGACGCGCTCTCAGCCAAATCCATACCGAATGCCTGCATGGTGTTGGTGGTCGAGAGGTCTTGATACATCTTTGAGTGATGGTTCAAGTAGGCCGGATCGAAATTCCGGTCAATTGCTGGCGCTTTGGTGGTCGACGTTCCGGTGCCAATTTGGCCCGAGACCCAACCCATGTCGAAACCCATTCCACTCACACGGCGCGTAAGGCCACGCAGGACCTGGTACAGGACGATGAACACCGGCATCTGCACCAAAAGTGGGAGACATCCACCCAATGGACTGATGTCGTTTTCCTTATAGAACTTGAGTAGTTCTTCGTTAAGTTTGGGCCGGTCGTCTTTGTAACGGGTTTGAATTTTCTTCATTTCTGGCTGCAGTTGCTGCATGACCATCATCGACCGAGTGCCCTTGAGGGTCAGTGGCGTCACCACGATCATGATGGCCAACGTCAGTCCAATAATCGCCACCGCGTAGTTCGGAATGACCGCATAAATCAACGCCAAGAGGTTTGCCACTAGATCAAAGAACACACTCATGACTCTTGCCCCCCATCATGTGGCACATCGGATCGGCCTGGTACTGGATCCCAGCCATAGCCACCCCAAGGATGACAACGACCAATGCGGCGAATTGAAAGCGTTGCACCGCGCCATGCACCATGCGTTTCAATCGCATCCATTGCATAGGTTGAGCAAGTGGGATCAAACCGGCACGGCGAAACCCGCCACGAAAACATGTACTGATAGCCATGTATGACTATTCTCAACCATTTTGCTGCCAAGCTCTGCGTCCGAAAGGCATTGCCGGTCGGTCGCGGTTCGATCCCACTGACCATCATGATTGGTTCTCGCTCGCGTCAGTCCGAGTCGAATGCCCAAGTTTTTTGAGTGCTCGCCGCAAATCATTACTCAACTCGTCATACGTCCTGGTCGTGGCCTCTGAGCGCACCGAGATGAGGTACGCCCCAGATGGCACTATCGGCGGGGAATCGGCCTGGATTTCACGCATCGCCGAGCGAATGCGTCGCCGAATGTGGTTGCGTTTCACCGCCGGTCCAACTTTCCGGGCCACCGCAAAGGCAACTGCCGGGGGATCGGCACAATCGGGTGCATTGGGCGCAAACGTGACGGTTAACACGCCAGATCGCACCCTACGACCAGACCGCCGCAGTTCAAGAAACGTGCGGCGATCACGGATACGCCAAATCAGGCTGACAACTTGTGGCGACCCTTGAGACGGCGAGACCGCAACACGGCTCGGCCGGCGCGGGTCGACATCCGGTGACGAAAGCCGTGACGCTTGGATCGTCGACGAGTATTGGGCTGAAAAGTGCGCTTCACGATGTTCCTCCTGAACCACGAGGCCTCCTGGCCTCACGACTTACACCGGTCCCTGCCATAGGGAACGGGGTCAGCTGACCACTTTTCGTGGAGCCGACAAGATCTGCGTGTCATGTCGCGTCAAAGCCGACTGGCCCGACAACGTTTGGACAGGGTAGAGGCTGTGTCTCCCTCGAGGCAACCGAGCGAGACATCCCTGCCCCGATAACCCAAAATCCTCCGCGAAATCAGACGATGCCGAGCATCCAAAACAACGGCCGAAAACACCGTCTTTGACGCCGCGTTTCAGCGCCCCTGTGCGTCGATTCCTGCTCGGTGCTACGGTGCCAAGCCCGCCCTGGGAACCGCTGGTTGATCAACGACTGGTGGTATTCCAATTGGTGGAAACGAGGCACCCGCCTCACCCATTGCAAAAGTTTTCCACAGGTGTGGACGTTGCTGTGGAAACCGTGACCCATGGAGAGGCATTCGAGCAGGTGGACGACGCTGAGATCCTGTGGAAAGCCTGTACCGACATGCTCCGCGAGCAAGTTTCGGATGCGGTTTGGCTGACTTCATTCAATGAAGTTCAGCCCATCACATTCGACCACAAGACACTTGTGCTCGGGGTTCCGAGTTCACTTGTGCGCGAGCGAATTGAGGGTCGCTATCTCACATTGGTGAACAGTGTGTTGGTCGATGCAGGTGGTCCAGACCTCGTACTCAAACTCGAAGTTCACACCGACGTCGCGACCGTCACAACTGACGAAGCGACGAGCAAAAGTTTGTCTGGATTCATCTCGTCGGCCGGTAGCGGCACCTCGTCGATCGATGACCGCGTTGAACCGGTGACTGCGGTTCAATCAGGAAGTTTGCCGGTCAATCCTCGTTACACCTTTGAAGCATTCGTGACCGGAACGTCGAATCGATTTGCGCATGCCGCCGCGCTGTCCGTGGCAGAAACTCCAGCTCGGTCTTACAACCCGTTGTTCATCTATGGCGACGCAGGATTGGGTAAAACCCACCTATTGCAAGCCATCGCGCACTATGTCAACGAAAATTACCCATCGTTTACGGTGCAATATGTTTCGACCGAAACGTTCCTCAACGAATTCGTTGATGCAATTCGCACCAACTCACCCGCTGACTTTAAGAAGCGCTACCGCGAAGTCGATGTCTTACTCTTGGACGACATCCAGTTCATTGAAGGTCGCGAAGGACTCCAAGAAGAGCTCTTCCACACCTTCAACGCGCTTCATCAGGCCAATCGCCAGATCGTGTTGTCATCGGATCGACCGCCAGATGCAATTCCTACCCTTGAAGATCGGCTTCGCAGCCGATTCAAGATGGGTTTGATCACCGAGATCAATCCGCCTGACCTCGAGACCCGGCTAGCGATTTTGCATAAGAAGGCTGAAAGTGAATCAGTCGCGCCACCTCCTGACGTTCTTGAATTCATCGCCACCCACATCACCAACAACATTCGCGAACTTGAAGGCGCACTCATTCGAGTTTGTGCCTATGCGAGTCTCACCAATCAGGACATGTCGATCGACCTTGCCGAGCGAGTGTTGTCAGACATTCTCAAAGACAGCCAGCCGCGTCAGATCACTCCGGCGGTCATTCTCACGGCTACCTCCGAGATGTTCGAATTTTCGATCGACGAAATTCAGGGCAAGAGTCGGCGACGACCACTGGTTACCGCTCGCCAAATCGGCATGTACGTTTTTCGGGAAATGACCGACATGAGTTATCCCGCGATTGCCAGAGAATTTGGCGGGCGCGATCACACCACCGTGATTCATGCCGTCGAAAAAATCAGTGCGCTCATGAAGGAGCGCCGCCAGATCTATGACCAGGTAACCGAACTGACCAAGATCATCAGGAACGGCAAATGAATCACATCGTTGTCACTCTGGACAACCCCGTGGATGACGTGTGGGTGACATCGCGCGCGACCGTGCATGACCATCGAGTTATCCCACTGCAACCTCAGCCGTCGTGCCAACCTGTGAATTATTGGGGATGAGTCGCGAATAACTTCTATGCCTCTGACCTGCGGAAACCGTGAGTTTTCCACAATCCACAGGTCTTATCACTACAACTATTCATTTACTTATCTATCTCTAGTGAGGGAAAGCGAGCGAGCAACGTGAAGTTCCGGTGCGAGCGAGATGAGCTGGTCGAAGCAGTTTCGGCAGCAGGGCGCGCGGTAACCAGTCGAGGGAGTTCCTTGCCGGTACTCAGTGGCATTCGGTTTGAACTCACTGGTGGTCAGCTGCGACTGACCGGTAGCGATTTAGACACGACCATTTTGGTTGACAAGACGGTGACCGGTGAACAAGACGGTGTCACCGTGCTGCCAGCGAAACTGATTGGTGATATCGCTCGAGCGTTACCGCCAGGAAAGGTCGAGATCGCGATTTCTGGCGAAGACGCGGTGATTACCGCTGGTCGTGCCGAGTTCACGATGCGAACAATTCCCGCGACTGAGTTTCCGCGACTTCCAGAACCCGGAACAGATGCAGTGGTGCTTCCCGCCGCTGAGTTTGCCGAAGCGCTTCGCCAGGTCACTGTGGCTGCGAGTACCGAAGAAACTCGACCCATTTTGACTGGCGTGCAAATGAGCGCCGAAGCGGGCGGTTTACGGCTAGTCGCAACTGATTCCTACCGTTTGGCTGTGCGTGATCTTCCCGGCACATCAGTTTTGAGTGAAGGCCAAAGCGTTTTGGTTCCCTCAAACGCACTCAAAGAACTCGGTCGCTTACTGGTTGGTGCTGAGCAAGTGACCTTGACGCTGGGCGAGCGCGATGCAACGTTCAACGTTGATGGCAATCGTTTGACTACTCGCCTCATCGAGGGCGAGTTTCCGAATTATCGAGGGTTAATTCCGGCGAGTCAGCCAAATCGATTGACCGTTGGTCGCGAGGCCCTCCTTGAGGCGGTCCGGCGCATGCGGCTGCTCGCAACTGACGCCACTCCCGTCCGGCTGGTGATGCGATCGGAAGGCTTGGAGATCGTCGCCATTGCCCAAGAAATTGGCCAAGCTCACGAAGAACTTGACGCGCAATACGAAGGAACCGAACTCACGGTTGCGTTCAATCCGGAATATCTCATTGCCGGAATCGAAATCACCCCTGGCGATGAAGTCACGCTCGAAACCACCGATTCGATGAAGCCAGCGCTCCTCCGTTCGATCGATAGCAATGACTTTCTCTACCTATTGATGCCCGTTCGGGTTTCGTAGTTCACGAGTGTTTCTTCGACAGCTCTGGCTCACTGATTTTCGTAGTTATGGCCAAGTCGACGTCCAATTTGCCGATGGCTTAACCGCGATCGTTGGTGAAAACGGTGAAGGTAAGACAAACCTTTTAGAAGCAATTGGGTACCTCGCGACACTGGGTTCTTTTCGTGGTGCGCCCACTGAAGCTCTGGTTCGAGTTGGAGCGCCCCAGGCAACCATCCGTGCCGAAGCCGACCGCGAGGGTCGCAGTCTGCTAATAGAGGCTGACCTTGTCGTGAGTGGACGCAGTCGTATTCAAGTGAACCGTCAGCGCTTGTCGCGTGCACGAGACTTGTTGGGAGCACTTCGAGTCTCTGTCTTTGCGCCCGATGACCTCGAATTGATTAAAGGTGGTCCGGCCGAACGGCGTCGTTATGTCGATGATGTACTGGTGGCAGCGCATCCTCGTCACGATCAACTTCGTAGCGAATTGGACCGGGTCCTACGGCAGCGGAACGCGTTGTTACGGCAATCCGGTGGACGCCTAACCGACGACATTGAAGCCACGTTGATGGTGTGGGATTCCAAATTTGTGGAAGTAGGCGAAGCGTTGACTCGCGAGCGAATCGCGCTGTTGGCCTTACTCGGGCCAGCTTTGCGGCAGGCTTATGACCAAGTTGCTCATGTTTCGGCTGACGTAACCGTCGACTACCAGTCGAGCTGGTGGGATGAAGGCTTAGCCCTGAGCCTCGTGAACGTTCGCCGAGATGAACTTCGACGAGGACTCACTCTGGTCGGACCTCACCGAGACGATATCAACCTGACGATCGGTGGCCTTGCGGCTCGAACTCACGCTTCGCAGGGCGAACAACGGTCGCTAGCGCTGGCGTTGCGACTTGCCGCGCACCAAGTGGTGACCGAGGCAGCGGGGAGTCCGCCAGTGCTCCTACTGGACGACGTGTTTTCTGAGCTTGATGCCGGTCGAAGCCTGGCGCTGCTTGAAAGTTTGCCGGTTTGTCAGACACTGCTGACTTCAGCGGGTGGATTGCCGCCTGGAGCCAAGCCCGAGTTAGTGCTGAAGGTCGAAAAGGGCCAAGTACGGGTTTCGTAGGGCACAATCAGTCCCATGCCGTGGCAACCGCTCCCGTCTCCGTTCCAAGACGATCCGCGCCCGTTGAGCGAAACGGTCGAACGGTTGGTGCGCAGCATGGGCGCACCGTCTCCCGATGTGACAAGGTCGCTCTTTGCCGATTGGGCAGAGATTGTTGGACCGCAACTTGCCGAACACGCCCGTCCCCATTCACTGCGCGAGCGAACGCTGGTCATTGCCGTGAATGATCCGGCATGGGCGACCCAATTGCGGTTTCTTGAAGCGGACCTCCTGCGTCAAATCGCAACCGCGACCGGTTCTGATGAGGTCATAGCGATCGAGGTTCGCGTGCGTCGAGAAGTGGGGCACGGCACGCCAGAAAAGTAACGACGCCCGTATGTGCACAAGGCGCTCACAAATCCCTCCATATGGTCAAAAATGTCTCACCGCTCTGATACACTCGGGGCATCGTGATTTCCCGTCCTGACCAGCACTTTTGCCGGCAGTCGACAGGGTTTATCGCCCCCATCGCTGCTCGTAGAGCACTTCTTGAAAGGCCGCGTCTTGGCCCAGACCACTGACTCATACGATGCCAGTTCGATCACGGCTCTTGAAGGCCTTGAACATGTGCGGAAACGACCCGGCATGTACATCGGTTCGACTGGTCTCAACGGGCTTCATCACCTTGTCTATGAAGTCGTCGACAACTCGGTTGATGAAGCGATGGCCGGTCACGCGACCCATATTCAAGTGACCCTGCTTGCCGACGGAGGTTGCGAAGTCATTGACGATGGCCGTGGCATCCCAGTCGACAAAATGAAAGACCCGAAACTCAAAGGCATGTCTGCAGTTGAGGCAGTACTGAGCCAACTCAATACCGGCGGCAAGTTTGAGGGCAAAGGTTACAAAGTCTCGGGCGGCCTTCACGGTGTCGGCGTCTCGGTCGTGAACGCATTATCGGCGCGATTCGAATGCGAAGTTGACCGCGACGGTAAGCGCCACTTCCTTGATTTCGTGAATGGCGGAAAGCTCGATACGAAATTGGCCGTTGTTGGCGATTCGCCGCCTGGACGAACCGGCACCACGATTCGTTTTTGGCCGGACCCAACCATTTTCGAAATAACCGAATTCCGAACACAAACACTGCTTGAGCGGTTTCAAACGATGGCGTTTTTGAATCGAAGTCTTGAAATTCGGTTCCGTGACGACCGACCCGGCAACGATCCCACCCCGACGATCTACAAATACGACGGCGGAATCATCGACTTTGTTCGCCACGTGAACTCGTCAAAAGAAGCGCTGTTCAAGTTGGTCGGGTTCTTCGAACAGTCCGAGGACAACCAAGAAGTTGAAGTCGCGTTCCAATGGAACACCGGGTTTAATTCCGACGGGCTTCATTCGTTCGCGAATGGCATCAACACCATCGAAGGTGGGATGCATGAAGAAGGCTTCCGTAAGGCACTGACCATCACGGTCAACAAGTACGCCCGGGCGAAAGGCCTTCTGAAAGAAAAAGAAGAGAACCTCCTCGGTGAAGATATTCGCGAAGGGCTGACCGCAATTATCAGTGTGCGTCTTGGTGAGCCGCAGTTCGAAGGGCAAACCAAAGCGAAACTCGGCAATGTGTCGGTCCGGTCCCTGGTGGAGCGCGCGACCAACGAGCGACTTGCCGATTGGCTCGAGGAAAATCCCGCTGAAGCCAAAAAGATGGTGGCCAAGTCGATGCAAGCGGCCAACGCCCGTATCGCTGCTCGCTCGGCCCGAGACGCCACTCGTCGCAAATCAGCGCTCGAAGGCGCTGGCATGCCCGAAAAGTTGAAGGACTGTGGCAGCAACGATCCAGATGAGTGCGAGTTATTCATCGTCGAGGGCGACTCGGCCGGTGGTTCCGCGACCCAAGCCCGCAATCCTCGCCTGCAAGCAATTTTGCCCATTCGCGGCAAAATCTTGAATGTTGAGCGAGCGCGCCTTGACAAGATGCTCAAGAACAACGAAGTCCAGACCTTGATTTCGGCCATTGGTGCTGGAGTCGGCGAGGAGTTCGACGTGACCAAGATTCGCTACAACAAGATCATCTTGATGTGCGACGCCGACGTCGACGGCAGCCATATTCGAACGCTGCTCTTAACGTTCTTTTTCCGCCAGATGAAAGACCTTGTTGAGCAACAGCATGTCTATATCGCGCAACCACCGTTGTATTCCACCGTGGTAGGCCGTGAGAAGGTCTATCTGAAAGATGACGCGGCAAAGGAAGTCTTCTTGGCCTCGAATCCCAATCACAAACGCGAGTTCCAGCGATTAAAGGGCCTCGGCGAAATGGATTACGACGAGCTCGGCGAAACCACGATGGATGCCGAGAAGCGCACGCTGTTACAGGTCGGGGTAGAGACCACCGTCGTTGCTGATGATGTGTTTTCTCGGCTAATGGGCGACGACGTGGAGTCCCGCAAAAAATTTATTCAGACCAACGCAAAGGACGTGCGGTTCCTCGATATTTGAGGGCGCACAGTAGGGAACCTGCCACATGACTGACACTTCACCACCCGCCGACGGCGAGGGCGACGCGACCGCCACGCGTTTTGGTGCCATCGAGCCAATCGAGATTCAAGACGAGATGGAGCGGTCGTTCCTTGACTACTCGATGTCAGTCATCGTGTCTCGGGCTCTCCCTGATGCGCGCGATGGTTTGAAACCAGTGCACCGTCGCATCCTTTGGGGAATGTTTGACATGGGCGCTCGTCCCGATCGTCCCACGATGAAATGTGCTCGGGTGACCGGTGAAGTCATGGGCAAGTACCACCCTCATGGCGACGGGTCGATTTACGATGCGTTAGTCCGCATGGGTCAACCGTTCAGCTTGCGGCACCCATTGGTGCATCCAAAGGGCAACTTCGGGTCGCTTGATGATCCACCGGCCGCGGCTCGCTATACCGAATGTCGATTGGCCCCCATAGCGATGCGCATGCTCGATGGCATTGACGAAAATACCGTCGATTTCATTGACAACTATTCCGGTGAAGTCGAAGAACCAACCGTTTTGCCCGCTCGATTCCCGAATCTTTTGGTCAATGGCAGCCAAGGCATAGCCGTGGGTATGGCGACCAACATTCCACCGCACAACTTGGGCGAGGTCATTGACGCGACCCAACACCTGCTGGCGAACCCCGATGCAACTCCAGACGAACTTATGGAGTTTGTCAAAGGCCCCGATTTCCCGACCGGCGGTCTCATCATCGGCCGATCCGGCATTTTTGATGCCTACCGGACCGGAAAAGGCTCAATCCGTCTCCGCGGTGAAGCCGAGATCGAAGAAGGGCCTCGCAGTGACAGCATCGTGATTACGTCACTGCCTTACCAAGTGAGCCCAAATCAGTTCATCACCAAGCTGAAGGAATTGGTGAACAACCGCGAACTCGAAGGCATCGCCGACTTGAATGACGAGTCGTCTGGTCGCACCGGTATGCGCATCGTCGTGAAACTCAAACGCGAAGCTCCGGCGTTGGTCATCCTCAACAACCTTTACAAGCGCACGCCGCTGCAGACAAACTTCTCGGTCAATACCGTTGCGCTTGTTGACGGTGTGCCGCGTACCTTGAACTTACGGGACGCGTTAGTTGCTTACATCGATCACCAGGTCGAAGTCCTGACTCGCCGCTCGCAGTTCCGCCTCGACAAGGCAATGGCGCGCGCCCACATTGTTGAAGGGCTCCTTAAAGCGATCGACATGATCGACGCGATTATCACGACGATTCGAGCTTCAGAGAACAAAGGTGCTGCGCAGATTGCGCTCGAGGCGGCACCGTTTGAATTCAGTGCGGTGCAAGCCGAGCACATTCTTGACATGCCATTGCATCGACTGACCCGCCTTGGCCGGGCCAATCTCGACGAAGAGATGGCAAATTTGCGTGCCACCATCGCCGAACTCGAGTCGATTCTCGGCGACCAAGTGAAGTTGCGGGCTGTAATTCGGGAAGAACTCGGAGCGGTTCGTGACGAATACAGCCAACCGCGTCGTTCGCAATTCCGGCACGATATTGGCGACCTCGATATCGAGGATTTGATCGACGACGAAGACCTAGTCGTGACGATGACGTCCAAGGGCTATATCAAGACGATCGCCGCCGATGCGTTTCGGGTTCAGGCTCGTGGTGGGCGTGGGGTGACTGGCGCCAAACTGAAGGACGAGGATTACGTCAATCACATCATTCACACGTCGGCGCATGCGTATTTATTGTTCTTTTCCAACCGAGGGCGGGTTTATCGCCTGAAGGCGCACGAAATCCCCATGAAGGATCGAACCGCCAGGGGAACGGCAATCGTGAACCTGTTGCAATTGCAACCGAGTGAAACGATTCAAGCGATCATTGACACGCGTGATTATGAGACCAATCGCTTTTTGTTTTTTGCGACGCGCAAAGGGCAGGTCAAGAAAACCAAATTCACTGAGTACGACTCGTCACTGCGAGCGGGACTGATCGCGATCAAGTTGCGTGAAGGTGATGAACTCGTCAAGGTCATACCAACCAATGGCGGCGATGACATTTTCATGGTGAGTCGGGCCGGCCTGACTATTCGTTTCGCCGAGGACGAGGTTCGTTCGATGGGTCGTTCGGCGGCAGGTGTGCGTGGTATGCGCCTTCGACCTGACGACGAGGTGGTCTCGTGTGATGTGGCGCGCGACGACGTTTCAATTTTGATCGTGACCGATGGTGGTTACGGGAAGCGCACGCAACTCGATAAATTCAATCAACAAAAACGCGGTGGCCAGGGTGTGCGCGGTATGCGCATAACCGCCAAAAAAGGCGTAGTTGTCGCGGCGTTCATGGTCGGGCTTGAAGATTCCATCTTCATCATCGCGTCGAATGGCGTCGTGATTCGTATGACCGTTCGCGAAATCTCATCCCAAGGGCGTGACGCGACTGGCGTCAAGGTGATGAACTTGGCCGCTGAAGATGTTGTTGCTTCGGTTGCCCCAGTGCTGCAGGCTGAAGAAGAGTAACGACCCAAGATTCGTAACTGACCTTCCTCGATCCACTTCCCCGTTTAAACGTTGACGGTATTGGATGAGTTGGGAGAAGTAGATGGTCAGTTACTTGCGAAGAAATCGCGGTGTTGATCGAGGTCAAGTGTCGCCATTTCTTGCGTTGTTGATCGCGTTTGCTCTACTGGTCTCGCTTGGCTTAAGCCAGCTCGGTTCCATGGTCCTCGATCGGGTTCACGCCCGAACAGCTGCCGACGCAGCTGCTTTGGCTGGTGTCACTGGCGGTCGCACTGCAGCCGACCGATTTGCGCAGGCCAACAATGGACGCGTGGAACAATTCGTCGATCGTGGCGGCGAGACTGAGGTAACCGTGCGTGTGGGTCGAGCTCGAGCGACGGCTCGGGCGCGCCGCGGGCCTCCTAGCCAAGTCAGACCAATGAGCGACGCAGTTGACCACCGTTGAGCAGAGCAACAGCCTTTGCCCTGACCGTGGTCGGGTATTGGCTCGGGTCGACGTGCCCAAAGTGGCCTCACGATCGTCGAGGCGCTACGGTCCGTGCCCTACAGAGCGGGGCTATAGCTCAGTTGGTTAGAGCGCACCCCTGATAAGGGTGAGGTCGTTGGTTCGATTCCAACTAGCCCCACAATGCGTGGTGCTCGCTGATCGAAGGTCGAAGGGATCCTCATGAAAATGATGCGTCGGGCCTTGGTGGCGTTGGGTATCGCTGCAGCGATTGCTGCAGTCCTGAGGGTCCGTGGTTCGGGCGGGGTTCCGCCGCAGGGTGGTGGCTGGCGTGAACTCACCGATTCAGACTTGTCCTAACCGGTCGATGAGTCTTTTCGCGTGGTGAAGGCATTGTTCTGATGGCGAGCGTCGCGGTGATTGGTGTCGGTGCAGTTGGGGCCCGGGTAGCGCGCCAACTTCTTTCGACCGAGGGGGTTTCGGAGGTCGTTTTGCGCGACGGCCAAAGCGATCGACTCGAGACCGTTGCTCGATCATTAGGTGAAGGTGCTCGGATTGATGTGCATCCTTACGCTGCACCACTTGACGTCGATGTCGTGGTCTTGGCTGGACCGGCCGGTAGCCACGTTGATGTTGCTCGGACCTTTTTAAGCCAAAGCATTCCGATTGTGTCGGTTTCGGACAACATTGAAGATGCGCGCGGGCTACTTGACCTTGACGTCGAGGCGCGAGAGCGCGGTATCTCAATTGTGGTTGGCGCGGGAATGTCGCCGGGTCTGTCGTGCGTCCTTGCTGCGCACGCCGCGGCTGATTTTGACCAGGTTGACGAAATTCATATTGCGAAAGTAGGCACAGGTGGCCCCGCATGTGCGCGCGAGCATCACCGTGCATTGGGCGGGACCTCGTTGGACTGGCGGGATGGTGGGTGGGTGGAACGATCGGGTGGAAGCGGCCGTGAGCTGTGTTGGTTCCCTGACCCCATCGGAGCGCAAGATTGCTATCGGGCCGCGCTGTCTGATGCGTTGGTACTGGTGCCGGCGTTTCCGGGCGTGGTGAGGGTCACTGCTCGAGTCGCCGCAACTCGTCGCGATCGGCTTACTGCTCGGTTGCCAATGTTGTGGCCGTCGCATCCCGAAGGTGGCGCGGGGGCGATTCGGGTGGAGGTGCGCGGCCAACGTGGATCAAGTCGTGCGATTTCAGTCTTAGGGGCGATGGATCGTCCGGCCGTTGCCGCTGGCGCAGTGGCTGCCCTGGCGGCGCTGTGGGCGGTGCGAGGTCAGCATGTGCGGTCAGGGGCGGCTGGACTAGCCGAACTGGTTAGCCCTGGCCCCTTTTTGGCGCAATTACGGGACCGTGGCGTCCGAGCGGCCGCGTTCTATGGCGACGCAGAGCGTGATTTTTCTTGATGGGTCGCTCCACATTGTGGGGTAGATGCTGCAAAAAGTGAGTTTTCAGGAGAAATTGCGACAAGACCTCACTCTGAGTGAGATTTTGCCGACTTTAGACTGAGAACTGGGTGGAATCGCCAAGATTTCTCAAGGTCAGGCCAATGTCTGACGAAACTCGTTGCGCTGGACAACGGGAGGCAAGCAATGAAATCCACCAGAGTTGAGACCCACGAACTTTCGCAACGCATCGAGCAACACTTGCCGTTGGTCAAACACATCGTGTTCCAGGTGGCAGTGCATTTCCCTCGTCACGTTGATCGTGAGGACTTGGCGAGGTCTGGTGCGCTCGGGCTCGTTGAAGCAGCTCGCCGTTATGACGAGTCTCGGGGCGTGCCGTTCGAGCGGTTTGCCGCCCAACGAATTCGGGGTGCCATTCTCGATGCGGTGCGAGCGGCAGATTGGGCCCCTCGGTCAGTTCGGATGCTTGCTCGCAAACTCGAAGCGGTCGAGCAGCGTCTGGCCTCAGAGCTGGGCCGGACTGCGTCAAGCGCCGAGACCGCCGCGGCGCTCGAAATGACCCCAGCCGAATTGGCGCACCTCCGCGAGCGCCTGTTTCGCTCAGTTGTCCTTGCCCTTGAACATTCGGTCGGTGACTCCACCGAGGACGACCTCACGCTGATCGATGTCTTGGCCGATCGCAGTGCAGTCGAGCCGTTGGAAGAGCTGGAAACCCGCGAGTTACACGCCTACCTGCGTGACGCGGTGCACCTCCTTCCGGAGCGTCATCGCTTGGTCATCGTCGGATATTTCTTGGAAGAGCGGACGTCGCAAGAGCTAGCTCGGTTCCTCGGCGTCACAGAGTCCCGAGTTTCACAACTCCGATCTGAAGCACTTGAAATGCTCAAGGACGGCATCGAAGCTCAATACGAAAATCCTGAAGGAACGCGCGACGAAGTGGTTGGTCGGGTAGCTCGCCGTAAAGCCAATTACGCCAGCGCGATTGCCAGCGCAAGCCTGTGGGAAAGCCGCATCGGCGAGGCGACAAGTCTTTCGAGCTAGAAGTTCACGACCCTGCTGGGCGTCGATTTTTCAAGTACAAGATGGCGCCGCCAGCAACGATGACGAGCAAAACGATGCCACCGACGATTGCTCCGATGCTGCTGTTCTCAGAGTCATGCACGACTTTCGCGTCAGCCTCTTGAGCCGAAGTCTTAGTTACGTTCAATGTTGATGGAGAGACGCTGGTGGGCGGCGCAGCAACGGCTTGCGAAAGGTGAATGCGCGGTGCGGCATTTTCTGCCTCGGCGTCTGGTGTGCGCTCAATCCAGAGGTTTTCGCCTTGCGCGCATCCCTGAACCGTTGGCAGATAAATCGTCTCGTCGGCGGCGCCAATGAGCCGCATTGTCGCCACGAATTCACCGGGGGTGGCGTCAGGGATTGAACCGCCAGACCAAACGATAGTGGTGTCGGTAACCGTGGCAGTCCAGCTATCGGGACTTTGCGCGGTGACGTCGGTCGTGCCAGCAGGCAACTCAACCTTGATCGAGGTAGTCGGAGCATTGTTGCAACCATGGGTGAAGCCAAATGCGACCGTGGTTAGTCCGGAATCGGCAGTTGAGCCTTCAGCCTCGACGTGAGCTAACGCTGGTGTGGCAATCAAGGCGATGGTGGCGATTCCAATGGAAAGCGCGCTGGAAACTCGAGCGATAGGAGATCGAAATGTGTGCATAGAGGTTCTTTCGGGACTGAAGAGGGGTGTGCTGACCGGCGGTCGAGGCTACGACGAGATGGTAACAGTGAAGGTTGTGCGCTGCTGTTCAAACTCGCTCGTTCGTGTGACGACAACGATCTGCCACAAACCACTTGGGCTGAGATCCATACCGTCAAGAATGAAATGTCCGGGACCAGCGGCGAGGGCATCTCGGGTAATCGGGCCAAGGTCAGCCGCTGGCAGGCTGAACTCGATTTTTACAGGACCCGCTATCTCGATTGGCCGGCCTTGGGGATCGTAATAACTCAGGTGAACCGAATTGACGCCGGCTTTTGCGGGGGCGACGACCAAGTTCAACGTTGAGTCGGGCGTAGCGGTGGTGACCGGCAATGTTTGATTGGCTATACCAATATCGCCCGCCGTGCTGCGGGCGGGGGTGACGTTCACCAGTACCGAGGTGAGCGCTAATGCCAAGACGATCGCGATGATCTCGTAGAGCACCGTGCGCGCAAGGTGCTTGATCCCTTCGATCGCCCAAGCAGCTGGGTCATCGTGGATGATTTCGGTTAGCGGTCGATCCGAAGAATTGTGCCCGAGGTTGGTTTCGGCGTGTGCCGGTGGTTCGGTTGTCGGGAGGGCTGACGTGGCGTCAGATTTGGTCATTGCATGGACAGCATCAGCCTTGATGTCAGGGACAAGGCGGAATCGGTTGTAGGCAGCAACGGCTGCGATCGCGGCCACGACGACCATCTTGGCTAGGACAAGCCGACCGTAGGTGGTGGTCAGGAGTCCATGGAACGTCCCGACCTCAATCCACGCCATCACCAAGCCCGCAACACCAAGCGCCAACAAACTGACGAACGCGGCGGTTGAAAAACGACTCACGATGGACGCGGTGTCATCGAGTTGTTGCAGCCCAGCCAACTCAGGCTCTGGTGAGCCAATGGCAGGTGCATCGGTCGCGGATGCGCCTAGTGACGCGCGAGACCGCGCCCTGAGGATGTAACCGAGGCCAATCAGGCCGCCTAGCCAAACTGCCGCCGTTATCACGTGGGTACCGTTAGCGATTATCGCGAGCCAGCGGTGGGGCGCCTCCAGGCTGTGTCCCCATAGGACGAATGATGCGCATGCGGCAAGGCCACCGTAAAAAACCAGCGCTTGTCGTAATGCATTGCCGCGGACCTCAAGGCCCAGCACCAATGCGGCGAGGCCAGCGATCAACACAATGGTTGGGCGATCAAGAGTCTGGGCCATGACTTGGCGCAACACGTTGAGATCGACCGCTCCGTTCCAGCCTCGACCTGTTGCGAGGGCTGCTTGCGTGATCAGTGTTCCTGCGGAACCGATTGCCGCGATGATTGCCATCACGCGCACGACGCGACCAAGCAATGTTCCATCGGTTCCGCCGTCGTGGATGAACACCAGAAAGAACGCGAGGCCGGCCGCGGTAAGCGCTCCGAGATAGGTGAGGAATCGGGCAATCGCGCCCAACATTTCAAAGGTGGAGTCGCCACTGGTGCCGGTGAGTGATGCGACGTCAGCGCCGGCAACGGTCGCTGACGCGTTTCCAATTGCGAAAACGATTGACCCTTTGACAGGGTGCCCGTCAGCCGAGACCACTCGATAGCTCGCGATATAGGTGCCATCACTGAGGTCCGGCTGAACGGCAACAGTGAGCGCGTCTCCTACGACACGATCGGTGCCGACGTCGACGCGCGTCCCATTAGCGTCGAGGACTTTGAGTCCGGCGAGATCGGATCGAACCGCCTCGTTGAACTGCAACGTCACCGCGTTTGGGGCGGTTGCGAGTCGTTCTCCGTCCGACGGCTGCGAGGACACCACAACCGCATGAGCCGATGCGGCTGTCGCCGACGCGCCGAGGAGGCCCACAACGAGCATTAAACCGAAGATGAGCCGACAACATGGCCCTGATCGTTGAGCGATCATTGATCGTTGGCCAGGCCGAAACGTTCGAGCCATTCATCGTGAATGACGCCATTCGTGGCGATGCCCCCGCCGCCGCCTGCTCCCGGCTTGCCGGTGAGATCGCTGAATCTGCCGCCGGCTTCGGCGCAGATGATTGGCATGGGAGCGAGGTCCCAGAGAGCAGCCACGGGATCGCACATGGCATCGATGCGGCCCGTCGCGACCAGCGCGAACCCGTAGCCATCGCCCCACGTGCGCAATTGGGCTCGAGCCTGCTGGACTGCAGCCATCATGGGTTCAGGCCAACTGGTGAAATCCGACGTCGAGATATACGAACCGGCGATTCGATCTCGGTTGCTCACCTGAGCTGGGATCCCGTTGCAAAAACAGCCGAGTCCGCGCCCGGCATAGACCGTTTCGCCAAGTGCGGGCATGTTGATGACTCCGATGGCCGGGCCTTCGTCGTCTTCGATGGCAAGGAGGTTGCTGTATAGCGGCACGCCATGGGTGAATGCTTTGGTGCCGTCAATGGGATCGATAATCCATCGGCGACCGCTGCTGCCGGTCACGTCGTCATGTTCTTCGCCGAGGATTGCATCGTGCGGGAATCGCTTGTGAATCAGATCCCGCAGGAACCGTTCGGCTTCTCGGTCCGCGGCCGTCACCGGAGTGCCGTCACTTTTGCGTTGAACTTCGAGTTCTGGGGACCTGAACCAACTCAACGTGAGTTCGCCGGCTTCGCGCAACATGGCAACGGCAACATCGAGGAGTGCAGGATCAGATTTGGTCGCGGCCATCACCGAATCATGGCACGGGAGTCTGAGCGCTAGCGTGCGGCTACTTCACCCGATCGAAAAGTGTTAGATGCTGCAGTGAAGTTTCAGTCGTTGATGAACCTGCCCAGGAGGGAATCAATGCGCGCTGCGCTGCTTGAAACTGTTGGTGAACCGCTTCGCGTGTATGACGATATTGACGTTGAAGCACCGAATTTTGGCGAGGTATCGGTTCGCATTTCGCATTGCGGGGTATGCCATAGCGACGTGCATCTCGCCGATGGTGCAATGCCGCCTGCGACACCGATTGTGCTTGGTCATGAAGCATCAGGAATCGTCGATGCGATAGGTCCCGGAGTGAGCAGGATCGTCGTGGGCGATCACGTCATTTTGAGTCCATGTCCGCCATGTGGGTCGTGTTATTGGTGTCTGCGGGGCGAGTTTTCGATTTGCACCAGCAGCATGGCGCTGGCCACTTCAACCCATCCCGATGGCGGGACACGCCTTAGTCGCGGTGGCGAAGTGGTCTACCGGGGTTTGGGTGTGGCGGCATTCGCGGAGCACGTTGTGATTCAAGAGTCGGGTGCGGTAAAGATTCCTGACGATGTTCCGCTCGACATCGCGTGTGTCGTGGGTTGCGCGGTGCAAACCGGTGTTGGTGCGGTCCTTCATTCGGCAAAGGTTCAGCCGGGAGATTCCGTGTTGGTGCTCGGCCTCGGTGGAGTCGGTCAGTCGGTGGTGCAGGGGGCGCGACTGGCCGGTGCCACAACAATCATTGTTTCCGATCCGCTGGCTGAGCGACGCGACGCGGCAATCAGATTTGGCGCGACCCATAGTGTGGATCCGCTTAACGACGACCTCATGGCCCTAGTCATGGCGCAAACCGGAGTCGGCGTCGATGCCTCATTCGATGCGGTCGGACGGGTGGCGCTCATTCAAGAAGGGCTCGCTGCGACTCGAGCCGGTGGTGTGACCGTGATGGTCGGTGTTCCGCCGATCGACGAACAACTTGTCATCGAATCACCAACCTTTTTTGCTTTCACCGGCAAGCGCCTTGTTGGTTGTCTGCTAGGCGGGGTCAACTCGCCCCGAGATATTCCGAGGATCATCGACCTTTGGAAGGCGGGCCTTCTTGACTTGGAAGGTTTGGTGACCAAACACCGGCCATTGTCCGAGATTAACGAGGCCTTTGATGATGTTCGGTTGGGGCGTGGCATCCGAACAGTCGTCTCACTAGCGGCGTCCCCGATAGGTTCAGGTACCGGCCTCTAGGCTGATGTTTTCGTTTCGAGGCTGGCCACCAGCCCAAATCGTGAGGTTTCCAAATGAGTGATGGTTCTGTCGCCACCGATAGCGCGGATGCCGATAAGGGCAATGCCGCTAACGCTCGTGCCGACAGCCTGCCGGTACCTGGTGTCGGTCATCGCTGGCGGCGGGCGCTAGTGATCATTCTGGCCATTCTGACCTGTACTTCTATTTTGACCAGCACCATCGGCGTCTGGGCCCACCGGACGTTACTGAACACCGATTCGTGGGTGAACGCGGTCGGTCCATTGGCGAGCGATCCGCAAATCACCAACGCCCTCGCGGTGCAGTTGACCGATGAACTCATGCAGGTGATCAACGCCGATCAAGTAGCTCAAAATGCACTACCAGCCCAAGCGAAGTTTCTCGCTGCGCCGCTGACTGAAGGCGTTCAACAATTTGTACAAAAAATCGTAGAAGATTTGCTCAACACCCAGCAGTTCGCCACGTTCTGGGTTGATGCGAATCGCCGACTGCACACCGCAGCAGTCAAAGTGCTTCGCGGTGACACAACTCGGGTGTCGACATCGAATGGCACGGTGCAGATCGACCTTCTGCCCCTCATCACCGATGCACTAAACGTTGTCCAACAGAAGGCACCAGGCCTTTTAGGCGACGGGACGAAGATTCCGGACATTACGTCCGGCACGCCAATTGACCAGGCTCGATCTGAATTGTCGGCGGCAATTGGTCGTCCGCTTCCTGACAATTTCGGCACGGTCACCGTGTTCCAAAGTAACAAGCTCAAAGCAGCGCAAGACGCAGTCGCGATGTTTGATCGCCTAGTCATCGCCATGTTGGTGCTCACCGTGCTGCTGCTAATCGCCACGATTGCATTGGCGCTGAATCGCCGACGAATTGTGATTGGTCTGGCCGTGGGAATGATCGTTGCACTGGTGATTGCATCAGCAATTATCAGTTCGATCAAGACCCAAGCGCTTGATCTCATCAGTAGCCCTGACGCTCGTGGCGCCGCTGACGCGACAATTTCGACGTTGGTGAGTCGGTTGCAGATCATGACCAATGGGCTGGTAGCCGTAGGCGTAGCGGTTGCGCTTATCGCGTTTCTGACTGGGCCAAGCCGACCTGCAGTTGCTATCCGTACTTGGGCTTCGCGAGTTACCCGTTTCTTGGCGGGCAAGATTGATCACGATGGGCCACCGGCTTCCATGATTTGGATACAACGCAATGTCAACGTGCTGCGCTGGGGTGGCTTGCTCGTGGGCCTCGGGCTTTTGCTGTTTGTCGTCAGCGGCTGGTGGTCATTGTTCTTTACGGTCTTGGTCGTCGGATTGTACGAGGCCGCGATTTCTTATGCTGCGGCTCGCGAACCGGTGTCGGCGGCTCCGGTCTCGTAATCCTTAGAGGTCCGGAAGTCCGAGTTCGAGATTCGCTTCTTCGAGACCTCCGTCAACTTCAAGAATTTTTCCCGTTATCCACGACGCAGCAGGCGACGCGAGATAGAGCGCGGCAAGTGCAATATCGTCGGGTTCGCCGAGTCGCCGGAGCGGTGTGCGCCGCACCATCTCATCGTGAAGCGCCTCATTTTCAAGCACGATTTCCAGCGCAGATGTCGCCGTTGAACCCACGGCGATCGCGTTCACACGAACCTTGGGCGCAAGGTCGGCTGCGAGCAATCGCGTCATGTGGGTGAGTGCGGCCTTGGCGGTGCCGTAGGCGACGAATCCGCGATCGCGAAGTCGGCCGATGGCTGAAGAGATATTGACGACGGCCCCTCCGGATTCGAGCAGGTGGGGTGTTGCTGCTTTGGTGAGGGCAAAGGCGGTGGTGACATTGAAGTGAAAAGCGCGCTCCATGAATCCGGCCGATGTGTCCAAAAACGGCCGAGGCATAGATCCACCAGCGTTGTTGACCACGATGTCGAGCGTGCCCAGCTCGTCGACGGCCGCTGCGACAAAGGCATCGATCTGGTCAAGTTCGTTGACGTCGGCGGGAAACACGAAGGCGCGTCGACCAAGGGATCGGACTTGCGCGGCGACAACGTCAAGTTGTTCGGTCGTTCGTGCGGTGATTGCGATATTGGCGCCAGCGGCCGCGAAGTTTCGGGCGCAAGCTGCCCCGATGCCTCGTCCGCCACCGGTGATGACTGCGACCTTGCCCGTGAGTGAAAACGCTTCAAGCATCGGGCCATCGTGCCACATGGGTTCGATGGGGCTGCACCTGACGCGCGGTTAGCGGACCTCAACCATGTCAACGATGAATACGAGTGTTTCCCCGCCCGCGATGACGCCGCCCGCGCCGGCCTTTCCGTACCCCAGATTCGGCGGAATCGTGATTCGTCGTCGCCCGCCAACTTGCATGCCGAGGACACCTTGGTCCCAACCTTGAATGACTTGGCCGGCTCCGAGAGTGAATCGAAACGTTTCGTCACGATCCCACGATGCGTCGAACTGCTTGCGGGTGCTCCACGCGACACCCACATAATGGACTTCGACTTCAGAACCACTCGTTGCAACCGTGCCGTCGCTGATGATCAGGTCTTCGATCACCAATTCGGCTGGCGGGGTCTCACCGGGTGGAACATAGACATGCGGCTTGCCGCCGTCGTCGTCAGTTGCGGGAGTTTCATCAGATGGAGTCATGGGTGGCCACGCTACCGGTTTGTGGAGCGCCCAGGGTTACGTGCGGTACCGTCAGCAATTCGGTTGCATTGGTCAGCTTGGTCGAGTTGCGGGGGTCGTGGTGTCCGAAGTGCAGTTCAATCTGGGTCAAGTGCATGAAGTCGTGAGCGCGGCGATTCCCGACCGTGATTGTTTGATCTGGGGTGATCGTCGCTGGACCTATAGCGACATAACGGATCGTTCTCGTCGGTTGGCGTGTTATCTCAATGCCGCCGGATTGGGATGCCATACCGAACGAGCCGAATTACAAGGCCATGAGTCGGGTCAAGATCACTTGGCGCTGTACCTCTATAACGGCAACGAATACCTCGAAGGCATGCTTGGCGCCTTTAAGGCTCGACTTGCGCCGGTCAATGTCAACTATCGGTATGTCGCCGAAGAATTGCGCTACCTCTTAGGTGACGCTCGGTCATCAGCGATCGTGTATCACGCGTCGTTCGCGCCAACCCTGGCCGAGGTCCTCCCCGATTTGCCTGATGTTCGCGTCTTGCTTCAAGTAGCTGACGAGTCAGGCAATGAGTTGCTGGCCGGAGCAGTCGACTATGAAGCAGCGCTTGCATCGGTTGAGCCGCTTTTACCCTCGGTAACGCCTGCACCTGACGATCTTTACCTCCTCTACACCGGAGGAACGACGGGCATGCCGAAGGGTGTGGCATGGCGCCAACACGACATTTTCATGTCGGCCATGGGTGGCAGAGCGATCGGCACTTGGGAGACCGTCAAAAGCTATGACGAACTCGCGCAGAAGGCCCCGGACGGGTTTTTGCGAATGGTCGTATTGCCGCCGCTGATGCATGGTGCGGCGCAGTGGGCTGCATTCATCGCGATGTCGAGCGGTGGCACCTTGGTGTTTCCGAAAAACGTTCGCCGTCTTGACCCAGTCGATGTTTGGCAGACTGTCGAACGTGATGCCGCCAACACCATCACGGTCGTCGGTGATGCCATTGCTCGGCCACTGATCGAAGAACTTGAACGTGGTTCGTACGACATCACATCGCTGTTTGGGTTTGGCAACGGTGGCGCGCCCATGAATCCGGCGTTGAAACAGCGCCTCATGGATGCAGCACCAAATGTCACCATCTCCGATTCGGTGGGGTCGTCAGAAACCGGTGCTCAGATGTCGCATTATTCGACCAAGGACGACGCGTCGACGGGGCGGTTTAAGGCCGGTCCTGGAGCAGTTGTCGTGAGTGAGGACCTCGAACAATTGCTCGCTCCCGGAAGTGACGAGTTGGGGTGGTTAGCCCAGGAAGGATGGGTTCCGTTGGGGTATCTGAACGACCCGGCCAAGACCCAACGCACTTTCCCGTTGATTAGTGGTCGCCGCTACTCGGTGCCGGGTGACCGAGCCAGATGGCTCAGCGATGGACAAATCGAGTTACTCGGTCGTGACGCGGTGACCATCAATTCCGGCGGCGAGAAAATATTCGCTGAAGAAGTTGAGCAGGCACTGGCCGGTCACCCGGCAGTCCGCGATGTCATCGTGGTGGGTCGTCCGAGTGAGCGTTGGGGTCAAGAGGTGGTCGCCTTGGTGCTCCTCGCCGATGGAGCGACGACGACCCCCGCTGAACTCACGTTGCACGCCTCGACGGTGGTTGCGCGGTACAAACTGCCCAAGGATTACCTCTTCCTCCCGGCGATTCAGCGCTCGCCAGCGGGCAAGGCTGATTACCGTTGGGCGAAAGAACAACTCGCCGCCGCCGAAAAGGTACGGTCTCGCACCGGCAACGAGGAGGATTGACAATGCTCGACTATCTCATCAAGGGCGCGATCGTGGTCGACGGCACCGGTGCCGATCGTTTTGTGGCCGATGTCGGATTTCGTGATGGCCGGATCGATGCCGTAGGTGTCATCACCGAAGATGCCGCAGTGGTAATTGATGCCACTGGCCTTGTACTTTGCCCCGGCTTTGTCGATCCCCATACCCATTACGACGCGCAATTGTTTTGGGATCCAATGGCCACGCCTTCGAGCCTTCATGGCGTGACGTCAATTGTTGCCGGTAATTGTGGTTTTACTTTGGCACCAGTGAGCGGAGACGGTGCCAGCTACCTCATTGACATGATGGCGCGAGTAGAAGGCATGCCCAAAGATGCTCTTGAGCAAGGTGTGCCTTGGGACTGGAACAGCTTCGGCGAATACTTAGATCGTCTTGACGGCAACCTAGGCGTCAATGCTGCATTTTTGGTTGGTCATTGCGCCTTGCGTCGCGAAGTAATGGGCGAAGACGCCGTGGGCCACGAGGCGACACCGGCACAAATTGACCAGATGCGCGTCCTGCTCGCTGAGGCGCTCAACGTTGGCGGATTGGGTTTTTCGACGACGCAAAGTTTTACCCATTCTGATGGCGACGGTGATCCTGTTCCATCACGGTGGGCAACACCTGAGGAGTTACTGACTCTTTGTGACGAGGTCGCGGCCCATGAAGGAACGACGCTTGAGTGGGTTACCGATGGGTGTCTAAGCGGCTTTGAGGATCAAGAGATTGACCTCATGATCGACATGAGTTTGCGGGCACAACGACCCATCAACTGGAACGTGTTGACGGTTGATTCTGCCGTCCCCGAACGATCGCGGGATCAATTGGCCGCCTCAGTCGAGGCTGAGCGCCGCGGGGCGAGAGTTGTGGCGCTGACCATGCCGACGCTGGTGGGAATGAACATGAGTTTTCTCACCTATTGCGCGTTGCATCAGCTGCCGAATTGGGGCGCGATTTTGTCCTTGCCGATCACGGAGCGAATGGCGCGGTTGGCCGAACCTGCGACTCGGATCTCCATGGAACAAGACGCGAATTCACCCGAAGCAGGGGTTTTCGGTCGACTGACAGGTTGGGGTCGCTATCGCATAGGCGACACCTTTAGTAGCGCGAACGAAGGACTCAAGGGTCGGCTAGTCGCCGACATTGCGCGCGAACGCGGGGTGCGTGAGTTCTTTGCTTTGCTCGACATCGTGGCAGCCGACGATCTTCAGACGGTTTTGTGGCCGGGCCCAACTGATGACGACTCCGAAAGTTGGCGCATGCGTGTTGACGCGTGGCGATCGGGATACGCGATGTTGGGTGGATCAGATGCCGGTGCGCATCTCGACCGAATGTGCGGAGCGCCCTATACGACCGAATTCCTCGGTGATTGTTTGCGAGGAAAACAACTCATGGGTCTCGAAGAGGCGATTCATCATCTGACCGACATGCCCGCTCGCCTTTTTGGCTTGCGGGATCGGGGACGGATTACCGAAGGTTGGATCGCTGATGTTGTGCTGTTTGATCCGAACGTGATTGACAGCGGCGATGTGGTGATGGTGCACGATCTCCCAGGTGGCTCGGGTCGATTGTCGGCTGAGGCAATCGGAATCGCCAAGGTGTTCGTGAATGGTGAACTCAGCGTGGACGCGAACGTCCCGACCGGCGTGCTGGCTGGCACGATTTTGAAGTCGGGCCGTGATACCGACACGGTCTTGGTGGGAAATCCGTAACTAGTTCGACAGCACGAAGTCGCTTAAGTCGGGTTCGCGAGTCCACGTCCAGTAATCAACGAGGCGCCACGGCGACAGGATGTGGATCTTTCCTGAATTGTTGCGAAAAAAACTATTGGTGATGGTTGGATGCGACCAAACCATCGTCGCGAGTTCGGCTTGCAGGCGCTGGTTGTAGTCGTCGTGAATCTCGGCCCTGCATTCAATTGCTGCGTAGTGAAGCGTCAACAGTGCTGCTATGCAGCCCATGATGTAACGAATTTGGCACTCGGAATGGAAGATCAGGCTGCCGCCGTGGGCCAGGTTGGTGCCAGGCCCATACAGGCAAAACATGTTCGGGAAATGTGGCACGGTCATGCCCAAGTAGGCGGTCGGCTCGTCGCCCCATTGATCGGATAATACGATGCCATCTCGGCCAATGATTTCCATGGGCCACAGGTACCGGTTCGCATAAAATCCAGTGGCACACACGATGACGTCGACGGGGTAGTCAGAACCGGATGCAGTAATGACCCGGTCGGTTTGCACCTCGACGATCGAGTCGGTCACGAGTTCAACGTCGTCACGTTGAAGTGCAGCTAACCAACTCCCGTTGTCTTGAAGCGTGCGTTTTCCGAGGCAGACATAGTCAGGCACAACTTGCGTCAACAGCTCCGCGTCATCAGTGATCTGGTCCGCCATATATTGCGTGAACATCTCGCGAACAACCTCGTTCACTTCGCTGATGGAGCGGTCCTGATGGGGCCAATCGGGATCGATACGCATGGCTTGGAGGCCGCCATCGCAACCGGGCCAAAAGAGTAGGAATCGGTACCACCGGCCGTAATAGGGCAAATGTTCGAGCGCCCATTTCGTCCCTTCGTTGACCGACTCGTGATAGTTGGGATTGGGAAACATCCACGATGCCGAGCGTTGAAACACGGTGAGGTGTTCAACTTGCTCGGCGATCGCCGGCACGATTTGAAATGCACTCGCCCCAGTGCCGATGACGGCAACGCGTTTTCCGCGTAGATCGAGATTTGTTGGCCATTTTGCTGAATGCACGACCTCGCCCCCGAACCGATCGAGTCCGACTATGTCGGGCAGTTTGGGTCGATTGAGGTTGCCGACGGCGCTGATGATGGCGTTCGCTTCGATGATCTCGACCGTGCTCGTGCCGGTTTGCGAATGAGTTCGGCGAACGTTGACTGTCCAGGTGTGGGTCGATTCGTTATAGCGCGCGCTCGTGACTTCACTTTCGAACTGGATGCGGTTAGCCACGCCATACTTAGCCATACACCCCTCGAAATAGTGTTGGAGCTCGCTGTGCTGGGCGAAAAATTCAGTCCATTCGTTGTTTGGTTCGAATGAGTAACAGTAGAAATGGTTGCCGACGTCGACTCGACATCCGGGGTATCGATTTTCGAACCAAGTGCCGCCAGGCCCGGCGTTCTTTTCGATCACGGTGAACGGGATTCCCGCTTCGTCGAGCCGAATCGCGGCCAAGAGTCCAGACATTCCGCAGCCGATGACCACCACATGAAATCCAGCCTTGACCTCGTCGCAAATCGCATCGCCCCATCCCAGGTCGCGTGCGTCACGTCCATCGAGTTCGAGTTCTTCAAGCATCATGGGCACATATTCGGCCGCAACAGGCTCGGCGACTAAGAAGCTCATCATCGCTTGCAATGTCTCGTTGTCAGGCTGAGTGCCGGGAATCGATCCACGGTCGCGATAGTCCTTGATGATGGCGAGTGCCATCGCTCGAACTGCGCTTTGATCCTCGGGACTCATAAACCCTTGGACCTCGTTGAGATAAACGCCAGCCGGTTTGAGTGGCCCTTGCAAGATCGCAGTGTCACCACTCATGTGAATCATTGACATCATTAACGTGGGGATGCTGACGCCTTCGAGTGCGGCGGCAATCGTCTCGTCGTCATCAGTGATGACCTTCCCGACATATTTGCCTCGCTCAGCCATGCGTTAGGTCCTTCCAAAATGGGTTGAAACCTCGGTTGAGCTTCACAGTGTGGTTGGTCGAATGAGCGCCTCGGTACCGCCGTCGACGTAGAGCACTTGGCCGTGGATAAATGAGGCCTCGTCGCTGAGTAGAAATCGCACCGATGCGGCAACATCAGCCGCGCTACCGGTGGCGCGCACACCAATAGGCAAGGTGGCTATACCGGCTGCGATGACCGGGTTTGCGAGCAGTCCGTCGAGCATTGGCGTGGCCATACGGCCCGGAGCGACGGCGTTGAGTCGGACTCCGGCCGTGGCCCAAAGTTGGGCTCGGGCACGAACACCGAGCGCGACCGCCCGCTTGGCCGTGCTGTAAGCGATCGCCGATCGGAACTCGGTGCCATCGTCGGCCTTTCGTCGGGCAACGGATTCGATTTCGTTGGTGATGCACTCGAGCAGGACCTCGTCGTGGGAACCGTCAACGGCGCCGATACTTGAAATCGCCACTGCGCTGGGGTTCTCGCCGAGACGTAATGCCGGGAGTAATCGGTCAAGCATGGCCATTGCTCCGAACCAGTTGATACTGATGACTGCCGCTGGATCAGGATGTAGTGGCGAAGCAGCCGCGCAGGAAACCAAACCATCGAGCCGACCGCTGGTTCGGGCCAGAATTTCGTTGACGGCATGAGCGCGACCAGCGTCGGTTTCGAGGTCCGCAACGATGTCGCCTTGTTGCCGATCGACACCGATCGTCGAGTTTCCATCCGCTTGGATGGTGCGGATGAGTTCGGCACCCAACCCCGATGCCGATCCGGTGACAACTACACATTTGGGCATGACGAAAGGATGCACCATTGCGGCAGCGGGTGCTGATTGTCCGCAATCAAAACTGCTAGCCCAGTGCAGGCCTCGACGGCGATGCAGAGCGCTCTAGGGTCGTCCGCAACAGTCGTGCGAATCGATCAGATCCGACCGATCCCAACGCGACTAACTCGTCTAGCTGACCTTTTTGAATGATGTGGGCAACCCCCAGCGCTCGAGCCTCGTCACTGGCGGCAACATCGCTATTGCTATTGATCACGATGACCGGCGCCGAGCTCGATCCGCTGTGTTGCCATTCAAGAATCGTGGCGAACCCCGATGAGTCATGAAGTTCGAGGTTCATTAAGACGATGTCGTGATCCGTGGTGGATGCGATTCGTTCAGCTGCTGCGCGAGTCGCGGCAGGAATGAGCTCTAGTTGAACCGACGTCGCCATCTCGGCGAGTTCTTCGACAACGCCGAGGTCAAACGGATTGCTTTCTGCGACAATGACCCGAATCTTCGTGGTGAGTGGCCGAGTGGTCGCGGCCGGTGATTCGACCAAGCGAAGCGGAGCCGGTGTTGATGCCGACGGTGCCACTGCCGCTGCTGCCGGTCGTTGTTGTTGTGGTTGCGCCGCAGTCGGCGTGCGAACCGGAAGTGCGGTCGTGGGGTGCGCAGAAGCGGGCTCAGCCGCAGCGGTCGCGACCGGCGGCGCGGGGGGTGGTGCGGGCGGTGGCGAGGGGGCAGCTGCTGACGGCGAGGGGCTGATAGGTGTCCGGGGCGTCGGATGAAATTCGGGGAACGGAGTCGGCTCGGCGTCAACGATGCGCAGGGCGCGAATGGTGATGATCCAGTCTTCACGGCAGCTAAAGCAGTGATTGTGGGACACGCCTTCGCCGTGATTGACGTTCTGTACAAAGCCGTAATCGCCACACTTGGGGCAACGTGATGGTGCACCGAAATGCAAGCGGGTGCCGGGGGCGTAATGGAACAGGATGTCTCGGACGGTCTGGGTCTCGCGCTGCAGGCGTTGCTGGGCTTGCGGGTCTTCGTGACGCTTTTGTTTGAAGAGTTCCATGTTCACCCCCCCCGGGGGTCTGTCATGCCATGCGGCAGTGAGTGGAGAATGTGGTTCCATCCACTATCGGCCAGAAAAATGACTTCTGGCATAGGCCGATCGGACTTGATTTTGTCTCAAGTTCCGATTGGGGGCTTCGGGGGAGTCGCAGGGGCGTTTGCAATATCGAGGATTTATACCGCCGGTGGCGGGTTCTTCCACGTGTCCCAGTATGTGACTTCTTGTACTGGGCGACGTTTGCCTTCGCCCCATTTTCCAGTCGGGTAGCCCACGGGAATCATCGCCCACGTGTTCACGTCTGCGGGTATGTCAAGCACCGTTCGAACGTCGTCTTCGTGTAAGCGATGAACAGTGGTCAGTGTTGTTCCCAGGCCGAGTGCGCGCGCGGCCAAGAACAGATTTTGCACCCCGGGAAACACGGAGGATTCAGCTTGGCCGGGTTCGCCGGTCGAACACGGCAGGATGATGACAGGTGCATCGCCCATGTGTTCGCCGAGGTGATCGGCTGAGTTGAACGCTCGAACGTTGTCGGGCGACTGTTCGGATTGGGAATAGAACTCGCGAACGATTCCCCATGAGGCTCGATAGATGTCTCCGAGCGCTTTGCGTTTTTCGCTGTCGCGCACAACAAGCCAACGCACCGGTTGACTGTTACCACCGCTCGCTGCTTTTGTGGCGGCTTCGATGATCGTCATGATGTCTGCATCGCTGACGTCGCGGGTTTGATCGAGACGCCGCATGGCTCGAGTTGTCGCTATTGCCTCAAAGATGTCCATGGTTGTCTCCTTGACCGGCCAGAAGGCGCGGCCATAGTGGTTGTTAAACGGTAATGACGCGCTTAAACGCTTCCGCGAATCGTCCGGCGGAAAATCCCGCCTTTTCGGCTTCTTCACCGAGCCATTCGCGTACGACATTTTCGATTCCGGGGTTGTGTCCCATTTGGCTTTCGTGGGATCGCAACGCGGCGAATTTGTTTTCGAGGGTGTCGGTCACATCGATGTGCAGGTCGGGTGTGGGGTGAGCCATCAACCACAACTCGGGGACGACATGAGGCAGTAAACCTCGGTCGAGCAATTCTTTGAACGCTCGTGGGTTTCGCGAGTCGGGATACACGGCGCAGATCGTGGCCTCTCCCGTAGCGAGATGATCGGGATGGGAAGCAAAGATTCGCCCAAGGAAACGATCCGGTGAATGGGTGATAACCAGATTCGGCCTGAACTCACGAATTGCTTCGGTAATTTCGCCGCGCAATTCCATGCTTGCGATCAGCTGTCCGTCGGGATGGCCCAGAAACGACAGGTCATCGACGCCAACTTGATGCGCGGCAGCTCGCTGTTCGGATTGACGTAGTGCCGCGAGCTCATCGAGGTCGATATCGAGGTGATCGCTACCGGCCTCACCGGATGTAACGAGGCAGTATGCGACGGTACTTCCAGCTTGCGTAAGCGCGGCGATCGTTCCCGCGGCACCGAAGTCAACATCATCTGGATGGGCGCAGACCACCAGCACGCGTTGAGGTGCGTCGATAGGGCCATTGTTGGTGAGCAGCGAGTTCATGGCACTGCGACCCTAGTTGTCGGCGGCGGATTCATCGGTCTCAACCATTGAATAGTCGTTGATTCATTCCGCCACCGGACTAAAACGTTGGTGGTCTTGTGCACGGACAAGAAGCGGTATCAGCGACCGGAGCAAATTTGTGGCCTCATTAGAAACGCCGACTGCGGCCCGTCGACGGTTTCCGTTCTTTCAGGGATTGCTGCCGTTTGATCGAACTCGGGTGTGGATTGATGTCCTCGCGGGGGTGACGTTGGCGGCACTCGCTATCCCCGAGGTAATGGGTTACTCGACGATTGCTGGCATGCCGGTCATCACCGGGCTGTACACCATCTTGTTGCCGATCTTGGCGTTCGCGATTTTCGGATCTTCTCGCCATTTAGTGGTTGGCGCTGATTCGGCAACGGCCGTCGTACTTGCTGCCGGCTTAGCTGGTATGGCGGTGGCTGGCACCGATCAATATGTTGCCCTCGCTGGTCTGCTTGCGATCATGGCCGGTGTGCTCTTGTTGATTGCGCGCATCATCGGGCTTGGTTTTCTCGCCGATTTTCTCTCTCGGACGGTGCTGATTGGATTCTTGACTGGCGTCGGCATTCAAGTTGCATGCGGCCAAGTTGGTGGGTTGCTGGGGATCCCTGAAGGCTCGGGCATAGAAATTGGCTCGCACCACTTCGATAACACCGTTGCCAAACTCGTGAGTACGTTGGGAAATATCGGTGCGATCAGCTGGACAACCGTCGCGGTGTCGGCCGGTGTGGCGGTGACCATCCTGGGGATGAAGTATGTGACTGGCAAGATCCCTGGCGCGCTTATTGCTGTGCTCGGCGCGATCTTTGTGAGCTGGCATTGGGACCTTGCTTCTCATGGCGTCGCGGTCTTGGGTTCGATCCCGGGCGGCCTTCCCAAGATCGCGATACCAGCAGTCGAATGGTCAGACGTTCCTCCATTGCTCGCCACCGCGATATCAATTTTCGTGTTGATCTTGGCGCAAAGTGCTGCGACATCGCGGGCCTATGCGGCCAAGTACAACGACGAGTTCGATGAAAATGTCGACTTGGTCGGTCTCGGAGCGGCCAGCTTGTTTGCCGGAATCTCGGGCACCTTCGTAGTAAATGGCAGCCCGACAAAGACGCAGATGGTTGACAGCGCCGGTGGTCGGAATCAGTTTGCGCAGATCATCACTGCCGCAATCGTGGCCATTGTCTTGTTGTTCTTGACTGTCCCGTTGTCGTACATGCCCAAGGCGGTGCTCGCCGCTGTTGTGTTCATCATCGGTATCGAGTTGGTTGATATCGCCGGGATGCGACGGGTGTTTCGTCTTCGCCGAGACGAGTTCATCGTGGCGACATTGACCGCAGTGGTCGTGGTCTTTGTGGGGGTCGAACAAGGGATCATCGTGGCGATTTTGGCGTCGATTATCGATCACCTTCACCGGTCATATCGCCCGGCTAGCGCAGTGATTGAACCGGAAACCGCCGGGCCGGGTTTTGTGAGCGTCGCTGCAACGCCTGACGCCCGAAGTGCTCCGGGGCTAGTGGTCTACCGATTCGCCGCACCGCTGTACTACGCGAACGCCAACCACTTCATGGAAGACGTGTTGGCGATGTTGGCTGATGAGTCAACTGATCCCCTCGAATGGCTCTGCCTAGATATGTCGGCAATGAGCGACGTTGATTTCACTGGTGCCGAGACAATGAAGCAGCTTCACGGCGAGTTGAGTAGCCACCACATTCGGTTAGTGGTGAGCGAGGTAATCGACGAGGTACTCGTCAGCTTGGATCGCTATGGAATTGTCGAACTCATTGGTCACGATGCCGAATTCGTTTCGATGTCAGCGGTTCTTGATGCTTTCCAACGACGTTCGCGTGCGTCGGGTGCTTGACGGGCCGAGTCCCCGTTGTCTGCGTCTGCGTCGCCGTCATCGTGAGAAATCCGAATCGTAACTGTGCAAAGGTACGGTTCTCCCGTCGCTGATGAGATCCGATCGAATGGAGTAGAGATGGCTGAATGGTCGAACGGAATTGAGGTGTTCGCTGATGTCAGTTGTCCCTTTGCTCATGTCGGTCTGCAGCGTTTAGTTGCGAAGCGGGCTGAAATGGGAAGGGAAGACATCAGGTTCTGGGTTCGGTCATGGCCGTTGGAAATCGTCAACGGTGAACCACGGACTGGCGAAGGCCTGCGAGGAATCGTGGCTGATATCCGTGAGCAGGTAGCGCCTGACTCATTCGCCGCATTCGATGCGGAACGGTTTCCATCGACGTTGCTGCCAGCAATGACGCTCGCGGATTATGCCTATGACCAAAGTTTGGATTCAGGCGAGCGCATAAGCCTCGAGCTACGCGATTTGGTCTTCGAGCAAGGTGTTGATGTCAGCGATGCTTCGGTGCTTGCCGATTTGGCTGCCCGATATGGCATCGAAATCACGCCAGCCGAACTTTTCGATCGAGCGCGTATGGATGTCGATCACGCCGCCGGTATCCAACGTGGAGTTATTGGATCGCCT
Organism: Actinomycetes bacterium; assembly: GCA_037138595.1. Lineage (GTDB taxonomy): Bacteria > Actinomycetota > Acidimicrobiia > Acidimicrobiales > Acidimicrobilacustridaceae > UBA4742. The sequence continues at coordinate 1,722 of JBAXIB010000025.1, read as the reverse complement.
CATTTCTTTGTGGGCGACGCCAACTTCTTTTGCCCCGGGCTAGTCATCCAGCGAAACCCGGGTGGCAAGAATCTGGTCGAAATCGACACCGCATCATTCGATGCATTTGCTGCGATCTGCTTTGGAACCTGATACTCGCAGTTACTTGCCGTCGAGCACCCAAAGGGGCGACGGCAAGACCGCCGCCCCAGGGTGGGTCAGGACTCGTTGATGACCTCGATGACCGTGAGATCTTCTTCGACGGCTTGAAGTCCGCCGTTGCCATCAGCGAAAGCGATGACTTCATCGACGATGATGTCGCCTTCTGGCGTGGCGACGATGATGGTTTCGTCAGTGGCAATCACGTTGCCATCGCCATCAACGGCGACAATGAGGTCATCGACGATGACGTCTCCGTCGGCGTCGATGCTTTCAGTCACGACTTCAACGATTTCGATTTCGTCGGAGTTGTTATTGGTATCGCTCATCATGCTCTCCTGGGCTCTAGCGGCCTCGTAGCCGCGCTAGATGGTGGCACAAAGGCCAGTGGGCTGCCGCCGTCAGCACTAGCGAATCGGAAAAATCGATCCGATGTGCACCTATCGCCGCAGGATCACTAAGTAGTGTCCGCCGCCGGATTCGACCTCGGCGCGCGCGTCGAGGCCCGGGATCAGCCTCGAGACGCGATCACCTAGCCAAGCCGCCGCGTCGTCAGCATCGGCTTGAGTTGGGCATCGCGCGACGACTTCTTGACCGCCCTTGCGTGCCAATCGATCGACGCTACCGATGATGGGTGCTGGATCGACGACGAACAGGTAGTCGGGCCACGGAATGACCGGGGCGACAGCACCTTTTTTGGTGTTGCAGTCACGATGAGCGAGGCGTTCGTTACCGAAATCGGCGCTGTTGGCGTGGCGTTTACTTTTGGCCTTGGCCTTGGCGTTACTGCTGAGGCTGTCGATGCTGGGCCCCCGTGGGTCATTTACTGACATCGCGGCGTCGACCGCTTCATCGCAAATCCAACACCGCCATGAATCGCGTGAACCCAGTTCGTCAAGGCGACTCATGGTGGCTCCTGTCGATGCTGCAGTGGGCGGGTTGTAGTGCGGCTAATCGAACAGTTTGGTCTATTTGGCCCATGGGAAAAGGCCTCATGGCTCATAAAGGTTGCTATCGAATAGTCCGATACTGCTCCTACTGCCAAATAGTCGTGCTGCCGAATGGCTCGACTCGAAGTGTGCTTTTAGGAGCAAACCCTTATGAATACTGCCAACACCGTCGGACAGTCCCTTTCGCCCCGATCGCTGCATCGCCGCTTCCAGCGGTTCTTTGTCGCGTTTATGGCGGTACTCGTTATGGGAGCGACTTCCGCGGTAGTCACCGCGACGCCGGCATGGGCAGCCACCGCTAATCCGACCAATGTGACTGCAACTGCTGGTAACGCTCAGGTCACGATTTCGTGGACGCCGTCGACCACAACGTCGGTTGACAATTACACCGTCACGTCGACTCCGACGTCGGCAGGGTGCACGGTAACCGGTCAAGCCGCAACGTCGTGCATCGTGCCTGGTTTGACCAACGGCACGAGTTACACCTTCACCGTTGTCGCGGTTGATACAGCACCCCATGCGGCGGATTCGTCGGGCGTGACGACCGCTGCGGTAACACCACGAACTGTTCCGGGTGCCCCGACCGGTGTTGTGGCAACGGTTGCGAATGCCCAGTCGGTGGTGTCGTGGACTG
>JBAXIB010000024.1:0-49766 GCA_037138595.1 Actinomycetes bacterium | reverse complement strand
GCCTGATTGCCAGCCGACGCCTGATTGATTGGTTTACCTATGCACTTTGGAGTCCTTCCTCCTTATCGCGCTGGTGTCGTTGCTGACCCAGTTTGGATGACTGCGTTTGCTCAAGCGGTTGATCGACTCGGATTCGAATCGATCTACGTGGTTGAACATGTCGTCGTCACCGACGGCTATGCCGAGGCCTATCCTTATGCTCCGGGCGGTCGCATGCCGTTGCCCGACGAATGCCCGATACCAGACCCCCTCGAGTTGCTGGCATTTCTCGCGGCCCGCACTGAACGGGTCATATTGGCTACCGGTGTGTTAGTGATTCCGGAACATCACGTGTTGCAACTAGCGAAACGATTGTCGACCGTCGATGTGTTGTCGGGTGGCCGAATGCGACTTGGTATCGGGGTTGGCTGGATGCGTGAAGAACTTGAGTCGTTAGGTGTCGATTTCTCGACCCGAGGAGCGCGCACTGATGAGATGATCCAAGCATTGCGGTTGCTATGGGCCAGTGACGTGGGCAACTTCCATGGACAGCACGTTTCGTTTGGCTCGGTGATCAGTCGGCCGCAACCAATCGGGATTACCGGCGTGCCGATTCACATCGGCGGGCATTCGACGGCTGCGGCCCGCCGGGCGGGACGACTCGGTGACGGATTTCAGCCACTCGGCCTTGACGATGACGCGTTGGTCGATCGCATGGCATTGGTGCGTTCGAGTGCAATTGAAGCTCGCCGTGACCCAGATGCGATTGAGCTTTCGACCGGTGGGTTACTAACATTGGTCGATGACGTGGCGATAGCCAAGGCTCAATCTCACGGAGCTACCCGCATCATTCTTTCGACCCGTGAAGCGAATCTTGATGTTGCGATCGCCGACCTTGAGACGTTTGCTGCTCGCTATATCGCTTGATCAGGACCCTTCAAGTGGTACATCGTCAATAGCGTCGACACTCGAGTCGTCGTCGCTTAACGGCACATCAACATCGGCTCGATCGCTGATTGACCCCGGCCGAAAAAACAGCCAGAGACACAGGGCGACCAAAGCGACAATGACGAAAATGGTCGTTGCGATATGCACAGTGGTCGCCACCGTATCGCCATGACCGCGTCGGGCCGGTCGGTCGACTTTTTCGTGCAGTATTAGAACGTGTTCTAGGCTGACGGTCAGGAATTTCTGCGAACGATCCAGGGGGAGTCACGATGACCAATTCGAACTCTGCCGGAACGCTGGACTTTGGCATTCAATTGCCGATTCAGTCGCAAAGCACCATCTATTCCGAGCCATGGGAATCAACTGCGGGCATTAGTGAATTGGCCGCAGTGGCTCGCGCTGCGGACCGCAACAAGTTTTTGTATGTCGCGGTGTGTGACCATGTTGCAATCCCGCGGCCGTTGGACGAGAAGATGTCGACGTCATGGTGGGACACCATCGCCACGCTGGGGTATTTGGCCGCGATCACCGACAACGTGCTGTTGATGAGTCACGTCTATGTGCTGCCATATCGTCATCCGCTGGTTACAGCTAAGGCGTTTCTCACGCTTGATGAACTCAGTGGTGGTCGCGGGCTGCTCGGGGTTGGTGCTGGGCACGTTGAAAGCGAGTTCAATCTTCTCGGACTCGATTTTGCGTCGCGTGGTCGAGTGCTAGACGAAAGTATTGCGGTGGTCCGGGCGGCATTTACCGATGAGTTCCCGGTGATCGACACACCAACCTTTCAGATTGCTGATGCCGGTCTGCGTCCACGTGGTCCTCGGATTGGTGGTCCGCCTATTTGGGTAGGTGGTTCGTCGAAAGCGGCACTGCGCCGAGCCGCCGACTCTGGCGACGGATGGCTTCCACAGGGACCACCCGAGGGCGGGATGCGGCGAGCGATCGCGTGGTTGGCCGAGCGTCGATTGAGCAACGGTCGAGACGCGATGCCGTTTTCGATCGGAGCGAATGCCGAGGTGTTGTTCCTTGGCGATCCATGGTTTCAGACCGGACCGCAACATTTGACTGGTGATCCGGAACCGATGGCCGAACGACTTCGTCGTTACCGCGACATCGGTGTCGATCAAATTCAGATTCGCTTTCGATCTCGCTCAGTGAGTGAGTTGTGTGACCAGATCGACCGTTTTGGTGCTGAAGTTGCGCCGCTCCTTAATCCGTAACCGACGCATTCGTAGGAATCCCAACCCGAGAGAAGGCCAAAGATGTTGCTCGAAGGAAAAGTTGCCATCGTCTCGGGCATCGGGCCTGGAATGGGTCGCGACATTGCATTAGCGCTTGCCCGCGATGGTGCTGATATCGCCATGGGCGCTCGTCGTGATCGCGGCCTCATCAAAGTCGCCGGTGAGGTCGAGGCTCTTGGTCGACGTGCAGTTTGGGCGCAGACTGATATCACCAGCCGTGACGATTGTGACCGTCTCGCCGCATTGGCCAGCGACCAACTCGGCCGTGTTGACATCTTGGTGAACAATGCCTTCAACGATGGAACCTATTCGTTGTTCGAAGACAGCGACCTTGCTGCATGGCGCGAAACGATGGATATCAACCTCTTCGGCACCTTGCAGATGACTCAGGCGGTGTTGCCATTTCTCAAAGCTCAAGATGACAGTCGAATCATCATGATAAATAGCCAAAGCGGTCAGGTTACCGACGAGACTTTCGGTGCTTATTCGGCGTCAAAAGCGGCACTATCGAACGCAACGAGAACCCTCGCCCGTGAACTCGGCCGCTACGGAGTTCGGGTCAATGGCATTCACCCCAGCTATATCTGGGGAAAGTCGGTCGAGTGGTACATCAATCACATCGCCGAAGAACGCGGCGTTGATTTTCAGGTTGTGTATGACGAGTTCGCTGACAAAAATTGCCTGAAGTATTTGCCATCGTCAGCAGAGATTGCTGGCGCCGTCGTATTCTTCGCTTCACCGTTGGCAAAGGCAGTCACCGGACAGAGCTTGCCGGTCAATTGCGGCGAGTATCTCAACAGCTGAACAGGTGGTCATGGCATGACGGCAAGCGTGGACAGACCGGGCAATGCGAGTACCCGATTCGATGGACGCGTCGCGCTTGTAACCGGAGGCGCGTCAGGGATTGGTCGAGCGTCGGCCGAGGCATTTGCTCGCCTGGGTGCATCGGTCATGGTGGCTGATCGTGATGAGACGCACGGTGACTTAGTGGTTGCTGCGATTACCGCGGCCGGTGGCGAAGCGCGTTTCATTCGCACCGATGTTGCTGACCACGATCAGGTCCGGGCGATGGTGGCTTCGGTCGAGGAAGAATTTGGTCGCCTCGACGTGGCGGTAAACAACGCGGGTATTCCCGGAACCTACAAGCCGTTCACTGACCAACTCCTCACCGACTGGCAACGCACGCTCGATGTCAATTTGACCGGTACTTTTTTGTGTATGCAAGAGGAAATCCCGGCAATGCTTGACGTGGGGCGTGGTGCGATTGTCAATGTGGCATCGGCAGCAGGTCTCATGGGGTTCGCCAACCTTCCCGCGTATGTCGCGAGCAAGCATGGCGTCATTGGGCTCACGAAAAGTGTGGCGCTCGAATATGCACGCCAAGGCGTGCGGGTCAACGCAGTGTGTCCTGGCAACGTGCACACACCGATGCTCGAGGGTTTCGTCGGCGGCGATCAAGACGCCTTACAAGGGATGGGAAGAGTGACACCCATTGGCCGGTTGGGTACCGCCGCTGAAGTTGCCGAAGCGATTGTGTGGCTTTGCTCGGATGCTGCGACTTTTGTAACCGGACATGCCATGGCGGTCGACGGCGGCGTACTTGCCAGCTGAATCACTTTCGACAGTTAGGCCGATAGTCGCGTGATTTCGGTCGCAGATGTTGATTACTGCGTTGTCCTGACGCTGGCAACCAGCGGGCCATGCTGCGTCTACATCTGGTTTGCCCTGCAGGCGTTAGCTTTCCCGTCGATTTCGTTAGTTGCTTCGCGCTCCGCAAACTGGTCCCGAAAAAATCTCCGCCGCATACCACGTGTCTCCGGACTTTAGGGTCGATGTCGCAGCCGTTGACGAGAGTTCCAGCTGATAGTTTCGAACTGTTCGACGCGCCGTAGGCGATGACCCCAACAGGACAACAACTGCGGCGATGAACCCGACGATGAATCGTTGGCAGTGACGCCCATGACGTGAACTACCCGTCGTTGCAGTTTTGGGTGTGGTGTGGTTGTCGGTGAGTTCCATGCGGCGCGCTATCGGCCACACCCGACGGCCACTCGTTAACCACTGGTCGAAGCTTTTACACGTATGCTCGCAATTGGCTGTCGGCAAGATTGGGTAACATTTTCGGGAATTGGCACCGACATCAACACCCCCGAGCCCTTTTGCTGCGACGCATGGCAGCGTTGTGGCAGACGGCTCAGTTAGTTTTCAACCGTTAGGACAATCATGGGACTGCTTGACGGCCAGCGTGCCATTGTGACCGGCGGTGCGAGTGGGATCGGCGAGGCGACGGCGCGCCGCATGGCGGCCGAGGGAGCGAGCGTTGCGGTTTTGGACATCAACGCCGATGCGGCTCGACTCGTTGCCGACTCGATTGACGGGGTCTCGTTCAGCGTGAACGTTGCTGATCGCGATGCGACCGAGACGGCGGTGAACGAGGCCGTTGCAGCACTTGGCGGATTGACTGCGGTGTTCAACAACGCGGGCATCGGATCGTTGAAGCCTATGGAGACCTACTCCGACAAGGAGTGGGACCTGTTGTTGGATGTCAATTTAAAGGGGACCTTCAATGTGACTCGGGCGGCGATTGGCCATCTTCGGACTTTCGGTGGCGGTTCCATCATCAACATGGCGTCGGTGAGTGGTCTTCGACCGACTCGAGGTGAGGCGCCGTATGCCGCCGCGAAAGCAGGCGTTATTGCCCTCACCATGTCGAGCGCGCTTGAGTACGGCCCCGATGGCGTGCGAGTGAATTGTGTTTCGCCGGGATTCATTCGGACACCGCTAACCGAGTTCGCTTTTTCGGTGCCGCGCTATGCCGATCCGCTAGCCGCCGCGACACCGCTCGGACGAGCCGGAACCCCCGATGACGTCGCCGATGTTGTGGTGTTCCTCGCCAGCTCGCTGGCGCGCTATGTCACTGGCCAAAACATCGTGATCGACGGCGGATCAATGTTGCCGAGTGCCCAGGTTGATCACATCCTCACCGACCTGCTCAGTGGCTGAGCTTCAATACGACACCGCATCGCCCTGCCCCTACCATCAGGCAAGTGACAACACAGCCGACTGAAGTCGCTGCGGCTCAACCAAACCGGCCAACGTCACCATCGACGATCCTCGGTTTTCTGCAGCGAATACATGGAGTGTTGCGCCGTTCAACCCCGGGTGTGGCGTTCCCGCTGGTTGTGTATGTGCTCTGGCGGCTTAGCCAACTGGCTACAAGCGTTTACTTAGGTGGCACGCCAGGACATTCAGCGTTCTTCTATGACGCCGAGCACTACCTGCGAATTATGCATCGGGGATATTTCAACCCGCGTCCGATGATGCCATCGCATGCTTTTTTCCCGGCGGTCTCATGGTTGGGGTGGCCGATCTGGAAGCTCACCCATTCTGATCTTGTCGCCGTTCACGTTGTCGCAACGGCAACTGGAATCGCGGCATTCATCGCAATCTGGGGAGTATCGAAAGCGTGGCGTAGCGAACTTGTTGCCCGTCGTGCAGTGGTGCTGTTCGCGTTGTTCCCGTCGTCGTTTTTCTTGTGGGCGTTTTATAGCGAGGGGTTGTTCATCGCACTGGGTGCTGGCGCCGTTTGGGCTGACCGGCGCGGCCGTAAGGGAATCGCGACCGCGCTGTTAGTTGGGATCGGAGCAACGCGCAGTATCGGCATCGTGATTCCAGCTGTGTTGATCTTGGCTCGAGTGATCCATCAACGCCGAGTCGACCGTTGGTGCTTCGCTTATCTCGTTGCCGGCCTGTCGAGCTTCGCAGTCGTCTTGGCCGTCATGCAGGCGCAAGTCGGTGATCCATGGGCATTTCTTAAGGTGCAAAAGGATTGGGGCCGGACGCTGAGTGCTCCCTGGACCTCAGTTATTCAGGGGTATCAAAATCTGTGGCCGCGGCGCGGCACGGTGATGGTGCCTTCGTTAATCGCTCGCAACTTCGACCTCTGGTGCGTCGTCATTGTGATCTTGGCGATCGGCTACGCCGCGTTTTCGCGGCGAGATCGATTTCCGATCCAGACCTGGTTGTTGGGACTGGCATTGGTTGCATTGCCGTTGTGTTCGAGTGTGCTGGCAAGTTTCAATCGATTCGTGTTCGCCGATTGGATCATCTTTCCCGTCTACGCGTCGGCGATCGGCCGCCTGCCGCGCCGACTTCGCTTCATCGTGATGACCGCCCTCATTGTCGCAATGATGATGACCGCCTATGCGTTTATCGGACGGTTCAGTATCGGAAAATTCGTCGGTTGAGCGCTAGCTGATTCCAGCGAGGTTTCAGTCCCAAAGTTGGTCGGTATAGGCATCGGTTCCGGTTATCGCGGGGATAAACGGCGCGACATACGAAAGCGATGCGATCCCACCAGCAGCAACTGAGGCTTGCAAGTTTGCGAAGACGTCCCAACAATCTCGAGGGTCACCTTCGACGAAACACATCAACGCGGTCCGTCGATCCTCACCGGGATTCGCCGGTTGAAAAACCGGCGCCTCCTTCGGCAACGGGACCGGTGTGATGCCTACCGTCAGCGCCCACGGTGTGCCAGCCATAGCGTCGGGAAGAAACTCGTCACGCAGCCACGCGGTCGCATCTTTGGGGGAGACATCTTCGTTGCGATCCACCATGACAACGACCAGTCCGCCCCACGGATGGTCAAGCGCTAATTCGGCGGGCACGCCGTCGACATCACGATTGACGGCGAATCGATTCGCGTAGATCAAGGTGTGGACGTGATCGCGTTGTTCAAACATGCGACCATTGGCGTGCAACCAATTGACCTGCCGGGTTCCCCACGCGATCGCATCGGCTTCTTCGCCCTTGAGAACCCAATAGGTAGCGAGGTAACTACCGGCTGAAATGTCGGGGAGAAATACCGAGTCAGCAGGTCCGCGGAGGTCCTTGAGTGGTTTGGTGGCAACCCAGCGTTTGCCGGCGAACCAGCCGGCACCAATGAGGCACCCAGCGTAGAAATGATCGCGCTCATACCAGCGGTTGTAGGCAACCTCATGGCCATGGTGCGGATCAACCAGCGTGAGCAGGGTGCTGCCGATTCGAATGCCACCTTCATTGCCGGCGGGTTCTGCCATGTTGATCTCCCTGGTCGTGACGCGAAGTTGCACGGTTTCTGGCCGCATCGAGCGGCGATGCGCCGAAGCAAGCGTAGACGACGTCGCTGAGGACTAGAACCCGTTCCATTTTGGGACTGACACTTGGATAGATCGGCGCTACCATCGCCGCCATGGCTGAGCTGCCCAAAATCATTTCCGTCGATGACCATGTCATTGAGCCGCCCAACGTTTGGCAAGACCGCCTGCCAGCGAAATATAAAGACGTCGGTCCGAGGTCGGTGCGCGCGCCGTTAGGCGAAATGACCTTTGTCGGCGGAAAATTTTCTTATGAGTCCGGCACCGATGGTCCAGCTTGTGACTGGTGGTATTACGAAGATAAAAAGATTCCAACGACGCGTTTGTCGGCTGCCGTTGGTTTCGATCGCGACGACGTCAAGATCACCGCGATCACCTATGAAGAAATGCGTAAAGGCTGTTGGGACCAAACTGCGCGACTTGCCGATATGGATGCCAATTGGACCGAAGCACAGATGTGTTTCCCGAGTTTTCCGCGGTTTTGTGGTCAAACATTTCTCGAAGCAAAAGATCGCGATCTCGCGTTGTTATGTGTGAAGGCCTACAACGACTGGATGGTCGACGAGTGGTGTGGCGGTTCGGGTGGCAGGCTCATCCCGCTCATCATCATTCCGTTGTGGGATGCAACGCTTGCCGCCGAGGAAATTCGACGCAATGCCGACCGTGGCGTTCGGGCAACTTGTTTTTCTGAGATTCCCCCGTACCTCGGCCTACCGTCAATTCACTCGGGCGAGTGGGACCCGTTCTTCGCTGCTTGTGCCGAGACCGGCGTTGTCGTGAACATGCACATTGGTTCGTCGTCCAAGATGCCATCGACGTCAGCTGATGCGCCACCAGCGGTGGGTTCGACACTGACATTCGGCAACGCCATGTCCTCGATGGTCGATTTCTTGATGTCCGGCGTATTGGTTCGGTTTCCGGAACTGACGCTTTCTTACAGCGAAGGCCAGATCGGTTGGATCCCCTACATCCTCGAGCGTGCCGACAAGGTGTGGCATGAAAATCGCGGTTGGAACGGTGTCGCAGGGGTGATCCCCGAGCCGCCATCGACCTATTACTACCGACAAATTTACGGCTGCTTCTTTGACGACGAACATGGCCTCACGCCAAGTGCGCTCGAAAAGTGCGGACCGGACAACGTAATGTTTGAGACCGACTATCCCCATAGCGATAGCACCTGGCCGCACAGTCGCGAAGTGGGAGAAAAACTTATGGGCCATCTCGATGACGTCACCATCCGGAAATTAGTGCGCGGTAACGCCATTCGCATGCTGCAATTGCCGTTTGCCCCGTGACCGATTCCGCAGATTCCGACGTTCCGTATCGGTTGCTCATTGGCGGTGAGCGGGTAGCCGGTGCCAACGGCACCTATCCGATCATCAATCCAGCTACCGAAGAAGTAGTTGGGCATGCCCCAAATGCGAGTGCAGCAGATGCCTCAGCTGCTGCCGCGGCCGCCGCAGCAGCATTTCCGGCTTGGTCGCGCACCACACCCGCGGAACGCAGCGCGTTGCTGTCACGCGCAGCAGACCTGCTCGATGAGCGCTACCCCGAACTTGTTCCGCTCGTGCAAGCCGAGACGGGCGCAACGCTGCGGGTGACCAAGCAGATGCAAGTTCCGCAAGCGGGCGCACGTTTGCGGCGATACGCGCAAGGCATCAACGAGGAGCTTGAGATCCCAGTGCGGCCCGGCATCATGCCGACCACCGCTCTTGCTCCGGGTGGCATCATCGGCGGTGTTGCCCGTCGCGCACCGGTGGGTGTGGTCGCGGCGATTACGTCCTACAACTTTCCGATGACCAACACCGCAGGCAAGATCGGTCCGGCACTTGCCATGGGCAACACCGTGGTCATCAAACCTGCACCGCAAGATCCGTTGGCGATTATTCGATTCGGCGAAATCTTTGATGACGCAGGATTTCCGCCTGGAGTTGTCAACGTTGTTGTCGGTTCAGGTTCCGAAGCGGCCGAGGCACTCGTAGCCTCACCCGATGTTGACATGATCAGTTTCACTGGCAGTACTGGCGTAGGCCAGGCCATTGGTTCGGTCGCAGGGCATGGCATGAAGCGTTTACTGCTTGAACTCGGTGGCAAAGGTGCTTGCATCGTGTTCGACGATGCCGACATCAAAGCGGCAATTGGTGGCATCAGTAGCGTGTGGGCGTTCCACTCCGGACAGATCTGCACCGCTCCCACTCGCGTCATCGCACAACGTGGGATCTACGACCAGTTGGTTGCGGGACTCGAAGTCGCTGCAAGTCGATTGAAGGTCGGTGACCCACTCGAGCGCGACACCGTGATGGGTCCGGTCATCACCGAAGTCCATCGAGATCGGGTTGAGGGATTTGTTGCCTCGGGCAGAGAACAAGGTGGAACCGTCGTCACCGGTGGCGATCGACCTGATCTGTCCACCGGATTTTACGTTGCCCCGACACTGATTGCCGATTGCAAACCAGGTATGCGAGTTGTGCAAGAAGAAATATTCGGACCGGTCATCGTGGTGATTCCCTTCGACGATGAAGACGAAGGTGTGGCCATTGCCAACGGCACGGAGTTCGGGCTTTACGACTATGTGTTCTCGGCTGACTCGGCTCGCGCCTATGGCGTGGCACAACAACTACGAACTGGCAACGTAGGGATCAACACCGCACAGCGAAATCATGAGTTGCCGTTCGGTGGGTTCAAAATGAGTGGTGTCGGTCGCGACGGAGGCCGATTCGGATTCCATGCCTATACCGAACTGCAGTCCATAGTTTTTCCCGGCTAGAAGTTGAGGAGCAGATCGTGAAGGGCATTGTTTTTGACGAAGACGGACTGAACGTTGTCAGCGATTTGACGCTGCGCGACCTGCGCCCCGATGAGGTCCGAGTCGATCTGCAAGCGGCCGGCGTTTGTCATAGTGATGTGTCGGTCATCGACGGCACGATTCCGTTTCCGACACCGGTTGTGCTGGGACACGAAGGCACCGGCATCGTGGCCGAGGTCGGCGGCGCGGTAAGCGGTGTCAAAGTTGGCGACCATGTGGTTATCTCGACGTTGTCGAACTGTGGCGCATGTTCGGCATGTGACAGTGGGCGACCGACGCACTGCCGTGAATCAATTGGCAAGATGTCAGCGCCATTTCGCCAAGCCGAACGCAAGGTGCTGCAGTTCGCCAATATCGGCGCGTTTAGTGAACAGACCATCGTCAAGGCCCGGCAAGCGGTACCGATCAATCGGGATGTTCCGTTTGAAGTGGCGGCACTGCTGGGCTGCGGCGTCATTACGGGGGTTGGCGCGGTATTTAATCGGGCCAAGGTCACCCATGGCCAAAGTGTCTTGGTGGTCGGCGTCGGCGGCATTGGCCTCAATGTGATTCAAGGCGCGGCATTGGCCGACGCGCTGCCGATCATTGCGGTTGACACCAACCCGCGAAAAGAAGCATTAGCCCGTCAATTCGGTGCCACTCACTTTATTGATGCATCCAAAGTCGACACCATCGAAGCGATCAAAGAAATTTGTCCCAATGGGGTCGATGTTTCATTCGAGTGTGTTGGACATCCTGCGCTGATCCGTACCGCCATCGATGCGCTTGATTGGGGCGGCACTTGCGTCATTCTCGGAGTCCCGAAATTTGGAACCGAAGCAAGTTTCTTGGTCAGCGGCATGTACAACGACAAGACCATAATGGGATGTCGATATGGCGCCGGGCGCCCGCATGCAGACATCCCACTTTTTGTTGACTTGTATCTCGCGGGTCGCCTCAATCTTGATTCGTTAGTTACCAAGACCTACTCGATTGATGACATCGGTCAAACCCTTGATGACATGCACAATGGTGACCTCGCCCGCGGCGTTTTGCAGATCGGCTAACGCGTCGTGGCCCTTTCGGCAGAACTTCAAGAACTTGCACAATCGGTGTCGAACTGGGGCCGGTGGGGCAGCGATGACGAACGTGGCACTGCCAATTTGATCGATGCGTCGGCGCGTCGGCGTGGGATTGACCAGGCACGGCTAGCCCGTTCGGTGTCACTGGCCATTCCGCTCGATCAGTCCAGTCCGCAGCAGGGCGGCGCCCCGGGGCGATTTGCACCGCGTCACACCATGATGGCGGTTAATCAGGTCTATACGGGCAAACCCGGCGACGCGGCGTTCAACGATGACAACGTCGAGATGTCGATGGCTGCGGGCACTCACGTCGACGCTATTGGCCATGTGACTTACGGCGGATTTATGTACAACGGGTTTTCTGATGCAGAGGCATCATCAGTCGATGGACTCCGCCGGTGTGGCGTCGAGAAGATCGGTCCAATCATGACCCGAGGCGTGTTGCTCGACTTGCCAGCGGCATTAGGCAAAGACCGCCTCGAACCGGGTTATGCCGTTACGGCCGACGATCTTGATGCCGCCGTTGACCTTGCTGCGGTGACGTTGGCACCCGGCGACGCACTTTGCGTTCGTACGGGTCAGATGCAGCTATTCCACGGTGGTGACACCGAAGGGTATAACCACGACTCACCGGGATTATCGACACATACGATCCAATGGATTCGTGATCACGACTTGGGTGCAGTTTTTTCCGATACCTATGTCTATGAGGTATGGCCCCCGCAGGATTGGGCGGCGATGATGGTCGTTCACATGATCCACCTCCGTGACATGGGGCAGGTGCAGGGCCAAAATTTTGATTTCGAGACCTTGGCCGAGACCTGCATCGAGTTGGGCACCTATGAGTTTTTACTGGTGGCCAACCCTGAGCCGTTCACCGGCGGGTGCAGCGCCGCGGTGCATCCAGTCGCCACCTTCTGACGATCTGTAGCTCGCTTGGTATTGTTTCGCCATGGATGCAAATGAAGTGATTGAAGCGCTTGAACTTATTGCCCATCCCGAAGGGGGATGGTTCCGCGAGACATGGCGAGATGACGTCGTCGACGCGAACGGACGATCGCTCGGAACTTCGATCTATTACATGTTGGTCGCTCAGCAGCACGACCGTTGGCACCGGGTGGATTGCGACGAGATGTGGCACCACTACGCCGGTGCCCCGCTTGAACTTTGGATCGCAGCAGATGAAACTTCAGAGCCGGTATTGCACCTATTAGGAACTGATTTCGCGGCAGGTCAACGGCCGCAGGTGATGGTGCCACGAGGCGTTTGGCGGTCATCGGTATCGGCGGGCGAGTGGTCATTGATGTCGTGCACCGACACGCCAGGCTTCGAACCAAGCGGCTGGGAGATGGCGCCAGAAGATTGGGTTCCTGGAACCAGCCAGTAACGAAAATGTGCTGGCGCGTGATAAGCGAGTTGATGCCGGCGCAACCTCACTTCGTGCTTGTCTCGGGTTCAAACACCCCTATGCTCTCGTCTCGTCAGAATTGGCCGGTCGAAAGGGTTTGCGATGCCTGAGCAACTACTTGATGCAGCAACGCTTTGGGAACTCATTGACGCTCGAGCATCAGCATCGCCCGATGCGCTGATGGCCGTCGACGAAACCGGCCGCGAAATGAGTTTTGGGCACTACCGTGACGCAGCCGAGCGAGCGGCGGCTGGCCTTGCCGCAACCTATGGCATCGCCGCCGGAGACGTCATCACCTGGCAGTTGCCGACATGGTTGGAATCACTCGTGCTCGTTGGTGCAATTGCGCGTTTGGGGGCAACCCAAAATCCGGTGCTTCCGATTTACCGAGAGCGCGAAGTTTCGTTTTGTGTGCGACAAACTGCTGCCAAGTTGCTGATCGTTCCGACCGAATTTGCCGGGTTCGATTTTCGGGCGATGGCCGAAAAAGTTGCGGGCGAAGTGAATGCCGATGGCGGAGCAGTAACAGTCATGACCGCTGATCACTCCTTGCCCGATGGCGATCCCGCAACATTGGCATCTCCGCCGACATCAGGCGATGCCGTGCGCTGGCTCTTTTACACATCGGGCACAACGGCCGACCCGAAAGGCGCGCAGCACTCGGATCGATCGATCTACGCGGTGGCAAAAGGGATGGGGGAGCGCCTCGGCGTGACATCCGAAGATCGCAACGCCTTGGCATTTCCATTTACTCACATCGGCGGCATCACGTGGTTGGTCACGAGTCTGCAATCGGCGATGAGCAATATTTTATTTGAAGCATTTATCCCCGACTTGGTCGTCAAGGTGTTGAGCGAACGTGGCGTCACCATGGCGGGTTCCGGAACCTATTTCCACCAGTCCTATCTGGCCGCGCAACGCGCTTCGGACGTTCCGCTCTTTCCTCACGTTCGGAACTTTCCCGGCGGGGGCGCGCCCAAGCCAGTGCCGTTGTATTGGGAGATGAAAGAACTGTTCGGGGCGCCAATCGTTTCGGGCTATGGCCTGACCGAAGCCCCGATTTTGACGATGGGCTCGATGTTCGACAGTGACGAGGATCTCGCCCAGACCGAAGGTGCAGCGATGCCGGGGGTTGAACTGAAGATGGTGACCCTCGACGGCGACCTGGCTGGCGTAGGAGAGGAAGGCGAAGTACGAGCGAAGGCGCCCCAATTGATGCAGGGATACCTCGAAGGTTCGCTTGATGCCGAAGCGTTTGACGACGAGGGTTATTTCCGCACGGGGGACCTCGGCATGTTGAACGAACGAGGGATGCTCACCATCACCGGTCGCTTGAAAGACGTGATCATTCGTAAAGGTGAAAACGTCAGTGCGAAAGAAGTTGAGGACCATCTCTATCGACATCCGAAGGTTGCTGATGTCGCAGTGATCGGGCTTCCCGATGAAGAGCGCGGCGAGATGGTCTGCGCAGTTGTGTCGACCGCCGAAGCGGCTGATCCAATCACGCTGCCCGAAGTATTCGACTATCTGAAATCCGAAGGGCTCATGGTGCAGAAGATCCCTGAGCGACTCGAAGTTGTTGCGGTCATTCCGCGTAACCCGACCGGGAAAATCCTGAAAAACGAACTGCGCAAGACTTACAGCGCGTGAATCGCCGCCGGCCTGCCCTCTCGCCGTTCGCCTAGGCCCTGCGTTCGGTTGCGGCGCGGAAGCACGGTGGTCGGCGATTCGGGATTGTGGCCGTGGATTTGGCTTGTGGACGTCTTTTGCCCGGATTTTGTTGCGGTAATCTGACGGCTCATCAGATTCCTGAAAACAACAACCTGACTTGAGGTGCGTATCACCATGGGACTGCTCGACGGCAAAGTAGCGATCGTGACCGGCGCGGGGCACGGCATCGGCCGTGGTCATGCACTGGAACTTGCAAAAGAAGGAGCGACGGTCCTCGTCAATGACCTCGGTTCGACGTTGTCGGGTGAAGGGTCTGGTCGGGACGCTGACCTGACCGTTGCGTTGATCGAGTCTCGTGACGGCGTCGCAGCATCGAACTACGAAGACGTGGCTGACATGGATGGCGCGGCACGCATGATCGACCAAGCAATCGAATTATTCGGTCGTCTCGACATCGTTGTAAACAACGCAGGTATCGCGCGTGACGCAACGATTTGGGGCATGACTGAGTCGGATTGGGATTCGGTTATCCGAGTTCATCTCAAAGGGACATTTGCGCCGACCCAGGCCGCGATTCGCCATTGGCGCGAGCGCAATAAAGCGGGCGAGGACGTCTCATACGGCAGGGTCATCAACACGACGTCTGGTGCCGGATTAGTTGGGAACTTTGGCCAAGCCAATTACACCGCGGCGAAAGCTGGTATCGCAGCCTTTACGCAAACCGTCAGCCTCGAGGTTTTCAAAATAGGCGTGACCGTGAATTGCATTGGGCCGGCTGGCGCAACCCGAATGGCTGCATCAATACCTGGCGCCGGAATCGTCGCCAAGGAGCCTGACGAGTTCACCGAATGGAACCGGATGGATCCTTCGCTCGCATCGCCACTCGTCGCATGGCTTGCCAGCGACAAGGCCGGTCATGTGACAGGCCAAGTCATTCGCGCCGTCGGCGACGAGATCGTGTTGATGGATGGCTGGAGCAACGGCAACACCATCCGCAAACCCGAGCAAAGGTGGGAAGCATCCGACCTGACTGCGTTAATGAATGCCGACATTTTCCATAGTCGTGCGCCGGGATTGCGCTACTAATCACCGTTGATTGCGCTTGATCCCGTTTCCCAATGAGCCCAGAGCGCTAAACATTGCGCATGGATGAAACATCCGACACCGTTGGTGCACTCTTGGGTCGATGCCTCGCAACATTAGGTGCGCGTCGGGTATTCGCTGCCGCTCCCGTTGATTCGACGTCGCTTCGAACCGACCTTGGGCTGGCGATTCACGCCACTGGTGATGCCGATCTCGCGGCACTTCTAGCCGCCGCTGACGGTCGAATCGGACCCGGCCCTGGGGTAGCAGTCCTGGGTGCAAACCGAGTGCTGGTCACGTCTGCTCCCGGGGTGGAGCCAGACGTGGTCCGAGTGAGTGATCCGTCGTATCTTCCGGGAGCGCTTGGCGGGTGGACGCTCGGAGGCGTGCACGAATCAGTAGTTTTTGAACTCGATCTTGACCTCGAAGCTCCCGCTCCGGAAGGCCTCGAGCCAATTGTGCTTGACGCCAGCAATGACGAATTGTTGATGCTGTCGCCAACGTTGGCTGACTTTCGCTTGGTGATCTTGGCCGGGCCCGGGATTGCTCGCATGGGCCATGTCGCCGGACTGCGGGCGCTGGCATCTTCGGCCGGGTGTGGCGTGATCAATACCTGGGGCGCGAAAGGTGTTACCGAATGGGATGATCTGCATCACTTCGGAACCATTGGCTTGCAAGCTCGCGATGTCGAGTTGTCCGGATTGGCCGATGCTGAACTTGTGATCACGTGCGGGGTCGACGAGGTCGAACTGCCACCGCAACGATGGATTGGCTCAGCTCAAGTCCTTGAAGTCGAGCCATGGCAACTGTCGAGTTTGGCTCATCACTGGCCCGATCCAGGACCGGTACCGGTGCGACCGCCATTGTTTGGGCAGTTGGCCGACGCGCTTGGTGAAAGCTACCGAAGCGACGCCGTCCCCTTGACTCCGGCGCGTGCGGTGGCCGATCTCGGGACGGTGTTGCCGCCCGGCGGACTGATCGCAGGTGATCCGGGCCCCGCGGGATTGTGGCTGGCTCGAGCATTTCGGACGGTCGAACCCGGTTCAGTGATCGTTCCGGCCGCGTTTGTTCGTGGCTTCGCGGCGGCCGCAACGTTGGTTGCATCGCTGAGCGGTCGGGTCGCAATCGGTGTGACTACGGAACCAAAGGACTCTGCGACCGAGGCGATCGTCGACCTGGCAACGAGTTGGAGTCGACCACTGGTGCTCGAGATTTGGGGCGGCGACGAGTCGATGACCACTGTTGGTGATCATGCGAGACGGTTGCGCGATGCTTTAGATAAACGAGGTGTGCATTGCCTTGACGTACCAGTCGATTTCGCCGAGACGCGCCGAATCATCGAAGTGGCCGGTGAAGTCGTGGCGTGGCATTCCGACGACGGTTCAGGGTGATCAACCGCTTGGGTCATCCAGATCCGGCACGAAAATGGTTCGTGGCCATCATGGTGATCTGGATGGCCTTTGCCGTGTTGTTGTGGGGACGACTGGCCCAAGACGCGGTTCCGTATCAAGTAGCTGGTGCACTAGTTCGCACCCAGCCCCATGAGGTGTACGCATCGTCATCGGGTGACCTCTTCGACTTGGCGAAACCATTTGCCGATCGTTGGTGCGAAATCGCCCCACCAGGCACCAATTGCGAAAAACTGAACGTCGCATATGTGAGCATGCCGCTGGCGTTACCCCTATCGGTGGTGTTTGCCGCGACCGGCAACCAATTCGGTGTCTTGCTGGCAAGACTTCTAGCGGCCGGAGCCTTGGTGGCGGGCATGTGCATGTTGTGGAAACGCCTGGCCGGTGTCGACCCGAACGCACCTCGCTATGTCGTCATTGCAGCGGCGTTGCTCACGCCAATGGCTGCAGTCCCGATCACCCTTGGTCAGACATCGCCCTACTTGTTTTTGCTCGCATGCGTGGGGGTTACCGTGACCGATCGATCCCGTCAGCGCTGGTTTGTCGCACTGCTTTGGGCAGTCACGATCAGCCTGAAGTTGTTCCCGGCTGTGCTCGGCCTGGTGCTAATCCGCCAGCGACAGTTTCGGTTGCTGCTCATGACATTTGTCGCAATCGCCGCACTCGCCGTGGCGACAGTGGTGCTTGCCCCGCTGTCGATTTGGGCGGACTTCATGCACATGTCGGCGAACGTGACACGTCACGCGGTCGACAATCCTTACAGCGGTTCAATCGACCGAATCGCGCACCAAGTATGGGTACCGCTGACCGAAAATCCCGTGGCCTCGACGTTGTTGATCTTGGCGCGGTTGATGCTCGCTGGCGGCTTGTGGTGGTGGGGCGTTCGTGACGCTGACGACGACACCCAGTGGGCTTACGGTTCGCTGGTGGTGATGTTAATTGTCCCGTTGGTGTGGTGGCATTACCTCTGGGTCGGCATCGCCGCATTGGGCATAGCGCTTGCTCGTCGAACCGTTAACCGGCGTTGGTTAATCGCCTTGCCAATTGCCGCAGCACTGACGGTGCCTGTGAGCTTGGCCAACGCCTTTGGACACGCGTGGCCGTTGGTCCAAGAGTTGGTCTTGATCGGCTTTGTGATTTTGGTACCGATTGTGGTTCGCAGCAGCATCGATCGAGTCAGTACCAACGAGTTGTAGTACTGCGATCGTCATGTGCCTGATGAGTGAGTAACGGAGCGAGCCGATAAGAATCTGACCTCGGGGTGTTTCCAAACTCAAGTGCTCGAGTCAGCGGCATCGACGACCTTGGACTAGACATTTTCGGTGCTTACCTACAATTTGGCTGACCTCTGGGAAGCCGTGGCTGAACAAATTCCCGACCGAATCGCCGTTGTCTGCGGTGATCGGCGACGCACCTATAACGAGCTTGATCAGCGAGCGAATCGCTTAGCCAATTGGTTGGTCGACCAAGGCATCGAACCCGGTCAGCACATCGGTCTGTATTTGACCAACGGCATCGAATACCTCGAATCGATGCTGGCGTGTTTCAAAGTTCAAGCTGTTCCGATCAACGTGAACTATCGCTACGTGGCGGGCGAATTGCGATATTTGTTTGATGATGCCGATGTTGTCGGAGTGTTCGTCCAACCCGAGTTTGAACATCGCTTTGCTGAAGTGGCCCCAGACCTACCGGATCTGCAATGGAGTTTGACCCTCGGCCGATCCTATGAAGACGCGTTAGCGATGTCGTCTCCGGATCCTTTGGTTCGCGTCCGATCGGGTGACGATCGGTATGTGATCTATACCGGTGGCACGACGGGCATGCCCAAGGGGGTCGTGTGGCGCCACGAGGACGCATTCTTCGCATGTATAGGCGGCGCGGACCCCACTCGCCAGCAAGGTCCGATTTCCTCGCCAGACGAGGTGCTTGATCGAATCCTCGATGGCGCAGTGGTGTTTTTACCGGTTGCACCGTTGATGCACGCGGCCGGACAATGGACGTCGCTGTCTTGGCTCTATGCCGGCGGCACTGTCGTCTTGTTGCCGGGTTCACTCGATGGAGTAGTGGTGTGGCAAACCGTGGAACGGGAACGCGTCAACATCATGACCGTGGTCGGTGATCCCGTAACGCGACCGCTGGTTGATGCGTGGATCGAACACGGCCCATTCGATGTATCGAGTTTGTTCTCGATCGGATCGGGTGGGGCCCCTCTCACCCCCTCGCTGAAAGATCAGTTGATTGCTCTGGTCCCGAATGCCGCGGTGGTGGATGGCTTCGGTTCGAGTGAAACCGGTGCGCAAGGTTCGCAGCGGATGGAAGCTGGTGCAGACTCGGTCGGCGCTACCGTTTTCACGCCGTATCCGTCGACAACGGTGCTCGATGAAGCGACGCACATACCCATTGTGCCGGGATCGGGAGCAGTGGGACGCGTCGCGCTCCGCGGCCGTATTCCGATGGGGTATTACAACGCTCCAGAAAAAACCGCCCAGACATTTCTCGAAATTGACGGTATCCGCTGGGTACTTACCGGAGATATGGCGACTATCGAAACTGACGGAACCATCCGTTTGCTCGGTCGCGGGTCAGGCTGCATCAACACCGGCGGCGAAAAAGTGTTCCCGGAAGAAGTCGAAGCTTCGATCAAGACCCACCCGGCCGTCTATGACGTCTTGGTGGTCGGAGTCGATGATGATCGATGGGGCCAACGCGTCGCGGCAGTGGTACAAACCACAGCCGGTAAAAACGTGACGCTCGACGAACTCGTCGAACATTGTCGAGCCTCCATCGCGGGGTACAAGGTGCCTCGCTCGCTCGCGTTGGTCGAAACGATCGAACGATCACCTGCGGGAAAGGCTGACTATCGATGGGCCAAATCGGTCGCGATGTCGAACTGAATGCTACGACAGCTGCGTCGGCGAAAACCTCACCGGCATATGTTTGATGCCACCGATGAAATTGGACCGCAAATACTCGGTTTCGCCATTTGATTCGAGTTCGGGAAGGCGATTGAGAATTTCGGTGAAGATCAGGTCAAGTTCCATGCGGGCCAGGTTGGCACCGAGACAGAAGTGGGCGCCGCCGCCGCCGAACGCGATGTGATCATTCGGGGTTCGTTCGATATCGAACCGAAATGGGTCGTCAAAAACCGTTTCGTCACGGTTGGCCGAAATGTGCCACATGACGACCTTGTCACCTTTGCGGATCGCCGTACCGGCGAGATCGAAATCAGCCATGGCAGTGCGCCGAAAGTGCAATACCGGGGTCGCCCACCGAAGGATTTCTTCGATTGCCCCAGGCAGGAGTTCGCGGTTGGCCTGCAGCTTCGCGAACTGATCGGGGTTGTCGAGTAGTGCACGCATTCCATGGGATGTGGCATTGCGGGTCGTTTCGTTTCCGGCAACTGATAACAACATAAAGAACATGTCGAACTCAGTTTCGGTTAGCTCATCTCCGTCGAGTTCGGCTCCGAGCAGCTTTGACAGGATGTCATCGCTGAGTTGCTTGCGTTTCTCGGTGGCGAGAGCGTTGGCGTACATGTACAACTCGGTGGCCGCAACCCCTGCGGATTCCCGGTCACCCTCGAATTCGGGATCATCAATCCCGATCATGCGATTCGTCCAGTCGAAAAGTTTGTGACGGTCTTCGCTGGGTACGCCCATCATTTCGGCGATCGCTTGCAACGGAAGCTCAGCTGCGATGTCGATCACGAAGTCACATTCGCCGCGTTGGACAACCTTGTCGAGAATCAGTCTGCACTTCGTGCGCAAACCGGTTTCGAGTAAACCGATCATTCGCGGCGTAAAACCCTTGTTGACCAGGCGGCGGTAACGCGTGTGGCGAGGCGGGTCCATGTACAGCATCATTTCTCGAACCATTTCACCTTCGGGGGTGATGTCGGGGATGCTGATGCCTTGCTCGGCTGATGAAAAGAGTTGCGCCTCGCGGTTGACCGTAATGAGATCCGCGTGGCGCGTGATGCTCCAGAAGCCCGGACCATCGGGTTCGTTGGTCCAATGGATCGGATCTTCGGCTCGAAGCACTTTGAAAAGCTCATGATGGCGGCCAGTCCGGAATACATCTGGGTCGAGCAGGTCGACATCATTGAACTGCACGTTGGTCCCCTTTGCGGCGGTCATCGGTTGCAGCGCAAAACTAGAACACATTCTCGTTTCGGGAAAGACCGCTAGTGTTTCGACCCGATGGCTGGACCGCTTAGGGGCATTCGCGTAATCGAGGTAGCGGGCCTTGGCCCGGCTCCATTTGGAGCGATGGTGTTGGCCGATCTTGGCGCGGATGTCGTGACAATCGATCGGCTGAGTACCGCGGTCGGCGCGGACCTTTCAACGGCAGCCGGAAATGTTTATGGTCGCGGGCGACGGTCAGTGGCGGTCGATCTAAAGACTGCTGGTGGGGTCGACGTCGTGCGGCGATTGGCTGCATCAGCCGACGTATTCGTTGAAGGATTCCGCCCAGGGGTGGCCGAGCGCCTCGGAATTGGTCCTGACGAGCTCATGGCGACGAATGTGAAGTTGATTTATGCCCGAATGACTGGTTGGGGCCAGTTCGGACCGCTAGCGGCCAAAGCGGGCCACGACATCAACTACGTGGCATTGGCCGGCCCTCTTGCTCACATCGGCCGAGTCGGGCAGCCACCTACCGTTCCGCTCAATTTGTTGGGCGATTTTGGTGGTGGTGGGTTACTGATGGCGCTCGGGGTCAGTGCCGCGTTGGTGGAGCGGGCTTCATCGGGCTTGGGACAAGTGTTGGATGTTGCAATGATCGACGGTGTCGCGCTGCTGTCAGCGGCAATGGCGCCGGCCTATACCGCGGGGTATTTCAGCGAGCAACGCGGAACCAACCTGCTTGATTCAGGGGCACCTTTCTATGACTGCTACGAAACAAGCGATCAACGTTGGCTAGCTGTCGGCGCGCTCGAACCGCAGTTTTACGAGGACCTCCTGCGTGGTCTGGGCCTCGATCATGCCGAGGACTGGCCCGGTGGCGAACTGCCTGATCGCGATAACGAGGCCAGTTGGCCGCTGCTACGTGAACAATTCGAGCCACGGTTCGCGTCGCGTTCATTGGCCGACTGGTTGGTGATCTTCGAAACACTCGACGCATGCGTCGCCCCGGTTCTTCCGTTTTCTGAAGTGGCCGCTGACCCGCACCTTGCCGCTCGCGGAACATGGGTAGCCGTTGACGGTGTGGTCCAGCCGGCTCCCGCGCCGCGTTTCGATCGAACGCCGGCTGAACTCTCAAGGCCGCCTGCGCCATCGGGACATCACACCGATGAAGTGTTAGCTGAAGCCGGATTCACTTCATCGGACATTGCTGCGTTGCATTTGTCGGCGGCAATTGCCTGACCACCTAAGGCGGCTTCGCCACACGAGAGGATTTCAACGTGGATCGTCAACGAGTTGCGGCCATCACTGGATCGGCCTCAGGTATCGGTGCTGCTATTCGAAATCGGTTGGAGGCAGACGGCTGGCGGGTGATCGGCGTGGACCTTCAAGGCCAGGAAATCGAAGCTGATCTTTCGACTGATGCTGGACGCGCCAGTGCTTGTCGAGCGGTGCTCGATGCTGCTGATGGGCAACTCGACGCGTTGGTTCCTGGTGCAGGCCTAGGTCCCCATCTCACCGAAAAGGGATCGATCGTGTCCGTGAATTTTTTCGGAGCGATCGCAGTCCTCGACGGACTGTTAGAAGCCTTAGCGCTCGGGGATCACCCCGCCGCAGTCTTGATTGCTTCGAATTCGATTTCGCTTACGCCGATGCCTGACCAAACATTGGTGGATTTCATGTTGGCTGGTGATGAAGCCGCGGCCATCGAAGCGTGCGCGCGTTTCGATGGAGCAACGATTTATGCCATGACGAAAGCAGCGTTGGCGCGAGCAGCTCGCAGCCGGGTGCAGGTATGGGGTGAAGCTGGCGTGCGTCTCAATCTCGTTGCGCCAGGACCGATTCAAACACCACTGTTTGCTGCAACGGTCGCCGATCCAGTTTTGGGTCAATACGTTGATCTCTTGCCGATTCCGCTTGGCCGGATAGGTGAGGCAGCCGAAGTCGCGGGGCCGGTGGCTTTTTTGCTCGGCCCTGATGCGAGCAACGTCCATGGCGCGATGTTGTTCACCGATGGTGGCACCGATGCGCTGGTGCGCCCAGGGCATGTCTAATGAGCTTCCATGACTTTGACGCCCCCGATTCACCGAAGGGACACCAATGACGACCGAACGATCGACTGCGCCACATCTGGTATTTGAACGCCAGGGCCATATCGCCATCGTCACGCTGAACCGTCCGGAAAAGAAGAATGCGTTAAGCAGCGAAATGTTGGTTCGCATGCACGATGCTTGGATCGAAGTCGATTCGAACCCTGACATTCGGGTGTTGATCGTCACCGGCGCGGGCGGCAATTTCTGCTCCGGCGCCGATCTCAAAGCGATGGCCGCCGGGCATCCTGATGACGAATACTCCCAACGGTTTGCGGCCGACGGTGACCTGCACTGGAAAGCGCTCTTGCGGCATTTCGTCCCCGGAAAGCCAATCATTGCGGCGGTCGAGGGTTATGCCATCGCCGGCGGCACTGAAATCTTGCAGGCGATGGACATCCGAGTCGCGGGCGAGTCAGCGACTTTTGGTGTGGCTGAAGTGCGACGCGGCCTGTTCCCGCTTGGCGGGTCGACAGTTCGGCTTTCCCGTCAAATTCCATACACGATTGCGGCGGAGATTTTGCTTACCGGCCGATTTGTTCCGGCTAGCGAAGCGCGTGAGATTGGTTTGATTGGCCACATCGTCGAGGACGGCAAGGCATTGGCGAAAGCGATTGAGATTGCGGAATCAATTGCCGCCAATGGTCCACTTGCGGTGCAGGCGGTATTGAAATCGTTGCGAGCGACGCGCGAGTTATCAGAGAGCGAAGGACTCGCGCTCGAATTAACAATTGGTTCGCCGGTCTACCTCACCAATGATGCCCAAGAGGGCCCGACCGCGTTTTCGGAAAAGCGTCCGCCGAATTTCACGGGTACGTGAACGCTGTCAGTTGGTGTTGATCAACTGACCGGATAATCGGCGGGAAGGCAGATGGCTTTGTCTTCGAGGAATGCGCCCAGACCCTCCGGTCCAAGTTCGCGACCGACACCCGACGATTTGTATCCACCGAATGGCGAGCCGAAATCCATGCCGAAACCATTTACCGTGTAGGTCCCAGTGCGAACTTTCCGAGCGATCTCGATGCCCTTTTCGACGTCGTCGGTCCAAACCGTGCCCGACAATCCGTAGTCGCTGTCATTGGCAATGGCGACTGCATCGCGCTCGTTTTCGTAGCCGATCAAGGTAAGTACTGGTCCGAAAATCTCTTCTTGCGCAATCTTCATTGAGTTATCAACATCGGCGAATAGGGTTGGTTCGACATACCAGCCACGGTCGAAACCGGCCGGTCGGCCGCCACCGACGACCAACGTTGCACCTTCGGCTATGCCTGCGGCGATATAACCCTCGACTCGGTCACGTTGCCGTTCGGCAACGAGGGGTCCACATTCAGTTTCGGGATCAAGTGGATCGCCAACCTTGAACGCCGCCACTGCTTCGGCGAGTGCATCGCGAACTTCCGCGTAGCGGTTGCGACTCGCAAGGATTCGAGTTTGGGCAACACACGCTTGGCCGTTATTCATGAGTGATGCCGGCAGAAGGTTCGGAATCACAGTCGACAGGTCGGTGTCGTCACAAATGATCGCGGCCGACTTTCCTCCGAGTTCAAGCGTGCAACGCTTGAGTTGTTCGCCGCAGATGCCACCTATTTTGCGGCCGGCGACGGTCGAACCAGTGAACGAAACCTTGTTGACATCGCGATGGCGCACAAGGTGTTCACCAACCTCGCGACCGGCCGGCACGATGTTTACGACGCCAGCGGGCAATCCAGAAGCCTCAAGAACCTCGGCCAGCAAGTTTGCATCCAGTGGTGTCTCGGGTGCCGGTTTCAACACGATCGTTGAGCCTGACGCCAAAGCGGGAGCCATTTTGAGCGCAATGATGAACAGCGGAACATTCCAAGGGATGATCCCGGCCGCAACTCCGACGCCTTCGTGGCGAACCAATGTTGGTCCCATCATCCCGGCTCGGAATTCTTCGAACGGATAGCGCCGAGTGAGGTCGGTGAAATAATCGATGACCGCGGTGGCTGCGTAGACCTGTCCCATGATTGAAAAGCTGTAAGGACAACCGTTCTCGGATGAGATCAATCGGGCGAACTCGTCCATCCGTTCAGTAATGCCGGTTGAAATAGACGCCATGATGTCGGCGCGGTCGTCGGGAGTCATGCGTGGCCAGGGGCCAACATCGAATGCTTCCCGCGCCGCCGCGACTGCTTTGTCCATGTCGGCAGTTGTTGCTTCGGGAACGCTTCCGATGCTCTCGAGCGTGGACGGTGAAACGACGTCGACGGTGTCAGAGCCAGTCGCGGGCATCCACTTGCCGTTGATAAAGAACGAGTCGTAATTCATGTCGGTGGTGCTTTCTGGTCAGCCGCAAGCGCGAGCGCCCACGGGTAGTCGGGTTTGCCACTGGGGGAGCGACGAACTTCGTCGACGAGTTGAATGGATCGCGGAAGCTTGTACCCGGCAAGATTTTCCCGAGCGTGGCGGTCAAGGTCAGCAAGGTCAAGGTCGTGGCCCGCTCGAACCTCGATGATCGCGCTGACACGTTGCCCCCATCGTTCATCGGGCGCGCCGACGACGATCGCGTCGAAGACGTCGGGGTGTGCTTTAAGCACCGATTCAACTTCTTCGGGGTACACCTTTTCGCCGCCGGTGTTGATACAGACTGACCCCCGACCGAGCAGTGTGATGCGACCGTCGGGTTCAACCATGGCGAAATCGCCAGGAACCGAATACCGGTTGCCATTCGCAGCAACGACGAAGGTCGCCGCAGTTTTGGCTTGATCTTTGTAATATCCGAGCGGAATATTTCCACCTCGAGCGACCTTGCCCGTGATCCCTGAACCCGGTTCGACGAGATTCAGGTCGTCATCGAGCACAACGGTGTCGCGGCCAGGACTGACAGTTGGACCGCCGCCCTTCATGGCGGTGTCATCTTTGGTGACGGTGCGAATTCCGGTGAATCCACTTTCGGTGGCGCCGATGGAATCGGTGAGAATGAGATGAGGGAAGCGGTCGAGGAAACGATCCTTGACCGTGGGAGAAAACACCGCGGCGCTTGAGCTCAAACTGATGAGACTCGACAAGTCGAATTCGTTGCCTTCCGCTTCCATGGCCTCAAGCGCTTCGATCATGGGTCGGCCCATTGCGTCTCCCACGATTAAGACCGAATTGACCTTGTCGTGTTCGATCGTGCGCCAGACATCACGGGCGTCGAAACGCTCGACCAGCACGTTCACATTTCCTTGAAACGATTGCATCAAGGTGGAAGCAAATGCGGCGCCGTGCATAAGGGGTGGCGTATTGAGAAAGACCAGTTGCCCACCGGCGGCCGCGGCATTGCGGGCATGTTCGAATTCGTCTTTCACCTGTTCATGGGTAAACGGATCGGTGCCACCAATGAGGGCAAAGAAAATATCCTCACTTCGCCACATGACACCCTTGGGCATGCCGGTTGTTCCGCCGGTATAAATGATGACGATGTCATCGCTCGAACGTGGTCCGAAGTCGCGCTCGGGCGAACCTGACGCGAGTGCGTCGCCGTAGGACACCGGATTGAGGCCATCCTGTGTTGCTCCGGAGCCATCGGGGATCATGACGAGATGTCGGAGCTTGGGGCAACTGTCGATGACCGCTGAGACCCGCGGGCCGAATTCTTCTCGATAGACCAATGCTTCGAGGTCAGCATTGTCGAACAGATAGGCCAGTTCGGTCTCGACGTAGCGATAGTTGATATTGATCGGCACTGCTCGGATTTTGAAGATAGCGAGCATCGCCTCGATCCACTCGATGCTGTTGGCGGCATAAATGCCTACGTGTGTCCCGGGGGTTATTCCCGCATCAGCAAGATGGTGAGCGAGGCGATTCGCCTGGGCTTCGAGATGTGCGTAAGTGCGAGTTTCCTCACCACAAATCAGTGTCGTTTTTTCGGGGATTGCGTCGACCGCGTGTTCGAACAGGTCGGCCATGTTGTATGCCATTGCGTCAGTAGAACACGTCGCAGACAGGCGCTCAACTAAGACCTGACGAGGCATCAGATCTAGGGGTGGGATCTTGGCGGCACCGAGTAGCCAAAGATCAGGGCACACTGGTTGGTATGGCTTGGATACTTCTCGTATTTGGCGTGGTGTCGCTCGGCCACGTCATCAATGCATTTCGGCCGGTGCGTCGAAACCGATTGTTCTTTGTCTGGAGTTTTTTCGCGGCCTGGCTGACAATTGAACTGGCGACTTTTTGGCTCATCGTCGATGTCGTGGTGGTGGCGGTCTTGGTATGGCGAGGTGCGCTGCTGGTCTGGCCCGGTTGGCTTGGATTAGCACTTGTCGTCCTGTCCTTCGTCGCTCAGGCGGTGCTGTATGGCCAAGGCCGTGACACCAGTGCCATTGCTAGGCAAGCAATGGACGGGTTCGGAACTGACGTCATTGCAGCGCGAACGAACATTGAGCGGTCAAAGGTAACGATTGACCGCAATATCGATTACCGCAAGGTTGATGGCAAACGATTGCGTCTTGATGTATTCCGACCCAAGGGCGAATCGTCTTCGCAAGCGCGTCGGCCAGCCATTCTGCAGATCCACGGCGGGGGATGGATCATCGGAGACAAGCGGGAGCAGGGACTGCCGTTACTCCGTTATCTCGTCGCACGCGGTTGGGTGGGTTTTAACGTGAATTATCGGCTCAGTCCGGGGGTGACGTTTCCCGGTCACCTGGTCGATATCAAAGCTGCATTGGCCTGGATTCGCGAGCACGCTGATGAGTACGGCATCGATCCGAATTTTGTCGTGGTAACCGGAGGTTCGGCCGGCGGCCATCTGGCAACCCTGATGGCACTGACGGCCAATGATCCCCGCTATCAACCTGGGTTCGAACTCGCTGATACGTCGGTGCAAGCAGCAGTGCCATTTTATGGGGTCTATGACTTCATGAACCGCAACCACACGATGCCGGATTTTGTTCGAGACTCAATTCTCGGCCCGTTAGTGGTCAAAGCGTTTATCGATGACGAGCCTGAAAAATTCAGCGATGCATCACCGATTGATCACATTCATGCCGACGCGCCCCCGTTTCTTGTCGTTCACGGTGACAAAGACACTCTCGCTCCAGTTGCCGACGCCCGACACTTTGTCGAACAACTACGCGAAGAGTCGTCATCGACAGTGTTCTATGTGGAATTGCACGGGGCGCAGCACGCCTTCGAAGTATTCAGCTCGCCGCGCGCACGCCGAATCGTCAAAGCGATCGAACAATTCTTGTACGTCGTGCATCAGGATCACCAAAGCCGCGCGATTGCTAGCGCAACGCCAGCGGATGTGTCGGTCGCCGACCGCTAGCGACTTCGAAAGTTCTCAACCGCGGCTAGGGGATTGGGAACTTGTGCCTTTGGATCACCCGTGCACCAAGGCTGCGGTATGGTGCGCCATTCCCGGATTGTGCACCGGGCGCCGCTGCAAGGGAGTCAGAACGTGCGTGATTTAGGGGGAAATCGTCCGGTTCGGTCGGGCCTGCTGCTAGCAGCGGTCCTGGTGACCGTTTCACTCATGTCGGCGGCTTGTGGCGGTAGTTCAAGCTCGACGTCATCAACGGACAACTCCGTTGCCGCAAGCACTGCCAAAGGCACCAACATCACAGTTCCGGATCCGGGCAGTCCACAGTCCGGAGGGACGCTCCGAGTAGGACTTAATGCCGAGACTGGGGGCTGGAGCCCGAGTCAAAGCCAGTGGGCTGGGTCGGCCTACATGGTGGGCGCGGCAATTTTTGATTTCCTCGCTGAGTACGACAGCAACGGAAAAGCGCAGCCATACCTTGCCGAGTCGATTACCCCGAATGCGACCTTCACTGAATGGTCCGTGAAAATGCGTCCCAATGTGACGTTCCAAAATGGCGAGAAGTGTGATGCCGCCGCGTTGAAGCTGAACTTTGACTCGCAGCAAAAATCGCTTCTCACTGGACCAGTATTCGCCGTCGTCAGCAACGTGGCGATCGTTGACGATTTGACCGTGAAGCTGACAATGAAGCAGCCATGGTCAACCTTTATCGATCAGATGACGACCCAACCGGGGGCAATCGCCGCGCCGGCAATGATTAATGCACCCGATGGCGGTGTGCGTTCACCAATTGGAACCGGCCCGTTCTCATTCGTGAGCTGGATTCCAGATAACAAACTGGAGACCAAGAAGAATCCGAATTACTGGCGGTCGGGATACCCGCTCCTTGACGCCGTCGAGTTTCAGGTGGTCCCAGATCTCTCGAGTCGCGCTTCCGCCCTGCAATCCGGCACGGTCGACATGCTTGAAATGGGTGATGTCACTCAAATCAAGAAGCTCCTTGACCTGGGTGAGGCGGGGAAAATCCAGATCTATACCAACCAGGGCATTCAACAAAGCGAGACCTTTACTGCCCTCAACATGGCTGCACCGCCCTTCGATGATCCGTTGGCTCGCCAGATCCTGGCCTACGGGCTCGATCGCGACACCCTGTCGTCGACGATCTATCAAGGGCTGTTTCCGCCCGCGCTTGGTCCGTTCAGCGAAGATGAACCTGGCTATACCAAGACCGCCATGCCGACTTACGACCAGGCGAAGGCGCGCGAACTCGAAAAGCAATATGAGCAGAAATACGGCAAGCCGCTTGAGTTCACCTACCTGATCACGCCTCAGCCTGAGATCGTGGCGATCGGCGAAGTTGGGCAAGCCTCACTTGCTGAGATCGGCGTGAAGATGACCTTGAAGCCAGAGGATCAAGCAACGCTGGTTTCCGATGTAATTCTTGGCAACTATCAGGGGACCGGATTCATTCTGTTTGGTTCAACGAAACTTGATGTGAACTACGTGTTTATTAGTGCCAACACGGTCAAGCCCGTGGGTCAACTTTCGTTGAACTTCACACGAAACAGCGATCCAATTCTTGAACAGGCACTCCAAGATGCGCGTAAAACTGACGATCCCACTGAACAAGCGGCTCAATACAAGATTGTGCAAGACCAAATGGCCAAGGATCTCAACTTCATTTTCTTGGTTCGCAATCTTGATGTCGTGGCGTACTCCAACCAAACCCATGGGTTGGTCGGACAAACACTGCCTGATGGTTCGCCGATGCAAAATTCGGTGTTGCCTACTCTTGACCAAGCTTGGAAGAACTGACATTTCGTGGAGATTGGCCTCACACTGCCCACCATGATCAACGGTGTTGGGCGCGAAGTGCTTCTCGATTGGTGCCGCCGAATTGACGTTGGGCCATTTTCTACCCTCGCGTTAGGCGAACGAATCGCGTATCAAAATCACGAATTGTTCGTCACGATGGCCGCTGCGGCGGCGGTCACTGAACGGGTTCGCATCATGTCGACCGTGGTGGTGCTTCCTATGCACCCGGCGGTAGAAGTCGCGAAACAAGCAGCATCGATTGACGTGTTGTCTGGCGGTCGACTGGTGCTCGGAGTGGGGGTAGGCGGCCGCGACGAAGATTATCGAGCCTTGGAGGCGCCGTTCGATCGACGTCATCAGCGACTTGACGAACAGGTCGAGGTGATGCGACGAGTTTGGGCGGGAGCATCACCGTTTGGCACCGTCGCTCCGGTTGGTCCAACCCCCGTGCAGGCTGGTGGACCACCGTTGTATTCCGGAGCAATGGGGCCTAAAGCAATTGCTCGTTCGGCGGCGTGGGCCGAAGGAATTTGTGGATTTTCGCTTGACCCAATTGGTGAAGATCATCGGTTGGTCTTCGATCGGATCGAGTCAGCGTGGCAACTCGCCGGCCGATCAGATGCTCCTCGTCACGTCAGCAGTTTTTGGTACGCAATTGGCGCAGACGGCCAGGCCAACTTGCATGCTTACGGAGCCAAGTACTTGGCCATTTTTGGCGACGAGATTGCGCAGTCGATGGCAGATTTGTGCACGGCGTGGTCAGGGCAACGCGTGCGCGATGCGATTAGCCGATTCGAGCAAGCCGGATGTGACGAGTTGTTGTTAGTTCCAACGAGCGCGGACCCACATGAAGTCGACCGCCTCGCCGAACTTATCGGCTGAACTCGTCGAGAATCCGAGCCAATTCTCTGGGCTGGTCGCCCTGAACGCTGTGACCCGCAGCGTCGATCACGATGACTTGCGCGGCAGGCTGCCGACGTTGAAGTTCAGAGATGTCTTCGTCGTCGACGACTGGCGACAGACCGCCTTGAACTAACAGCATCGGCGCTTCGACCGCAGAGATGGCGTCCCACAGATTGGCGAACCGAACTTCGCTCACGTCGAGGTGGGTATCGGGTCGGTCATAACGCCATACCCAGCGGCCATCATCTAGTGGGCGAGCGTTGTGTAACACGCCCCGATGCAGCGACGCTCGGGAACGGGTGGGGTTATGGGCCATCGTGCGTTCAAGCAGCACGTCAAAGCTTTCAAACTCCGACGGCCCGTCAATAAACGCGATAACCGCGGCTGCTTTTTCCTTGTTCACCCCAGGAGTGATGTCGACGAGCACCAATCGATCGGCAAGGTCAGGAGCATCTGCCAGGGCCGCGAGTGCAGTGAGTCCCCCGAGTGACATGCCAACAAGGGTGGAAGCATCAGGAGCGAGCTCACGTATGACTGCCGATACATCTTCGGCCATAGCCTGCGGCCGATAGTCCCGGTTTTGGCGCCAGTCCGAGTGGCCATGGCCGGGCAGGTCAATGGCGACGAGTGGCCGACCGAGTGCGAGAGCGACGGTGTCCCAGGTGTGAGCGTTTTGCGCTCCACCGTGAACGAGAACGAATTCGGGTGGCGCATCTCCCCAGACCAATGCGCTGAGTTGATTGCCCGATGGAGCAGTAACCGAAGTGCGCACGATCGTCGGTTGCTCGAAGTCGAGACCCACTTCGCTCGCATTGTCGACCAGCATGGACAGCTCGTTGTATCCCTCCATTCCGCCGAGCCTATGTCGACTTGAGCACGAGTGCCGACAGATCGGCAAGCGCAGCTTTTTCTCGGGTAGCAGCAAATCGCGAACTTGGAAATTTGTATCGGAATTGGCATGCGCGTCGTTGATGGATCGGTCACGATGGCTTCATTGCAAATCGATCCGCACGACCGGGTCAGGAGGATGTCGTCGATGGCTCCATCAGCTCGAATTCATGCAATTGACGGACACGGCGCGGTGACGCTCATGGCCGGCGAGTTGAGCGCCACGTTTCTGCCCTCGCTTGGCATGCTGGGTGCGTCGCTGAGTTTGAATGGAGCCGAATACCTCAGCCTGCACACCGGGATCGATAGCTACGCGAATGGCCATACAACCGGCATGCCTCTGCTTGCGCCGTGGGCAAACCGGCTTAGTTCGGATGCCTACCAAGTGGGGGCACTCTCCGTTGACTTGACTGACGCCCCCCATGTTCATCGTGATGCGCATGGCCTGCCTATTCACGGAACGATTACCGCCGATCGCGGTTGGGAAGTCGTGCGCGTCGCCTCTGACATTCGTTCGGCACTCTTAGTCGGCCGTCTCGATTATGGAGCGCGTCCCGATCTGCTTGAAGCGTTTCCGTTCCCGCATGAATTGATTGTCGAATATCGCCTTGATCCGACCGGCTTAACCGTCACGACGACGTTGCGAGCGACCGGTCGCCGACGCGTGCCGGTGTCATTTGGCTGGCATCCGTATTTTCGACTGCCCGGCGTCCGCCGGCCCGCGTTGCGACTTTTCTTGCCGCCTCGTCGTCACCTTCTGCTCGATCAACGGGGGATCCCGACCGGTGAGGGAAAAAAGTTGACCAGCGAGTCCGAACCATTGGGCAGCCGCGCCTTTGATGACTTATTCGCGCTGGGTAGAGATCGGAAGATTGGAATCGAAGGCTCCGGTCGCAGCATTCGCGTTGTCTTCGATCGGAATTATGGCTACCTGCAGGTCTATGCGCCGCTCGGCCAGAACTTCATCTGCCTCGAGCCGATGACTGCGCCCGTCGATGGCCTCTCGAGCGGAACGTGCCCATTTGTCTCGCCGGGACAAGCATTTACCGCTCGCTATTCAGTGGCAGTGAGCTGAAAATCTGGATCAGTCGGTCCTTGAGTGACAGACTCGCTCCATGCTCGCATTGGGAATAGACATTGGCGGAACCGGAATAAAAGGTGCAGTTGTCGATACCCGTACCGGCGCCTTTACCGTGGAACGACTGCGCATTGCGACCCCTAGCCCGGCGACGCCCGTCGCGGTAAGCGGAGTCGTGGACCAAATTGTGAAACATTTTGATTGGTCTGGTCCCGTCGGGTGCACATTTCCGGGCGTGGTGAAATCTGGGGTGATCCGCACCGGAGCGAACGTTGATCGTCATTGGGTTGATCAACCTGGCGCAGAAATATTTGCCAAAAAGACCGGATGCCAAGTGGCGGTCGTGAATGACGCGGATGCCGCCGGCGAAGCCGAAGCACGTTTTGGTCATCCTGAAGCAAAAAATGGCGTCGTTGTCTTGTTGACGCTTGGCACTGGAATCGGTAGCGCGTTGATGCACGATGGAGTTGTAGTCCCGAACACCGAGTTTGGTCATTTGAACATTGGTAAGCGCGAGGCTGAAGCGTTAGCCGCCGAGTCGGTCCGCGAACGAGATGAGTTGAGCTGGAAAAAATGGTCGAAGCGGCTCAGTGCGGTATTGGTCGACCTCGAAGAGTTGTTGTGGCCAGATGTCTTCATCATCGGCGGTGGAATCTCAAAAAAGGGCGACAAGTTCATCCCGCGATTGACTTGTAGAACACCGGTTACCGCCGCATTGTTGCTGAATCAGGCTGGCATCGTTGGCGCTGCGCTCGCCGCGGAACGACTGGTCGGCTCGTGACCGAAACTTTCAGTGACGCTCAGCCGAACGCCAATCGTTACTTGCAAGGAAATTTTGCGCCGGTTGCCGACGAAATCACGCTGGTTGACCTAGATGTAATTGGCGTGATTCCCCCTGAGCTTGACGGTCGCTATGTGCGAACCGGCCCGAACCCAACTTCGGTGGACGATCCAGCCAACTATCACTGGTTTATCGGCGACGGGATGGTTCATGGCATTGAACTGGGCGGAGGAAGAGCGCGTAGCTATCGCAACCGCTGGGTTCGGTCACCGGAAATCATCGCGTTGTTGGGAGAAGACGAGATCGAACGACCCGCAACCGTTGGTCCGTTTCCGGGATCGGGAAATACCAACGTCATTCACCACGCGGGTGCGATCTGGGCCATCAACGAATTGTCGTTGCCTTATGAGCTTTCTCAGGATCTCGACACGCTCCGGCAATGGGATTTTGGTGGGCCACTTCCCGCCGGCATGAACGCCCATCCGAAGTTCGATCCGGCAACCGGCGAGATGCACGTGATGGCCTACGACTTGAAGGAGCCGTACTTGCGCTATCAGGTCATAGACGCGTCCGGCATTGTCATCCGGAGTGAATCGATCGCAGTAGGTGGGCAAGTGATGGTGCACGACATGGCACTCACTGAATCTCGGGCTATCGCTTTCGACCTTCCCGTGTTGTTCAATCTTGAAAGTGCCATGAGCGGCGCCACCCTTCCGTATCGCTGGGATGACGAATACACCCCGAGGGTAGGGCTGGTTCCACGGGCGGGTAAGGCTGAAGACACGATCTGGATCGAAGTTGATCCCTGTTATGTCTTTCATGCGCTCAATGCCTATGACGATGAGGATGGCACGATCGTCGTCGATCTCGTCCGTCATCCGGCGATGTTTCGAACGATCACGAGCGGTCCTGACGAAGGTACGCCGGTGCTTGAGCGTTGGAGACTCGATCCGGTGAGCCGCTCAGTGTCGACGTCGGTCCTTGACGATCGGGCACAGGAATTTCCGCGAGCAGACGAACGACTGGCCGGCCAGCGTCATCGCTATGGGTATTGCCTTGGTGGTCCACTCGCGACTTTGGCAGGTCTTGATGACAGCCATACCGCACTCCTGAAACACGATGTCGAACGCGGCGTAACCATGTCCTATGACTTTGGTCCGGGTCGGGTTGGTGGTGAATTCGTGTTCGTGCCATCCGATGTCGAAACCTCGGCGGAAGATGAAGGATGGCTGATGGGGTATGTCTATGACCGATCGACCGATACGAGCGACTTCATGATCCTTGATGCTCATGACTTCGGCGGCCCACCCCTAGCGACGGTCAAACTGCCGCGGCGGATACCCGCGGGGTTCCACGGGAATTGGATACCTGACCGCGCCATCAACTGAGCCGCGTTCGCTCGGTTAGCGTTGGCGCATGACCATCGTCATCGTATTGCTAGTTGTTGCGGTGCTTGTCGTAGCGGTGGGATTCGCATTGAACCCGATTTTGAATGCGAAGCGTGACGCTGCGCAAGATGCGGCGATCTCGTTGGTAGGTGCTGATGACGTCGTGGTGGTTGAGGTTCGGGCGACGGGGTATGGCACCGATCCACTTGAGGCGGGGGGATTGGATGGCATGGGTTGTTTGGCTGCGAGTAGTTCACTACTTGCCTTTGTCACCTGGGCTCCGCACAAGCACTTTCAGATTTCTCGGGCAGCAATAACCGCCGTTGCCGTTGATCCCGAGGGCGCATCCGAGACGCAAAAGGCAACCATTACCGTCGCCTATTCGGCCGTAGATGGGTCGCCGGTGTCTGCTTCATGGCGACTACCGACATTGGGCGAATGGTTCAAGGAACTCGTTCGCGACATTCCAGCGAATGATCAGACTTTGGAAGCCGAACCGCCCGAGACCGACGGCGGCAAATAGAGTCCGATCCCGTCGGGATTATTCAGATGTTCGGCCATGGTTATGGGCGGCCGCACGCGACTTGACGACGTATCGATTTGGTCGATCGAGCCAGCATTGGTGGCCGGGATGACCTGACTATCGATGATGGTGCTTGGGCCACTGTCGACATAGATCACGGCGCCACTGGGAGTAATCGCTACGGCAAATGGATTGCGGACTACCGGCGAAGCCGGTTGCGAAGCCGGAAGAATGACTTCGGGCTGTGCGCCAAACAGGTCGAATGCGACAATGAGACCATCGGCCGCGCTGGTGACGACAAGTGCCTTCCCGCTGGGAGCAACCGACACCCCAGTGGGTGTCTGAAGCCCGCTACTACCTTGATCGATAATGCGTTTGGCCGTTACCGATGCCGGCCCCGGTGGCATTGTTGGTGTCGGACCTTCAGCCGGCGGGCGGACATTCCTTCGAGTCTCGGTGGTCGTAGTAGTGGGATCAGGCTCACCAGCTGGTTCATCAGTTGCTTTGACGCATCCAGTCACTGCTGCGGGAAACGTTCCCCGAAATCGCCAGACGCCCGCGGTTGGCGTTCGAGCAGACGCAAGGTAAACCGCACCGGAAGCATCTGACGAGAGGCTGAGCGGGGTTGCAAGTGCGTCAGCTATGACACACGGGGTAGGCGCAGCGCTGTCAAATGGAGAAAACCATTCAACTAATCGACCAGTTGCTGGCCCCGAGCGTTGGTTGCCGACATCGGTGGTGAACAACCGACCATCAGACAGGAACGTGCACCCATAGGTTGTCGGCGAATCGACCGACATGTCGCCTGGACTGTCCCAGCCGCCAACCCGGCGCACGCGGAAAGTGTCGATGTTGTCGCCAGTGAGTTGGTAGATACCCCAACCTGCTGTCGCTGGAAATCCGCGCGGCGTGCGGGTCTCGGCAATGACGAATCGTTTTGTTGCATCGGGAGCAAAGCAAATTTGACCATGAGGAGTTGTGCCCTCTGGTCCGGTTCCAGCAGCGACTACTCGTTGTTTGGTAAATGGTGCCACCGAAAGGTAGGCATCGATGTTGCCGTCTACGGCAGAAAAGACGACTCCCTGGTCTTGCGGGACCGTTGTCGTGACTGCACCGGGCTGCTCAGTCGGTGCGATCTCGGGAGTAACAGTTTTCTTTGGCGACGAACATGCCGCGGTTATCGAAACGAGTGATGCCGCTACGAGTGCCAGAGCGACTACGCGGCATTTCCAAGCCTCGATCACACCAAGTTCGTCACTTCTTCAAAGCCATCACGAAGACAGTCAATGAACAGTGACCGTTCGGTGACGGCCTTGGGGTCCATGGCGATGCCGATGTTGAGGTCGTTGCGATACGACAGGAGCGTGAGGTTGGTAGCGGCTCCCGTCATTGGTCCAAACGCAATTTGGCGTTCGAGTCGACCACCGGCGAGGTACACATCAATTGGGGGGCCAGGAACATTGCTCGTCACGAAGTCAATGCCGCGAAGCATCGCGCCGAAAATTCCAGTCGTTGCGGTCACTGGCAGCCGGTTCAGCACAGCTGCAAGCATGTCGGTCAATGCCAGCGCCGGCTCACGTTGCTGCGCCGCCATGAGTTCACGCATCGCATTCATGCGGGCGATGGGGTCGACAATCCCGACTGGCACGGCGAATCGAGCCGGTGCGAACTGATTGCCAGCAACGGTGGCGGTGGCAGCATTGCGGATGTTGATCGGCATGGTCATCCGGAGTTGGTCGATGTCGACACCAAGTGCACGGTGATAACGGGCAAGTCCGCCGGTCACCGCGCCGACGAACGCATCATTGAGTCGTCCGCCCACCAACTTGGACGCCTTCTTCATTGCATCGAGCGGGACTTGAAGTGTGGCGAAGTGGACGCTGAGTGAACGCTGAGTCATCAGCGGACTGAGTGGTTCGGTGGCGGGGCTGATCATTCGAGCCACTGAACTCGCAGTACTGATCGCGTCGACTCCGACGCCAAGTGGGTCTGCGCGTAGTTTTCCGACCTCGTGGAATGCTGAACCCACCGTTCGGGAGATCGTCGAGAATTGTCGCCGCCCTTCGTAGACAAGCGCGTCGGACATGCGACGAGTTTCGCTAATCGGTTGAGGTTCGGGTTCAGGTGGCAGGTGCCGGATCGGAGGATCCGATTCGAGATCGAGCATTTCCATCATGAGCTTGACGCCACCGACACCGTCAGTAATCGAATGATGAAACTTGGTAATAATTGCGGAACGATCGTTTTCAAGGCCCTCAACAAGCGTGAATTCCCACAACGGCCGCGCTCGATCGAAACATTGCATCGCGATGGGAGCGGCAATCTCGAGTACCTCGTCCAACGTTCCTTCGCCGAGTGCGCGCATGAACCGCAAGTGGTAGTCAAGGTCAAAATACGGGTCGAAGTCCCAGCGGGGCGGCGCAATAGACAGGGTGTGACTGCGCACACGTTGACGAAGTCGCGGCACGACGCGGCTCACCCGGTCGATAGTTTGGCGAACCCGAATTGGGTCAAGTGGGCGGTCAAAGAGCAATACCGTCACGATCGTGCTGCGTAACAGCGGATCTTTCTCGATGTTCCACATCAGCGCGTCGGCATCACTCATTCGGGTGTCGAACGCAAA
This sequence comes from Actinomycetes bacterium, assembly GCA_037138595.1. GTDB lineage: Bacteria > Actinomycetota > Acidimicrobiia > Acidimicrobiales > Acidimicrobilacustridaceae > UBA4742. The sequence continues at coordinate 11,549 of JBAXIB010000024.1, read as the reverse complement.
ATCGAGGCTGTCGTTACTTTCGCTCACTGGAGACCATTTTCGACTAGTTGCGGCGGATCGATACAGGGGCCGTTCGGGATACTTCGACCGTTCTAGCGTACGTCGCCACGCCGTCATCAAGCAGCGAGGCTGTTGAAGGCGAGCCTGGCGGGAAAAGCTGGCTAGATTTCCTCAGTTCCAGTCGGTTGATATCAAGTTGTCCTAGCGAGAGGGTGAACCTGTGCAGAGATTGTGTGAGGGTCGTGTTTGTGTGGTGACCGGTGCCGGACGAGGCATCGGACGTGAACATTCTTTGATGCTTGCAGCGCAGGGAGCCAAAGTCGTCGTCAATGACCTCGGGGGCTCGATGGATGGCGTAGGCCAAGAGAGCAGTCATGCCCAACAAGTCGTTGATGAAATTCGTGCACTTGGGGGGGATGCAGTTGCCAATGCCGACGACATCTCAGACTGGGGTGGCGCTGAGCGGTTAGTGCAGCAGGCCATCGATGCATTCGGCCAACTCGATGTCTTGATCAACAACGCTGGAATTCTTCGCGATCGAATGCTCACCAACATGAGCGAGGCCGAATGGGATGCGGTCATCAAAGTGCATCTCAAGGGTACGGCTGGACCGTCACATTTCGCGGCGGCACATTGGCGCGAGCGTTCTAAAGCCGGGCATACGATTGATGGTCGAATTATTAACACCAGCTCGCCGTCGGGTATCTACGGAAACATTGGTCAGACGAACTACGGCGCAGCTAAAGCCGGAGTGGCCGCGTTCACGATCATTGCGGCAATGGAGCTTGAGCGTTATGGCGTCACTGTCAATGCCATTGCGCCGGCGGCGCTGACCCGAATGACCGAAGGTCTGGGTATGGGCCAAGTTTCCGACGAAGCAAAAGAACAGATGTCTCCGGTTTGGATCGCCCCAATCGTCACGTGGCTCGCCAGCGTTGAATCATCTGCTGTGTCGGGGCGAGTGTTTGATGTTTCAGGTCGCGCACTTTCGATCTCCGAAGGTTGGCATCGTGGTCACACGGTCGAACCGGTTAATGATCCAACAATGATTGGCCCGCTGGTCGAAGAAATGATGAGCCAGGCCCGACCCAATGCCGACATGTTCGGCCGCGACAAAAAGGACTGAGACTGATGCCAATTAATCCCGATGCGGTGGGCTCGAAGGGCGATCCCCACGAACACAGCTGGAATTCGAAGGATGCAATCCTTTATGCGCTTGGCGTAGGAGCAGGAGCGGCTGACCCGTTTGCCGAACTGCAATTCACCACTGAAAACACCGCTGAGGTGCCGCAACAGGTACTTCCAACAATGGCAGTGGTGCTTGGCGTTGGCGGTACCGGCGCGATGAGCAAGCTGGGTACCTTCAACCCCGCCATGCTCGTTCATGGCGAACAAGGGATTGAACTGTTTTCGCCATTGCCAGTCGAAGGAACGGTCAGCACCGTCAGTGAGATCACTGGAGTGTTCGATAAGACCAAGGGCGCCGTGGTTGAAATGACATCGGTATCGACCGATGTGGCGACGGGCAAAAAACTCTTTTCGAACCGTAGCTCGCTGTTTATTCGTGGCGAAGGTGGTTGGGGCGGCGACCGAGGACCTTCAGGCCCGCAAAACGTTGCTCCTGATCGTCAACCCGATCATTCGGTCACCGTCGACACGAGAAGCGATCAAGCGTTGCTGTATCGCCTTTCAGGGGACCGCAATCCGCTGCATTCTGATCCGTCGTTTGCCGCGATGGGTGGCTTCGATAAGCCGATTCTTCATGGGCTTTGCACCTATGGGTTTACCGGCCGGGTGTTGCTTCACACGCTTTGCGGAAGCGACCCAACTCGTTTTGGTTCGATGGCCGGCCGATTCTCATCGCCGGTATTTCCCGGTGAGTCGCTCACCGTGAACATGTGGGTCGACGGTAATTCGGCGATCTTCCAGACCACCGGTGGCGATGGCCGAGTGGTGCTCGACGCAGGACTTTGTGCGTTCACCAATTAAGCAGTTGTCGCGCGCCACGAAAACTAGAACAGACGTAACTCAGTAGATTCGATTCCGCGAAGTTGGTCGTAGTCGACCTCAACGCAATGGATGCCGCGATCTGAGGCCAGCGTTTTGGCCTGGGGCTTAATGATCTGCGCGACATAGATGCCGCGAACCGGCCGCAATAACGGGTCGAGGTTGAGGCGATCGAGATAACGGGTGAGTTGCTCGACGCCGTCGATTTCGCCGCGCCGTTTCACTTCGACCGCAATCGCCTTACCATCGGCGTCGCGACAGAGCAGATCGACTGGGCCGATGCCGGTCGGGTACTCACGCCTCACGAGCGTCAAACCATCGCCAATTGCTTCGGGATGCGCGGCTAGAAGTTGTTGTAAGTGGGCTTCAACGCCATCTTTTTGCAGCCCTGGGTCTGTCCCGAGTTCATGAGATGAATCACTAATCAGTTCCTCGATGGTGATGGTAAGCGTTTCACCCTTTGGACTGGTTACGACCCAGCGGTCGGGTTGCTCATCGACTCGATTCGGAGCGTTCATCCAGTTGAGCGGCTTATACGCGCCGCCATCAGCATGAATGGCTACGCATCCATCGGCCTTGACCATGATGAGTCGAGTCGCCAACGGCAAATGAGCGTCGAGGCGACCGGCATAGTCAACTGAGCATCGGGCAATTACCAGGCGCACCGCGGCAACGTAGTCGCTGGAAGCCGGTGACCGGTGCTACTGGATATCGCGATTATTAAATCGGTTCCGAATGAGTTCTCGGCGCTCTTGAAGTTCACGGTAAGTAAGGCGCTCCGTCGTTGGGTCGACGCCAAACGAACCTTTGACTCCGGCGAGGTCGATCTCGTAGCTCGCAGGGTCGACACCGACTTCTGCGGCGATGCGATCGCCGTGGGTTTCAGCAAAGTGCATAGAAATCGCGGCGATCTCGGCAAACAAGTCGAGGTCGGGAGCCAGCGACGCGATGGCACCGTCAAGAAAGACCATGTTCTTGACGAACAACATGAGTTCCTTCGGAAGGCGTGCGCCATACCCTAATAATGCTTTGATCACTTTTTGGATCTCACCGATCATCTCGTCGGGAGTAAGCGTGGTGGGGTCGATCGGTGGAGCATCAAGATTCAAATCACGGATAACGGCGTCGAGATCGGTATCAGGTGGGAGTGCGCCGAGGTCTCGAAGGGCTTCGAGTTGGCTCTTGACATCATTCATCGTGGCGCCGATCAGAAGGCGCAAAAATGCACGTCGTTTGGTGTCGTCCATTCGCCCCACGATCCCGAAATCGAGCAAGGCAGTTCGCCCATCGGGCAACACGAAGAGGTTTCCGCCGTGAAGATCGCCGTGGAAGATGCCGTGGATCATGGCACCCTCCATGAAGCCGATCATTCCGGTTCGCACCACACCTTCGGTGTCGACACCAGCGGCAACCATCCCCGCTACATCGTCGAACGCGAATCCGCTCAGACGTTCCATCACCAGCATCCGCGGTGTCACAAGTGTGGGGTGAGGTCGGGGTATGACATAGCCGCGTTGCCCGAGTTCCTGAAACGAACGAGCCACGTCAAGCATGTTCTGTGCTTCGAGGCGAAAGTCGAGTTCCTCGGTGATGGTTTCGGCGAAGAGCTCAACCAACGCAGGAGGATTAGCGAGCGCGGCGATCGGGATGCGACCTACGAGGAACGGCGCCAGCCACGCCATGACTTTGATGTCGGCGTGCACGAGTCGCGCGACCGACGGGCGCTGCACCTTCACAACAACCTTTTCGCCCGATCGTAGAGTGGCGGCATGAACTTGGGCGATCGACGCCGCGGCCAGCGGCACGGGATCGAATTCGGTAAACACCGAGTCAAGTGGTGCGCCGAGTTCGCTTTCAATGACGGCCCGGACTAGGTGCCAGGGCTCGGGTGGCACTTGGTCTCGACACTTTTTGAACTCGGTTACCAGTTCTTCGGGGAACAGGCCTTCGCCACTCGAGATGATCTGGCCCAATTTGATGTAGGTCGGCCCGAGGTGCTCGGCGGCGATGCGTAGGCGTCGCGACAGGTCAGCGCGCGAAGTGGCTCCACCAGAGCGTCGGGCACCGAGTGACCAATTGGCGAGCGCGAAACCAAGGTGGCCCGCGACGCGAATGACTCGTGAGCCGGACGGAAAGGTTCGTGGTCGGGTCAATCGGGGGATTTCGTCGCGTATGACCCAACGGGCGACATCGACGCGGCGACGCCAAGGCATGTGCGACGGATTGACGATCCACGGTGGCGTATCGCTGAATGAACCAATCACAAGGTCCGCAATCACCTCATGGCCCGGGGTGATCAACGCATTATTTGCCTCGGAGGTTACGGCGGTCATAGGTAGTGGAGTCTACGGTTGGTCATGTGCTCAACAACTACCGGGTAATCGAATTGGGAATGTGGGTTGCGGGACCAGGTGCGGGTGCAATTTTGGCCGACTGGGGTGCTGATGTCATCAAGGTCGAAACGCCGTTAGGTGATCCGATGCGCCGGTTGTTCAAGCTGATCGCGGGACACGGACAAACCGAGTCACCGCCATTCGATCTCGACAATCGGGGCAAGCGAAGCGTCGTCGTGGATCTCGCAACACCCGAGGGTATTGACGTTGTTGAGCGCTTAGTTCGTGATGCGGACGTGTTTGTGACGAATCTCCGGCCCGAAGCAATCGAGCGTCTTGGATTGGGTCCGGAACGCATGCTCAAACTCTTTCCGCGCCTGGTCTACGCGAGCCTAAGTGGCTATGGCCTCGAAGGACCTGAGGCGTCGCGGGCGGGCTACGACGTCGGAGCATTTTGGGCCCGGTCGGGAATAGCGTCGCTCATGGCACCCGACGGCTCGCCTCCACCCACGATTCGCTCGGGACTCGGTGACCACGTCACGGCACTGACCACCGTGGCCGGAGTCCTCGCCGCGTTGCTTGATCGCGAACGCACCGGACGCGGCCAGCTGGTCGAAATGTCCCTATTGCGAACTGGCATCTATGCGGTTGGTTGGGATCTCGGACTCGAATTGCGCTTTGGCAAAAACACATCGACCCGCCCGCGTTCAGCAGAAATGAATCCAATGTGTAACTGCTATGTCGCGGGCGATGGTCGGTGGTTCTGGTTGCTTGGTGTTGAATCAGACCGCATGTGGCCCAAGTTGTGCCGAGCTATACAACGCGAAGACTTCCTTACTGACTCTCGGTTCGATTCGGCCCGCGGTCGGCGTCACAATGCCGAGGCACTCATTGCCGAACTGGACGAAATCTTCGGTCGGCTTGACCGCGATGACCTCACCGCGCTGTTCGACCGTGAAGATGTGTGGTGGGCGCCGGTCAATACGCCGGCTGAAGTGCTGAATGATCCGCAAGCGATCGCCGCGGGGGCATTCGTGGATGTCCCCGCCGGAGAAGGAGCGCCTGCACATCGGGCGGTTGCCACGCCGGTGACCTTTCATGGCACTGGCGTGCCGTCGGTCGGCAGCGTTCCCGGTTTGGGTGAACACACCGAGTCAGTGTTGCTTTCGGCTGGTTTCAGCGACGATGACGTGCGTCGTTTTCGTCAGGCTGGAATCGTTGGCTAGGAAGTCGATCTCGTGAAGAGTACGAACTCGATCACTCGACGAATGAAGCGAGCGCCGCTAATGCCGAGGTCGCAAGATCCGCACGACAGATAAGCAGGTCGGGCAGGTAGGGATTGGCATTGTTGTAGCGCAACGGCGATCCATCGATGCGCGACGCGTGGAGACCGGCGGCAAGGGCGACCGCAACTGGAGCGCATGAGTCCCATTCGTACTGGCCGCCGGAGTGGGCATAGATGTCTGCTTCCCCTCGAACGACGGCCATTGCTTTTGCTCCGGCCGATCCCAGCTCGATGAGGTCGCCACCGAGTTGATCCGCAAGCCACGTAGCGGCGGCGGGTGGGCGCGATCGACTGACAATGACTCGGGGTGGCCCCGATGACGTTGGGGGAGTCAGTGCGCCTGCTGACGTGCTCAGCACCATTTCTAGTCCGGGCAGCGCGACAGCTCCTGCGACTGGGTGACCGCCGATGACGAGCGCAACATGCACGGCCCAATCGCTACGCGGCGGCTCGCCGAACTCTCGGGTACCGTCCAAAGGATCGACGATCCACACTCGTTTAGCAGTGAGTCGAGACTGATCATCTTTGCCCTCTTCGGACAAAACGGCGTCGCCAGATGCAATGCTGCCCGCAAGGAGTTCCATGATGAGGTTGTGGGCCTGTCGGTCACCTTCGGCCTTCAGTGTTGCTGAGTCGGCGCCTTCGGCGACCAGGTGGGCTCGAAGGTGAACCAATAACTCGCCAGCTTCCCAGGCAATAGAGGCTGCGAGCGCATGGTCGGCCAACTCGGCCAAGTCAGTGGTAGGCATGGATGCATCGCTTTCGGTTTAAAACGTGAATTGTCGACCTAGTTGGTCGGAATTTCCCACGAAGATCAAAAGTACCCTACGTTGGTCAGCCTGATGGACTACGAACTGTCGAATCTGCGGGCGCTTGAAGCCGAGTCGATCCACATCATCCGTGAGGTCGCGGCCGAGTTTGAGCGGCCAGTCCTGCTGTTCTCGGGGGGCAAAGATTCCGTCGTGATGCTACATCTCGCAGTCAAAGCATTTGCACCCTGTCGCCTTCCGTTTCCCGTCATGCACATCGACACCGGCGAGAATTTTCCTGAAGTGATCGCATTTCGGGACCAAGCGATCGAAACGCTCGGTGCCCGGTTAATCGTTGCATCAGTTCAAGACTCAATTGACCGTGGTCGCGTTCAAGAGGAGACCGGTCCCCGGGCGAGTCGAAATCGGCTGCAGACCACAACGTTGCTCGATGCCATTGAAGAGAATCGCTTTAATGCCGTATTCGGTGGTGCCCGACGCGATGAGGAAAAAGCCCGCGCAAAAGAACGAGTTTTTTCCTTTCGCGATGAGTTCGGCCAATGGGATCCGAAAAACCAGCGGCCCGAATTGTGGTCCCTCTACAACGGGCGCCACGGGCAGGGCGAGCACATCCGAGTGTTCCCGCTCAGCAACTGGACCGAACTTGATATTTGGCAGTACGTCGCTGACGAAGACATCGCGTTACCTTCTATCTATTACGCGCATCGCCGTGCCGTTTTTTCTCGGGATGGCATGTTGCTTGCTGTCGGCCCGTTTGTAACCCCAGCCGAAGACGAAGTTCCGGTCGAAATGCTCGTGCGCTATCGCACCGTCGGTGACGCGTCGTGCACGGGCGCGGTCGAATCGTCAGCTACCACGGTTGAAGAGGTCATTGTTGAGGTCGCAACTACTCGTATCACTGAACGAGGTGCTACCCGCGCCGACGATCGCGTCTCGGAAGCGGCGATGGAAGATCGCAAGCGGGAGGGTTACTTCTAATGGAGATGATGCGAATTGCAACGGCCGGGTCAGTTGACGATGGCAAGAGCACGCTCATTGGGCGACTTCTCTATGATTCGAAGGCCATTTTTGAAGATCAACTTGAGGCGGTCGAACGAACGAGCCGTGATCGTGGGGACGAGTACACGAACCTCGCGCTGATCACTGATGGCCTGCGTGCTGAGCGTGAACAGGGAATCACGATCGATGTTGCCTATCGATACTTCGCCACTCCGAAACGAAAATTCATTATCGCTGACACTCCTGGCCATGTTCAGTACACGCGCAACATGGTTACTGGGGCATCGACAGCAGACTTGGCATTGGTCTTGATCGACGCGAGGAAGGGCATCGTTGAACAATCGCGACGCCACGCGTTTATCGCCTCGCTATTGCGCATCCCGCATCTGGTGTTGTGTGTCAACAAAATGGACTTGATTGATTATGACGAAGCGGTATTCGAGCGGCTCAAGGATGAGTTTCGGCAGTTCGCCACCAAACTCGATATTACCGATCTGACCTTCATCCCGATTTCGGCACTGGCCGGCGACAATGTCGTGCATCGATCAACCAACATGGACTGGTACGGCGGTAGCTCGTTGCTCCACCACCTCGAGGAGGTATTCATTGCCTCGGATCGCAATCTGATTGATGCACGGTTTCCAGTGCAATATGTCCTTCGTCCGCAAAGTGGAGTCCATCTCGATTATCGAGGCTATGCCGGAACTATGGCTGGTGGTGTGCTCAAACCTGGCGATGAGGTCATTGCGCTGCCCTCGGGGTTCACGACAACGATCGAACAAATAGATGGTCCGAACGGGCCGGTCTCGGAGGCGTTCGCTCCGATGTCGGTGGCGATCACGCTGGCTGACGAAATTGATATTTCGCGAGGCGACATGCTCTGCCGTCCCCATAATCAGCCCGAGGTGGGTCAGGACATCGACGCCATGGTCTGCTGGTTGAGCGACTCATCACAACTTTCCTTGAACGCGAAATACATCGTCAAACACACGAGTCGAACCACGCGGTCAATAGTGAAGCAATTGCACTATCGACTTGACGTCAACACGCTGCATCGCGATGAGGTAAGCGACAGTCTGTCCCTCAACGAGATCGGTCGAGTGAGTTTGCGGACAACGACGCCGTTGTTCTTCGACGACTACCGACGCAATCGCGACACAGGTAGTTTTATTTTGATTGATGAGGCATCGAATGCAACCGTTGCGGCAGGCATGATCCTCGGCCCAACGCAGTGACCGATTCGGCCGCCAGTTCAAATATCAGATGGCACTCCGGCGAGGTCGCAAGGTCGGATCGCTGGGACGCCAATGTGCTTGGCGGTGCAACTGTTTGGTTTACCGGATTATCCGGATCGGGAAAATCCACCATCGCGGTTGCGGTCGAGCGATTGTTAGTGGATCGAGCGCACTTGGCGTACTTGCTTGATGCCGACAATCTCCGTCATGGATTAAACGGTGACCTTGGTTTTTCAGATTCAGATCGGGATGAAAATGTGCGGCGGGTAAGCGAAGTGGCCCGGCTTTTCGCTGATGCCGGATGTATCGCGCTGGTGCCAATTATCAGTCCGTTTCGGGTCGGTCGAGACCAGGCTCGCTCGATGCATGTGGCAGCCGGTTTGCCCTTCATTGAAGTGTTCGTCGATACCCCCATCGCCGAATGCGAACAGCGTGATCCGAAGGGGCTCTATGCCATGGCTCGGTCAGGAGTGCTAAAGGGGTTCACCGGGATTGATGCACCCTATGAGCCGCCAATCGGCGCTGAGGTAGTGCTGGCCCCGTCAGACGGTGACGCCACCGAACTGGCGAGGCTCGTGGTTGTTGCACTCATTGAACACGGCGTCATTGACCGCTGATCGAAGTGATTTCTGAGCTGCCCGAGCGCTTTCGCGACCGTTATGGGCGCGCGCCCCGATCTTCACGACCGAAGGTTATTGAGCGGCGCACTAATTCTCGGACGGCGATTTCGTCGGCGCCACCCGCAACGAGGATCTCAACTTGTGCTTCGATGAGGCTGCCCTCATGGTCACAATCATCGATCATCGGTTTTTGCCGTGAGCGGAATGCACCTTGCGGTGCGACTGCGGTGACCAAAATCAACCCAACTGCGGCGCCGGCGGTGATGAGGCCAAAGGTGATCGCAACACCGTTGTTGTCGAGGATTGATCCGAAAATCATTCCACCAATGCCGGTGACGAATACAGCCAACACAAGTCGCCGAATGGTGCGCGGGGTCACAGCGTTGCCTAACCGCGTACCAAGGGTTTGTATTTCAACCGGTGCGGCTGGTCCGCCTCGGCGCCAAGTTCCTTGTGACGAAATGCTTCGTATTCGCTGAAGTTGCCCTCGAACCAACGCACATGCGAATCACCTTCGAAGGCGAGTACATGGGTAGCGACTCGATCCAAGAACCATCGATCATGACTGATGATCACCGCGCAGCCAGCGAACGCTTCCAGTCCTTCTTCAAGAGCGCGGAGGGTATCAACGTCGAGGTCATTGGTGGGCTCGTCGAGAAGCAGGACGTTTCCACCTTCTTTCAACACCTTGGCTAGGTGCACGCGATTGCGCTCGCCACCCGACAGCACTTCGACGGTTTTTTGTTGGTCGCTACCTTTGAAGTTGAACGACGCGACGTAGGCCCGCCCGTTGATCTCACGATTTCCGAGTTTGATTGTCTCGGCACCTCCGGTGATCTCTTCATACACCGTTCGACCAGGTTCAAGACTGTCTCGAGACTGGTCAACGTAAGCCAGCTGCACGGTCGGGCCGACCCGCATTGCGCCTTCGTCAGGAGTCTCGCCCCCCGAGATCATCCGAAACAGAGTGGTTTTGCCGGCGCCGTTTGCACCGATCACACCCACGATGCCCGCTCGGGGGAGGGTAAAGGTGAGGTCTTCGATCAACAGGCGGTCGCCGTATCCTTTGGTGAGTTGTTCCGCCTCGATGACGACATCGCCGAGGCGTTCTCCCGAAGGAATCACAATTTCGAGTTTGTCAGTCCTACCATCGGCGGCCTTTGCCTCGGCTAACAGTTTCTCATAGGCCGCTAATCGAGCCTTGCCCTTTGACTGCCGAGCCTTAGGTGACATGCGCACCCACTCAAGCTCATGTTCAAGGGTTCGCCCTCGGGCCGAATCCGACTTGTCTTCTTGCCGGAGCCGTTCCTGCTTTTGTTCGAGCCACGAACTGTAATTTCCCTCGAAGGGAATGCCTCGCCCGTGGTCAAGCTCAAGAATCCATTGCGCAACGTTGTCTAAAAAGTACCGATCATGGGTGATCGCGACGACCGTGCCGTGGTAGTTCTGCAAGAACCGCTCGAGCCACGACACCGATTCAGCATCAAGGTGATTCGTGGGCTCATCGAGCAGTAACAGGTCAGGGGAACTCAGCAATAACCGACAAAGCGCAACTCGCCTGCGCTCGCCGCCGGAAAGCGAATCAACCGCCGCATCTCCGGGGGGCGTTCGAAGCGCATCCATGGCAATTTCGATCGTGCGTTTGAGATCCCAGGCTCCGGCAGCTTCGATCTTTCGTTCAAGTTCGGCTTGTTCATCACCGAGCTTTTCGAAATCGGCATCAGGGTCCGACCATTTCGCCAAGACGGCGTCATAGCGTTCAAGGAGCGACGCGGTCTCGCCTAATCCGTCCATCACATTTCCGATGACATCTTTGGACGAATCGAGTCGCGGTTCCTGTTCGAGCAGTCCCACGGTGAAGTTCGGACTCAGGCGTGCTTCGCCGGTGAAATCGGTGTCGAGCCCGGCCATGATTTTGAGCAGCGAGGATTTTCCCGATCCGTTTGATCCGAGCACACCGATCTTGGCCCCCGGATAAAACGAGAGCGTGATGTCTTTGAGCACCTCACGATCCGGCGGGTAAAAGCGACTGACCTTGTGCATGCTGAATATGAACTGGGCACTCATGGGGACAGACGATACCGATATCGACCGCATTGGACCGAATGCAAATATTTCATTCGCAATGACTTGTCCACAAAACGCCAAACGCCCCGCCTGACCGGCGGGGCGTTTAGGACCAAAGCTAGGACGCGTCAGCGCTTGCGGGCGACGGCCTTCTTGCGTGCGGGTGCTTTACGGGCGACGGCCTTCTTGCGTGCCGGAGCCTTCTTTGCCGCGGTCTTGCGTGCGGGTGCTTT
>JBAXIB010000023.1:0-51697 GCA_037138595.1 Actinomycetes bacterium | reverse complement strand
AGGCGAGGCCGAGAGGCGTAGTCGATGCACAACTGGTTGATATTCCAGTACCACCATGTCCGCGCCCATGCCGGACCATTGTTGCTAAGGGGCTGCTTACCTTCGGGTAAGCGAACCGACCCACTTTGGCGAGGCAAGCAATGAGGGGACGCAGGAGGGTAGGTGAACCCAGGCGTTGGTTGTCCTGGGGTAAGCGTGTAGGGAGAGGTCCAGGCAAATCCGGCCCTCATTAAATCCTGAGACGCGATGCCGAGCCGATACAGGCGAAGTCACTAATCCCATGCTGCCGAGAAAAGCCTCTAGCGAGCTGACGTGGTGCCCGTACCCCAAACCAACTCAGGTGGGCAGGTAGAGAATACTAAGGCGATCGGGGGAACTGTGGTTAAGGAACTCGGCAAAATACCTCCGTAACTTCGGGAGAAGGAGGACCTTTTTAGGGTGAATGACCTTGCGTCAGAAGCCCGAAGAGGTGGCACAAACCAGGGGAAAGCGACTGTTTACTAAAAACACAGCAGCGTGCGAAGTCCTAAGACGATGTATACGCTGTGACGCCTGCCCGGTGCTGGAAGGTTACGGGGAAAGGTCAGCCTTCGGGCGAAGCTTTGAACCTAAGCCCCAGTAAACGGCGGCCGTAACTATAACGGTCCTAAGGTAGCGAAATTCCTTGTCGGGTAAGTTCCGACCTGCACGAATGGCGTAACGACTTTCCTACTGTCTCAACCACAGACCCGGCGAAATTGAAGTACGAGTAAAGATGCTCGTTAGCTGCAGAAGGACGGAAAGACCCCGTGGACCTTTACTACAACTTGATGTTGGGCTTTGGTATGTGTTGTGTAGGATAGGTGGGAGACTTTGAAGCATTGGCGCCAGCCAGTGTGGAGTCAACCTTGAAATACCACCCTGCACATGCTGGGGCTCTAACCCACGCCCGTTATCCGGGTGGGGGACAGCGTCAGGCGGGTAGTTTGACTGGGGCGGTCGCCTCCTAAAGAGTAACGGAGGCGCCCAAAGGTTCCCTCAGGCTGGTTGGCAATCAGCCGTCGAGTGCAATGGCACAAGGGAGCTTGACTGCGAGACCTACAAGTCAAGCAGGTGCGAAAGCAGGGCATAGTGATCCAGCGGTTGCTTGTGGAAGCGCCGTTGCTCAACGGATAAAAGGTACGCCGGGGATAACAGGCTCATCTTCCCCAAGAGTCCATATCGACGGGAAGGTTTGGCACCTCGATGTCGGCTCATCGCATCCTGGGGCTGAAGCAGGTCCCAAGGGTTGGGCTGTTCGCCCATTAAAGCGGTACGCGAGCTGGGTTTAGAACGTCGTGAGACAGTTCGGTCCCTATCCTCTGCAGCCGTAGGAAATTTGAGGAAGGCTGTCCCTAGTACGAGAGGACCGGGACGGACGCAGCTCTGGTGTGCCAGTTGTCCTGCCAAGGGCATGGCTGGTTAGCCACCTGCGGAAGGGATAAGCGCTGAAAGCATATAAGCGCGAAGCCTGTTCCAAGATGAAATTTCCCACTGGGTTAACCAGGTAAGGCCCGTGGCCAGATCACCACGTTGATAGGCCGGAGGTGTAAGCACGGCAACGTGTTCAGCCGACCGGTACTAATCGGCCGAGGGCTTGGATTGACAATGATGTTCGTGCTCGCTGTGGAGTTCTTTCAAGGGCTCGAGCGCTCGGTTTTCCGACCGCGCTCGTTCTTGACAACAGATTTCGGTGGCCATAGCGGTGGGGTCACACCCGTTCCCATTCCGAACACGGAAGTTAAGCCCACCAGCGCCGATGGTACTTGGGAGGAGACTCCCTGGGAGAGTAGGTCGCCGCCGAATTTCTTCGTATGAACGGGGTCCCTAACGGGGCCCCGTTTGTCGTTTATGGCCCGAACTCGATTTTGTACTTACGTTCGTCCGGTACGATGGCCGCGATGTCTTCTTCTACTTCCGGTTCGCCCCGGCGCTCCGGAACCAGTTCGCGCCGCTCGGCAGGAGCCTCAAAAGGTTCGTCGAGCAGATCGCAACCGGCTAGCCGAGCTGGTGGTTCCTCGTCGCGCAGTGGCTCTTCGTCGCGGCGAAGTTCTTCTCGTCCATCACACGACGACTCGGTAGGCGGTGAGCGGTCCAGTCGCCGTTCCAGTTCGCGGTCGAGCTCGCGGTCAGCGCCGAGCTCGCGGTCGAGTTCCCGTTCGAGTTCCCGTTCGAATTCGCGGTCAAGTGCTCGCAGCAGTTCTCAATCGACTGATCGCCCGAATGCTGGTCGCCGGTCTGGATCTTCACGTCGGTCCCCGAGTGAGCCCTATCTCGCCGGTGATCCCAAGTGGGGTGGCCTGGCGCGTCGCGCCGCTGGCCGGATCGAAGAAGGCGGCTCTGGCGCTTCATCGACTTGGCGTGAGGTCATGGAGGCGGCTCGTGAGGAAGCAGAACGTCATGGTCCACCCGATCGTGCGATCGATGAGTGGGTTCGAGTTGATGAAGTGCGCGATGAAGCGAATTCTGCAGTTTCACGTGGGCGTCGCGGGGTTATTGATGAAGACATCGAACTAGAAGATGAGGTTCGCAAAGAGTTGAACCGGTCGGTGGGCTCGCTGCGAGCCCCGCGCCTTGAACAGCGGTTGAAGGACGCGACGCGCACTTACGATGCCGAGCGCTACATGGATTCGGCTCGAATCTTACGCAAGCTCGTTGACGAAGCGCCTCGGGTTGCTGATGCGCGTGAGTTGTACGGCCTTACCCTGTATCGGCAGGGAAAATGGAAATTGGCCATCAAAGAGTTGGAGGCATTTCGCCTACTAACTGGCACGACCGAACAGCATCCGGTGCTGGCCGATTGTTATCGTGCTCTCGGTGATCAAGCGATGGTTGAGGAGCTTTGGCACGAACTTCGAAGTGCGTCGCCGAATGCAGAACTGATGGTTGAGGGACGAATCGTGTACGCCGGTTCGCTCGCTGATGGTGGCGATTTGCAGGGTGCGATACGTGTTCTTGAACAAGGTTGGCGAATGCCTCGTCGATCGCAGGAACATCATTTGCGTCGTGGCTATGCACTCGCAGATTTGTACGAACGCGCCGGTGACGTTGCGCGAGCGCGTCAGCTTTTCGGCCGGTTGGATGAACTTGACCCGGGGTTCGCCGACGTGCGACTTCGACTACGAGCTCTGCGCTGAACAGAATCAGCGCTTGGTCAGCCTGACCGCGTAGCCAGCCTGACTGCGCAGCCAAGAATGGTCGTTGGTATCCCGATTCCGCACGTAGCTGACCACTATCTTCTGACCGTTGTTCGCACCGATGCGAACCGTGAGGAGATAGCCATGACGGCAACAACTTCGGCACCTGCGTCCGGTGACGGTTCGATCGAACCGGTTCACGCCTCGTATTTTTCGCTGGCGGTCGGTGCATTGGGGTTTTTGTTGGCCGGCCTTGGCGAGGTGCTGCACTCAACGAATGCGTCTCAACTTGTATTCGTGATGGAGGTGCTCGGGCCTTTGTTGATTGCCATTGGCGTCATAACTTACATCGATCATCTTGCGAATAGGTTGGGACTTTGGCCGGTCATCCTTGGCATTATCGGTTCGATGGCATGGGCGCTTGCTGAATTGCCCTATGCCATGAAGCCAGCCAACGTCAACGTTGTGTCATGGGTCCAATTCGAATGGAACGTCAAAGGTGCGGCATTTTTGCTCATTTCGCTCAGTCTTTTCTTGGTCGTCGCCCGCAAAGAAGCGCAGCTTGAGCTAGGAACGTCAGATCCGTTGACGACGATCCATGCATCGTTCAAGTCGCTGACATTTGCCGCGGTTGGATTCTTCATGACCGGGATCTGTTATCTCGAAGTTGCCCACTCGGACGGTCGGTGGTCACGCTTAGACAAGAGTTTGGTGGCGATCGGACTTGCCCTCATTGCCGTCGGGGTCACGACCCATATCGACCATATTACGAACCGACTCGGTCGCACGGCTGTTGTGCTTGGCATCATCGGGATCTTCATGCGAGCGCTCGCCTATTTACCCTTGGTTGCCAACTTGTCGTTTGCAACGATCGAGCAGTGGTATCGCGTTGGCCGCTATGTCTCGGGTGCCGGATTGATTTTGGTAGCAGTGGGCTTGGTCTTAGTTTCGTTACGAAAGCGCACGCTTGAATCGGCATAAGCCGATTCGTTGAGGCTTGGAAATTGGCAGGTTCGGCGTGCCTACGCGAAGGTGGTAATCGAGCCACTAGCTGGCCGATAGCGCGGAACGTGAATAGAACCCACTGAGGAGCATCATGGTTGATATCGACGGTTTATTGGGTGCCGATGCGGAGAGCTTGCTGTCGCATGTTTCGACTGGTGTCCGCCGAGATGAGTTGACGCTTCCAGGCGGCGACATTGTCGATCGCGTCTACAAAGACACTGATCGATCGCCTCAGGTTTTGCGCAACCTGCAGGCGTTGTTCGACCACGGTCGTCTCGCTGGCACCGGGTACGTGTCGATTCTTCCCGTCGACCAAGGCATTGAGCATTCAGCTGCCGCGTCGTTTGCTCCGAATCCCCGTTACTTTGACCCGCGCAACATCGTGGAGTTGGCCATTGACGGTGGATGCAACGCGGTAGCGAGCACGTTCGGTGTGCTTGGAATGTGCTCGCGCCAGTACGCGCACAAGATTCCCTTTATCGTAAAAATCAACCACAATGAATTGCTGACATACCCGAATGAGTTCGACCAGATCATGTACGGCTCAGTTGACCAGGCCTATGACCTCGGTGCCGCTGGTGTTGGCGCCACGATCTATTTCGGTTCACCCGAATCTCACCGTCAGATTATTGAGGTGAGCGAAGCATTCCAACGGGCCCACGAACTCGGGATGTTCACGGTACTTTGGTGCTACTTGCGCAATAACGGGTTCAAAGTCGATGGCGTCGACTATCACGCTTCAGCTGATCTGACTGGTCAAGCGAATCATCTCGGAGTGACGATCGAAGCCGACATCATCAAGCAAAAACTCCCGACCAACAACGGCGGTTATCCGGCGTTGCCGGGGTTCGGCAAGTCGTCACCGCTGGTCTATAGCGAATTGGTAACCGACCACCCAATTGACCTTGCTCGTTGGCAGGTCGCCAACTGTTACATGGGTCGCATTGGCCTTATCAATTCCGGCGGCGAGTCTGCTGGGCAAAGTGATCTCGCTGATGCCGTTCGTACCGCAGTTATCAATAAGCGTGCTGGTGGAACGGGCCTCATTACTGGACGAAAAGCATTCCAGCGCCCAACCGCCGAGGGCGTTGAGTTACTTAACGCCGTCCAAGATGTGTATCTCGCTGAGTCGGTCACCGTCGCCTGATTGTCGGTTTCGTTAGGTATTGCCTCGGCGCTTTGAACGCCGGTGCGAAGGAATACTGCGTTACTCATCGAGCATCCGAAAGATCACACCGGTTCGTGGTTTTGGATAAAAAAACGTAGTTTTTGGGGGCATTCGTTCGCCGCCGTGAGCAATAGCCACGATCTGGTCGACTGTCGCGGGCCGTAACAAGAATCCGCCTTGTGCTTCGCGGGCAACGACCCGTTCGACAACGTGGTCAACTCCATGCTGAAACTCGAGATGGTGGGGAGGGAAACCTTGCAATGCGAAATCGAGTCGACTGCTATCGAGGTCGCGCGCCTCGGCCAAAGCATCTGCGCGCGGAACGAGGAACCACGCTTCGTCTGGCAGTACCAACGTGAGCGCGCTCTGTTGATCCATCTCATCCAAGATGTCTGAATCAATCGCTCCCGCTGGTTCCAAGTCGAAGTACGGGGCAAGTGCGGGTTTGAAATCAAAGTCATCGGGTAAGCCTGAGATCAAGCGATGTATTGGCAATACCGAGAGCTCGTCGTCGGTCAATTCAACGAGGTATACGAGTACCGCTTCGCGGCCGGGAAGGTTGGCAGAGGTGGCGACGAAAACTTCGTCGCGATAGGTCAGCGCAGTTTCGTAGCGATGGTGTCCATCTGCGATTAAGACCGGTGCCTCAT
The DNA here is from genome assembly GCA_037138595.1 of Actinomycetes bacterium. GTDB lineage: Bacteria > Actinomycetota > Acidimicrobiia > Acidimicrobiales > Acidimicrobilacustridaceae > UBA4742. The sequence goes on along the minus strand of JBAXIB010000023.1, from coordinate 45,719 downwards.
CAGCGATGCGAGCAATGGTGTCGATCTGTTTTTCATTCGAGATGGTCCAGAAACTGTGCTGAACGCCGACTTCATCGGTCCACGAGACAACGGTAGCGTCCTGCGGATTGATGGCGTTGGTGAGGCCCTCCGAAGCCGATAGGCCCCAAACAGCCGAAAGGTTTGCTTGGGTTGCCTGCATCAAACTCAGACGATCACTTTTTGCCTTTGGCGTTGTCTGTTCGTGGGGGAGGATGCCGCCTTCTCCTGGATGAGAAAGAGCGAGTGCGCCGAAAACACCGGTGGTATGTCGAGGATTTCCATGCTCATCGGAATGACTCATTCGATAACCGTAAAAACAAGGCCTGCTGTCGCGAATCAACGTGCCGTCCCTCAGCCATTCGGCGAATTGGCGCGCAGCTTCGGCGTAAACGTCGGTTCCGGTAGTCGGGAGGTCGACGACGACTGCGCTCGCAACGTGCCGGGCGGCGAGGTTGGCACGATCATCATCTCGAATGACGTCGTAGGGCGGCACGGTGACATCGGCGAGGTCCACCAACCTTGTGTCGTAACGGACGCCGCGGAAGGGTTGAAATCGAAGCATGCCTTAGGCTTATCAGACCGCTGAGCAGTCGGAGTCGGCCCCTACAGCGTGCGTGCACCGTTTCCGTGTAACGATGCGTCCTCATGGCGTGGCTTTTGGACCTTGATGGGGTTGTGTGGCGAGGCGACACGCCTATCGCCGGAGCAGTTCAGTCCGTTGAGCGACTGCGGGAAGTCGGCGAGACCGTTTGGTTCGTTTCAAATAATGCTCGCTCAACCCACCAGGCCATGGTCGAAAAACTTCATCGCCATGGGATTGACCCGTTCGATGAGTTGGTGACGTCGCCGATGGCGGCTGCCACGCTCATTGAGCCAGGTGAGCGCATCTTGGTCTGCGGCGGGCCGGGCATCACCGAAGCGGTGGTTGGTCGCGGCGCCGAGGCAATCGACGCGGTTCAATCGGTCACCGACGTCAATGCGGTCATGGTCGGACTGCACGTCGAATTCGATTATCAGCGATTGAGCCATGCCTGTACTGCGTTGCAGTCCGGAGCGCGGTTGATAGCCACCAATGATGACATGACGTATCCCGGATCGAACGGCCTCTTACCAGGTGCGGGCGCAATCCTTGCGGCGGTGGTGGCTGCGAGCGGCGTTCTTCCGGTCATCGCTGGGAAGCCTTACGGGCCAATGGTTGCGTTACTGAGGCGTCTCGCCGGTTCGAGTGGAACGGTTGTCGGCGATCGAGCAGATACCGACGGGCGCTTAGCACGTGCCCTCGGCTTTCAATTTGGATTGGTGTATTCCGGTGTGACATCGGAATCGGACTTGCCAGTTGAGCCCCAGCCTGATGTGTCCGCGGTTGACCTCCTTACACTTGTGAATCGGCTGGTCGGCGATCAGTAGCCTTTTCCTGTGGTTGGCTCTGGTGTCTTGACCGAGGCGCGCCTAGTCTCGCCACATGGCAGAAAACGATTTTCTTAGCCGCTCGCGCGAAGTTGGAGCCGATGCTGTGGCGCGAGCGCAAGATGCGCTGGATCAGGTATTAGGTCAAATCAACCGTGCATCTGAACAGATGAGCAAGACCTCAGAGGATCAGGCGCGGCAAGCGCAGCAGATGGTCCAAGACGTGCTTGAACGCAGCAGGTCTGCCGGAGAACGCCTTGTTGAAGTGATCGAGACCGAACTTCGTGCCCAAATCGTTGGAATTCGAACCGATCTTGAGCAGCTCGAAAAGCGCATGGCGAAACTCAATCGTCTGTCGCCTCGACGCGCACAACCACTAGCCCCAAAAGCGGCCGCCAAGAAGACTGCCGCCAAGAAGACTCCGGCGAAGATGACTGCCGCCAAGAAGACTCCGGCGACTTCTCGATCGGCAGGCTGAGTATCCGCTCAGAGCGCTTCTCGACGCGGCTGCGATGACTCCCCGTCGTCGGCTGGATTCCGAACTCGTTCGACGGGGACTCGCTCCAAGTCGTGAGCGGGCGCAACAAGACATTGCCGCTGGACGTGTTCTTGCCGGTGGGGTCGTGGCCGATAAGCCAGCACGTCTTGTTGCGGCGGGCGAGTCGCTTGTTGTGCAAGGGCCAGGGCCTCGGTTTGTAAGTCGTGCCGGTGCAAAGTTGGATGCTGCGTTGGACCGTTTTTCAGTTGATGTCGCAGGTCTTCGTGTTCTTGACGCGGGAGCGTCGACAGGTGGATTTTGCGATTGCCTCCTGCAGCGCGGAGCGATCGAGGTGTTTGCCGTCGACGTCGGATATGGCCAGCTGCACGAACGCATTGCTTCGGACGATAGAGTTCGGGTCGTCGATCGCACTAACGTGCGCTCGCTAGACCCAGGCATCGTGGGCCTGCCGGTTGATGTGATTACCGCAGACCTCTCGTTCATTTCTCTGGCGGTAGTGCTCGATGCGTTGCTGGGCGTTGTCAAACACTCGGGTCAATTCGTGACGCTCGTGAAGCCTCAGTTCGAAGCTGGACGGGAGATCGTGGCCAAAGGAAGAGGCATTGTGTCTGACCCTCAGGTATGGCTTGATGTGTTGTTGTCAGCCATGTCCGCGTTCGAAGCTCGCGGAGCCGCCATCATAGGTGCCATGGCATCGCCAATCACCGGGACTGACGGCAACGTCGAGTTCCTGATTTACGCTCGGCCCGGTCTGACTGCTCCAGCCGACCATCAGCTGATGGCGAATGTAGCGGTTACTGAGGCACTGAATGCCATTGCATCGAAGGTGATTGGCTGAGATGGCGACATTCGGATTGGTTGTCCATCACGAACGCCCGGAAGCATTTGCGCTCGCGGCCGAAATTGTGCAGCGGATGGAAGCAAACGGTCACAAAGTGTGCCTCCCGATCGCTGATGCACAGCGAGCGAGTCTTTCGAGTAACGGAGTCGCCGATTCTGAATTTGCCAGTGTCCTTGATGTGGCGGTGAGCCTCGGCGGCGATGGCTCCATGCTCCGGGCCGTTCACCTCGTGTCGAGGTCGAATGTGCCAGTCATCGGAGTGAATCTTGGCCAACTCGGTTATCTCACCGAAGTTGAACCAGCTGGTGTTTGGGACGCGCTCGAGCGTTTTCTTGCTGCTGATTTTGAGATCGAGGAACGAATGTTGCTTTCGGTCTCTGGTACCGGAGACTTGGAACTCGACTCAGTAGTTGCATTGAATGAGGCCGTGCTCGAAAAGACCACTCAAGGGCCCACTGTGCGACTCGATGTCAGTATCGACGGTCAGGTATTCACGCCGTATGCAGCAGATGGTCTGATTGTGGCCACCCCCACTGGTTCGACCGCGTACAACTTGTCGGCACGTGGACCAATCGTTGCGCCGACCCATCGAGCCATCATTGTCACTCCCGTATCTCCTCACATGTTGTTCGATCGATCCCTGGTTCTTGAACCTGAGACAACGTTGCAGATTGTCGTGAGCGGTCATTACCCGGCTCGCCTCGCCGTTGACGGACGTACCATTGCCGAATTGGCTCCAGGCGCCGGAATAGCGTGCAGCGCGTCAACCCATGCGGCGCGATTGGTCACGTTTGGACCTCGCGATTTTCACCGGATTTTGAAGGCCAAGTTTGGCCTGAATGACCGATGAATCATCTGGTCCAACCACGATCGGCTAGCTGATGTTGCTTGAGTTATCGGTTCGTGATCTTGGAGTGATTAATGAACTGTCGATCGTGCTTGGCGCTGGGATGACCGCAGTAACGGGCGAGACTGGCGCAGGAAAGACGCTCATTGTTGAGGCAATCGCATTACTGATGGGTGGTCGGGCTGACGGATCGATGGTTCGCCATGGTTGCGCCGAGGCATCGGTCGAGGGGCGATTCCTGATCGGAGCGCCCGATAATCCTCGAGCCCGTGACGTGGTGCTTCGTCGGGTAGTCCCGGTTGAAGGTCGCTCTCGTGCCTATATCGATGGCAGCCTCGCCACTGCGACGGCTCTGGCCGACATCGGCGAGGAGTTGGTTGACCTTCACGGTCAGCATGAGCATCAATCGTTGCTCTTGACGACCGTGCAGCGGCGCGCTCTCGATCGTTTTGGATCGATTGACCTCGGGCCATTGTTGGCCGCTCGCGAGAATGTCGCGACCATTGATGCCGAGCGGGCATTACTCGGCGGAGACGATCGTGATCGGGCGAGAGAAGTTGACCTGTTGCGGTTTCAGGTGGATGAACTCGCCGACGCCAACGTGGTTGACGAGAATGAAGACTCACAACTCGAAGCAGAAGAAGATCTTCTGGCCGGCGCCTTGGCATTCCAAGATGCAGCGCTGCTTGCGCTTGGCGCGCTTGATGTTGATGACGCGGCTGGTTCCCACCTCGGTCGCGCGATCGCGGCGCTTGACGGTCAGCGGCCCTTCGAGCATCTCGTGGGGCGTCTGCGAGACGTCGCATCCGAAGTTGCTGATATCGCGTCGGATGTGCGGGCAATAGGTGAGGGGATTGCTCAGGATCCGCAGCGCCAAGATGCCGTGCGGCAACGTCGACGACTGTTGTTCGAATTGCGACGGAAGTACGGCGAATCCCTCGCCGATGTCATGAGTTTTCGTATCGACGCCGAAAACCGACTAGCGGAACTCGCTGGTCGTGAGGCGCGGGCGACCGAGCTTGACGCACTTCGCGACGAGGCGTTCAAAGAACTTCGGGACATCGAACAACTCGTCGGAAGCGAGCGTCGAAAGTGCGCGCCCTTGTTGGCTGAGGCAACAGTTGGACATCTTGTTGATCTTGCGATGCCGAAGGCTCGGATGGTTGTTGAGGTTGGTGAGGATCCTGGCGATGACGTGACATTTCTCTTGGCTCCAAATCCTGGAAGTCCGCCGCTCTCGCTTGCAAAGGCGGCATCAGGTGGCGAACTTGCGCGCGCAATGTTGGCGCTTCGACTGGTTTTATCGGAAGCACCGCCGACGTTGGTGTTTGATGAGGTCGATGCGGGCATTGGTGGTACCGCTGCGACCGCAGTCGGAAGTGCATTGGCGGCACTTGGGTTAACACACCAGGTACTTGTCGTGACTCATCTGGCACAAGTGGCAGCGTTTGCAGATGCCCAAGTCGAAGTCCAGAAATCCGTCGCGAACGACGTAACGACGACAACTGCGGTGGTGCTTGACGCTCCCGCCCGGGTGGTTGAGGTCGCTCGGATGCTTTCCGGCTCACCCGATAGTGCTACCGCACAGCGGCATGCCAGAGAACTATTGGCCGAGTCGGTTCATATCCGCGGGCGTTGAAAATGGCTCATGACTTGGCAGTTTCTGACAATGCATCGGGCCGGGTGTTGAGCGCGCTACGGTGAGTTTCCGTCGTGTTCCGGCGGCCTGGGAGGCATTGAAGTGACCAAGCACATCTTCGTGACAGGAGGTGTTGCCAGTTCCCTCGGGAAAGGGTTGTCGGCTTCATCGCTCGGGCGGTTACTGAAAGCTCGTGGACTTCGTGTCACGATGCAAAAGCTTGATCCCTACATCAACGTCGACCCCGGCACCATGAATCCGTTTGAACATGGTGAGGTATTTGTTACCGATGACGGAGGCGAGACCGATCTCGACCTTGGTCATTACGAACGATTTATCGATGAGCCACTCTCACAAGATTCGAACGCGACAACAGGCTCGATTTACTCAGCGGTGCTTGCGGCAGAACGCCGAGGTGATTACCTGGGAAAAACGGTGCAAGTAATCCCTCACATCACCGACGAGATCAAGCGGCGTATCACTCGGCTCGCGGGAGAAGACGTCGATGTGGTCATAACCGAGGTCGGCGGCACTGTTGGCGATATCGAGATCCTCCCTTTTCTTGAGGCCATTCGTCAGTTTCGCCTTGATGTCGGGCGTGACAACGTTTGCTATATGCACGTGACGCTGGTTCCGTTCATCGGCCCCGCTGGTGAGCAAAAGACGAAGCCGACGCAGCATTCGGTGACTGAGCTGCGTAGTCGGGGGATTCAGCCGGATGCGATTATCTGCCGCAGCGAGGCTCCGATCTCTCCGGAACTCAAACGCAAGATCTCCAATCTCTGTGACGTTCCCGTAGAGGCAGTTGTCAACGCGGCCGACGCACGAAATCTTTATGAAATTCCTTTGGTTCTGCATCGAGAGGGGTTAGACGATTACGTCTGCAAGCTCCTTGGCTGGACTGATCGTCAGATCGACCTGTCCGAATGGGAAACTCTGATCGAGAGAATCGAAACAGCCGATGATCCGGTTCGAGTTGGCATCATCGGCAAGTACGTGAGTCTGCCCGATGCTTACTTGTCCGTCGTTGAGTCACTGAAGCATGGCGGTTTTTTCCACGGAGCGCGGGTCGAGGTCGACTGGATTCAAGCCGAAGACGTCGAAGGTTTGCTCGCTGATGGTCGACTGCGTGATCTCGATGGAATCGTTATTCCAGGTGGGTTTGGCGAGCGCGGAATCGAAGGCAAGATCGCCGCCGCGAATTATGCACGCGAGAACGACGTTCCCTGCCTTGGGCTATGTCTAGGTATGCAGGTTATGACGATCGAGTACGCCCGAAACGTGCTTGGCCTCGCGGGGGCAAACTCGAGCGAGTTCGACCCTCGCACTTCGTACCCAGTCATTGACCTCATGGATTCACAACGGGACGTGACTGACATGGGCGGAACTATGCGACTCGGGGCCTATGTCGCCGAACTGCAGCCTGGTTCTCGAGTTGCGAAAGCCTATGGGCGCGAGGTTGTTTCTGAACGACATCGGCACCGCTACGAGTTCAATCCTAAATTTCGGGCAAAGTTTGACGAGAGCAGTTTCGTTTGTTCAGGCACGTCGCCCGACGGCCGTTTGGTTGAGTTCATTGAACTCACCGACCATCCGTTTTGGGTTGGAACCCAAGCACACCCTGAGTTCAAGAGTCGACCTGATCGGCCCGCTCCGTTGTTCCGTGAATTCATTGGCGCAGCGCGGAGTCGTGCAGAGGGGCGCAACCCTCACCTCCTGCAGGTCGAGCGCGACCCCGCTGTGGCGCCGGCTGGTTAAGCCATGGCTGCCGAGCCAACCCGAGACCAGCGCTTCCACAAGCACTCTGAGCGGGCGCTCTACCAGGGTCATGTAATTGGGCTCGGCATCGGGAGCTTCTCTGCCCCCGACGGCATCGTTTTTGAGCGCGACATTGTGCACCACCCCGGTGCAGTTTCAATTGTTCCAATTCTGGACGATCACGTCGTAATGCTTCGACAATATCGAGCGGCGATTGATGGGCTGCTACTCGAAATCCCAGCCGGCAAGCGAGATATCCCCGGAGAACCACCCGAGCAAACTGCTTATCGCGAATTAGAAGAAGAGGTGGGTTATCGAGCGGGCTCACTCATCAAACTTGCCGAATTTTACAATTCTCCTGGTTTTTGCGACGAACTTTCCTTCGTCTATCTCGGTAGTGAATTGGTCGATGTGCCTAGCGATGCGCAGGGGGTTGAGGAGGAACACATGACCATCGAGCGTGTGCCAATCGACGAGATTGCTGGTCTCATTCAATCGGCGGCGATCTGCGACGCGAAGTCCATTATTGGCTTAACTCTCGCGCTTCGGCACCTTGGACGCTGACCCGTCCGCAGGGGCGGTGACGCCACTTGAAGTTGAAGATTTCCTGACTTGGCTGGCGGCTGAGCGAGGTCGATCAGTAAATACGTTGGCGGCTTATCGGCGAGACCTGCGCGGGTATGTGGCGTGGCTTACCGATCGATCGGTTTCCCTCGCCGATGCAGATGAACCAACGATCGCGTCGTATGTGGCAGCGATTCGGGCAACTGGTCAAGCGCCCGCTTCGGTGGCACGGGCGTTGGTAGCAGTGCGATCCCTCTATCGGTTCATGGCCCAGGAGGGCTACTTGGACGTCGATCCGACTGCGCAAATCGATGTGCCGCGGGTTCCCAAAGGTTTGCCGAAACCACTCACCGAGGCTGAAGTCTCTTCGTTACTCGAATCAGTTAGTGGAAAGGACGCGATCGGTCTTCGAGATCGTGCAATCCTTGAGGTTCTCTACGGAACAGGACTCCGAATCTCGGAATTGATTGGCCTTGGATTAGCTGACGTAGACGTGCAGTCGGGTTTGATTCGAGCCTTTGGCAAAGGGGCCAAGGAACGTATGGTGCCGGTAGGCCGATTCGCACGAGATGCACTTTCGGCTTACCTGTCGCCGTCGGGCCGAGAGGTGCTTGTTCCCACTCAGTGGGCTCGGCGCGACGACGCGGAGGCGGTATTTCTCAACCGTCGCGGTGGTCGCCTTACTCGCCAGGGCGCGTGGCAGATTGTTCGGAGCCACGGCGACCGAGTCGGCCTCGGAGATCGACTAACACCGCACGTGCTGCGTCATTCGTGTGCGACTCACATGCTTGACCATGGGGCTGATATCAGAGCAGTGCAGGAGCTGCTTGGGCATGCGTCGTTGAGCACGACCCAGGTCTATACCTTGGTGTCGACTGAACGGCTTCGAGTTGTCTATGAATCGGCTCATCCACGCGCTAAAGCACACTGAGCGAAGTAGGGTCAGGCCTGTGAATGATGATGAAAATCCTGATGTCGTTTCCGATGCGGCCATGCGAAATGCTCTCGATGCGCGCCAGCGGGCGTTGCAGGAGCAGGTTTCGCAGTTGCAAACCGATGAGTTGGCCGAAACCCTAGATGAGCATGTCGCTGATGGCGCGCAAGTTGCAGCTGAGCAAGACGAGATCATGTCGTTGGCGAATGAACTGCGGGCGCAACTCGACGACGTACAACATGCTATCGACAACATTGATGCAGGTACCTACGGCCAATGTGAGGTCTGTCACGAACCAATCGACGCCGAACGACTCGAGGCGATGCCTGCCGCACGTCATTGTCGGATTCACGCCGCCTAAAACCGAGCGCGACGTGCACCTGAGTCATTTGATCCGTCGGTTTTTTGGTTCACTGTGGATCATTGGTCCCTCGCCGGATGCGTCGGCTTGGGCGCAATCACATCTGACTCGCGAGGAGGTCGCATTGTGGACGGACATGTCGATGGCAGACCGCCGACATTCGATTGTGGTAGCTCGACGAGTCGAACTGTCGCTCGGTATTGAAGCGAGCCAGGCAATCATCGCTGCAGCATTGCTCCATGATGTTGGCAAATCCGAGTCGGGACTAGGAACATATGGCCGGGTCATAGCAACGATTTCTGGTGCAGTTGCCGGCCACGATGCCAATGTCATTCGGGCTTGGACCCGCACAACCGGTTTCACTCGCAAAGTTGGCCTGTATCTCCAGCATGCAAGACTCGGTGGTGATCTGTTGGCGATGGCCGGTAGCGATCCGTTAACCGAGGCATGGGCGCGAGAACATCACCTTCCGTCTTCGGAATGGTCTGTTCCGCTACCCATTGGTGAAGCATTGAAGGCAGCGGACGACGATTAAGCCGATCAAATCGGCGGCAACAATCCAATAGCGCTTCGTGCACGCTCAAGGGTGCCGCTGGCGATCCGTTGAGCTTTATCTGCTCCTTGAGCGAGAATCTGCGCAGCGCGGACCGGGTCGGCCGCGAGTTCCGCAAACCGCACCTGAATCGGCCGCAACAGTTCGACCACTGCGTCGGCGCAATCAGCTTTGAGCGGTCCGTATTGCGAGTAGGAATCGGCGAGGATCGCCGGGTCACTCCCCGTACACGAGGCCAAGATTGTGAGGAGATTCGATACGCCAGGTTTACCGTCGGGATCGAACCGCACGTCATTGTCAACATCGGTTACTGCCCGCTTAATCTTCTTGGCGACGACATCGAGGTCATCGAGGACCAAAATTGTGCCCTGCGGTGAATCAATCGACTTGGACATTTTCTGGCTTGGATGCTGGAGATCCATGACCCGGGCAGCGATTCTGGGTATCGCTGCTTCAGGGACAACAAACGTTTCGCCGTAGCGTCCGTTGAACCGAATGGCGAGATCGCGTGCAAGTTCAATGTGTTGGCGCTGATCGTCGCCGACTGGGACTTTGTCAGTTTGGTACAGCAAAATATCGGCTGCCATGAGCGCCGGGTAAGTAAACAGGCCACCTGAAACGAAATCGGCGCTGTCGGATTTGTCCTTGAACTGGGTCATACGGCGAAGCTCACCAAACGATGCAGTGCACTCCATCATCCATGCCAATTCGGCGTGTTGTGGAACGTGGCTTTGCACGAACAATGTCGAAATCTCCGGATCGATCCCAATGGCGATCAGCAATTGGGCCAATTCCAACGTCGTCGACCGAAGCTGTGCCGGTTCTTGAGGAACGGTGAGTGCGTGGAGATCCACGACGCAGAAGATCGATTCGTTCTCGTCTTGATCACCGGCCCAAAACTGCAATGCTCCGAGGAGGTTGCCGAGTTGGACTGGACCAGTCGGCTTGATGCCAGAAAAGACGCGTGCCATGACGCAGGATCGTAGGGGACAGAAAGACCTCTAGCGGCCTTTCTCAAGCGCAACTGGACAGTTGTGACGGTTCGACCCAACTTCCCACCCTCATCTCAGGGGCCAGGTCTGCCAGTGACAATGTCCGAAGGTTGTCCAAAATCAAGCCCAATTGGCCGTCGAAACGGCATGCGCGGGCGGTACCCCAATCCCGCTCTATCGTGTCGCGATGCCCTATGCCGTGCAGACTCCAGTTTTTGACGGGCCATTTGATCTGCTCCTGCACCTCATATTGCGGGAGCAAGTAGATCTGTACGAGATCTCATTAACCCAAATCGTCGACGCCTACCTCACCGAACTTGCGAGTTTTGAGTCGGTCGATCTCGAGATCGCTACCGAATTCTTGCTTATCGCCGCAACCTTGGTGGAGCTCAAAACGAAGCGATTGTTGCCTGGTGATTCAGATGTTGATCTTGATGATGAACTGGCTCTCTGGGAGGAGCGGGATCTTCTCATCAACCGCCTACTGGAATGTAAGACCTTCAAGGACGCGGCGATCATGTTGCACGCGATGTCGGTCGAAGCTGCTCGCTCGCATCCGCGAACGAGTGGCCTTGAAGATCATTTTCTTGATCTGACGCCTGATTTGCTCGAGGGAATTGATCTCGAAGATCTGCGTGCAGCGTATGTACGTGCGATGGCTCCACGACCAGTTCCGGTCGTGGATGCTGGACACATTCATTCGGTTCGCATCAGTGTCATCGAGGCCGTCGAAGAACTCCTCGATGAACTGCCGCGTGTTGGGCGGATTTCATTCAGGCGCCTTACCGAACAGTTTGTGGAACGCCTCGAGGTAGTCGTTCGTTTCCTCGCAGTGCTGGAGTTGTACAAGCAAGGCCTCATCGAACTCGATCAGGCAATGGCATTTGGCGACATTGAGGTTATTTGGCTCGGTGACTCTGCCAACGCAGCTGATTTCGCTGCCATCGATACCTATGAGGGCTGATGTCTGACGAGACCCGCCGTGCGGTTGAGGCGATTTTGATGGTGGCTGACAGCCCCGTCGATCCACACCTATTGGCTCAAGTAACTGAAACCGCTCCCTCGGCCATGGACGAACTTCTGGTTTCCATGGCCGCAACCTACGAGGCCGAAGATCGTGGATTCGTCCTTGTCAATATCGCGGGTGGGTGGCGATTCCAAAGTCATCCAGATCTGTCGGGTTACGTCGAACGATTTGTGCTTGAGGGGCAAAGCGCACGGTTGTCGTCAGCGGCGCTTGAGACGCTGGCAATTATCACCTACAAGCAACCCATTTCGCGCGCGCAAGTTGCATCAATACGCGGGGTGAATGTCGACGGCGTCGTGCGCACTCTTGAGCAACGTGGGTACATAGCGGAAATCGCTCGTGATCCGGGACCGGGTCAAGCAGTGCTGTTTGGCACGACGACAAGCTTCTTGGAGCGGATGGGTTTGGCTTCGCTAGATGACTTGCCTCCGGTTGCTGCATTCGTGCCTGGTGCAGATGTCCTCGAGGCGCTCGAAATTGGCTTGCGCATCGAATCAGATATGCCTCTATTAGTGGAGCCGCCAGTTAGCCCTCCGCCTGAAGTTCTGGACGAATCAACCGACGATTCACCAGGCGATACACCAGGCGATACACCATATGCTCCCGAGCTCGAATCGACGTTCGATGCTGATAGCGCCGAATGACGTTGGTTACTCAATCTGAAGGCGAGCGCCTCCAGAAGGTCCTTGCTCAAACCGGAATTGGCAGTCGACGCGTCTGCGAGGACTTGATCGCCGATGGGCGAGTGCGGGTCAACGGAGAGATTGCGGTGCTCGGGCGCCGTGTACAGCCAACGAGTGACACCGTTGAAGTCGATGGCGTATCGATTGGAATAGCTCCGGGCCTGGTGTATTACTTGCTCAATAAGCCCACAGGTGTCGTGACGACGGCCGATGATCCTGAAGGTCGCACAACCGTCGTGTCGCTTGTTCCAGACGAGGTCAGAGTTTTTCCGGTTGGACGTCTTGATTACGACACCGAGGGCTTGTTGCTCTTGACCAATGACGGCGAACTCACTCACCGACTGACCCACCCGTCATTTGGCGTCGACAAGGAATATCTCGCCCACGTCAATGGAGTCCCGACCCGTGCAACCATTCGGACACTTCGCGAAGGCGTGTCGCTAGATGACGGCGTTACGTCACCCGCCCAAGTGACCCAGGTAACAGACGGGGTACTGCGAATCACTATTCATGAAGGGAAAAATCGGCAGGTTCGTCGAATGTGTGAGGCAGTAGGGCACCCTGTCGCGCGACTCGTGCGCATTCGAATTGGTCCATTGACTGATCGGAAACTTAAGCCGGGTGTATGGAGGCAGCTGACATCTGATGAAGTGCGCTCGCTCGAACGAGCCGCTACTCCTGGTGCTCGTGACCCGCAAAGTCGACAACTGAGCCGGGCGGAGCGCCGAGCCGACCTGCCGACGCCCGACGTTCGGTAATATCGGCGACATGTCTGCTGGGGTGCGTGCGATACGTGGTGCTACCACCGTTGATTCCGATTTGCCGGAGCAAGTACGCGAGCGAACGAATGCGCTGCTGGCGCAAATGTTGACCGAAAATAGCGTTGAACATGACGACATCATCAGTGTGATCTTTACCGCGACAAAGGACATCCATTCCATGTTTCCGGCCCAAGCCGCACGACAGAATGGCTTGGGCGACGTGCCGTTGATGTGTGCTCGCGAGCTCGACATTGTTGGTGCGCAGCCGTTCTGTATTCGAATCATGATGCATGTCAACACCGATTTAGCTCGCGCTGACCTGCACCACATCTATCTTGAGGGTGCAGCCGGCCTTCGGGACGACCTCCCACGTTGATCATCTGATGGATACTTCAGAAAGTCGGCGAGCCCAGGTGATCGGCACTGGACTCATCGGTGGGTCAATTGGCTTGGCCTTACGCGCCCAGGGATGGCATGTAACCGGCAGCGACGATTCGCCTGAAATGGCACAGCGCGCACTGGTACTCGGGGCACTAGACGTGATCGGGTTTGATGAATCTGCTGATGTGACATTTGTGGCGACTCCGGTTGGAGCCGTGCTTGACCAAGCGCAGTTCGCACTTCGATCAACCGCGGGCTTGGTAACCGATGTCGGAAGTGTGAAGGCTCCGATGTTGAGCTTGATGTCTGATCCTCGTTTCGTTGGCGGTCATCCAATGGCCGGTAGCGAACTCGACGGCGTTGACGGGGCGCGTGCCGATATGTTCGAGGGTGCGACATGGGTACTGACGCCAATCGATGGAACTGATGATTCGGCATTTGCCACGATTCGTTCGATCGTGACGACATTCGGAGCATCGGTACTAGCGATCCCTCCGAGCCGGCACGACTCGCTTGTTGCTGCGGTATCGCACGTTCCCCACCTGACCGCGGCGACGATGATGCGGCTTGCTTCGGAGCGTTCCGAAGAACATCGCGCCGTTTTGCGGCTCGCCGCTGGTGGATTTCGTGACATGACGAGAATTTCCGCGGGTCAACCCGGAATATGGCCAGACATCTGTGCTGAGAATCGCGATGCCATTGTCGATGAACTTGGACGGTTGATTGATGCGCTTGTCGAAGTCCGGGAAATTATCGAAACAGATGATCGCAATGGCTTGCTTGAGGTACTCGAGTCCGCTCGTAAAGCGAGGATCGCGTTACCCGCCCGAGTTGCTCGTCCCGAGGACTTGGTTGAGATCCGGGTGACGATTCCCGATCAACAGGGTGCACTCGCTCCAATTTTCACCTTGGCAACAGACCTTGATGTCAGTATCGCCGATTTCGAGATTGCTCATTCCCTCGAGGGCAACGAGGGCGTGCTTATCCTTCTGGTGGATATGACGTTAGGAGATCGTTTCCAAACTGGACTCACTGCGGCGGGCTATCGACCGACCCAACATCGCATCGAATGACCACCAGCACGATGTCGGAGCCACCGATTGATCCTTACATTGTTGTGCCGATGTCGATCCCTGTCGTGGACTCTGTTCGAGTACCTGGCTCAAAGAGTGTGACGAATCGCGCACTCGTGTGTGCGGTGCTTTCGGCGGGTACATCTCGTATCTCGGGAGCGTTATTCGCTGATGACACAGCAGCAATGATCGACTGCCTCGGGCAATTGGGGTTTGTGATCGCTGTGGATGAACGTGATGGATGTTTGACGATCTCGAGCCCACACTCGGAGCGAATCATCCCGAATGATCGCGCGGCCCTGAATGCGGTTCTGTCGGGGACTACCGCCCGATTTGTGGCCCCGCTTCTTCTATTAGCTGAAGGCGAGTATGTACTCGATGGCGGCGAGTCACTGCGGTCGCGCCCGATGAGTGGAGTCTTCGATGCCATGCGTGATCTCGGCGCGATAGTTGAGCCAAAGGATCTGGCCGGTCAGCTTCCCGTGGTCATACGTACGCAAGGATCACTCTCGAAACTCGAGATGGTGAAGGTTGCAGCAGGGGAGTCCAGCCAGTTCACTTCGGGGCTTTTGCTGGCTGGTCCAATGTTCGATGCTGGCCTTCAGATAGAAGTGCCTCATCCAATGGTCTCCGAGAGTTATATCGATCTGACTCTTTCGGTAATGAGTGCTTTTGGTGCCGAGGTCATTGTCAACCATGATGCCGACAGCACTACTTATGTGGTGTTACCAACTCGATACCTGCCGTGCGATTTTGAGGTCGAGCCAGACGCGTCAGCTGCGTCCTATTTTTTCGCCATCGCCGCTATTACTGGTAGTTCAATTCGGGTCGAGGGATTAGGGACCGCTTCATCCCAAGGTGACATGGCCTTTGTCGATGTTCTCGTTGCGATGGGTTGCGAAGTGACCAGCGGTATCGACTGGACCGAAGTACGCGGTCCTAAGCAATTGAAAGCCGTGCACGTCGACATGGGAGAAATGTCCGACACCGCACAAACATTCGCTGCGGTAGCGGTGTTCGCCGACGGTCCGTGCGAAGTAACCGGGATTGGATTTATCCGGAAGAAGGAGTCAGACCGCATAAAGGCTGTCGTGACCGAACTCGCACGGTGTGGTATCGACGCCGCCGAAACCGTCGATGGGTTCATCGTGAATCCCGGCATGCCGAGCCCGTGCGTCATCGCGACTTATGACGATCACCGAATGGCGATGAGCTTTGCACTGCTCGGATTGCGCAACCCTGGAATAGCCATCAGTGACCCTGGTTGTGTCACGAAGACCTTCCCGGATTTTTGGCGCGTGTTTGAGTCCGTTTGCTCCAATGGAGCGTCCGGGGGTCAAGCCGAACAACGTCTAATCGACCGATAGGGTGAAGAAACCATGAGAGTGATTGCGATAGACGGCCCCGCCGGTTCCGGTAAATCCACCGTTGCGCGTGCACTGGCGTCTCGCTTGGGACTTGAGTATCTCGATACTGGAGCGATGTATCGGTCCGTTGCGTTTGCTGCGATCAGGCGAGGAATCGATCCCGACGACGTCGCTCCAGTAGCCCATGTCGCCATGGGTCTTGAACTGCGGATGTCCCCAGACGGTACCGTCATGGTTGACGGGGTCGATGCCACGATCGAGATTCGTGGACCCGAGGTCACTCGCGCGGTCAGCATCGTTGCAGCAAACCCACTTGTGCGCGAAGAGATGAGAATTCGCCAGCGCGCTTGGGCAGCCAAACGTGGCGGAGGAGTCCTCGAGGGGCGTGATATCGGTACGGTCGTCTTCCCTGATGCAGAACTCAAGATTTATCTCGATGCATCACCTGAAGTCCGAGCGATGAGGCGGTCCAATGAGGTGTCCGACCTTGCCTATGAGACCGTTGCTACCGATCTCGCTCGGCGCGATGCATTGGACCAGGGTCGCGCCCATGATCCACTGCGTGAGGCCTCAGATGCGATTGTGATTGACACAAGTGAGATGACTGTCGACGAGATCATCGCTGCAGTTCTCAGCAATTTAACTTAGGTTTTCCGCATGTCATCTGACCAAACAGTGATCATTCACCCGGATGGACACGAGTTCGGTGAAAAGATGTCCTTCGGCCAGCGCGTGTTCTATCGGTTCATGCGCGGCATCATCGTTGTCATCACACGCACCTATTTTCGAGCAAAAGTTGTGGGCGGAGAGAATATTCCTGATAGCGGACCGTTTATCTTGTCGCCCATCCACCGATCGAACCTCGACACCCCATTCATTGCACTGGCAACAAGTCGAAGGCTTCGTTATATGGGTAAGGAATCGCTGTGGAAAGGTTCCTTCGGTGCTTGGTTCTTTACTGCGCTCGGCGGGTTTCCCGTTCAGCGGGGAAGCGCTGACCGCGAGGCACTGCGTGCCTGCCAGGTTGTTCTCGATCGCGGTGAAGTTTTGGTGTTGTTCCCTGAAGGGACCCGTCAATTCGGCCCACATGTCGCACACTTCTTTGATGGCGCAGCGTTTTTGTCATGTCGAACCGGAGTTCCGATCGTCCCAGTCGGACTCGGCGGGACCGAAGCCGCGATGCCTAAGGGTTCCAAGATGGTTCACCCAGTGCGCATGACGATTGTGATCGGTGCGCCACTGTTTCCCCCGGCGGGAAACGCAAGTGGCCGCACATCTCGCAAAGCGATCAAAGCGATGACTGCTGACCTCTCGGCCACGACCCAGCGATTGTTCGACGAAGCACAGGTTCTGGCAGGACGCTCAACGGCGCAGGACCACCAAGAGGCGACAAGCGGCGGTGATTCTTCAGAGGAAGCAGAAAGTTCGACCTGAGCGACGATTGCGTTCACTGTCGACCTTTTAGTCAGGTCAGCGCGTCACCTGTTGAGTTACATCAATCGAGCGCGAGCTGTGATCTCGCGTATCAGCGGCTCGAAATGATTCAGTGGCAGCGTGTCATAATCAGGGTCAAAGGCGAGTTGGTCCCACTCGTCGGCGAATTGGGCGGTCAACGCATAGAAGGTTTCGCCTTCGTATTGATCCCGCGCGTCAGGATCTCCCCCAAAATGTGCGTAGTAGTGGCGCCCCTGAAAATCTTGGTGAGTCCGAACCATGTTGTAGACGTCTTCGCTGACATAGGGGCGAACTATCTCTGCGGCAATTGCTGGATGATTCGGGACGCTGATGGCTTTTCCGATGTCGTGACACAGCGAGGCGAACACGACTTCGGGTTCAGCGCCGTCACGCTCTGCTCGGGTAGCAGTTTGGAGACAGTGAGTCAGTTGGTCGGTGATGAAACCGTCAGTTATGTCGCTCAGTGACGTGAGCAGGCCAATAATTCGATCGGCCACACGGTGTTGGTTCGTCGCGGTTTCGTGACCAATAGCTTGCCATTGCTCAAGGGTGGACTCATCCATGCGGGTGAAGGTTTCAGTCATAGTCGTAGTCTGCCAGTCCTTGGCATCGTGATGCAGAATGCTTGATCGGAATGGTGGTTGAACCACTAGCCAAGGGTTGCGAGGACATCGCTGGCATGTACGAGTCGGTCATTGACTGGGGGTCGGGTCGCTACTGGTCCACCCAGGCTGAAGGTGGCGCAGATGTCGAGGGTGGCGAGCATGTCCCGCAAATTGCGGGGAGGTGGAAAATATTCGTCCTCATCAGTAAACGCGACCTCTACCACTCCGTCGGTTGGATTGAGCCGAGCAATCACTGCTTCGACGAGTTCCTCAGGCGCTGACGCTCCTGCAGTTACGCCGACTACGCCAAAAAGATCATCTGGCAGTTCTTCGGCGCCGTTGAGGCGAAACACCCGTGGGCATCCCGCGTCGCGCGCCAAGGTTTCAAGTGCTCGAGTATTCGAGGAATTGGCCGAACCAATCACCACGACCGCATCGCACCGGGGAGCGATTTCCATTAACGCGGATTGGCGGTTTGTTGTGGCAAAGCATAAGTCGCTGCGACCAGGCATCCACATGTCGGGGAACCGGGACGATGTTGCTTCCAGCACATCTTGCCAATCGCGATGACTGAGGGTGGTTTGGGCCAACATGGCGACTGGTTGATCAAACTCGGGAAGTGCGTCGACGTCAGCGACACGCTCGACTCGGTGTATGGCATCTGGAGCGACGGCCATCGTTCCTACTGCTTCCTCGTGGCCTTCATGACCGACATAGACAATTTGATAGCCCTTACTCGCCCGGACCTTTACTTCGTGGTGCACCTTCGTTACGAGGGGGCAAACCGCGTCAACGACGTAGCCACCTCGCTCTCGCGCGCTCGCGACAACTTCGGGAGCCGAGCCGTGAGCGCTGAGCATGATGGGCATACCGGCGGGAACCTCAGCAATATCATCGACAAAGATGACTCCGAGATCACGAAACCGATCGACGACTCGCTGATTGTGCACAATCTCGTGATAGCAGTACACGGGTGGTTCGAAAGCTCGAATCATCCACGCTAGCGCTTTGATCGCCATTTCGACCCCCGCGCAGAAGCCTCGGGGAGTCGCCAGCAACACCTGGCTCACCCCGGAGGACCCGGCTCGCATGGGCTCGGGTGACTGAAACTGCTGATCAACCATTGGGTGAGACTAACGGCCAGGCGACGGCGACCGGTAGCCTCATGGGCCATGTCCTCCCCCCGAGTTACCGCCGTGGCAGAGGGTTCTCCCGCGGAGCGCGCCGGAGTGGTGGTGGGGGACCACATTTTGGCGATCGACGGCGAAGTACCTCGTGATGTGATCCGCTACCAACTGTTGGTCGATGAAGCGGATCCGACGATTGACCTTGATCGTGGCGGACTCGAGTTATCACTGGCGGTGGCGAAAGCTGCCGGGGAATCGCTCGGTATCGATGTCCACTCGGCGTTGTTCGATCAAGTGCGAACATGCGATAACCATTGCGAGTTCTGCTTCATCTATCAATTACCCCCGGGTATGCGTGAGAGCTTGTACTTGAAAGATGATGATTTTCGTCTCTCGTTTCTTTACGGCAATTTCACGACGCTGACACGATTTACCGAATCGGACCTTGAGCGGGTAGTTACTGAACGTCTTTCTCCGCTGAATGTCAGCATTCACGCCACGGACCCAGAAGTTCGGTCAGACATGTTACGGAACCGGCGTGGTGCGACGAGCCTTCGTTGGTTGAGCGCGTTACTTGCCCACGACATCGAGGTGCATGGACAGGTCGTGGTTTGTCCGGGGATTAATGACGGTGCAATCTTGGATGACACCTTTGCTGGAATTCTTGACCGTTACGATCGACTCGCCAGTCTTTGTGTCGTGCCGCTTGGTGTCAGTCGTTGGTCGAACGAGCCTCGCATGCGTCCTCATTCGCAAGCCGAAGCATCGGCAGTGATCGATGCAGTTCATGATTGGCAAGAGGTCTTTCTCGCAACGCTGGGACGCCGTCTCGTATTTGCTGCTGACGAGTATTACTTGCTGGCAGATTTACCTTTTCCTGACGCTCGAACCTACGAAGATTTCTCAATGCACGAAGATGGCATCGGAATGGCTCGTACCTTCGAACTTGAATTCACCGGTCAATCCTCGATCGCGACACCAACGGCACCAGGATTCTTCGCCTGGGTAGATGGCGCCCCCGCCGAAGGATACCGAGCTCCACGGATCTCGCTCGATAGCCGCGCTGCTACCCCTGGAGTCACCGCTGTAACGCTCGGGGCAACGAGGGGAGCTCCGATCGGCATTCTGACGGGCACGTACGGGGCGCGAATTTTGCAACCACTGATTGACGATCTCAATCGCACAGACATTCGGATCATTGAGGTGGCAAACGAGTTCTTTGGCGGAAATATTGGAGTGACGGGTCTCATGGTGGGGGAGGACATAGCGAGGACGCTCGCCAATGAGCCATCGGGCCATCGCTACTTGCTCCCTGACGTGTGCCTATCCCAGGGCCGTTTTCTCGACGGGACCACACCCGAGTCGTTGCCGCGACTGGTGGAAATTATTCCTGCGGATGGCATCGCACTGCGCGACGCACTCGGTATCGCATCGCGACCTCAACCATTTTCGAAACAAACGGAGATCACCCGATGACCCTTCCTACCGTTGCGATCGTCGGACGACCCAATGTCGGAAAGTCAACATTGCTCAACCGGATCGTTGGTCGTCGCGAAGCAATCGTCGAAGAAAAGCCAGGCGTGACTCGCGACCGCAAAGAGGTCGAGGCGGAATGGCAAGGTTTTGCGTTTACCTTGGTCGACACGGGCGGTTGGCTGCCTGGCGGTGATGACCTGGACAGCAAAGTGAGTCGACAAAGCGAGCGGGCCATTAAGGACGCCAACGCCATACTGTTCGTCGTTGACACCGTCGTTGGAATCACCGAAGAAGACAGTCGAATCGCCGAGCTGTTGCGGCGATCTGAAACGCCGGTGTTGGTAGTGACTAATAAAGTCGATGACACGAATCGTGAGGCCGGAACATGGGAGTTCGTATCGCTCGGGCTTGGTGACCCGTTTCCCGTCAGCGCGCTACACGGACGCGGAACCGGAGACCTCCTCGATGCACTCGTAGCGGTGCTGCCCGAAGCCGAGCCGGTTCCAGAGGATGAATCCCTTGGGCGCGGCCCTGACGACGGTCGCGGGGGAAAGATCTTTTCTGTAGCCCTAGTCGGGCGTCCGAATGTTGGTAAATCGACGCTGTTCAATCGCTTGATCGGCGACGAGCGGGCTGTCGTGCACGATATGCCTGGTACGACTCGCGACGCGATCGACACCATCGTCGAGACGCCCGATGGACCGATCCGATTCGTCGATACGGCGGGCATGCGGCGAAAAGCCAAAATCGATGAGGGAACTGAGTACTACTCGTTTGTTCGCGCACTGCAATCGATTGATAGTGCCGACGTCGCACTCCTGATCATTGACTCGAACGTGGGAATCACCCATCAAGACCAGCGACTCGCCGAACGGATCGATGCGGCTGGGTGTCCAGTGGTCGTTCTGTTGAACAAGTGGGAGACACTGTCGGCCGAAGAACATGCTGAGGTGACCTACCAAGTTGGACAGAAATTACACTTTCTCGGCGAATCGCCAGTGCTGAAGATCAGTGCGTTGACCGGCAAAGGCGTGCAGCGCTTGCTGCCTGCGCTTGCTGACACCATTGACGATTACCACAAGCGTGTTCCTACTCGGAAGGTCAACGACGCTATCCGCGCAGCACAATCGGCCCAACCTGGACCGCACGGCGTGCGTGTCTTGTATGCCGTGCAAGGTGCCACCGATCCACCGACGTTCACCTTGTTTGCCAATAAGGATGTTCCGGCCCCCTACCTGAGGTACTTGGAACGCAAGCTTCGTGAGACGTTTGATCTTGGATCCACGCCGGTAAAGATGCGAGTCCGCAAGCGCGAGTAACGGACCTGTTCAACTAACGTTTACCCACGATGGAGAGCCCGTTGGTTGCACTTGTTGCTTTTCTCTGTCTTGGCGCGTGTGCGATGTGGGTGCGGTCGGCCCGCTATCGACTAAAGGTCCTTCGACGGATTGAGGTCGAATCATCCGATGGCGACCTGCGATCGATAGCGAAATCGGATTTCCGAAAGGATTGTTTGGCTGCGTTGGTCTATTTCGAAGTCGCATGCGCGTGTGCGGTAGCGGCAACGACTCCATTGACGACGAGTTCTGGCGCGCTGGTGCTCATCGGTATTCCCGCTGTTTGCTCGCTGGTGCTCGGTCGAAATTTTGTGAATGAAGCGAGGCTCGAGCACGGACGAAGCGAGCTTGAACGTCGAGCGCAGGAGGTGCTCGCACAAGATCATCTCGCGCCGAGGCGTTGGGCTGAGCGGCTCGCTCCCGAATCGCTTCCCGATATCGCGGGACTCGATTTTGGCCGCATCTATGAAGCTGGCTCAGGACTGATGGCTGGTGACTTCTTTGACGTGGCATCGGTAGGTGGCGGGCGGGTTGCCGCGGTCATTGGCGATGTTTCGGGACATGGAATCGACCCTGCCATTACTGCCTTTCAGGCGAAGTACCTGTTGCGGTTGTTCCTGCGTCAGTATCGCGATCCCGCGCAGGCACTCGAGCAACTCAATGCACAAATGTCTGAGTTGGGGCTAAGCGAAGAATTTATCTCGCTGTGTGTGGTGATTTTCGACCTCGATGCGGCGACTCTCCGCTATGCATCGGCTGGTCACCCGCCAATGTGGATTTGGCATGATCACGAAGTCAGTCCATTGCGCGCGACGGGACCGTTACTCATGCTCGATCGTGAGGCTGTTTATACGAGCCGTGAAGTGCGCCTCGACAGCAATGACCTGTGTTTGTTGTACACCGATGGACTCGCCGAGGCACGCAGCGGTGAAAACTTATTCGGTGAGGATCGCATCGCCGCATTATTGCGACGAGACCCGGGAGTTAGTCCTGACGTATTGTGCAAGACACTGCTTGAGTCAGCTAAGGATTTCTCGAGCGGCCCGATGCGTGATGACGTCGCCATTCTCGCTATCCGCCGAACTTGATGGTGTACCGCTGCCTATGACTGAATCTGACGTACCTCAACTCTCTCCGTCTGAGCGGGCCGATCGGGCCCGAATGGGTAACTACGAACGCGGAGCGGCGAAGCTAACCGAGCAACATAAACTTTTCGTGCGAGATCGTCTCGAGTTATTGCTCGACGATGGCTCATTTATCGAAGATGGATTGCTCGCCAACTCGTTGGCCGATGACCTTCCCGCTGATGGAGTCGTAACCGGACTCGGGACAGTTGAAGGGCGGCCAGTTTGCGTCGTTGCCAATGATGCAACTGTCAAGGCCGGTTCTTGGGGCGCGCGAACGGTTGAAAAGATTGTGCGGATGACCGAACGTGCATTGCGCGACGAACTACCGATCTTTTGGCTCATTGACTCAGCCGGCGCTCGGATTACGGACCAAGTGGAGCTCTTCCCCGGTCGTCGGGGTGCTGGTCGGATCTTCTACAATCAGGTTCGCTTGTCGGGTCGAGTGCCACAAATATGTTGTCTATTTGGGCCTTCAGCGGCAGGCGGCGCATACATCCCGGCATTTTGCGACCTGGTGGTCATGGTTGAAGGAAACGCCTCGATGTACCTCGGTTCGCCCCGCATGGCCGAGATGGTCATCGGCGAAATCGCAACTCTTGAAGAGATGGGTGGCGCTCGGATGCACGCGACCGTCTCGGGATGTGGAGACAATCTCGCTATCGACGACGCCGATGCTATCGAACAAGCGAAAGCCTGGTTTTCGTACCTTCCAGATCGATGGCGGGACCAACCCCCGATCTATCAAGCAGTTGAGCCAATCCGGGCCTTACGCGCTGACGTGGTGCCAGATGAAGAGGCTCAGGGTTATGACATGCATGCAGTGATCGACGGAATCATTGATCAAGACAGTTTTTTCGAGGTGAAACCGCTTTTTGCGCCGGAACTAATTGTCGGTATGGCTCGACTAACTGGTCGTCCAATAGGCATTGTCGCGAACAATCCAAACCAAAAAGGGGGCGTCTTGTTTGTTGATTCTGCTGACAAGGCGACACGCTTTATTTCATGTTGCGATGCGTTCAATATTCCGCTGGTGTTCCTCGCTGATGTTCCTGGATTCATGGTCGGCACAGAGGTTGAGCGGCAGGGAATAATTCGTCACGGGGCCAAGATGATCACGGCAGTTTCCGAAGCGACCGTTCCGAAGGTTTCGGTCATTGTGCGCAAAGCTTATGGGGCCGGATTGTACGCAATGGCCGGACCGGCATTCGATCCTGAGGCCACGCTGGCCCTTCCTACGGCCAAGATTGCGGTGATGGGCCCGGAAGCAGCAGTCAATGCTGTGTTCGCCAACAAGATCGCCGCATTCGATGATGAAACTGAACGTGATGCATTCATCGCTGAACAACGCTCGCTGTATGAGCAAGACGTTGATCTCATGCGTCTTGCTTCGGAGTTGGTTGTTGATGCCATAGTCGAGTTCGGCGATTTACGGAATGAAATCTCTATGCGGCTGTCTTATGCCGCCGGCAGTCGGCGTCAATTTACCGAACGTCATCACGGCATTTCGCCAGTCTGACCAGGATCATCTCTCTTGCCTTATTGCGATGACTGCGCCAAGTTTTGGAATCCAAATACTTTGCCCCCGGATGGAACATGTCCAACATGTGGCGCCTTCATAGCTGAGACACCTCCGATTCAACGTGTTCCCTGGCACTTTTGGGTACTCATTGCGGCGGCTGGGATGTATCTGGGGTGGCGTTTGATCCAAGGGCTGAGTTGGCTGCTCGGGGGTTGATTTTTCGTGATCTGGAACCGACTACAATCTTACCGTCACGGGCTGTGGCGCAGCTTGGTTAGCGCGTCGGTCTGGGGGACCGAAGGTCGTGGGTTCGAATCCCGCCAGCCCGACCACTAGAGGTTCGAGTCAGGGTGCCACTGGGGCGCCCGGACTCGAGATTGATCCATGTCGGGCGAGGTGCGGTGTTTCAATAGAAGGTCTTCGGTTCCTCGTCTGAGTTGCACCGGTGATGATGGTGTCAGCTTTGGGAACAGGCTTGTTGTAGTGTCTTTGGGATGATTGTCAGCCATCAACACCAATTCGTGTTCGTCAAGACGGCAAAGACGGCGGGCACAAGCATTGAGATTGCGTTATCAGATCACTGTGGGCCGAATGACATCGTTACGCCAATATTCCATAAGGACGAAGTGCTGCGAGAGGTGGGTCCCCAAAACACCCGCATCCCTCTCCGCAGTCGCTTGCGTGATGTCGGATCGGTGCGACAGAGGCTTGCCGGACAGTATTGGAACCACATGCCGGCGACCTATGTCCGTTCGGCCTTGGGCCAGCAGGTCTGGGATCAGTACCTCACTTTCACTGTTGAACGGAATCCCTACGACCGAGCGATTAGCAAATACTGGTGGGCCACGCGAAATGATGATCCACGCCCAAGTCTCCTTGAGTTCCTCGCTGCCGGTCGTTATCTGTCGAACTGGCCAAAGTATGCGATCGACGATCAAGTTGGGGTCGATTTGGTACTCCGCTATGAATCTCTGGAAAAAGACCTAGCCGAACTGTCGGATCGACTTGCTCTCGATATTGCTCTTCCACAGACGCGGGCGAAGGGCAATTTCCGTGCAGATCGCCGCCCCTACCAGGAAGTCCTTGGGGCTGAAGAACGCGCAGTGATCGAACGGGTCTGCGCTCGCGAGTTCGAGACGTTTGGCTACGACTGGCTTTAAGCGACTTGATCCCGAGCGTTTTTTGTGTTGAAGGTCTGAGCTTCGGAGTCTTCCTGGAGTTTCAGGGTTGCTAACGGTCGCCCAACCTTTGCCGAGTGACTACGGTACTCAGCATGAGATTTGGTCTGCGTTCGAAAACCGCTGTTGCTAGTACGCGAATGAAGGCAGGTCATCGTGGTTGACGAACACAGCCGTGAGGTTTGGGCGGCGACTGACGGCACCACAATCACGATTTTGCCTGATGGTCGTAAACTGTTTACTTTCCCCGATGGCTTCACCGTTACCGAATACCCGGATGGCAAAACTGACACCAGTCACAACGATGGTGTGGCACCAATAGATAGCTGAGGCGCCTTCGGTTTCAGACGCAGGGAGTTGATTGTTTGACTCCGTTAGGACAATTGGTGTTTGACCAGACGGTGTTAGGCGAGTTCGCTTCAGTCAGGACTGCGTTCATGAGGTTGGCCTCGGTCAAATTCGCACTTTTGAGATTGGCTCCACTGAGGTTTGCACCCTCCAAATCTGCGTGAGTCAGGTTGGCGCTGAACAAGTTGGCATGATCGAGGTTGGCGCGAGCCACGGTGGCTGCCGTGAGATTGGCGCGATCAAGGTTAATCGTTGACATGTTCGCACCAGTCAACGTTGCTCCGGTCAGATTCGCCGCGGTCAAATTGGTT
Organism: Actinomycetes bacterium; assembly: GCA_037138595.1. Classification (GTDB taxonomy): domain Bacteria; phylum Actinomycetota; class Acidimicrobiia; order Acidimicrobiales; family Acidimicrobilacustridaceae; genus UBA4742. The sequence goes on along the minus strand of JBAXIB010000023.1, from coordinate 19,528 downwards.
TCGGTCAGGTTGGCACCACTCAGATTTGCACCGGCAAGGTTGGCGAAAGCAAAACTGAAGAACGACAAATCGGCGCCCGAAAAATCGCAATTGTGAACGTCGACATTCTCACCTCGTATAGTGCAGTCCACTGTTTCCGTACCTGGAGCAGTCACGACAGTCGAGGCGGTGTTGGCCGTGCCACAACCGCTCACGATAGCGACGAGTCCGATTCCCATACTGATTGTCATGGCCATGAATCCACGCATGGCTGACACGGTACTGCTGATTACTTCTTCCGTCGGCGAAGCGAGAAGGTCCGGACGATAGCTGGCGTCAGAGGTCGGCTAGGCGATCAAGGATTGTGCCCGCGCCGCGGTTAGACGATCGTTGACGAACAATTGAGTAGGCGCCGTTTTCGTTGTTCAATGCGCCATCTCGCAACAGCAGCGAAAGCGCAGTTGCGATTGCTTCGGGATCAACACCTGTCATTTTCGCTGCTAACTCCTCATGTGTCTGCACGCCATCACGCAACATGACCGTCATGACACGTCGCTCATCGATTGAGCGGTCCAACATGCCGAGAACGCCGGCCGAGATGACGTCGCGACTCAAAGTTCGTAACACGCTGTCCTCGATCGCTGAAGCGTTCTCTACTCGCCGCTCGGAGGCGGTGAGCCGAAGGTCTCCACAATGGTTGCCGGGACCGAGCACCGCGACTCGCCTGGTTTGATCATGTTCGTCGGTTAGTGAAATCTCGATCCGGCCTGAGATCACAAAAACAATGCGATCGGCGTCATCGCCCTGGCGGTAGATCACTTCACCTTGGCTAAACCGCTCGGTAACGAGTTTCGCCGACAACGTATCTTGGAGATCATCGTCGATCCCAAGGACTGAAAGGTCAACTTCACCGAATGCAAGGCGTTGCGCCCACAAATGGGCATAGGTCGGTAACTCATCGAGCATTTGGTTATGCGAACTGAGGTGAACTTTTCCATCAGCGAGAAAAAGTATGTCGTCGACCGATTCGGCGACCTCGGCGCTGGCAACAGCAATCACTACCGATTCAAGTGGCGCAGCCCGGAGCATGGTTATGAGTGGTACCGCAGTCTCAACTTCACTCAGCGCAAGGATTGGTCCGACCATGAGGACGTCGGGCTTAGAAGCGAGCGCAAGAGCGAGAGCCAACCGTTGCCGATCATTGATTGTCAAGCGATCTGCGCTGTGCCAAAGATTCCGATCAAGGTCCTCCTGTGTGGCACCGAGATGAGCTAACCCCACCCTCCCGAAAATCAAACGCGCTTCGTCTGGACCAATCGTCGGGTCAACCGCCTGCAACTGTGCCAAGGGTGAGTCTTCGAAACCAACTGCAACTGCCGGTACATACGAGACCGTTTGAGCAGTGCCCTGGACTCGAACATCTACGCCTCTAAATCGCACATGGCCTGAATAAGGATTCTCGTCGCCGGCCAATAGCGACAGGAACTGATCGGGTACTGCGCCGACTGGCGTGACAACTCCGATCATCCGACCCAACGGCAACACCATTGACACATCGTCGACATCGGTGCCTGATTTGAAATGTGTAGTCAGGTGATCAAGCACAAGGCCGCTCTCATCGGCAATGGTGGCTGACGCAACCGGTGGGGTAATCCGATTTTCCTGGAGCAAAATATCGTCGATGCGCATTGCGCCTGCTACGCCCAACTGTACTGATCGCATCCAAGCTGGCAGCACCTTGAGGCCGGCGACAACACCCTCAACGTAAAGAATCGCCGCAGCCACGCTGGCCAGACTCCGGCCTCCGGCTGCGACCGCGACGACAACCACGAAGTAGAGGCCCATGAGGGCCGTCGTTTCAGCACCAAGGACTAAACGCGCCACAGTCCGCTCTTGATTTTTGGAGGTTTCTTCAACGACGGCGGAATGACGGAAGAATCGCCGTCGCATCCATTCTTCGAGGTGAAGACCGACAACGATCTGAGATGAGCCGAGAGTCTCGTCAATAGCCGAATCCATATCGCCGTTCGCCATAAGCCTCTCGTGGTCATCAGCGAGTAAATTCCGTCCGATATAGGTGCGGAATAGGACGAAAATGATCGAAACAATTGCCATCGCCAACCCAGCACGCCATTCGATCAATGTCAGCAAGGTGAGACTCAACAACACTCTTGCAACCGCTGGAACACCGTCAATCACCGTGTTTTTGCAGGCATCGGAAACCTTGTCCACATCAGATGAGTGCCTTGACACGATGGATGGACGACGCAAACCGCGCTGGTGCAGGAGATCCGTATGGAGCATCTTGTCGAATATTTCCAGCCTTAAGGATTGGGCTGAGCCGGTTGAAAGTTCCAGTGCTGCGAGTCGGGCGGCATAGCCCATACCTAATTGCAGCAGCACCAGCAGCCCTAAAGCGGAAATGAGGCTGGTGCTCCACTCGCCGTTGCCAACGTGCAACACCTTCTCAATAGTGAGCGGAATCAAAGCCTGTGTTGCCAATACGATCAGCAGGGCGACGACGGCCCAAGAAAATAGCCATCCGTAGCCCTTTAGGTACGGCCGATACCATCGTAAAAGAGTCGTTACGCCACCAGTAGAGATACCTGACGTGCTCTCAACGTGTGCTTCCACCACGGAAAGTTACTTCGGCCGCATTTACCTCGAGCTATCGCTAGTGCGTCATCTGCATGAACAGTAGGTGAATCGTGTACCGGCACCGAATGAGTGATGATCGCAACGAGAGTCTGTCCGACTGAATGCTCTCCCTCAGATCGGTGCAACACTTCCAACCATTTGGGTGATCGGCGATGATTGCGAAGTGGTGCATCGCCCAGGGATGCCCTCGAATACGGCGGTGATCTGATGGCTTCCTGCGGACAACGTATTGATCGAAAATGTGGCCCGTCCGTTCACCAGACTCACGCTGCCAATAATGGTGGCGCCGTCATAAAAGTCGACGGATCCTGCGTTAATAGTCCATGAAATGCCAATTGAGTAGACGTTGGCAGTGAATGTCACAGATTTCCCGATATCAACGACGGATCGACTGGACCTGATTGTGGTCGCAGTTGGGCCGAGGTTGATCGTCTGGATGATCGGGATTGACGTCGAACCGGACTGGTCAGCCGAACCGCTATAGGTCGCTGTAATAGACCGTGAGCCGACCGCGAAGTTCTTGATTCCAATTGTGGCTCGATGATTAGAAATCGGCGATGTGCCGAGCGATGTCGGCCCATCAAAGAACTCGACCGAGCCCACGATGGTCGAATTGATTCCCGGGTTGTTCTGCCAGACCATCGCTCGCAGAGTGACCAACTTTCCGACGATCGAATTCGGCAAACTTGACTCGACGGTGGTGGTTGTTGTCGCCTGACCGACTGACTGGGACACGACCTCTGTGGTCAGCGGAGCGTGTATTCCGCCACGTGCATAAACCGCGGATATGTCGTGCGAACCGACGGCTAGGTTCTTCTCAAAAAGGGTAGCGCTGCCATTCGTGACAGTGCGTGTGGCCAACAAAGTCGCCGAGTCATAAAACGCCATCGAGCCGCCGAGGTCACTAAGGGAAGCAGAAGGGTCAGCGACTTCGACGGTAAATGTGACGGATTGATGGAATGTGGACGGATTCACTGATGAGGTCATAGCGACTGAAGGGGCTACGAACCACGCTTGAATTCGACTGTTGCCTGAGTCGGCTACGTAGATATCGCCGGAGCCATCGACCACTACGCCCTCGGGAGCCGATAGCTGGTTATCGGCTCCTCCCGTGCCGTTCCCCCCGGCAACGGTGATGCCCGTTGTGGCACCAGGCGACCACAGCTGAACTCGGTCATTGTTGGTGTCGGCAACGAACAGATTCGATGAGCTATCGACAGCGAGACCGTAGGGAAACGTGAGCTGGTTTGCGTCGGATCCGGTGCCATGGTCGCCTGCGGCGGTGACAGCATTATCTCCACCGATTGAACCTGCTGCGAAACGTTGAATCCGTTGATTGTTCGTATCGGTCACGTACAAATTTCCGGCGGCATCGGTCGTAATAGCGGTCGGGTAGTCAAGGCGTGCTTGTGAATGGCCTGCGTTGAGTTCACCAGCAATGGTGATCCCGTCGGCGGCGAAGGGTGCTCCGACGAGAAATGATTGGACCCGATTATTGATCGAATCGGCGACAATCAGATTTCCGAAATGGTCGAGTGCTACTCCTGATGGATCTTCGAGTTGGTCCGGACCGGAACCAGCGCCATTGCCGCCTGCCACAGTGACGCCGGTGATGGCACTTGGCGCCCATTCCTGTATGCGGTTGTTGTTTGAATCGGCGATGTACACATTCCCGACAGCATCGACAGCGATCGCACTTGGACCTGAAAGCTGGTTAGCAGCCGAGCCGTCGCCGTGACCTCCGGCGACGACCACGCCGTCGGTGGTACTAGTCGAGCCGCGAGCAAACTCCTGCACGCGTGCATTGTCAATGTCGACGACGTAGGTGTTACCGCTGCTGTCAACAGCGATTGCCGCAGGATAAGAGGTCTGGTTGGCTGCCGAGCCAGTGCCATTTCCTCCGGCGATGGTGCGCGTCGGGAGGGCAACGAAACTAAAACGATCGGCTTCTACTAGTGGCGTGGTCGCAACCGCTGTCGTGACAGTGACGTCGACGACTCCGACGCCGGGAGGTGCCACTGCGTTGACCGAATTTCGATTCGGTACCGAAAAGGAAATCGCCGGGGTTGAACCAAAAGCAACGCTAACCACACTCACGAAATTTGATCCGTCGATTCGCACCGTGGTCCCGCCAGTTTGGGGGCCTGACGATGGCGAAACTCTCGTTACGTTCGGGGGCGCTACCGCGTACGCGTTCGGCACTGCTACCGCGACGAACCCGATGCACACGCTTAAGGTGACGATGGTGGCACGAAGGCACAAATGACGCATGAGATCTCCGATCGGTGGTTTCTACCTACCGTCATCATCGGAGCTCATGGCGACCGGCTCTAGAGTCGAAAGTCAATACTTCCGTGTGCCCAACCCCTAAAAAAGGTGGCCTTCGCAGGTACTTTCGTGGTCGTCGCTGCTAGTGAGATCGGGGCAGATGGTGTGTACCCATTTGATGCCTTTGACATTGGTGGCACTCAGATCAGCACCTACAAAGCTGGTGTCGGTCAAATTTGCGCCGGCAAGCACGGTACCAGCGAGGTTGGCGCCATTGAGATTGGCATCGGTCAAGTTCGCGTTTTTCAAATTTGCATCGGTCAGATCAGCTCCAGTGAAGTCGGCGCCATAGGCATATGCCGTGGCCAGATCAGCATCGGTCAGCCTTGCACTCGTGAACCTCACGCCAACCAGTTGTGCCTTCGAAAGATTGGCGCCTGTCAGATTCGCGTGGTCAAAACTCGCGTCGTTGAGGTTGTCGCGGGTGAAGAGTTGGTTCGCGAGATCACACCCATGAAGATCCGCGCCACTGGAGCGGATGGTGCAGTCTGGCGCTGGCAGCGTTGATGTGGTGGTTGGGCTCAGGTCTGCTGGCGCTACCTGACTCGACTTCGAGGACGACGAGCCTGAACATGATCCGAGGAGGCAGACAAAAGCAACGCCTGCAATCGCCATTCCACGACGAGAAAAGTGTCTCATTTCATCCCTGCGGTTGTCGCTTTATTGCCCACATGTGTTGTAGGTGGCGTCCCCTCGCTCAGCCTGGTGGAAGCGAGCAGAGGGGACACCGGCATCCACACTACCGAGTTGGACCGGAAGTTCGTTATCAGGCGAAAAAATCGGAACCAGACGTGGGTTGAAGCTAAAGCTAACGAAGAGTAACGAGGACCCAAAGGGCTTCGTCTGGCGCTATTTCATTCGGAACGCCATGAGCGCCGAATGCTTCGGCGCTCGGCACCCCAATCAGGCGGGTTCCGCCGACCTGCATTCCAGCCACTCCTTGAGCCACGCCTGGGATAAACGCTGCGACGGGAACCGACATCGGCATTTTGGCTGCATAGGTGGAAAAGTGCAGTAAGCCATCGGAACACGTGGCTACGACGAGATCCACCAAAACGGTGCTGCTAGACGAAGCTGGATAGCCGCTACCGACGACGAGGTCAGTTTTCGTCACCGTTGCCGGCGGTGGCCCCGTTACTACTGGTAATGACGAAACGCCTTCAGGCAGTGCCTCGCTTACGGGAACACAGGGTTTTCCGGCCGCGGACTCAAGTGGTGCCTCCGTTGTTGTAGGCGAGATGCGCTTTGCAGGAGTGCTGCTGTCGTCGGAGGTATAGAGCGCGAGGAGTCCGACCAGGGTTGCGCCAATGACCCAAGGCAACAACACAATTAACCATGAGCGGGCTGGCTTTTGTTTCGCGTCGTGCGCCGGTGGTTCCTCAGAATCACGAGTGAGGCCCTCCGATGCGGTTTCTGGTTTGGGTGCCACCGGCGCGAGAACGGCAACTACCGGCGTTTCTAGCGGCGGGGTCACCGGCGCCAGTGGTGCAACTACCGGTGGCGGAGGTAGAGAACGTAACGATTCGGTTGTACGTGGTTCGGGTTCAGGCTCAGCTCGATCTGGTTCGGTTTCAGGTTGGCTCGCTGGCTCAGACGGCTCGGCGGATACGAGGGAAACAGGTGGAGGAACTACCGGTTGCGGCGTTACCGGAGGTATGACCTGAGGCTGCGGCGGGAGCATTGTCTTGGTGCTGGCAATGAATTCATCGGTCTGCCCAAGCGGTAGCGGTTCGATTTCCCGCACCCACGAACCGCAGTGCATGCAACGGCGGGCCGCAGGGTCAATTTGCTTGCCGCAGACCGGACACGGCTTCAGCGGGTATCGGCTTTGGCGGCGGGCAGCATTTTTTGCCCACTTCTTTGTCGGTCTCCAGCCTTTCCGAATTCCGGATTTGGTAGGTACTTCGAATCGCCAGCCCGATCCATCAGGCGAAATCGAAAAATCTGGCACGACGGTCACGATACTGCCCGCGGCAGGCCGCGAGAATTCAGGTCAATCGTCGCCGATTCCCTGGCGCTGGTTGCACAATGGATCACGGGTGGATCGAGCCACGGCCACGTGGCACCTAGAAGTTGGCGGCGGTAGCGACCATCGCTTGAGTGACGCGCGCAAGATCGTCCTGATCGGTCACATAGGGCGGCAACGTATAGAGCAGTCGACCGAATGGGCGAAGCCACACGCCTTGGTCAACGAGGAATGCCTGAGCGCTAGGGGGAAGGGGATGTTTCATCTCGATCACGCCGATCGCTCCGAGGACACGAACATCCTCAACGCCGGGCAAGTCTCGCGCCGGTTCGAGTCCGCCAGTGAGTCCGACCTCTATCTCGCGAATGCGGTCGCTCCAAAGTTGCCCAACAAGAAGGTCGATACTTGCTGATGCAACCGATGCTGCCAGCGGATTGCCCATGAACGTTGGGCCGTGCATGAGCGCACCGGACTCTGCTGCCGAAACCGCAGAGGCCACCCGATCGGTACACAATGTTGCAGCCATCGATAGGTAGCCCCCAGTGAGAGCTTTTCCAACGCAAAGAATGTCAGGAGAAATCGATGCGTGCTCGCAAGCGAACATCTTCCCGGTTCGACCGAAGCCGGTGGCGATCTCGTCAGCAATAAGCAAAATGTCATGGTCGTCACAAAGGGTCCGAATTGCCGCGAGGTAGTCAGGCGAATAGAAGTGCATTCCACCCGCTCCTTGCACGATTGGCTCGAGGATGAGCGCGGCAATTTCCTTTTCATGATTGCTTAGCAGTTGGCGAATCTCGCTGATGTGATCGCTAGCGAATGCATCTCCATAAACAGGTGCTGGCCTAGGTGCGAAAAGTTGTTTCGTCAAAACCTGTTCGAACTGATGGTGCATCCCATTGACCGGATCACAAACCGACATCGCCGCAAATGTGTCACCGTGGTAGCCGCCCCTTACCGTGAGCAATCGGTGCCGTTCGGGTTTTCCGACACCCAGCCAATATTGGACTGCCATTTTGATTGCAATCTCAACGGCAACCGAACCTGAGTCGGAGAAGAACACTCGGGTAATGCCATCGGGGGCGAGGTCAATAAGTCGTCGAGCGAGACCTACTGCGGCCGGATGGGTCAGGCCGCCGAACATCATGTGAGACATGTTGCTCAGTTGATCGGTAACCGCAGCGTTCAACATCGGGTGGTTGTAGCCATGGATCGCTGACCACCACGAGGCCATGCCATCAATGAGTTCTCGACCGTCGTTCAGGGTGATGCGTACCCCAGACGCCCGTTCGACCAAGTACATAGGCGATTGGCTCGGACTTGGGGCATACGGATGCCAGATGTGCTCCTGATCAAACGCAATCGAATCCTCTAACGCCATTTCAGCCCACTCTCGAATTCCACCCCCGCATCGTAGGTTGTGGGAGTCAATGGACAGCGAAGTCGATTAGTGCGGGTTTGCGTGATGGGAACAACTACGGTTTCAGTCCTGATGGACGAGGACACGGATCGGAAAAAGGAACCAGCAATTCTCGAGGGCGACGATGCACAGGCCCACGGCTTTGACGACCACTTGGTTGAAGAAAGCGCTGCCGACATTCGCTCAGATCGGCTGGCGAAACTAGACCGACTGCGCGCTGGTGGAGTCGATGTGTACCCCTATCGATTTGATCGGGACCGCACCCTCGCCGAGTTACGTGGATCGTTTGGTGAACTTGAGGCAGGTACTGAGACTGACGCCGAAGTACGCGTTGCTGGTCGTGTCATGCTCAAGCGAGGCCAGGGCCGATTGACATTTGTCACGCTGCGCGATCGCGATGGGCAGGTGCAACTTTTTGTTTCTCAAGGTTTGTTAGGAAAGGAAATTTTCGCGGAGTTCAATGATCTCGATCGTGGCGACTGGATCGGTGTTGTCGGGACGATCATGGTGACCAAAAAGGGAGAGCTTTCAGTCAAGGTCACCGGGTATGAACTGCTCAGCAAAGCGTTGCGCCCACTTCCCGATAAATGGAAGGGACTGAGCGATATTGATCAACGGTACCGTCAGCGCTATGTCGATCTGATAGTCAACGAAGAAGCCCGTCAGACTTTTTTGATCCGGACGCTCGCCGTGCAGGCGATTCGTGATCGTATGCGGGCACGTGGCTATCTCGAAGTTGAAACTCCCGTTTTGAGTCTCACTCAAGGCGGCGCAACGGCGAGACCCTTTGTGACCCATTACAACGCTCTCGACCTCGATAGTTATTTACGAATTGCGCTCGAACTTCCGCTAAAACGATTGCTCGTTGGTGGCATGGACGCTGTGTTCGAAATCGGTCGCGTCTTTCGAAATGAGGGACTCGACACCCGACACAATCCCGAATTCACGATGATCGAAAGCTATGAAGCTTTTGTCGATTACACCGAGATGATGACGCTGGTGGAAGACCTCGTGTCATCAGCGGCTTTGGCATCCATTGGAAGAACGACGGTTGAGGTTCGGCAAACTGAAGTCGATCTAGCTCCGCCGTATCGACGCGCGACGATGATCGATCTCATCGCGGAGTACACGGGTGTGAATGTGCATCCATCAATGGCGGTAGGTGCGTTGCAACAGACGCTTTCTGATCTTGGTATCGGGTTTGATCCCAAGTGGGGTCCAGGTCGCCTCGTGGTTGAGATCTATGACGAAAGGGTTGAGTCCGAACTCATCGCACCTACTTTCGTTTTGGATCATCCTCGTGAAATCTCGCCGCTAGCGAAGGCACATCGCTCGGATCCAATGCTGGTGGAGCGGTTCGAATTGGTTGTCGGTGGTCGCGAACTCGCGAATGCCTATAGCGAATTGAATGACCCCGTCGATCAACTTGCCCGCTTTCAGGTTGAAGCAGCGATGAAAGCTGCCGGCGATGCCGAGGCAGGAGATGTTGATCTTGATTATGTCCGTGCGCTTGAATACGGGATGCCACCCGCGGGCGGCATGGGGATGGGAATCGATCGCCTTGCGATGCTTTTGAGCGAAGTCGATTCGATTCGCGAAGTCATCTTGTTTCCCACTCTGAGACCTGAAGCTGGTCTTGATGAGTCTGATTTCAGCGTGTCGCCACCGACGAATTCGAACTGATACCAGTGAGCCACACGACATTTCGTGCTCGGGTCATCGGATGGCTGACCGCACTTGGTGGGTTGTTATTGGTGTTGTCGGTCTTGCCGTTTGTGCCGGATCGAATTTTGAACGTTTCGCGAATTGTTGCGCCGTTTGGCCTTCGTGTTGCAAGCCACGTGGTGTCGTTGCTGATAGGTGTGATCCTGTTGTTCCTCGCCGGTCAACTCGGTCGGAGAAAACATCGAGCCTGGCAAGTGGCTCTCGGATTGTTCGCACTCAGTTCCGGTGCAGCAGTGCTTCGGTTGGATCGGCCAGTTGCTGGGCTGTTCTCGATGGCCATGGTCGTCTTGCTGATTTTGAGCCGGAGTGAATTTCAGGCTCCGCCTGATCCGCCGACATTGTTTCAATTTCTGCGATTTGTGCCGTTGTACCTCGGAGCGGTGGTGCTGTACGGGCTCGGTTTCCTATTCGTTCAGCGAAACCGGATCACGCCTTCGTTAGAAACTGGCCGAAGTCTTGATGCCATTTTCAGCGGGTTGATTGGTCTTCCGGGCTCGTATGAGTTTCATAGTGAGTTCATTGAGCGAGTATTTCGTTCGTCGCTGCTCGCATTAGGCGTGATCGGTCTGGTTCTTGCCCTTGCGCTCCTGTTCCGACCGATCGTGACGCGGCCGCAGCAGGAACCAGATGCGTGGGGGCATGCCAACCGACTCGTGCGTTCCTACGGCCGAGATACGTTGGCATATTTCGCGTTACGGGATGACAAAAGCTTCTTTTTTGCATCCGATGGCGAAGCAATGATCGCTTATACCTATATCGGTCGGTATGCGCTCGCATCGGGCGATCCAATTGGCAGGCCAGAGTCGTTAGGTCTTGTGCTCGACGAATTTTTGGCGATGTGCCAACAGCGTGCGTGGGGTGTTGCTTTTCTTGCCGTGCTGGAATCCGGACGCGATGCGTACCTCGAACGCGGGCTCCATACCTTTTATCTTGGCGACGAGGCCATCGTTAGCTGCAATGGATTCAATCTGAAGGGCAAGAAGTGGAAGAGCGTTCGGCAATCGGCGCAACGTATCGAGCGAACGTTCCGCTTCGAGTTCATTTCCGAGGCAGACGCTTCACCAGAGCTGATTCGAGACTTGAACGCGTTGAGCGCTAAATGGCGCGGCAAGGCTCCTGAACGCGGCTTCACTATGAGCCTGAGCCAAGATCTTGATGGAACCAATCCTGAATTTCGCTTGTGTGTGGCGCTTGACGATGACGGTCGTCCCGGTGGTTTCCTGCGACTTGTGCCGGTATTCGGACCTGAGACCGGTTACACCTTGGACTTGATGCGTCGCGATCCTGACACGCCGAATGGCATGACAGAGTTTCTGCTCACTCGGGCAATCACTCGACTGGACGAACTCGGTTACGCCCGACTTTCAATGAACTTCGCAGTGTGGGGTCGGCTCTTCTATGAAGATATTCACTACACATTGACGCAACGAATCCTCAAGTGGCTTCTTGAGTTGGTGAATCCCTTCTACCAAATCAAATCGCTCAAGATGTTCAACCAACGCTTTTATCCGCACTGGGAATCCCGGGTCATCGTCTATGACGATGTGCGCGCCCTGCCTCGGGTGGGACTTCTCTATGGCGGTGTCGAAGGGTTTTTGTCGATACCGGTTATCGGTCGTTATTTTTTGCCTAAGACGGTTCCACATTCAAAGGCGGAAGTCGGCAGTTCCGACCCAACCGAGGAGCAGTCACGGTAATGTCACCACGATGTGTGGCCGTTTCGTGCTTTCAACCTCGACTCGCGATCTCGCCGTCATATTCAATGCACAAGCGGACGACGTACTAGCGGACGACGGTGACCGGCAGGGGATAGCGAACTTCAACATTTCGCCCACGACTGACATCGTCGCAGTGACAGCTGAACACGGCAATCGACATCTCGAGCGGTTCCACTGGGGACTAGTACCGAGCTGGGCGAAGGATCCCTCAATTGGATCACGGACGATTAATGCTCGGGCTGAGACCGTGGCAACGAAGCCGTCATTTCGCGCCGCATTGAGAAAGCGGCGTTGCATAATCCCCGCCGATGGATTCTACGAATGGCTCAAGGTTCCCGGGCAGCGAGTCAAGCATCCAATGTATTTTCATCCCGTAGCGAACGAACCATTTGCGTTTGCTGGACTTTGGGAAAGTTGGCAAAGTCCTTCGAGTCCCAACGAGGTGTTGCGTTCGTGCACGATCATCACCTGCATGCCCAATGAGATAGTCGAGCCAATCCACGACCGAATGCCAGTCATTCTTCCAAGGACCGCTTGGGACACTTGGCTGTCGCATGGAACAAACGAAGTTGACGCACTGCAGGTGCTACTTGTTCCGGCTGAGCCCTCGATTGTTGCGGTTTACCCGGTAAGCACTGCGGTGAACAACGCACGTAATCATGGTTCGATGCTTGTTGAAAGACTTGACCATCTCGACGTCGAAACAATTTTCGACTTCGATGCGGACCCCGAGTTTTGACTTCCACGTTGCATCGGCGGGCTCGCAACATCGCGCTGGGATGGGAAGGTCGACTCGACTCTCCATCCGGTGACCGGATTGTCCCATGGGTCTGTGCCGGGGGACTGTTCATAACGCTCATCGTGCTGGCTCTGGCCCAAGCTCGAGCGCTGTCATCGAACGTGAACCTTGCCACCTTCGTGCAGGCTGTATGGCAAATCCGTCACGGCATGCAACCACTTTCGACCATCACTACCGGTGAAAACATTCTCGGCTCGCAAGGGGCGGTCGTTCTTTATCCATTGGCGCTGGCAACAAAACTCGTCCCCACCATTCCGCTCTTGATCGGTGTGCAGTCGGCGGCATTGGCACTCGCAGTGGTACCCCTTTGGCGAGTGTGTCGACACCTTGCGAATCTTCCTACCGGAGCATCACTGATGGTGTTGTTCGTGTATTCGCTGCACCCTATTATTCACACTCTCAATCTTGATGGCTTTCATCCCGAAACGATCGCGTTGCCGTTTCTGATCGGCGCCGGATATTTCGGGCTTACGCAGCATTGGCGCCGATTCGCGTTTTGTTGCGTCATTGCGATGGCCTGTCGCGCTGATCTTGGACTCGCGGTTGCCGGCATAGGCGTGCTACTTATCGTGCAAGGGTTTCGCCGTCGTGGGTTGGTGGCGCTCACAGCTGGTGTGATGTGGTTTTGTTGTTTCTTAGTTTTGGTTCAGCCGCATTTCGCTCACTCGGTGTCGCAACTTGGCGCCTACAGCGCCTATGGAACTAGCCCATTGTCAGTCGCTTGGGGAATGGTCACCAGACCAGCCGAAGTTCTAAGCCAGATCCTTTCGCGTGAAAATTTTGGGTTGCTCGTGTTCTTGTTCGCACCGCTTCTGTTCCTTCCGTTTCTGTCCCCCCGCTATCTGATGCCAGTGGTCCCGTTGCAGCTGCTGTATCTCGCCGGTGAAGTTCCGCCGAGCGTCCGATATGGTCCGCAGGCTGTCGCGATTACGGCATTTATGTTTCTGGCACTGCCACGTGGCTTGAGTCGACTGGGACGAGTCAACGTGACGGTGGCCCATATTGATCGGCGGGTTCTCATCACAATGGCGATCGCCGCGTGTTCGTTTTTCGTCCTGTTCTCGCCGAGTTCACCCTACGAAAAGCCTTGGTTCTGGGGAGGGCAGGATGCTGCAGACGGGGCGCGAATTGAGGTTGCGAATGCCATTCCAGCTGATACCCGGGTTCGGTCGACGGCGTCGGTGTTGACGCTTCTCAGCGAGCGATCAGTTCTCTATTCGATCGATAGCGCTCCTATCGCCGACGGTGAAATCCATGCCGAAGCCATTGGCGCCGATGTTGACGTAATCGTGATCGATCGTCGCGATCTACTTGGGTCCGACCAACGCCCAGTATTGCTAAAAATGGAGATCTCTAGGACCGAGCGTCAACTTGAGTCCGACTTACAAGCGCAAGGTTTCGCAATCACATTCGACTCGCAAGAGATTGTGAAGTTCGAACGGCACGGCGACGAGCCTTAACGAACTCGATCAAAAAATGATCGCCACGCGCACCGAACGTGTTGCCGTTGGCTGATCTGACTAGCTATTTGCCTCATCGAGTGCATCGCGAAGGCGACGAGCGCAATCTTCAAAATCCGCCTCGCTTACATCGTTTTGCGCGTTCGAAAAATCAAGGTCAGGCATACCGCGCATCGGCACGACATGGACATGGCAGTGCGGAACTTCAAAACCTGCAATGACAAGCCCCACTCGTAGCGGAGCGAATGCCCGCATTTGGGCCTTGCCGATATGTTGGCTTACCTCCATGAGGTGGGCGGCAACTGGGCCCGGCAGGTCAAGCCAATGGTCAATTTCAATTCGGGGGATGACGAGTGTATGCCCTGGCTGCAGGGGGCTAATCGACAGAATCGCCACGCATTGGTCATCCTGGAAAACGAATCGACCAGGTAGTTCGCCTGCGATGATGCGAGAAAAGATCGTGCTCATCAATTTCTCCTGTTGGTTACTGGACGCGTCTTCATCATCAATTCGCGCTTGGGTGGAGCACGGATCGTAGGCTGGTTAGGTGCCCGAGGCTGAGGAGAATCGAATCGTCACGATTCCGAACGTTGTTACCTTGCTGCGTCTCGCGTGCTTGCCGTGGTATTGGTACCTATTGGTTAGTCAAGATCAGCGCGCTCAAGCGGCATTGTTGCTCGCAGTTCTTGGCGCAACTGATTGGATTGATGGCTATGTCGCCCGACGGTTTCATCAAGTGTCGAATCTGGGAAAGATCCTTGATCCGATTGCTGATCGACTGTTGTTTTTCGTAGGTATCGTCGGAATCATCGTCGTTGGCGGCGCTCCACTTTGGTTCTGCTGGATCGTCCTAGGTCGGGAACTAGTTGTGGCCATCGCCGCCGTTGTACTGGCCCTGCTCGGAGCGAAACGTATCGACGTAACATGGTTTGGGAAAGCGGGAACGTTCTGTCTGATGTTTGCGTTTCCGCTCTTCCTGGCTGGATCGAGTTCACTTTCGAGCGCCCCAATCTTTGAGGCATTTGCCTGGATGTGTGGAATCCCTGGTTTAGTTTTGAGCTATTACGCGGCAGTGATGTACGTGCCAATCGGCTTGCGATCACTCCGTGAAGGTCGCATGGCCCGTGTGACTGATCCGACTCCCGATAGCTTCGCACCATGAAAGCTGTGATCATGGCTGGTGGCGAGGGCACCCGTTTGCGTCCGCTTACGTCGAATGCTCCCAAACCAATGTTGCCGTTGGTGAACAAACCGATGATGGAGCACATCATCAACCTGTTGGTGAGCCACGGGATTAGCGAGATCGTCGTCACGGTTGCATTTATGGCCAGCGCGATCAGCACGTATTTCGGGGATGGTTCGGAGTTCGGCGCCAAGATTGTCTATGCCACCGAGGAGACGCCCCTTGGGACTGCGGGCTCGGTTCGCAACGCGATGGAACATCTCGACGAACCGTTTATGGTGATTTCTGGCGATGTTCTCACCGACATCAACTTGAGTTCATTGGTGTCGTTTCACCAAGAAAAGGAAGCCTTAGCGACGATTGGTCTGGTGCACGTTGACAATCCGCTTGAGTTTGGAATCGTCATTACAAATGAGGACGGCGCCATTGAACGATTTCTCGAAAAGCCAACGTGGGGTCAGGTATTCAGCGACACCATTAACACGGGAATCTTCGTTCTTGAACCGTCTATCTTTGATTTCATCGAACCAGATCGTTCGGTCGACTTTTCGAGCGAAGTGTTTCCCGCGCTTCTTGCTGCCGGCAAGCCAATGTTTGGAGCAGTTGCCGACGGGTACTGGGAAGACGTGGGGACGATTGAAGCTTACGTGCGTGCCCACAAAGATATCCTGAATCGTGCCGTGCAAGTTCAGGTGCCGGGGTTCGAACTTTCAGATGGCGTTTGGCTCGGAGAAGGTGCAGAAGTTCATCCGGATGCGAAGCTTCGGGGACCGCTTGTCATTGGCGACAACTGTCGGGTTGAAGCTCGTGCTGATTTGCGCCAGTACACGGTTTTAGGCGCCAACGTCCGAATTCGAAGCGAAGCGCAACTTGAGCGAACTGTTGTGAATGACAACGCCTATCTCGGTGAGGGCGTGCGTCTCCGTGGCGCAGTTATCGGCCGGTCGTGCGATCTACGTAAAGGCATGCGCGCCGAGGAAGGGGTCGTGGTCGGCGACGAGTGTTTCATCGGCGAAGATTCGCTACTTGCGTCTGGCGTGAAGATCTACCCGTTTAAGACGGTTGAAGCGGGCGCAACGGTGAATGATTCCATCGTTTGGGAATCGCGAGGGGCGCGCTCGTTGTTCGGGCGCGACGGCATCGTTGGTCTTGCGAACGTCGACATCACTCCGGAATTTGCGACCAAAGTTGCGATGGCCTATGGGTCGATGCTGAAGAAGGGATCGCGGGTCATCATCTCGCGTGATTCGAGTCGATCGGCCCGCATGCTCAAACGTTCGATGATGGCGGGGTTGAACGCCGCGGGTGTTGATGTCGAAGATCTTGAAGTTGCATCGGTTCCGGTGACCCGATTCATCATCCGGCGACCGGCCACCATCGGTGGAATCACTATTCGGTTACTGCACGACGACCCGCAGTCCGTCATTATCCGGTTCTTTGATGATCGCGGCCTCGACATCACTGAAGATACTCAGCGCAAAATCGAGCGACTCTTCAATCGTGAGGACTTCCGTCGAGTTTTCCCCGGCGAAATCGGGGACATCGGCTTCGCAGCTCGAGCGCTCGAGCACTATGCGACCGCAGTTGAGAGCACCGTCGATGTTGAGCGCATTCAAGCAAGTCGATTCAAGATCGTTATTGATTATGCGTTTGGCTCGACTTCGTTCGTGATGCCCAACTTGCTTGCGAAACTTGGACTCGAAGTTCTGGCGGTTAATCCCTACAGCTCGACCGCCGGGGTGATGTATGCCGACCTAGCGAATCATGCTCGCAACGTTGCCGCACTCGTCAAGGCATCGGGGTCGCAGCTCGGCGCGGTCCTCGATCCGGACGGGGAGCGACTGATCCTCATTGACGACCATGGTGAGGTGCTCAGCGACACGCAATCACTACTAGTCATCCTTACCCTGCTACCAGGAAAGATTGCGGGTGACAAAGTTGCGCTTCCAGTTTCGGCTTCCCAGGCGGCGACCGACCTGGTCCGAGGGCATGGCAATGAGGTCGTTACGACAAAATTGAGCAACCCAGCGCTGATGGATGCAGCCACCATGCCTGGGGTTGGATTCGCGGCGAATTCCGATGGTGGGTTCATCCTTCCCGGTTTCATGCCGGCGTTTGATGCGGCCGCAACGTTTGTGAAGGTGCTTGACCTGTTGACCTATCACGATGTTCAGCTTTCGGCGGTGGTCGCTGGACTCGCTGAGGTTCACCTTGCCCATGAGGTGGTAGTGACTCCCTGGGAGCAAAAAGGCATGGTGATGCGGTCACTGGTTGAGCAAAGCGCGGGTCGACAAGTTGAGTTGGTCGATGGGGTCAAGGTGATCCATGAAACGGGTTGGGCACTTGCCTTGCCTGATCCGCAGGAACCCGTAACCCACATTTGGGCCGAGGGTGGCACCGATCATGAGGCCCAAAGTCTGGTCCAGGAGTACGCTCGACGGATTCGTCAGATGGTGCATTGATACTGCAACCCTCCTCCGTCGGTTGAGGGTTCCGGAATCCGATAGCGTAAGAACCATGATTGTCCCCGATGAATTGCGCTACTCGTCCGACCACGAATGGGTACGACTCGAAGATGGTGCATTGCGTATCGGGATCACCGATTACGCGCAGGACGCGCTGGGCGATGTCGTGTACGTCGAGGTGCCGGAACTTGGATCCACGGTTGCGGCCAATGACAAAGTCAGCGAAGTCGAGTCAACGAAATCGGTGAGCGATATTTATGCACCGGTTGCAGGAACCGTTACTGCGGTGAACACCGAATTATCGGATAATCCTGACCGACTCAACTCAGACCCGTACGGGATCGGATGGATTTGTGTCATCCAACCAGACGATCCAGGCGCAATTGATGCCTTGCTTGACGCCGCGGCCTACACCGACTTGATCAACGATTAGAGACTGCAATGGCTGAAGACTTCTGCACGAATTGCGGACATAAGAACCCAGTTGGCTCCAACTTCTGTTCGTCATGCGGTGTGGTGTTAGAAACCAGCGCTCCCGATACCACGACTATCACGTTTCATCCGATCGTCCCGTCTGATCAAACAGGCGATGCCGTGTCTGAATCTGACGATATCGGCAGCGATACAAACGCACTAGTGATCAGGCGAGGACCGAATGCCGGTTCCCGTTTTGCCCTCAACGAGTCGATCACGACTGCGGGGCGGCATCCTGAAAGCGACATTTTTTTAGATGATGTCACGGTGTCCCGGCGGCATGTTGAAGTCATATCGAACGCCGACGGTTTCCGGGTTCGCGATGTCGGTTCCTTAAATGGCACCTATGTCAACCGCGAACGAATTGACGAAGCCCCTCTAGTCGATGGCGACGAGATTCAAATCGGCAAATTCAAACTGGTATTTCTCGTAGGCCGCACCAGTGAAACGTGATCAGTCTGAGCGGCGCGTGCGCTCATGACGATGACTGACCGCACGTATCTGTCCATCGGCGAGGTTTTGAACCTGCTGCAAGAAGAGTTCGCTGACATCACGATTTCGAAAATTCGTTTTCTTGAGAGCCAGGGGTTACTCAACCCCGAGCGGACACCCTCGGGTTACCGAAAGTTCTACGAAGCCGACGTTGAACGGCTGCGTTGGATCTTGAGGCAACAAAAGGATCATTTCTTGCCTTTGAAGGTGATCAAAGATCGCCTTGCTTCGGGAGATATCGACGAGGCCTCGACTGCTTGGCAGGCTCCACCGAGCCCGAAACCGGTTCCTGAAGTGACGCCAAAGCCAGTGGCACGATCCAAAGATCGCCTCCTCGGCTCGGTAACCGTTCCCACAGAAGCCAACTCAATCCTTGATTCGGGATTGACCGGAGTCAGCCTGACTGCTGATGAGCTTCTTCATGTCGCGGGGTTGAATGAGAAGTCATTGAAAGACCTCGAGCGGTATGGCCTCATTGTCAATCGAACGCTCGGTGGCACGGTGTATTACGACGAGGACGCAGTCATCGTCGCCAAACTGGCCGCAGCGTTCCTCGCCGAAGGGGTCGAGGCTCGCCACTTGCGTATGTACAAGGTTTCCGCTGAACGCGAAGCTGGGGTCTTCGAGCAACTTGTCATGCCATTGTTGAAACAGCGAAACCCCGGCGCACGCCTTCAAGCATCTGGCAAGTTGGGGGAGTTGGCTGGCCTTGGCGGCAAACTACGAGCAGCGATGTTGCGTCAGGCTTTGAGTGGTCACCTCGAAGGAACCTGACTGCGAAGCTCGACGCGGTCAGGGCTTGCGCTCCATGATGACGGCCGTTGTCGGCGGTTTTCAGGTTTCTCGGGGTACCGGGTATCGGAC
>JBAXIB010000022.1:0-58148 GCA_037138595.1 Actinomycetes bacterium | reverse complement strand
GCGCGCGGCGTTCACCCACCCCGAGGATGCCCCCGCAGAAAGGCCTACAGTGGCGTCTCAGCCTCCTTTGGCGGTGCCAACTGTTCGCACAATCAGCCAAGCATCAACCAAAACCGTCATAACTGCGAAGCCACCCGGCACCATCTCATTTTACGACGGGACCACATTGCTCGGCATCATGACAATCACGAAGGGTTCGGCCAGCTAGCAAACCTCGTCACTTTCCAAAGCACCCATACGATCGACGCCGTCTCCACGGGTGACGCGAATTACAAAACTTCAACGTCAGCGAACATGACCAAGAAAGTCCCCTGACCTTTAACCTCCCAGAACCCCGTAGCTCGCGATCTCGGTCAGGACCAGCACAAAAAACGATTCGACATTTCGATTGCTGCATCGATGGAGTTCTCGTTATCGGCCAATTCGAAACATAGGATGAGCCCGTGACTGACCAGCACGATGGGGAACAACGAGCCAAAGCTGGCGATGGCACCGACATCAAAGTTGCCGAATCCAGTTTGGACTTGCCACCATCTCGCCTAACCCGAGTAGTGATAGTGGCTTCGCTGCAACGCTCCGGAAGTTCGTTGCTGTCAGCACTTCTCGACAGCACGGGATGTGTCGGTGTTCCCCGCGAATATCTCAACCCCGACGCGCTTTCATCGGCCAGCATTGCCTGGGGATTACCAACCCAATCGGTTCGCGGCCGCCTCGGTCAGCTACGCCGTCGCCTTCGAGGCGATGACGACTGGCAGTATCGCGGTCTGTTTACCGATCAGTCCATCGGTACCTATCTGCAGGCGCTTACTGATCGCCGAACTACGGCCAGCGGAATCTTCGCAATGAAGGTGCAGTGGGCGCAGTGGAGCGGCGCGTTTTTAGGAACAGGCCAGACGCTTGACCTGTGGAATGCACCGATTACATGGGTACGCATGACTCGTACTGATGAAGTGGCCCAAGCCATTTCGTTGTCCCGTGCCCAACAAAATCAGGAGTGGTCCTCGGCCTGGAAAGCGACACGTCAAGCCGTTTACAACGAAAGGGACATCGTGCGGTGTATCAACGACACTGAACGATGCCGCATTGGTTGGGACCGCTATTTTTTGTCAATTGGCGTAGAGCCCTATGTCGTGAATTACGAATCGCTGATGGAGTCGACGTCAGAGACGGTGGCCGGGGTCATGCGATGGCTTGGATTTCCGGATGTTCAACCTGCACCGCCGTCGACTCGCCGCCAAGCCGGCACCGAAAGCGAAGACTGGAAACAGCGATTCCTCAAAAGTTATCCCGAGTTCAAAACCCGAACGATCTAGCGTCAGCGCGTAGTTCTACTCAACTCGGCAAGTTGAAGTTGGCATAGGACGTAATCAACCAACGCTGGCCATCCCAAACAAAACTCGTGAGTCGACCCGCTTCGACCTTCGAGTAGGGATCACCGTCGATGTGTTCACCGATTTGCGTCGACCATCGCACGGTCAGCGTGTCGCCATACTGCATCCCGACGACCGATTCACCCAACTTGAACGTTGTTACCTTCGCAGGGTTTTTGAGATAGTCATCCCGATTCGCGTACGACCCATCGGCCCGCAACAATTGAAAGTTGGGAGCCAACATCGCCGCAGTTGCCGCGATGTCAGACTGCTGAAGCGATGTGATGAACTCAATCACAAGTTCGCGCCCAGTTTGGTCGGGGTCGGCAAGAGTCGGAGCGTTACTCGCCGGCACCGTTGAAGCTGAAACGTTCGTCGACGACGCGCCAGAGCCACATCCGCCCAGCGTGAGCGCCGCAGTTGCGATGCCTCCAACAATGAGGGCAACCGAAATGATTCGTCGAGTTTTTGTCATTGCGGGTCAGGCTATTTGATCGGTGCTGGCTGCGGGGGTAGCGGAGGTGACTCGACTGGCGCCGGTAACACTGAAGCACCCGACGCGCACGTCGTAGTCGAAAGGGGCGTGAACGCGGCCGTGGACGAACTCGTGCATGCTGAAACCGCATAGATGTTCAGGTTGCCTTTGAGGGTCATGGTGTAAACCCGCCCGGCGTAACCCAACTCGGGCATCCAGGCGACCGCAGTCGCAGGGTTAAACGCTGACTGCGCCAGCGTTTAACCAGTTGCTTGATCAACCCAAAGCAAACTCTCGGTCCAGTTCCCCGTGCTCTCGTCAGCACTGGTGAAGTCCGGGCTGAAGTAAGTCGACGGGAGTACACGGTGATCCTTCGGTCCGATCGAATCAAGGTAGTCAGATGTCCGCCAGTCAGGTCGACTCCACTGCACAGCCATGTGCCCTGTCGCCTGATCCAAGTTGATCGCGAACACTCCACCGGCGAACCAGTCTTGGGCGAAAATCAAGTTGGTTTCCGGATCAACGGTCACACTTGCTGGCTGTTGGCTGCCGTTGGCCGTAAGCGTCGCGCCCCACGGACAAATCCGTTGGACCGTGTTTGAATCGGCCTGCGACACCGCGACGATGCACTGCGGCACCGTGGCTCCAGCACCGGCGTTGCTATTGAAAATTATCCAATCGCCAAGCGGGATGGGCGCATCGCCAGTCATTTCGCCGGGCGATACGCAGGCCGGTGTCCACGTCGCATCTTGGGTGAAGGTCTCGGCCGGTGGATCCCAAATGATCCGAACTCCGGTGCCTGGCCCGGCGAGATAGATGTACGTGACCGCCCTCATGCACGCCCTCTGAGCAACCGCGCCAAGTAATTGCCGTGACGGTCAATGAGTAAATGTGGGAGCGGTGCCAACGAAAATCGCAGCCACGATCTCTAGTGCAAGTAGCCGGGTGAACTTCAACGCCTAGGGTTCGCTCATGGCGAACAGCGCGAACGAACTTGAACGACACCCATGGAACCGCGACTTCACGTGGACGAACCATGACGGTCCATACCGTCGACTCACCACTGAACAGGCCGAACAGTTCGACACTCTCGGCTATGTCGTCCTCGAAGACGTTTTCACCGACGACGAACTCGAACCAGTCATCGACGCAATCGACGTCCTCGAAGCTCGAACCGACGAATTTTTAGCCATGATGGACGGCGAACGATTTTCGATTGCCGAACGGGGAGCAATCACGTTCACCCTCTTCGCGGTCGCTACCGACGATGCCGCCCGACATTTCTCAGCGCATCGGGTATTTGCCGACCTCTGCCACGACCTCATCGGACCGAACGTCCGCCTCTACCACGATCAAGCCGTCTACAAAAAGCCCGAAAAGCCTCGACGGTTCCCGTGGCACCAAGACAACGGGTATGCGTTTGTTGACCCCCAGCAGTACCTGACCTGTTGGGTCGCGTTGACCGATGCCACTGAACAAAACGGCTGTCCTCATGTTGTCCCCGGGCTTCACCGAATGGGAACACTTCAGCATCACTACAACGACCCGCTGGGCTGGGAAGTATTCGAAACCCACCCCGATGCTGTCGCGGCTCCAGTCGCAAAAGGAGGAATCGTGCTTTTCTCCTCGTTGTCTCCGCATTTAACTGGTCCGAATACCACCGACTCAATTCGCAAGTCCTACATTTTGCAATACGCACCTGAAGGCGCCCGGTCGCTCACCGGCGACATCACGGATCCTCCAACTGCTTCAGCACTCGCCGACGACCCAGTTCGACAATTCCCAATTCTCGTCGACGGGAAACCCGTTTCGCCACCGCCGCTTAACTGATACACACCGTCACCACTACCGGCGAGCCGAGGTCAACGGGATCGAATTACAATTCGCCGAGGCGAGACCAAATCCCATCAGCTTTCGGACGCTGAATTCGCCATGCTGACGCCGGCTGAAGCCGGCCGTCGTTCAACTTGATCGCACCACGTTCGATGAGTTGCTCGCTAACCCGCGAAACATTCTCGACCGGCCAATCAAGCGCAACCGCGACTTCGTCAACCGTTGGATAGGTCGTGGCACGAAGAATAAACCGGGCCAGTGAGGCCTGATCCTCAGGCAACGTCACCAAATCGGCCATCGAAAACGAAGGCTGTTTCGACGATGCCTCGTCGCGAGCCGAGTCGTCTTCAAGTCGACCCCGAATTTGATCGAACAAACCGCCGTCAGAACTCATGTCAGCTCCGGCATAGCAATTGGTTCCGGTTGAGGTCGACACTTCCCGCACCAGATAGTTCCACTCACCACGATGGCCTTCGGTGGGCCCTCACCGTAAATCGAAACGAGATACGGGAGCTCAGAATAATGCGTGCTACAGGTGCCACGTCCGCAGAGGCGACAGGTGCCTCGTGCATGATCGTCACATTGGTTACACAGCATCCGTCATTATCGCATAAACGGGCTTCGCGGTGCAGTTCCGGTAACTTTGCTCCGTGGTCAAGGCATGAGCAGATGACAGCTTCCTACATCATCGCAACGCTCATTCCGCTGAGCCTCCTCGGCTTAGTGATCCGCCTTGGTCGCCTTCGAGGTCGAACCCTTTTCCTTCCAGCAATTGCGCTTGTCTGGGGATTTGCGAGCACAGCCATTGTGTTGCCGATTAATAACAGCCTGGCGAAGAGCTACGGCATGTTGGCTTTGGTCGCGCTGCTGGCACCAATTGTCGAAGAGATTTGCAAGGCCGGTGCACTACCAGTCCTCACCACCGAAAAACGCGCTGCATGGTTTGTCGATGGCGCAGTCACCGGGTTCGCGGCCGGTGTCGGCTTCGCAATCCGCGAAAACTGGCTGTACCTATCAACATCTACCGACGGGGTGCGGCTCGCGATCGCACGCGTGACGTCAACGAACTTGATGCACGCAAGCACAACCGCACTGGTCGGTGCGACCCTTGCGGCAACCGCGACTCAACGCTGGTATGTGCGAATCACGATCGTTCCAATCGGATTGATGATCGCGATTGGACTACACAGTTTGTTCAATCGAAGTACTCAATACAGCTCGTCGGCCGCAATCGTGACCGTGATCGGCGTAGCGGTCTTCGCGGTAGCCGTCTCGGTCATCTTGCTGGGTGGTCCAATGTCGCTGCGGTGGGCTCGGGCAGCAATGGCGGAACAAGGACTTAGCGCTGGTGAACAGTCAGTGCTAGGCCATCACGGCGACGTCGATGATCTACTCGACCAACTTGAAGCGCGATTCGGGCCAAAAACCACCGAACAAGTCGAAGCGTTCATTGCCGTAGAAAAAAAAATCGGTATTTTGAGCCGGCCAACCGGCCACGGAGCCAACGCCCACATACCCCAAAGTCCTGAGCTCGACGCGCTGCAAGCCGAAGCAAATCGACTCAGACGCTCAATCGGTATCGTCCCGATGACGTGGTTGCGAACCAACGTGCCCACTGATTCGGCAAAAATGGGTGTGTGGACCAATGCTGACACCACTGCTAACTCCGACGTCGAACCGGCAACCGCTGAACCATTCTCACCGGGCGGACTCTGGAACACGATCAATGAAGGAGAAAGCAGTGGTTGACCGCAAAAGGCCTGGCAAGATCAGGTGGGTTCCCACCGAAGATATAGCAACGTTCGCAGAATTCGAGTGTCTCAAACGGCCGTTTGCACGGCGACTCGCGGGAAAAGTCCGACATCCAGTTCGGACGGTGCGTCGAATTACCGAACAACGATCAGCGCCGCCAGATGAACTCCAGAGCAGGTTGTTTTACCTTGACTAAACCATGACCGGGCCGATGCCTGACCGAATCGTCCTGGTCACCTGCCTCTACGATTTGGCACGCCGCGAGCCCCACGCGCATCGACGCACGTTCGATCAGTACCTCGAGTTGTGTCCTGCTGTCCTTAGTCTCGGATTCGACACAGTCGTATTCACCGATCCGGATCTCGTGGCTGACGTCGAAGCCGTTGCGACCGAGTGCAGCGCCCCAAATCGGGTGCGGGTACTGGGCCGTGACTTGATGAGTTGGTCGGCCATGGCAACTGTCGAAACAATCCAGCAGCACCTCGACGCGGGAAACCGGCTCAGTCCCATGGACGATGCAGACAAACAGTCTTCGCTCTCGATGGGATTGGGCTGGTCGAAACTGTCGATGATGCAAGCCGCAGCACAAGACAGTGGAGACATAGATCTGTTGCTCTTCGTCGACATTGGGATCGCTCATCTCGGACCGCTGCCGAATCGTCAACTTATCGAGCAACGACTTCGCGAAAACATTTCCGATGGTCCTCGCCGAATTCGGGTCGCCGGCATTTCGATCCCTGGTCGGGCAAACTCCGCGAAACGTGCTCCCGACACCGACTGGTATCGACAACAGACGATGCCGTGTGTAGCGGGCGGACTGCTTGCAGTACCTCCCGACCGTCTCAATACGTTCGTTGAAAGTCTGGCCGACGAAATCGAACGGAGTATCGCAGCAGGATGGTCGACAAGCGTCGAAGTCATCCTCGGTCAAGTGGTGGTGAATAATCCACAATCGTTCGAAGTTTGTCCCAGCGGATCAAACAACCTCTTCAGTCGCCTAGGCGAAGCAGTGGCAGGCGAAAACCTGATCGACGCGATTGATGCTCTCGCGGCGATCGAGCCCGACGACGAACCGGCACTTCTCAAGGCGACATTTGGAGTCTTGCAACTTTCATCGGCTCCTGAACCGCTCGAAAAATTGGTGCGCCGGTTGGAGCGGGGCGAGAAACCGGTGACGTTGGCTGCGCTGATGCCGGGAAGTCGGATGGGTGTCTTCGACGTGCCCGCACCTGCTGGTTGGCATAACACCAACCCGAGCATCGCGGCCGATCCGGCGGGCGGATACCGAGTCGCCCTGCGTCAAGTCAGCTACCAAATCACAAGCCCGCACGGATACCATTTTCCTAAGCGTTACAAAGACTGGTACAGCCGAAACCTGCTCCTGGCCCTGTCAGACCAATTTGAAGTTGCATGGTCAGCTGAACTCGTTGATGAGACAGAAGCGCGGAGTCCCGATGTAAACCTCGCGATGTTCGAAGACCTTCGACTCTTCCGTCACGACAATAAATGGCGAGCTTTGGGAACGCTGGCATCGCCTGCCCATTCGGGCGGTCGTTATCGGATCATCTTGTTGACCATCGATGATGCCGCCACGATCACTGGAAAAGTCAATCTGACTACGCCCGATCCCACGCGAAACGAAAAGAACTGGGTGCCGATTCTGGGAAAGACATCGGCCAGCGGCGATCCATTGCTGGTATATAAAAGTTGGCCGTTGCAGATTTATTCCTACTCAGTCAATTCGGGCATGACCGAATCGGTGACAACAGGTATCACCCCGCTGGTCGCACGATATTGGCGCGGTAGTTCACAACTTGTTCCGTTCGATGACGAGTTCATAACCGTGGTCCATGAAAAACTGCGGACCGAGGACTGGTCCCGCCTGATGTACCTGCATCGCTTCGCCCGATATAACAACCAATTCGAGCTCACTGGCGTCACGCGACCCTTCTCGTTCACCGGTCAAGACATCGAATTCGCGGCCGGTCTCACGGTAGGAGAATCCGAAGCAATCGTCACGTTCGGAGTTTTCGACCGAACCGCCGCCGTGGCCACTATCCCGCTCGACGAACTGCGATCATCATTGCAACCGGTGACTACTGGCCGCTCATGAATGCCCGAAACTCGCCGCGTTGAACTTGGGCTTTCACATCAGCCAATGGTTCATCCAACCGTTCAAGCTTGACGGCACTAACAGACGCAGTGCACGCATACAGATGCGGATAAGGACCAACTGGAGAACCGGTATCCATACCAACATCAAACGTTTCACCGCTCATCGAAAATACAAGCGGAACGGTTCGCTCCACACGACCCTGTACCGATTCGCCGCCGTCGACTGATAGCGAAAACAACCCACCCGCGCCAAAACCACCGTCGTAGGCGAAGTGCACCTCGGCGATGTGGTCACCTCGGCCGACTGGCGATTGCGACCGAACTGACGTGTGGTCATGACCGAAACAGTTGTAATGAAACACGACGAATCCATCTGCATCGAGATACAACGACCACCCCGACATGTTGCCGCCCTGACAGGCAATCACCCCGTGGGCAGGTGCATCGGCGACGTTGAACTGGGCGGAAATCGCGAACGAACAATTTTTGAGATTCACCACCGAACTTTCCGGCATCCGCACATGCGAAGACGTGTAAGTCATCGCTTTCAAATCGCCTAACGAGTGGGGGACCGAGAAATCGCCGTGGCGCGGCGAACCGACATCGCGTAATGGATACACGCCGTATTGGCGAGCATGTTGGTCAAACATCTCTCTCAGGCGAGTTACGTGCGCCGGGAATTGCGCAGCAAGGTCAACGGCTTGTGAAAAATCGTTGCGGATGTCGTATAACTCCCAGCGCTCTTGGGTCCCATCGAAGTCGAAACCTTGCAAACGAATCCACGGTAAGCGGCCATGGAAGCAAGATGCGATCCACCCGTCGTGGTACATGGCGCGGTTCCCGAGTATCTCGAAATACTGCGAAATGTGAGTAGTCGGAGCATCAGCATCATCGAAGGTGTAGGCCATCGATGTGCCATGCAGTGGCAACTGGTCTACGCCATTGACCGCTATGGGCGGAATAATCCCCGCCGCTTCATAAATCGTCGGCGCCAAGTCGATGACGTGATGAAACTGTGAGCGAAGGCCACCACGATCAGTAATGCGCTTCGGCCAACTTATGGCCAAACCATTTCGCGTCCCACCGAAGTGAGAAGCAACTTGCTTCATCCATTGGAATGGCGAATCGAGCGCCCAAGCCCATCCGATATTGAAATGGTTTTCACAACGATCAGTGCCGAAATCATCGATGTGTTCAAGGAGCCACTCGGCGTCTTCGTGCACACCGTTTTGGAACGACGGTGCGCTCCATGCTCCGTGAACCGTGCCTTCAGCTGAAGCACCATTGTCGCCGGTCAGATAAATCACGAGGGTGTTGTCCATGAGATTGAGACGCTCGATGGCATCGAGCACTCGGCCCACCTGTGCATCAGTGTGAGCTAGGAAACCGGCGAACACCTCCATGAGTCGCGTCGCTACTGGTCGGAACGTTTCGGGGTAGTCATCCCACGCAGGGATTTCATCTGGTCGTGCAGTGAGCGCAGTGCCCTCAGGAATCACCCCTAACGCGAGTTGGCGCGTATGGATTTCACTGCGCAACTCATCCCATCCGGCATCGAATTGCCCGGCAAATGTTTGCGACCATTCGGGCGCAACGTGGTGAGGGGCATGAACCGCCGCGGCCGAGAAGTAACAAAAAAACGGTCGATCCGGCCTCGACGCGTGCTGACGTTCGATCCACATGATCGCTTGGTCAGCAAGATCTTCAGTCAAGTGATAATCGGGCCGGTCGACAGCAGGCGAAATGGGTGTGGTTTGGTCATAGACCGCAGGTTCCCAATGCGAAGCCTCTGCGCCGATAATGCCGTAAAAGCGATCGAATCCAAGCCCAGTCGGCCAGCGGTCAAATGGCCCCGCCGGACTTTGTTCCCATGACGGTGTGAGGTGCCATTTGCCAAAGCAGCCGGTGCTATAGCCCGACAACTGCAACACCTGCGCAATCGTCGCGGCCTCGCGCGGGATGGCACTGTCGTAGCCAGGAAACGAATTCGCGATTTCGGTAATGCCACCCATGTGAGCGGTGTGATGATTTCGCCCGGTGAGCAGCGCAGCCCGAGTGGGCGAGCAAAGCGCGGTGGTATGAAATTGGTTGAACCGCAGACCTTGAGTAGCCACCCGTTCCAAAGCTGGCATGGGTACTGGTCCGCCGAAGGTGCCGCACGAACCGAATCCGACATCGTCGAGCATCACAATGACAACATTCGGCGCACCAGTAGGCGCTTGGTCAGCTGTCAGTTTGCGTGCCGTCGACTCGGCGATCAAACGCCCGATGGTGCCGTCGAATGCCTCGGTTGGCATCGGTATCCCGCGTGAGCCCGGCATAGTGCTGGTCAGGACCGAAGGCCGTCGAGTTCAAAACACCCGAGTGCACGAATCGCTGATTGCGCATCGCCGTCGATGTGCACATCGCCGCGGTCGACCGCTGCGGAAATCGACGATCGGCCGCCCATGACATCGGCCCACGTCGCCGGATCACACTCGATTACCACGGTCGCGGATGTGCCATCGGTTGGGACTGCTACACCGTTGCGTACATGAAGTCCGACTGTTGACCCGTCGGAAAAGCGCCAACCGAGATGGGTATCTACTCCCGTGGTGGTGGCGGGATCGATGAGTACTCGTAACAGCGGAACCGAATCGGCAATTGGCGCGGCGAGCAATTGCCGAGAAGAAAAACGGTGTCGGCGTAACCGAGAATTGTCGATGACGCCTTCAAGCTCGAGCGCACGAGTCAAACACCAACTACGAATGTTTGCCGCTGATGTCCGCTGGGCAACCAACCGAAGTCCTTGCGCGAGCAAACCTCGGTCTTGGTCGTCGGCGTCGTTACCCAAGACCAACCATGACGCGAGGTCGATTGCCCAACGCAGGTCGTCCTGGTCCAGCGCTTCGCCAGCTTGACGTCGCACTTCGCCTCGACCTCCAAACCCGGCGATCATGCGCGCGGCGCGGTCAACCGGGGCAAGGGGGAACAAGTTGGCTTGGTCACCGTCGAAAAACCCAAAAAGACCACTGCGGATTTGCCGCACGTGATGTTCCGAAACGCCATATAACTCGCGAGTGAGATAGTCGTCGTCATAGAAGTCGGGGAGTCGAACGGCATGCGCAATGTCGACGCTTCCCAGTCCTTGGTTCGCCAGTCGCACCGTTTGGTCCCACAAAAATTGGATGGAATCGCGATAGCGCGTAACTCGGGTCTCGATTTCGGTCGCGCCACTGATCGGGGGACCGTGCGTGGCGACAATGTGTTCGGCACCAAGCGACAACAAGTGGTCAAGCCCAGTGAGCATTACCCGAGGGTCTCGATATTCTTCGCCGCGGATAGCGAAAATATTGAACAGCGTTGGCCACACCAGGTTGTGTACCGCGACGCCAAGGGTCGGAAACCAGTAGGTCACCGAGTCATCAGCATCCGACGGCGCCGGATGAACCTGAATGTCAAGGCCCGCCACCTGCAACGTGCAATCGCCCGAGAACGTATCGGTCGGGGGTACGAAACCGCGAGTGAACGGCACATGAGCAGGATTGCGATAGAAGTAACCGAGACCGACGTTGACGTTTCCATCGGGGCCAGCGGTCGGCAACATCATCGCAAATTGCTCGGCTAATCCGCGACCGTAAGCAGGGCCGATTTCACCACCTGCGCGATGCAAATTCATCTCGATGCGCTCATGGCCATACACCGGAATAATTCGGTCAATCGACGCGTCGGTCACCGCGGAGGTGCCATTCACGTAATGGAAGTGGGTGTACAGCACCGCCACGATGGGCAGTCCTGTTACCTCGCCGATCTCGCCAATAGCATCGGCCATCTCCTCGACCGATTCGCCGGTATCTATCGCAATAATCCCGTCGGGACCTTCGATAAACGTTTGATTCGACAACCCATTTCCGACAAGGCACCAGACGCCAGGTCGCACCAGGTGTAAACGGCGTTCAAGGATGGCCGAATGCGCGACATGCGCGGTATGCGCGAGCTGCCCGTTTGTCGCCTCGATGGTCTTGGAAGAATCGGGTTCAAACGATCGGCTGCCACGAGTATGTTGAGTCACGCGGGCAGACTAGTTGCGCGCCGTGGCTTCGTCCTCGTTGTCGAGCAACCGCTACAATTGGCAAATGCAAAGTCGGACTGCGAGAGGCCGACCGACGAGGCTGGTAGCAGGCTTAATGATCGTCGTCGCAGCGTTGCTGTCGAGTTGCGGCGCCGGTGAATCGGCACTCACCCTGAAACGACAAGCGACAGCTGCACCCGGAATGTTGCCAGTGGCACCGCAGTTCACCTCGAAAGACGGCGTCTTACACCTTAAGGTGAAAGCCGAGCAGGGAAAATCGTCGATTAACGGTCGCGATTACACCAATATCGCCACTTACGACACGAGTTTGGTCGACGGCCAAGGCACCTATATCCCGGGCACAGCAAGCGCCTATGTGGGACCGCAATGGAACGTCCAACCAGGCGACGAAGTAATCGTCGATTACATCAACGCGCTGCCGGACTCGGAATTCCTGCCCGTTGGTGCAACAACAGTCGAAAAGGTTCCACATCCAATCAATTTGCACACCCACGGCTTGACCGTGTCACCGGCCGGAAACTCAGACAATGTGCTGCTGGCAGTTCCCCAAGGTCGATCGAATCGTTACGACATCAAAATCCCAACTGATCACCGACACGGTTTGTATTGGTACCACTCACATGTGCATGGCCTCACCGATGACGACGTCTATAGCGGGATGGCCGGCCAGATCGTCGTTGGTCGTGCTGACGGCGACTACCAACAATTTGATGGCCTGCCAACTGTCCCCATGATGATTCGGTACAACGTTGAAGAACCGAATGCCAACGGTGAACTTGTGTTTCCAAACCCTCTCCGCACTACTGGGACTGCGCTCGCACCCCGAGGGAAGATGATTTATACCGTGAACGGCATCTCGGCGCCGCAGGTCAAGCTGAACTCGGCGAATCCCCAAACCGGATCGCTGCCCGAGACACAAATTTGGGCTATGACCAACATCACTAGTGGTGCCGATTACACCCTCGCGTTGGATGAAATCGATGCAAGTCAAGCCAATGATTTTACTGCCGTTGGCCGACCGTTGGACTTTCGGGTGGTATCGATTGATGGCACGCCATTAAGTGAACCGATGGTAAAAACCGGTCGTGATGCCGAGCGTGGCTACCTGCTCGCACCAGGCGCACGTGTCGCTATCCAAGTCGACGGCGCATCAGACCCGAGCAAAGTGGTCCGGTTGATACAGGTTGAAAACAGAAACGGTTCCGGCGAAGCTTCCGCCTACGACTGGGCGGCCCAAAAATATATCGGTGGCTATCGCGACTACTCCCGTGCTGTCCTCGCAGTGAGCACCAATGATTTTTCACTACCTGGTCAGCACGTAGCGACCCCAAAAACACTCACCACCAATTACGACGCGCCGGTCATCAATCTTGCCGCCGAGCCAATCGAACAACATCGAGACTTCTTCTATAACGATGTCGCGACCCCAACCCCTGAGTCACCGAACAACAACCCGATCGATTTTTCGCTGTTCCCATCCAATCCGATCGCCCAACCGAAAATTGGGACCGTTGAAGAATGGACGATCTATAACTATTCGAGCCTCCACCATCCATTTCACCTGCACATTCAATATGGGCAGGTAATGAGTATTGACTCGCCTATCAATCCCGACTTCCACGGCGATCCAGGTCAGTTTCCACCGATCCAATATGTCACCGACATGGCGCAAGCCGGCCCTGATCAAAGCACGCGAGACATTGTGAACCTGCCGCCAGCCGAACTCGGAGCAGATGGGATGCCGCGGTTGGGCCCTGATGGTGTGCCAGTGCATCCGGGACGTGTGACGATACGCGTCAAAATCGATGACTATCTCGGTACCTATGTCGAACATTGCCATCGATTATCCCACGAAGACCGCGGAATGATGTCGATGGTGCGATCGATACCGCACGATCCGATCTTGACATTGGCTCATCCTGGTGAGCCCAATTCGACCGTTGATGTCGTGGCATCGAGCGATCATTCAATCGTCGCTTCGATCACGCCATTCGATGGCTATAGCGGCACATTGACAACCGCAGTCGGCGATGTCGATGGTGATGGAGTTCCCGATATCGCGATAGGCAGCGGACCGGGGCTGTCGGCTGCCGTCAAGGTGTACTCCGGTTCGTCAGGATATCGAGATGTACTCAAATCGCTGACCCCGTTCGATGGATCAAAGTATGGCGTGAACGTCGCACTTGGTGACCTCAATGGCGACCACCTCGATGATGTTGTCGTGGGCCAGCAAGCAGGTGGGGCACCACGGATGTCGATCTACGACGGCACTGCCGACGGCACGCGACTTGCTGACGGCAACGTCTATGCGTCGTCATTTACCGGCGGAGTGTCGGTGGCAACGGGCATGGTGGAAGCCGGAGGCCGGGTGAGTTTGCTTACCGGAGCCGGTGCCGGTGGCCCGCCAACAGTCAACGTCTACAACTTCGACTTGTTTGGCGATTCCGAAGGCAACGCGGCGCAAGTTCACCGAAAACTCATACCGTTGCGGGTAGCAAGTGAATCAGTTGGTCCCGATGGCTATACCGGTGGCGTTGCCGTCGCGACTGGATATCCGCTTGCCGCTGATGGCGGATACGCATCGATTTTGGTGTCGCCACTTGCGGGCAACGGTCAAGTCACTGTCTTTCGGCTAACCGAACATCACCTCGACTCACAGGTTGATGTCGGCGTCAGCGGCGTGGCACGACCCCACGATTACCAACCGGAAGCGCACCGACTTTTGACTGCCGTCACCACTGTCGATTTCTCCGGCCAGAGTGCATTCGATGACGGCGCGGTTGTCGCGACGGTGAGTACACCGACCGGTGCGTTGCTCGTTGCGGTGCCTTCCAACGGCGGACCATTGCGCACCTGGCGCCTTGATCCCGCATCACTGGTGGCGACGGCAATGCCCGACTGGGCACTCACCGGAGCAAACATCGGCGGGATGTGACCTGCGGCTGCAACCGGCCTGGCTCAACGCCGGGAGCCAAGTGCACCCGGTATTGCGAATGAGGCGATGACAATCACGCGATGGCAATCACGCGATGACGCTTACGCGGCGACGTTCAAGCGGTGAGGCTCAGCGAGCAACGCCTTTCCAAAACGCTGCTTCGCCGACCCGGTTATCGGTGCGGTGAATGCGTCCGTCGAGATTTTTCGCAACCCACTCGGCTGCCTGTCGAACCGCTGCCTCTGCTTCGTCATGGGTCTCCCACACGGTGACCGAAATGAGCGTTACTGGATCGACCTCAAGCACGGAATAGGCCTGAAACCCTGGTTGGGCTTGAAAAATCTCGGCCATTCCACCCGGCTCCAAGCAGGCCTTGACGACGTCTCCGACGACACCGTGGAGGACATCGTAAGTCGCGATACGAACGTGATTCATGTAGCTGCTCCAATGTTGGGATGAATGCAGGACCCTAGCGGAATGCTGGCGAGGGTAGGTTAGTCATCTACGCTGCCTTGGGCGCCATCGTGTTGCCTACGAGATGTTCATCAATTCGGAATCAGGGGATTCACCATGTCTGAACCAATCATCGTGAGCGGCTTCGTCATTGCGCCGTCGGTAAACCTGGCGGGCGCCAACCTTGCCGGCGCCAACCTTGCCGGGGTAAATCTCGAAGGCGCCAACCTTGAGCGCGCCAATCTCGCCGAAGCGAACCTCGAAGGCGCCAACCTTGAGCGCGCCAACCTCAATGGGGCTGACCTCTACGGGACCAATCTGCGTGGCGCCAACCTCAAATGGGCCTATCTCCACCGCTCGGACCTCGTTGGCGCGGATACTGCGGGAGCATCGGGACTCACAAAGCAGAGCTAGTTCGTTCGGCGACGAGTTCAACCGACTGTCGTGATCTCACCAACTGACGGTGTCGATAACCGCACTGACTGGCGTGCTTTGACGCGAATGTGCCTTCGGCATTTATAAATTGGTGGCGGCTGCCGATAAGGAATGGAATCGCTGCGGGCCAAATGGGCACCGAGCATGTTCCGATGTGAAAGCGCCATGTACTTCAAACACGCCGATCTGACAGATGCACCGATGATGGCTCGGGCAGTTGTTGGTGCTTGCCGCCTTGACGGTTGGCCAATGGAACTGCAACCGCGTCTGCTCGCGTCACTGTTCTCGACTCTCGCCGGCTTCGATGCTGACTTCGAAATCTTGGAACCAGCGACAATCGACGAAGTCATTGCTGCGAACCTCAGCACCGAGGTCTATGGCGAGTTTGTCGACTTAATGCTGGCCATGGAAGTGGTGTGCAACCCGATCCCGCCGGAACTCGCAGCGTCTATCGAATCGTGGGCGACAGCCCTTGGGGTCGCTAGTGAAGGTTTGGAAATTGCGCGGGAAATCGTGAATGGGGCAACCGCGCGCGCTCACGCCGATTTCTACCGAACCAACTATCTCGGCCAATGGGCGCACCGAAACGACCATTTTGAGGGATTGATTGACCGTTATGGCGAAGCCGCATTTTGCTTCACCGTTGAGGCCGACCCCGATCTGGAAGCCAAGTATGAGGCCCTGCGATTACTTCCAGCCGGTTCGCTTGGTCGCGAGGAATGGAACTTTTACAAACAGCGAGGGTTTCCGTTTCCTGGAGTCGTTGGTGGCGCAAACTTGGCCCTAGCCCAACATGACTGGATTCACGTGCTTTGCGGATTTGATACCGACGGCATAGGTGAATGTGAAGCGGGAGCATTTCGAGCGATGGCGAGTGACTTCCCCGGATCAACACTGGCGTTTTTAGGTGATTTTATTTTTTACCAAAGCGCATGGTTCGACAGCTTGGTGAGTGGTCGACATGCCGGGCACGAACTTGAGGCTGCCGATGTGCCCGACCGGCTTTCCGATGCGATTCGCCGCGGCAAATCCTGTTCGATCGACCCCTATATCGGCATCGATTTTTTTGACTTCGCCGGCGTGCAACTCGATGATCTCTGCCGTCATTGGTCGATTCCGCCAAAGGCCAAACTCCGACAGTTATCGGTGTCAGCACCGCGAGTTCTGTCACTTCGTGACTAAGAGCGCGATCGCACTCATCGACCCTCAGGTTGTTACTCCTCGGATGGTTGCGTGTCGTGGCCCCGAGCTCCGCGTTTGCGTGACATGGAGCGTTCCTTCGCCCACATCGCTTTAGCTGACAGGCTCGTGGTGGCAGGGTTGGCCAACTGGTCACGATCGCTTTCAAGATCATCAGCTTCGGCAAGGATCGCGATGGGTGATTGAAGGAACGCGGATTTGGTTCGAATGTCATTCGCGGTATCACTCAAGATTTTTGACGCAGCCGAAATGTCACCTTTCCGCGAAAGCCTTCGGGCCTGCTTCCGGGCCGAAACTGCGTTCAAGTTGAGCACCTCCTCAACGACCGCATCATCAACGCCTGCAGCTTGCGCCGTGGCGGCATCAGTCACATTGATCTCAACAGGAATGGTAATGGTGTGGAGTTTTACCACCTCGCCAATGGCGGTATAACGCAACACCAACTCGGCAATGACTGCGGGGCCAAGATCGGCAAGACCCGGGACTTGAAGTTTCGCAATGAGCGATCGTTTTTCGTTGTCGTAAGCGTCTCCCAAGCTGATTGTCACGCCATGTTCAGCCGGCGAAGTTGGATAGTCATTCAAAATATTGACCACACTCACTGATTGGTTGACGCGAATCTCAACGCTGAGGTTTTGGGCCACTATCGAGGACAATCCGTCGAACTCGCTGCCAAAGATTCGAGGGGCATCGTCAGGACCTTCGGCGAAATACGCGTTGCCCTGACCGGCATCGGCAATTGCACCTAAGAGTTCTTCGTCAAATTTCAGACCGTAACCAATCGTGGTCGTCGAAATGTCATGTTGGGCCTGAGCGCCAGCGAGCGCGAGCAACTGAACCGAATCAGTAATCCCGACGTTGGCGTGGCCATCGGTTAAAAGGATGATCTTTCGGGCAGCCTCGGGACGCGCCGCGCTTAACAACTCAACTGCTTTGAGCCAACCACCCGAGAGATTGGTTGATCCACGAGCGAAAATTCTCGAGATGTGCGGGCTCGCAGTTTCGGCGGTGTGGTGCTCGAGAGGCAGGTTCACGTCAACCTGATCGTCGAACGAAATGAGCGCCAGGCGATCATCGGGACCAATGAGCCGTACCAAGAGATCAATCGCGCTTTTCACCGCTTCGATGGGTTGACCATTCATCGAACCAGAGCGGTCGATGACCGCCACTAAGTCGAGCGGAGGTCTGATCACGTCGGTCTTACTCGGTGGTGCTTCGAGCTCAACGAGCACGTGGACGGTGTCATCTACTGCGACAGTGACAACTGATTGATCAAGTCTGATACTTGCTTGCATTGCACTTCTCCTTCAGTGACCAACGTTTGTTGATCATGAGTAAGTACCGCATTGCCGTGACAAGGCATCGGTGCCAATGCCAAGTCGATCTGGAGATGCATTGTGGGCATAAAACACCCGAGTAACAGCGTTTTCCCATCCACTCCAACTTTTCCCGCTATCGAATGGGTTTTTGGTTGCGACACCGTTTTCGGCCGCGTGTCGCCAACGTTTCGACGGACTCGACATCGTGACGGGCGGTTTCCGCAGGTGCCCCATCGAATCTTGTCGAGCGCCGCTCGAAGGTACTCATTTGACTGGCTAGAACACGCCAGCAGGTCACGAGGACCCTGTGTCAGCAAGCAAGGGGGAATATCCCATTTCGGTATGCACATCAACTGCGACGTGGAGCCTGCCGAGATGGAATTCCTGCGAGCATTTTCGGCTGACTTTGACGTCGAATGGTTTCTGTCGTTCGGTTTTAACGAAGAGCAGTACGTTGATCAGTGCGTCACTCGGTCAGCAGCGATTCAGCCGCTCATGAGATCGAATCAGTCAATGCCCTCGGCCCAGCGTTGCGCTGCGAGGTCGGGCCGGTCGTGCAAAAACCTGTCAATCCACTGCTGACGAACTTCCCGGTCGGGATTTTGCCAAGGATTCGGGTCGCCGAATTGATTGGTTGCCGATGATCGAAACTCGCTACCGATGAGTTCCAATGTCTGGTCGATTGCGCCATCGGTGTCACCGATGAGGTCTTCTGACCACAACAGCAATGGGTCGCATTCGGATTCTCGCAGTTTGCGTCGCCAATACGAGTCCCATCCCGCAATCGTGGTGACCGAACGCTCAATTTTACCGGAGTCGTATTCGGGGATTCCGATGGACTGCTGACTTGGGATCCATTGGCCAGACTGGTGGGCAATGATCAGCGAAATGGCCTGCGCAAGCCGATCCTTTCGGCGGATATAGACCCATCGCACGGGGACATCCCACAGTGCCATAGTGATGGAATTGCGGTCGAAGACTTCAATGCTTTGAGTAGCCATGAGTTTGATCGCGAACACACCATTAGGTGTCGCTCGTCGCCTTGCTAGGTCGCGAAAATGGTGGATGAGACTGGTTCGGTTGAGTTCCCCGACGGTCTCCCACGCCGCAACCCCTAATGACCTTGCCTTGAGTTGCTTCGCCATGCCGGAGACGGATCGTCGCGGTCTCCCGACCATTCGTCGACTCTTTACGAGCTCCGCGCCAAGCGCGTATTCGTTGGGGAATCCAGCCTGGCCAGTCGCCGCGAGGTTGTTGGTAAAGAAAGTGCTGGCAACTCGGGGGGTGCTGGCGAGCACAAGAACCTGGGTGAGGTCGGTGCGGGGTTGATCAAATTCAGGCGAAGACCGCCAGACCACATCGTCTTCTAAACGCGGTGGCCAATGCGAAGCGCGAAATCCGCGAGCCGTAGATTTAGATGTATTGGACACACGCGAATCTTGACACATCGCAGCAAACGTTTAGGTACCACGTTGGCATCGCGGCTGACGGCTAGCGTCACAATTCAACACTTAAACAGAGGAGTTCCCATTGGGTTTTATTCTCGGCATCTTTTGGCTCATCATTGTGATCGCCATCGCGTTTTGGCCGGCACGAGTCGCGGGTCGCAAAGGTCACAGCTTCATCGGGTTTTTTATTCTGAGCCTGTTCTTCTTCCCGCTGGCCATCATTTTGGCCTACCTCGTCGATGACCGGACTGCCGCTTAAGTAGTCGCCGATAGCCGCTGGACTTTGCTCAGTAAACGGAGCGGTCCAGCGGTTTCTGCGCTGATATCGGCGTCATGGCCGCTAACGTCATCGCTATGGCTGAAATAGATGTCGGCTCCGAAATCGATGATCGTGGCTCAATAAGCCAAAAATATCGTCAGGAGCGCGACAAGCGCATCCGCAACGACGGAAACGCTCAATATGTCGAGCCAGTTGGTCGATTCGCCCATTTTATTGATGACCCCTATGTCGAATATCGCGAGCGCGAGCCGCACAATGATGAAGTCGCCGTTGCACTCATCGGCGGTGGCTTCGCCGGCCTAACCGCCGGCGCGAGGCTAAAAGCAGCGGGAATATCCGACGTTCGCATCATCGAAGGCGGCGGCGATGTGGGCGGCGCGTGGTACTGGAACCGTTATCCGGGTGCCATGTGCGATACCGCCGCAATGATCTACCTGCCATTGCTCGAAGAGACGGGTTACATGCCGAGCAAAAAGTATGTGTTCGCGTCCGAGATTTTCGCTCATGCCCAGCGAATAGCAACTCACTTCGACCTCTATGACAACGCATTGTTTTCAACCGAGGTCACCTCGCTGAATTGGGACAGCGCGATTTCACGCTGGATTATCCGAACCAATCGCGGCGACGAAATGCGTGCGCAATTTGTGGCAATGGGTACCGGTCCTTTGCATCGACCAAAGCTTCCAGGCATCCCCGGGATCGAATTATTCAACGGTCATTGCTTTCACACCAGTCGCTGGGATTATGACTACACCGGTGGCAATACTTCAGGCGAACCGCTTACCAATTTGGCCGACAAACGCGTTGGCATTATCGGGACTGGCGCGACGTCCGTGCAATGCATCCCCACCCTTGCTCGCGACTCGAAAGAACTGTTCGTGTTCCAACGCACGCCGTCGTCAATCGACGTGCGAAACAATCACCCAATCGATCCGGAATGGTTCGCAACCCTTCAACCGGGTTGGCAAGCCGAATGGAAAGCCAACTTTACGATTCTCCAAACCGGTGGATTTGCCGATGAGGATCTGGTCAAAGATGGATGGACCGATATCTCAAAGCGCATCCGCGATCACATCATCGCCGACATGCTCGAAATGGGCGAAGCGGGTGAAGAAATCGGTCCTGACATGGTGATGCGGGCATACGAGGACAGCGACGACGAAAAGATGACCGAGATTCGAGCGCGAGTTGAAGCCATCGTCGAAGATGCCGCCACCGCCGAGGCACTGAAGCCGTGGTATCGCCAATTGTGTAAGCGCCCATGTTTCCACGATGAATACCTGCAGGCATACAACGAACCGGGTACTTACTTGATTGACACCGATGGGCAAGGCGTCGAACGCATCGATGAGACCGGAGTCTGGGTGGCGGGCGAACACTATGAACTCGATTGCTTAATCTTCGCGTCAGGCTTTGAAGTTGGTACCGATTACGCGCGACGGTCGGGGTTTGAGACTGTTGGCGAAGGCGACATCACCTTGTCGGATCGGTGGGCCGACGGCATGCAATCCATGCACGGAATCCACGTGCATGGATTCCCAAATTTGTTCATCCTCGGACTGAGTCAAGCCGCAAACCTGATTTCGAACATTACGAGCAATCTCACCGACTCGGCCACGACCGTCGCGGCGGTAGTCGCCCATGTTCGCGAGCTCGGGATGGACGAGGTAGATGTCACAGCTACCGCCGAACAGGCATGGGTCGGAATGCTCGACAACAATGTGGGGAGCTTCCTGGGCAATCCTGACTGCACCCCTGGCTATTACAACAATGAAGGCAAACCAGCCGGTCGACGAGAACGATTGAATTCGAGCGGATACCCCGATGGGCCGGTTGCCTACTTTGAATACATAGATAACTGGCGTAAATCAGGTGACTTTGACGGTCTCGAATTTCGACCTGGCGTGGGGGCCGATGCTCCTGTTTGATCGGTGATGCAGGACATTCGCCTAACACGAACGCTCACTGTCGTGATGGCCATCGCGACCGGATTGATCGTCGCGAATCTTTATTACCTCCAACCGTTGGTACAAAATGTCACGGTTGACTTTAGGGTCAGCAAGACCGCTGCTGCGAGCGTGGTCACCTGCCTACAACTGGGTTACGCGTTCGGCTTGCTGTTCATCGTGCCGCTTGGCGACATGTTGCGCCGACGACGCCTGATAGTTGCCCTATTCATCGGCGCGGCATTG
Source organism: Actinomycetes bacterium (assembly GCA_037138595.1). GTDB lineage: Bacteria > Actinomycetota > Acidimicrobiia > Acidimicrobiales > Acidimicrobilacustridaceae > UBA4742. Next base: position 36,269 of record JBAXIB010000022.1, on the reverse strand, counting down.
GCGATGGCGACGGGAGCGTTCGTCTCGTCGTTCCTAGTTTTCGCCGTGGTATCGATCCTCATTGGCGTCGTGTCAGTCGGTGCCCAAGTGATGGTTCCATTCGCGGCGGACCTTGCCCGCCCTGACCAGCGGGGAAGAATTGTCGCCCGGCTGATGACCGGTCTCCTCACGGGAATTTTATTGTCGAGGACGCTGTCTGGTCTCGTTGCACAACAGTCCGGATGGAGGGCGGTTTACTGGATAGCTGCCGCTGCGATGGCCGGCATGGCATTGATTTTGCGCTTTGTATTGCCCACCGAACCACGCCGTTCATCGAGTTCCTATCGGCATTTACTAAAGGGAACATTTCATCTCTTTATGACCCTGCCGGAATTGCGTCGACGATCGTGGCTCGGGGCAGTTTGTTTTGCGGCATTCGGCCTGATGTGGACGACGCTGTCGTTCAAGCTGTCGGCACCACCGTTTCAGTACAACAGCGGACTTATCGGCATGTTCGGCTTGCTTGGCGTTGCCGGCGTAGTCGCAGCCAACGGAGCTGGAAGCTTGGCCGATGCAAACAAGACGCGAGGCGCAAGTCTCGCCGCAGCATCGATGATCGTCGTCGCTTTCGTGATCTTGGGGATCGGGAAATCGTCGATCGTCGCAGTCATTATCGGAGTCATCGTGCTCGACATCGGCGTTCAAGGCATGCAAATAACAAATCAATCGATCATCTACGGATTAGCCCCGGAGTCTCGAAGTCGAATCAACAGCGCGTACATGTTCTGTTATTTCATTGGTGGCGCGGTGGGGTCAATGAGCGGCGGGATTGCCTACACGCACGGGGGATGGAACGCAGTGTGCATCGTGGGCATGATCTACGGCATTGCCGCAATTGTTCCCGCGGTATGGCATCACCAAAACACCCAAGCAAAGCTTCGAAAAAGAAACGACTGAGTGCATCAGCGGATCTCGCCCAGTGGAACATTCGGGTCGTGGTGCGGAAGTGGCAATCTGAGTAAGCGAGCCGCTCTCGGTATCGTCCAGGCCAAAATCGGTCCCGTTACCGCGACAAACACAATGGTCACGATGTTGATTGGTCCTCGCAACAACAAAGCAATTGCCAAGAGCGCGGCTTCGATTCCCCAACGTGCGCGGTGAAGTCGAAACCCTCGGTGGACGAGAGCGAGCATCAATTCTTCGGGCGAACCAGCACCGATGTCGGCAACGATAAACGCGGTGACCCCAACGTAAATCGCGACAAGGCTTACGGTTGCCATGGCAAGTTGCGCGCCAAGGCCCGTGGCATTGGGAACAATGGTAAGACCGACGTTGATCGCCAGGCCGAGCAGTAGCGACAGCAACACTGTTCCTACTTTGGGGCGTCGTCCAAAGGCCCAAGCCAGGCCCAGCACTATTGCTGCATCTATCCAGGAACACACGCCGACGGAAAGCCCCGTTTTGTTTGCAAGCCCGGCATTAATGGCATCGAGCGGAGCGGTCCCAAGTCGTGCGTGCAACAGGCCCGCGATGCCGATCCCGAGAATGGCGATGCCGCACAGGTACGCGACAATTTTCGTAACCGAAGTGCGCGAAACACGTTGACGAATTGGTGTTCGCGCGTTGCCACGAGAATTGACGAAGAACCGACCCACGCGGGAAACCTAGCGGGCGATGACTACTAGGGCCGTTTCGTCACCAGATAATTGGACCAGTGGCTTCGGTTGCTCGACCTTCCGCTCGCGTTCCTTTGGCGACCATGTCGGTCGCGATGTCCTGCCACAGCGCACGGAGCCGATAGTGCGGCACTCGAGGGAACAGATGGTGTACCGCATGGTGATCATGGCCACGGATCAACCAGCGTGACCCTGGAAACACCGCCACCCGAGTATCGACATATCGACCCGCTTTGTCGGCTCGATGGTGGGGGTACCAGGCAAAAATGAACATCAGCCACACGACCTGGAATCGAGTTGGTAGGTACCACAGCATCAGCGCTGGCCAGCCGAAGCCAGCGAAATAGGCGATGACCAACACCGCGGTGCTCACCACCCAGAACCGCAGTTGCAGGACGCCCCCTCGTCGATCACCAGCATCCGCGCGCAACGAACGTTGCATCTGCGGAGGCACGATGCGCCTGGCAATGGGGATGAATGCGAAAACTGGCAAGAACGTTGACATCGTGACCAAAATCGCCGCCTTGGCCGGAAAATCGCGTAATGGCCCATCGGTGTAATGGTCGGGGTCGCGGTCGGGATCATTGGTGTACGCGTGATGTCGCATGTGCGAGCTGCGATGGGCCTTGTACGAAAAGCCGACGGGGATCGCGCAGGCCATCCCAATGAGGTCTTCGCCCCATCGGGATCCCGGTCGGCGCCCGAGAATATTTCCATGAGTCGCTTCATGAAGCGGCATATAAAACATCGAACTCAGGATGGTGTTGATGATTAATCCGAGCCACAGAGGAATCACGCCGATAGTGCCCAAAACGATGACTGCTAGCCACGCGGCCGCGCACGCAGCGAACGTCCAGACGATCCTCGGCTGGAACTCGCCCCAATACGCCGCGGCATAGGCCCGTTCATCCCGAAGAATGAACTTGCGGGACTCGTCGTCAGTGTCAGGCATAGCGGCGAGTATAGGGGCGTCAATTTTAGGAGAAGATTTGGCTCAAAACTGATCGCATCATGCCAACAGCTCACGAACCAGAGGGATGACTTTTGTTCCGTAAAGCTCGATGCTGGACATCAGGTCAGCGTGGGGGAGGGATCCGGCGCTGTATTTCATGTCAAAACGCGATAATCCCAAGATGTTTACCGTGTCCGCGATTTTACGGGCAACCGTTTCGGGGGACCCGACGTAGAGCGAACCGGTAGGGCCGGCCTGCGAGTTAAATTCGGCTCGACTCATTGGGGGCCAACCGCGTTCGGCCCCAATGTGGTCACGCATTTTTTTCATGTGTGGCCACAGTTGCTCACGGGCGATTTCATCGGTGACTGCGACGTGACCAGGAGAATGCACGCCGACCGGCAAGCTAGGAGAACCTAAGTCGGCGAGTGCCCGGTGATAAAGGTCGACGAATGGTGCGAATCGCGAACTTTCGCCACCGATGATCGCCAAGAGCAACGGCAACTGATGGCGCGCCGCACGGACGACCGATTGAGGACTTCCGCCGACGCCGATCCAAGTTCGCAGTGGCGGCGATTCGATACGCGGAATCACGAGCTGGTCGATGAGCCCTGAACGCGTGTTGCCGGTCCAAGTAACTGGCCGATCTTTGAGCAGTTCAGCGAACAACGCGACCTTTTCTTCAAAAAGCTCGTCATATTGACTCAGGTCGAAACCGAAGAGTGGGAACGACTCGGTGAATGAGCCGCGACCCAAAATGACTTCGGCCCGGCCATTGGAAACCGCGTCGAGAGTCGCGAAACGTTGAAATACCCGAACCGGATCATCGGAACTCAAAACGGTTACCGCCGAGCCGAGCCGAATCTTGGAAGTAGATCCAGCGATCGCGGCCAAAACGGTCTCGGGTGATGACACCGCGAAATCGATTCGATGGTGTTCACCAATGCCGATGAAGTCGACACCAACATGATCGGCGAGAACGGCCTCGTCAACGACGTCACGGATCACCTGTGCATCACTTAATGGTTGACCATCTGCGCCAATGGTGACATCACCAAACGTGTCAAGGCCGAGTTCTACCGGTTGGTCCATCACCTAGGTCTATCGGTCAAAATGTCGGTTGCAGACCGTTGCGTCATATTTCCGATTCAGTTGCCAGGCTTTGCCGATGATGACGCTCGGATTCGGTCGGCTACAACCTGCAACTGCTGCGACCAATCGTGCTCAGGATTGGTAATCGAAAACAGGTCACTTGATGCGTTCATGGCAACGTCTTCGGCAAGGGGAAGGGCGGCGATCGCTTCGGCGTCATAGTTCTCAGCCAATTGAGCGAGAAGGTCTTCGCGGTCAATCGCTCCCGGAACTTTGTTCACCACTAGCAACATTTCCGGGACTTTGAGTCGTCTGGCAATGCTCACGGTGATCGCGGTGCCTTCGAAATCTTGGCGGTCGGGTCGCAAAATCAACAACAAAATGTCGGTGACCATGAACGACAACAACGTTTCCTCGTTGAGACCTGGGTGGGTATCAATGAGTAGGTAGTCAAGATTGAGCTCGGTTTTGAGGTCTTGGAACCCGGTCTTGAGTCGCGACATGTCATAGCCCTCGTGCAATATGCGCGCAATGTCGCTGGCGTTGACACTTGAGCGGATCAAAAACAGGGCACCAGAATCGGCGACCTCACGGTTCGCTCGCACGCGGTCAGTGACGTCGATTGCGAGGTCGCTAATTTCGCTTGTGCCCCACAGATACTCATTGAGTGACGGCCCAGGCGTGTTGTCGAGACCAAACAACACATGGATCCCAGGGCTTTGGATATCTGTGTCGACAATCGCTACTCGCGCTCCAGTAGCGGCGAGAAGCCCGGCGAGGTTGGCGGTGGTGTTGCTTTTACCAGTGCCACCACGAAATGAGTGCACGGATATGAGCATAGGAATGTCCTGTCGATTTCAAGCCTTTGGCACGATAGGAGCGAGACACTAGCCGCCCCCTGCCGCTTATCTCCATGAAACGACATATGTGCAGGAACCTGCTGTTTAATCCGTGGCACACTTCATGGGTGCCAATTGATCCGGATGCAGCGGCGTTAGCCGAGCGAATCAAGCGATCTGGTGGTGGCTCGTTTGCGGGTCGGACCGTGCAAGAAGTGCGCCACGAAGGAGTAGATTTAGGCGGAACTTGGTCCCTTGATGCCGACAGCGCCGGGATCATTGCGCAACTCACGCGATTTGGGCCTAGTTCGGCTTCTGAAATCGCTCGGAGTGTCGAACTCGACGATCAAGACGTGGAATCGCGACTTGAGTCGCTTAAACGTGCCGGCTTTGTCCGATGCAAAGTGATCGTTGACGGCGACAAACAATGGTCGGGTGTATTCGCGGGGCATCGTCGTTCAAGCGCGGACACGTCGGGTGCATTTGCATTACTTGAGCAGTCTGCGCCACCGACCGAGTCAGTCGAGACCTCGGTGGCGGGTACCAAAAATATTTCGCTAGATGACGGCGTCAAACTGCGCATCTATTTCCCTGACGAGTTGCACGCATCTGCCGATTCCGAACCGTTGTTGGTGCCAGTTGTGCTGTATGTCCATGGTGGCGCATGGGTATCTGGATCCATCGATACCTATGACGCCATTTGTCATTCCCTTGTTGAACTCTCCGGATGTGCAGTGGTGAGTGTCGGCTATCGCCTTGCGCCCGAGTACCCATTCCCGGCCCAGATCGACGACACGATCAATGCACTGAAGTGGGTACTAGACCAAGGTGAGGCAATTGGTTTAGATGTGAAACGAATCGCGATGATGGGTGATTCGGTTGGTGGAAACCTAGCAACGGTAGTTTCGATGTTGGCGAAGTACGAAGGTTGGTGCGAGGTCGCATTGCAGATCCTTCTCTATCCGGTGCTTGATCTTTCGTTGTCGTCGCCTTCGGTGGACGAGCATGCAGATGCTCCACTCTTTTCTCGATCCGATATGGAATGGATGTATTCCCATTACGGCGCTCCCAGCGATGACTGGAAAGCGTCTCCGTTACATACTCCTGACCTAGCAGTCGCACCACCCGCGGTGATTGTGACAGCAGGAATAGACCCCGCCCGGGACGACGGCGCTCGTTACGCGGAGCTTCTTCGTGCAGCTGGGGTCGAAGTCGAGTACCTGACCTATGACGACATGATGCACGGGTTCTTCATGTTCTCGCCGTATCTCGCGTCAGCTACCGACGCGCGACTGCGAGTGGCTGCCGCGATGCGTCGCGTGTTGCTGTCGGGACGCGCAGATGACTTGGCCCTTCCGTGAGTGATGCCGACACCAATGTACCGAAATTAGATGCCGGACACGGAGCGCTTGGGCACTCGTGGCACTGGTCATCGCTAACATTTCGTTTGGCGTTACTCATCGTTGTTCTCTTAGCAGTGAGTGCGGCGGCCACCGCGACATTCGCGGCAATGTCGGTTCGATCGAACGAAGCACGCAATGCCGATGAATCAATGGCAAATGTGCATGAATCGACTGAACTGTCCATTAACCAAGTTCGCGACGATGTGCAGCGTTATCGCGAGACAGCCCTCGCTAGCCGCAAGCAGCTCCTCAAGGATCTGACCATGGCGCAGACGGGGGCATTGGACCATCTACGGGCCGCGGTTGACCGCGGCGATATGTCACTGGCGGCGGCAAACACCACCGCCAAGGAAATGCTGTTCGATTATCGCTATGGCCTAACGGGATCTGATTACTTCTTTGTCTTCACTCCTGACATGGTTTCGATTGTCGAACCGAACCCAACTTTCCGCGGTGATGAGATCGACTACCGCGACCCGAACGGAAAATCGTTTTTCCGTGATTTTCGCGCCGTGGCAAACGGGCCCGGCGAGGGGTACGTCGACTATGTAGCGAACCGAGTCGGTCAGACGACACCCAGCGGCAAGATCAGTTTCGTTTATAACTACAAGCCATGGCAGTGGGTCATTGGTACCGGGGTCTATGTCGATGACATTGACGCTGAAGCAAACAATCGACTCGAAACCGCAAAGCAAGAATTGAGCGCGTCGCTCAAAAACATCGAGTTCTCGGGATCCGGATTTTTCTTTGTGCTCGACAAATCAGGAAACGTAGTCGCAGCGCCTTCGGATCACGATCTGGCTGCTTTAGGTGAAACAACAAACGACGGCCGCCTCGCTGACCATTTGGTCGCTGCCGCGCCCGCTGCGGGCAGCGGCATTGCTCGGGTTGATACCAGTGCTCGACTCCAAGGCTCGAGCGACCAAAACTGGCGTTTCGATGTATCGACAGTTGCGTCCCAGGATTGGGTACTGGTTTCGGCGGTACCACTCGCGCAATTGAATAGCGCGGCTGATCAATTGGCATTGCGCCAAATCATGTTGTGTATCGCGGTGTTGCTCTTCGGTCTCGCCATAGGTGTCATGGCGACGCGCCGCATGATTCGTCCGGTTAGAGATCTCACTGACGCGGCGATTGCGCTTGAAGAAGAACGGTTCGATCCAAAGTCCCTCGATGCGGCGGCGGGAAGGAAAGACGAAGTTGGTTCGCTGGCTCGGGCCTTCCGACGCATGAGCGCCGAGGTGCTTCAGCGCGAACGCAAGTTACGCGAAAAAGTTTCGCGGCTGCAGGTCGTCGTTGACCAAAAAAAGGTTGAAGACAGCGTGGCCGAAATAGCTGACTCTGATTTCTTCCGCGACCTAGAAGAGCAAGCAAAAAAAATGCGCGAATCGGACTAGTGCGAAATTGCTTTCACCGCTGGCGGGTAGTTAGTTAACTGGCCCTTCAGGCGTGATGTTGTAGTTAGCTAACACTCGCTCAGCGGCGTTTTGGCGAAGCTCGACGAGCTCCTCTGGAGCGACGACCGTTCCTCCGGTGCGCAACAACAGGCGTTCGATCCAGCGGTCGCCGACGCTGCTGAGCGACGCGGTAAATCCGTTGGCTGAGTCGTCTGTTACCAGCAGATCGATGTATTCAGTTACCCAACGGGCGCTCTCGGGGAATCGAACCTCGACAGAAACTGCCGACAGCGGACGGTTGAACGCCGCAGTCATTGGTTCGAAATCAGGCGGGCTGAATTGCTCGTCAGTTTCGGAACATTCGACGATTCGGTCAACGCGAAATCGCCGTTGTGTCTCCGACGCATGGTCGTAGGCAAGCGTGTACCACTCGCCGACCAAGAACACGACCTGTAATGGGTCAATCAGTCGCGTGGTGAGTTCCTCTCTCCAAGCGGACCAATAGGTAATCGCAAGCCGCCGATGATTGAGGGTGGCGGTGCGAATGTGATCGAGATGAGTCGGAGATTCAATGTCGACATCGATTCCGCCTTGGATCGCTAGCGCCTCGTCGAGTTTTTCCATGGCACTGGCGAGATCCTTGAGTTCGGGGTTCATCGCGAGAGCGGCACGTCCGGTGGCCAGCACTGCGAAAGCCTCGGGTCGAGATAATGCGGGTTGTGCCGCGAAGTGGCTGGGAACCCACACTTCAACGGTGGTTCCTGCGAACGTGATTTCGGGTGTTTCGCCCGGTAGGTCATAAGGGGGAACGCCCATGAACTGCGCGTGAGTGAGGTCCTTTCGCAGCTGAAATGGCGACACTTGGTAGCGCTCGGCGAGCAAGTCCATTTCGACCGGACCCTTGCCGGCGATCGCGGCCATGATCGCCAGAAGCCGCTGCAGTCGTTCCTCGATGGTTTGACGCATTAGACGGCGTATTTCGTGAGTCGTTCGATGACCGCATGTCGTAAGTCGGGTGGACCCTCAACAATGACCAACTCGCCGAACCCGAGAACCCACGAGATGAATGCATCGGGAAAACTGACTTCGACATCGACAAACACTTCACCGGACCCATCTTGGGTGTCGACGATCGCACCATCGGGTGACAACAATCCAGCGAGTCGTCGGTCGGCGCGAAGTCGCGCGGTTTGTTTATCGGCAACCTGAATTGCTAATGCATCATCGGGAACAAGATCTCGCGGGACAATCCCGGCCGGAATTTCAAACGGCTCACCGGCCCGGTCCTTGAGCGTCTCGGGTTTGATGCGGTCAATCCGAAACACGCGTTGTGCGTCACGCAAGTGATCGAATCCTGGGAGGTACCACCGACCGTGTTTGAGTACGAGTCCCCACGGGTCAACCTGTCGTTCGGCATCGTGATATTCGAACGCAATTGGCTGCCGTTCGGTGACAGCGCGGAGCAATCGGGGAAGCAGATCGAGACCCGGTAATTCAGCCAAAGCCACCATGGGGGCCAGAGCGTTGATTCCGAGTTTTCTGTTTGCTTGTTGAGCCCACGGAACGGTTGAAAAATCTACCGACCCGACCGCCAAGTTGAGCGCAAGCTGTTCGTCTTTGGTGAGGTTGAGTTCCGGCAGTTCATAGTCGGCTTGGCGCAACTGATAGCCGACGATGACACCATCGTGTTCGACAACTCGCAAACGGATTCCGCTGCGACGAAGTGCTGACTTGTCATCTTCAAATCGTCGCCTTCCACTCTCACCGAGATATTCGGGAAAGATTGACTCAAGGCGGTCGCGCGGTACCGGTCCATCGCTGTCAAGAAGGCAGGCGAGTAATCTGCCAACCCGTTCGAGCCGGTCTTTTGTTTCCGCCATTGACCCAACGCTAGGCACAAACTGGGTTGCAATCGGTGCATCGTCGGTGTTTCGCCAATCGAGGTAGCGGTGACGAATCCGAAAAATAGCTACAGGTCGCGAGTTCGTGACCTAAGTCGTCACACCCTCGTGAGAAATTGACTTGAGTCCCAGGCGAGTAGTTCGAGTGATGTCGAATTCGTCTCGAGAAGGTTGGCTGAAAGGAGCCCGCGGCGTGAATATCTCTGACGGCGGCGAACTTGCCCGATTGATGGCACAGATGGTTGGAGACCGAGCGATGGTGGTGCCTTTTGTATTGCAATACCAGAACCAATTAGCAGCGATTGCTCGCGAAATTCTGGCCGAACAGAGCCGGTCTCAAAGCGGCCGACAATGGGACGATGTCGGCGTTTACGATGCCGAAATAATGGCGTTGGTTTGGGATCTGGCACTTGACCTGCAAGCCCGCGCTGGCGAATGGAATCCGACCGATGGATCGCCGTGGATATGGGCTGACCTCGCCGTCACCGGTCGCCAGCACAAGCAATTGACTCGCTCGGCCTGACTAGCAATGACGATCTACCCGAGGTTTCCGCCGAGCTGAGCGCGTAATTCGGGCGGCACGAAGTTGTTCTCTTCGGTGGTCTCGGCCTCGGTGAGTTCGACCATCCGTTGGGCAACTTCAGCCGGGTCCGATTGCGTGCCGGTCACCATTTGTCCGATCATCCGAAAAACATCTGTCGTTGAACTGTTGAGTGAATGGTCGCCGAACCATTCCCACATTGAATCGGCCATTCGATCATTGAATCCCGTTTGGAATGGTCCCGGATTGAGCAGCGTGACGTCGATACCAAGCGGAGCGAGTTCCATGCGCATTGCTTTACCCATTGCTTCGAGCGCGTGTTTTGTCATCGCGTAAGGACCAAAGGTAGGTGCTGAAATGACGCCGGAAATCGACGACATGATGATGATTCGACCGCTGCCTTTTGGGACCATCGACTTTAATACCCGTTGGGTCACTGCCAGCGTGCCGAAGACATTGACTTCGAACAGGCTTCGAACACGGTCAATTGGAACATCGGCGAGCGGACCGGTCTGACCGATCCCTGCGTTGTTGATAAGAACGTCAACATCCCAAGCGTCGACTTTGCTTACGTCGTCGGTAGTGATGTCAACGCGCTCAACGGTTAGTTCCGGGGCTTCGGCACGCAACTCCTCGACGTGATCATCGGTCTCGGTGGTAGCGATCACTCGATGGCCACGCGCCGCCAATGCAATTGCCGCAGCACGCCCAAAGCCTGACCCGGCACCGGTAATCATCACTGTTTTTCCCATGTCGTCACGGTAGGCGACAGGCCCGCACGACCGACAATGCTCAGCAGCATCGTGGCCGACCCCCGATGCACCATCGGGCCGCAGGCTGGCGATACGGGCTAGCGCAGGGTCTTGGACCTCGTGGCCCATTCGATGAACCGATTGATCTGCGGCTGGGATGGCGTCCCTTGATTTCTATCTGGGGCGGTTCCATCGGCGTTGGTGACATGAAGGTGGGCCACCTCGTTGAATTGCGATCGCAGTCGCGACGTTGAGCGTCGGGCAGATCCGCCCAGCGGGTTTGCCAGAAGGAATCGGATCGCATCGTTGACCCGAGTGCCATCTCCGATTCCCATCTGAATGAGCGCACGGGGATCGGTGGGATCGGGAATACCGGCGACTTGGTCTTTTGGTCGAAGTACCGCGTCACAAAATTGTGATGCGCTCCGAAGGTCAGAGCGGCGAAAAAAGAAATCCGCTTGCGCTTCTCGCATGCGCCGCCGAAGTGCGTCGTCATCAAAGTGGCGCGTAACGACGATGATGGACAACCTTGCGGGGTGGCATCGGCGCCGAGCAGCCTCAACGACATGCACGCCAGGGAAGTGATCGTCGATACACCGTTCGTCGGCCGCATCGACGATCAAGACATCGACGAGGTTCCAGTCGAGCAAGTACTCGTCGAATTCGTCGTGGCTCATCGATGCCAACACCGTCACGCGATTGTCCGCGAGGATCGACTCCATACCACGACGGCTGAGTTCGTCGTCATCGATGATGACGGCGCGTTTAGGCATTTTCTTTTGCCCCGCAGGAGTAGCGGGCCACCTTCTCGTTGTCAGTGACATGGTCCAGTAATCCGTCCCCCCGGCCGGTACACAACGTTGCTCTCCCTGACGGAAGATGCAATTGGAGCATCACTGCCAGGGGTTGCGGAATCTTGCGCGATCTGGAGACGTAACGGCAAGCACTTGTTCCCGAAATATGGCGATTCGGTAACACAACCTGCTCATTTGGCCAGGTGTTGGTCGGATGGCTGCTGCTCGAAAGAATGATTCTTGCCCCTTTATTGCGGATTCTTTGGTTCGGTACGAGGCAGGTGTGACAGGTGTTATGCCTGCCGGGCTCAGGTGGTCAGTGAAAACAATGAAATGGCTAGGTCGCTAGGGTTGCAGGGTGACTAGTGCGACCGATCGCAGCCAGCGCCTGAGCACCGCTGAAATGGCCCAATTCGTGGCTCGGGGATTTTTGGTGTTTGAGGCCCTCGTGCCCGATGAGATCAATGCCGCCGCGCTCGAATTGTTTTCACAAACCGGTATCGCTGACATGCTGCGGGCCAAACCAAACAGCGGAACGCGCCTCGGCGATGTGTACCCCGACCCTTCACCGGTGGGGGCCATGCTTCGACTTCCGCGGGTAGCGGGGATTATTGAAAGCCTTGTAGGTCCTCAACCGGTCTATGACCACGACTGGGTGCATGTCAGGGAACCGGGCGACGTCATTGACCAGCACCTACACCAAGACGCAATCATCGACACCACCTTGGCGTTCGACATTCAACTGTTTTGGTTCCCTCATGATGTTGAACCAGGGGCGGGAGGAACAGGGTTTGTCCCCGGTTCGCACCTGCGATTAGTGAATGAATTCGATATCGCCCGTTATCAAAACTTGGTCGGTCAGCGAGATTTCATCGGGCCGGCCGGATCGATAGCGTTGTTCCATCAAGGTATGTGGCATCGAGGTCGTGCCAACAGCAGTAGCCAGAGGCGAACGATGTACAAAATCCGGCTGAACCCGACCTCACCTCAAGTGCGTCATTGGAACCTCGCCGATTTCGACGCCATTGCCGGCGAACCGTACGACCATATTTTTGCGACCTATCGTGACGATACGCCGGCCGCCTTATTCCGCCAGCCCGAATCGTGGTTCGAGCACGCAACCGGACGACTTGAAACGGCAAATCGCGCTCGCCTGTGGCGCTATCTCACAGGCGACGAAAGTTTCGACGCCGATTGGTATCTCAATCGGACCGAAAATCGCCGGCGGATAGACGAGGTCAGCAAATGAAAATCCGCCAACAAGTCCTCGTGTTGTTTCTGGCCTCAAGCGCCCTCGATGCCAACGTCATTGGTTGGTCGTTCTATGACGGTGCAAGCCACGGGCCGACACCACCGGTTGATGCCCGCGTTGAACCGATCTACCCAACGGGCGTTGATGCATTGCGTGATGGTTGGCGATTGATTCAGGTAACACCACTGCTGCCGGCAGCCCCGGGCGCGGAATATCAGGTCAGTTTTCTCAAACACGAATTCGTATTCGAGAAAATGGTCGAATCGACCGATTCCTAGGCGGAAAGAGCGCCTTGCGCGCGAAGTTGCCGCCTTAACTGTCACACCCCCCTGGGAGAATGGTGATGTTCCCTTCCCCCAGGAGATTCCGGTGCCTACAGGCGATTTGCAGCATCTACGTCAACTCATGGCTCGCCTCGCCCTCGGTGATCGGGCATTCTTGTTTCACTTCATACTGGGCTATGAACAGCCGGTATCGGGCCTTTTGGTGGCAGCTGGCTTCACCAGCACTCAGGTTCCACTGTTGGTCCACGAAGTTGCGCTCCGCGTGATGGAGTTGGCAATTGCTTGCCCGGTTGGTGCTTCCTGCGACCCCTGGGCATTGGTAACCCAAGCGGTCAATGATCAAGCTGAGAGCAACAATCACGCCACTGAAATTGGTGGCCGTATGCCGAACTCGGCAGCCGGGTTTGTCGGCCGTTCGGTGCATCTCGTCGATGTCGAAAACCTCGCTGGTGGTCCAGGCCGAATAGATGAGTGGTTCGCGCCAGCGATGCGTGAATACCTCGCAGTGACCGAACCTGGCGCAGCCGATCATCTGGTGATGGCTGCCGATGTGAACCTTTGGCGTCGTACCGCATTTGATGTTCCTGAGTTTCGCTACCTCGCCGGTTTCGGTCCCGACGGAGCAGATCGAGCGCTCCTCGAAGATGCGCCGGTTGAATGGATAGTGAGCCGATTTGACCGTCTGGTCATTGGTAGCGGCGATCACGCGTTCACTGACCTTGCCCGTGCTGTGAAATCGGCAGGGACAAAAGTCGTTGTGGTCGCACGACCCGATCAGTTGGCCCGTTCATTGCGACTAGCTGCAGATGAGGTCATGTCGCTTCCGAACCTTCCTGACCTGCCGTGCGATCCCCTCATGACGTCGTCACACCTTCCGCGAGGTGGATCAGGGCTGGTGTTAGCGGCCTAACGCAACGCTCGCTGGTCCAACTTGTTCTCCCCTGACCCCCTCGGCTCCGCCCCAGTTAACGAAATGAGTTTCATGCTTCCTGAATCCCACGACCACCTGATCACGTTGATGGTCGCAATGTCCGAAGGCGATTCATCGGCGTTGTTTCCCTTCGTCGATGCATTTGGGTCCGACTTGGAACGGATGATTCGATCCCAACTTCGCAGTTACGGTCGCCTCGATCTGGTGCGCGACAGTGATGAACTGAGCGGGCTTGTGATCTCGGCCGCGTTGGAGATTCTTGATCGAGCCGGCTCATGGGATCCCGATGGAGCACCGCCATGGGTGTGGGCTTCGCGAGCGATTCGCGCCGTGGTGGTCAATCAAATCGGTCACGCCACCGTCGACGTTGATGACGATCGCATCAGTGACGAACCGGTCGATCATGAGCAGCCAGGCGGTGAACTCAATCTTGATTCCATGGCTGAATCGAACTCATTGTTTCGGTTATTTCGGGCCGCCATCGCCGCCACCGTGAGCCCTCGAGACGCGGAGATCTCCGAGCAATACTTGATCCAACAGTCGTTGGGTGATCCATCGCCATCGCATACCGTGGCGGCCGAGTTCGGATTGTCCGCGGCCAACGTTCGCCAGATCGTTTGCCGGACCCGCAAAAGCATCCTGCAATTACAAGCGCGTGATGAACGCTATGGTGAACTCGGTCAGTCGGGATGGCTGGCCGCGTGATGTTATGGAACCTCAACCCTCACCAATCGCCGTCAATTGCGACGCTTCGGCCAGCGACATGATGTTGCTTTGCCAGAAGCTGGGTGAGCGCATGGCCGCAGATGGCGCTCCACATGCCTTAGCTGCGGCAATGACGCTTGCTGTTCGTGGGCTCGACGGAGTCGACAGCTATACGTTCGCCAAACGTACAGGGATCGACCACGACGCATTGCGGCGGGCCGAAGCTGGCGAAGTGCCGTTTGAGGAGCTACCGGCCGCGATTATGAATCGAGCCGTCGCCGAGCCTCGACTCGATGTTGATTGGTTGCGTCAGTCGGCAAGCTGAACTTCGCGACTCAGTGGACGGGGCGCTACGTTTCCGGCTGACCTGGTGTTGCTTAGAGAGGTAAAAGAGATGAAGCTCCCACGGACGGTGCACATTGGTCGGATCACAGCGTTAATTGTGCTGGTCACAGTTCTTGGCGCGTGCGGTGGCACCGCTAAGACCTCGACGTCAACTCCAGCATCGACATCAACAGTGGCGCCGACCTCGGTGACTCCGGCCAACGAGATCGGTCCGTACAAAGTCGGCCGTCAGACGCTGGCCATGGACGACGTAAGTCGCAATCGCAAGCTTGACGTTGACGTTTGGTACCCCGTAAGCCCGACTGTCACCGGAACCCCGAGTAGGTATTCGTTTTTACCGACCGTCTATTTCGATTCGTCGATAGCGCTCGACAAGCCTCCCGTCGCTCCCGGCGAAGCGTTCCCGCTGGTCATCTATTCGCACGGCAGCGGCGGACTTCGCTATGTCGCTTCGTATTTCACCGAGGCGTTGGCGAGCCACGGTTTCATTGTGGTGTCGGCGGACCACACGGGTGACACGGCAACCGATCAGATCGTCGGTACCGCAGTATCACCTGAGCAAAATGCGGTGAATCGCGTCTCGGATGTTGACTTCGAAATCAACACGATGCTGGCGAAAAATACAACGGCCGGTGATCCGTTCGAACATGCCATCAACCCAGATGCCATTGGCACCACCGGCCACTCGTTCGGTGGTTTCACGGCTATTGCTGCCGTTACGGGATACAGCAATCCGATGGGGTCGATCCCAGGCGATGCTCGGATTAAAGCCGTTGGGCTGATGGCGCCGTTCACGACTCCGCTCGACGATGCAACGCTGGCGAAACTTTCGGTTCCAACAATCGTCATGACGGGAACCAAAGACACCACGACACCGATACATCCAATGACCGATCGATTGTGGGAGTTCGCGACGGCAAGTCCGATGTACAAGGTTGAACTCACCGATGGCGGACACCAGTCATTTAGTGACGTGTGTTTCTACCAGCGGACGCTGCCGTCGCTGCCCGAGGTGCCCCAAGTGATCATCGACACCATTGACCGTCAAGCGGTCGGGGGTTGCGGGCCGGGATTGCTGGATGATCGACGAGCTCAGCAGGTGGCAAACACTTTCATCATTAGCTTCTTGGAAACTGAACTCGCTCATGTGGATGGCTATAGCCAAGTCCTCACAACTGATGGCGCTTCGGCCTACCCCGAGGTGGTGTTTTCGGCCAAGTAGGCAATTAGGCACCCTGTTAGGCACGGGGCTGGCCTCCAAACGAAGCGGTTGAGGAGATTTTTCGCGCAAGGGGCTTTCTACCCTGTCGCCGAAACTGATTTGAGTTCACCATCACGAGGTGACTGAAGATCTGCATGCACTCATTGATTGGTCAGGACTCATCATTATTGAGTTGGACGAGTGCTATGACCTTCTCCTTAGCCAACCCGTTGGCCGACTGGGCCTGATCGAAGGCGCTGAGCCATTGGTATTGCCCGTGAACTATTTGGTTGACGGTCGATCGTTGGTCTTCCGGACGGGTCAAGGTTCGAAACTATCTGCCGCGCTCATGCAACATCCGGTTTGTTTGGAGATTGATGGCTGGGATGATTTCGACCACACCGGATGGAGTGTGTTGGTAAAAGGCTTCGCCGATGTCGTCGATGAAGCAACTGAGGTCGCGCGTCTTGATTTGCTGCCGACTCGCCCATGGTCGAGTCCAGAACTGCGCCGGCAATGGATACGAGTGGTGCCCGAAGAAGTGACGGGCCGGCGAATCGCAACGCCGGCAGGCCCGTGGTTCGCCTAGGAAGTGATCGCACTCTTAGACCATCTTGGCGTGCAGTGGGCTGTTGTCGGCGGGGTGTCACTCGGCGCCGATGTCACGCTCCACGTTGCGGTTGACGCGCCAGAACGCGACCAAGCGCTCATCGTCGAAATGCCGGTGCTTGCGTGGGCAGTTCCTGCCGCGGCACTGTTGTTCACCCGAGTCCTGCTGTTGATGCAATACGCATCACGACCCGTGGGTTTCGTCGCACGACTGATGGCACGGCTTCCTCGCACGTCAATCGGCGCAGTTAACAGCGTGCTTGACACTGCCTCGGCATCACCGGAAGTCGTCAAAGCAATCTTGCATCGAGGTAACGAACGGTGATGGGCATGGTTGCGCCATCGGTCTGGGAGTTGGGTGGCGAAGAAAACGCTTCGAAACCTTCACCGGTGGCCTCATAGACGCCCGCGACCGGTCGGGAGCGGTCACGCCTGATTCATGAGTTCTCGACCTCGAAGTACGGTGCGCCCGAGCTGGCGGTCGTGCATGTTCGCGCCGTAGACCACGGTCATCCATTTGGCTCTCTATCCTCAGTCGCTATGACCTCGGGTCGCAGCGCAAAATCAAACGGTCCCCGAAAGGTGGCACGAACACCTTCACCTTCCAATGATGAGCTTGTGGAACTGCGTCGGCGGTCGGTTCCAAAGATTGACTATCCGGAGTCACTGCCGGTCTCACAACGTCGCGATGAAATCAAGCGAGCGATCGAGCAGCATCAAGTGGTTATCGTCGCAGGGGAGACCGGATCAGGTAAGACGACCCAACTGCCGAAAATCTGTCTCGAACTTGGGCTCGGTGTTCGAGCAATGATCGGCCATACCCAGCCCCGACGCCTAGCTGCGCGAGCCGTAGCCGATCGAATTGCCGATGAGCTCGGTGTCGAGCTGGGCGACGCGGTTGGCTACGCAGTCCGATTTACTGATCGCGTTGGCGATCGAACTTTGGTCAAGTTGATGACTGATGGCATTTTGCTCGCCGAATTGGGACGAGACCGATTGCTGTCGGCGTACGACACGATCATCGTTGACGAGGCTCACGAGAGAAGTCTGAACATCGACTTCATTCTTGGCTACCTTCACCAACTGTTGCCACAGCGACCTGACCTGAAGGTGATTATTACCTCAGCCACAATCGACACTAAGAGATTTTCTGCCCACTTCGGAGACGCTGAGGTGATCGAAGTCTCGGGTCGTAGTTTTCCGGTTGAACTTCGCTATCGACCAATCGACGTTTCCATTGCATCGCCCAAGCACGAACCGTCGAAGTCAAGAGATCAGATCTCGGCAATCACCGACGCGGTGCGGGAACTTCGGCACGAGGAACCTGGCGATATTTTGGTCTTTCTCTCCGGCGAACGTGAGATACGAGACACTGCCGAAGCACTTGACGGTCTTGCATTCGCCGACACTGAAATCGTTCCACTCTTCGCGAGATTGTCGCTTGACCAACAACACCGAGTATTCGCGCCGCACTCCGGTCGGCGAATCGTGCTCGCCACCAATGTCGCTGAAACATCGTTGACGGTGCCTGGAATTAGATACGTCATCGACCCCGGTATGGCTCGAATTTCGAGATTCAGCACGAGACTGAAAGTGCAGCGGCTACCGATAGAGGCGATTTCTCAAGCATCGGCGAATCAGCGATCGGGACGGTGTGGGCGCGTTGCCGACGGAATTTGCATTCGGCTCTATAGCGAGGACGACTTCAATTCGCGACCGCTGTTCACTGATCCAGAGATTCTCCGAACAAATTTAGCGTCGGTCATTTTGCAGATGACATCAATAGGTCTGGGAGACATAGCAGCGTTTCCTTTTCTTGATCGACCAGACCAACGGGCAATCGGCGACGGTATTCGACTTTTGCAGGAACTAGGCGCGCTCGAATCTCATTCATCTGACTCTCAACTACGCCTATCGGCAATAGGTCGACGTTTGGCTCGCTTGCCGATCGACCCTCGTTTCGCTCGAATGATTGTCGAAGCGGATCGCAATGGTTGCTTGCGTGAAGTGCTGGTTATTACATCGGCGCTGTCGATCCAAGACCCTCGTGAACGACCAAAAGAGCAAACGGCGACCGCGGACCAGTTCCATGCGCGTTTTGCTGACACGACGTCGGACTTCTTGGCCTATGGCAAGTTGTGGGCCTATATCGCAGAACAACAACGCGACCTTTCATCAGGAAAGTTTCGTCGACGGTGTCGCGACGAGTTTCTAAATTACTTGCGCATTCGCGAGTGGCAGGATGTTCACTCGCAATTGCGCCGGATCGCTGATGACCTCAGCATGACAATGAATGACGCGCCGGCGAAGCCGGACCTTGTTCATCAGTCCTTGCTCGCCGGTTTGTTATCCCATATTGGTCATAAGCACCGTGATCAACGAGAGTTCCTCGGTGCACGACAAGCGCGATTCGCGATCTTTCCTGGCTCGACACTCGCCAAGCACCCGCCTGAATGGGTCATGGCTGCGGAGTTGGTGGAAACGACCCGCCTATGGGGTCGAACCGTCGCTCGAATCCGACCCGAATGGGTTGAAGAACTCGCTGGTCACCTCGTAAAACGCAGCTATAGCGAGCCCTACTGGTCGTCATCTAAAGGTGCGGCGATGGCGCACGAGAAAGTCACGCTTTTCGGATTGCCGATTGTGGAGGATCGAGTTGTCGGTTACGGCGCGATTGATCCAGAACATGCGCGAGAACTGTTTTTGCGCCACGGATTGGTTGACGGCGAATGGAAGTCGCGACATCGGTTCACCAACCGCAATCGTGAATTGCTGACTGAACTGGGTGAACTCGAACATCGATTTCGTCGAACCGATTTAGTCGTGGACCTTGACGCGCTCGAGCAACTCTATGACGAGCGGATTCCAACCCACGTGGTGTCGGGAGCGACCTTTGATGCTTGGTGGAATCAGACCAAACATGATGAGCCCGATTTGTTCACATTTACCAGCGACGATTTGTTGCGAGAACCGACCCACGATCTTCGCGAAGATGATTTTCCGGCAACTTGGCATCAAGGAGATTTCGAATTTGGCCTGAGTTATTCGTTCGAGCCAGGCGTGATGGGTGATGGAGTCGCGGTGCACATTCCGATTGCGTTACTCAATCAAGTGAGGCCGATCGGATTTGATTGGCAAGTTCCAGGGTTGCGGTTGGAATTGATTCAGGGACTCATTCGTTCGTTGCCGAAATTGTTGAGACGGAACCTCCTGCCGGTGCCAACGGTTGCCCAAGCCGTACTTGATCGAGGCGAATCTTTGGATGAACCAATATTGGAGGTCCTCGAACGAGAACTTTCGATTCTTGGAGGTGAAACCATTGCGCGCGGCGATTGGAACCTTGACGCGCTGTCGCCTCACCTGCGAATGGTTTTCATTGTGGTGGACGAACGCGATGAAGTGCTTGGTCACGGCATCGATCTCGATCAGGTGAAAGCAGGACTTGCCCAAGAAGTGCAGGAAGCGCTCGCCGGAGCCGGATCGGGAATTGAGAAAGCAGGCCTGACGAGATGGAACTTTGGTGATCTTCCTCGGATGATTGTCGCCGAACGCGGCGGTCACGAGGTAAAGGGATTTCCGGCGCTTGCCGACGCTGGTGATCACGTCGATATCAGGTTGTATGGATCTGACCCCGACCAATATGAAGCGATGTGGGCCGGTACTCGTCGGCTGTTGCGCCTTGTTGTGCCGCTGTCGACGAGCGACATTGAGCGTCGATTGTCCAGCGATGTGCGGTTGGCGTTGAGTTGGGCACCGACGTCATCGACCGCGGCAGTTCTCGACGATTGCCTGCAGGGCGCAATTGACTTTCTCATTGAAGCCGGCGGAGGCCCGGTATGGAAGGCTAACGAATTCGAAGTCCTTCGCAGTTATGTCGCGGAGGAACTGCCCGATGTCGTGCTTGCGGTCGTGCGCGAAGTGGCGAGCATTTTGGCTACGGCGCGGGTGTTGCGTCGCCGACTCGAAACGATTTCATCGGACGTGTTTCAGACCACTTGTTCCGATATCGAGAGCCAAATCGACGCGTTGGTCTACGACGGGTTTGTCGCCGGCGTGGGACGACGCCGCCTTCCCGACATCATCCGATACCTGCAAGCGGCTAAAGCGCGCCTCGCGAAATTGCCGGATTCTCTGGTGCAGGATCGTATTCACGCGGCCACAATGACTCGCGTGTATCTCGCCTATCAGGCCTATTTCGATGCTCGTCCGGCGAGCGAAGCACCAACGCATGAAGCGCTCGAGATCGCGTGGATGATTGAGGAACTTCGGGTGAGTTTGTTTGCCCAATCGGTAGGCACACCTCGACCAATTTCGGAAAAGCGAGTCATGGGTGCGATTGCCGCGCTGAGGGCTTGAACGAAGGCTGGTGTCGCGGTGCTGCGAGGCTTCGCCAATGAGTACTGTGGCGCCAATGAGCAATCGGGTAGTGGTGTGGGGAACCGGCAACGTCGGGCGACCAGCGATTCGCGCCGTTGCGGCGAATCGCGATCTCGAACTTGTTGGCGTGGTCGTATCGAACCCCGACAAGGTTGGCCGCGATGCTGGTGAACTCGCTGGTATTGAAACGCTTGGCGTTTCAGCGACCGCGGATTCGACTCGTGCATGGGCTTCGGACGTCGACGCAGTCGTGTATGCGGCCACGGCCGATACCCGACCCGATGATGCCTACGGCGATCTCGTGTCGTGTTTGACCGCTGGGGTCAATGTGGTGTCGACGTCGTTTTATCCACTGCTTCATCCGAAAAGTGCGCCACGCGAACTACTCGATGTGATCGAACCGGCATGTGCAGTCGGTAACTCATCGGTGTTTGTTTCAGGGATTGATCCGGGTTGGGCACTTGATATTTTGCCAGCGTTCATAAGTGGGGTTAGTGCCGGGATTACCGAAATACGGGTTCAAGAAGTCTTTAATTACGCGCTCTACGATCAGCCTGACGTCGTGCGCGATGTCATTGGGTTCGGCCAGACTATGGATGAAATCCCGCTTATGTTGCTCGACTTTTCTCTCGACATGGTGTGGTCCCCGATGGTCAGAGTTCTCGCTGAGCTGCTCACTGTTGAACTTGATGACATCGAGATCGCAGTCGAGCGACGCCCGCTTGAACGATCGATCGACGTTCCCGGGATGGGCACCTTTGATGCGGGAACGCAAGGCGCATTTCGATTTGAGGTTCGCGGCGTGGTTGCCGGCAAGCCCCTCATCGTGGTCGAGCATGTGACCCGCATCGATGATGATTGCGCGCCGGATTGGCCGACATCGACGTCGCCGGGTGGTGAGCACCGGGTGGTAATCACTGGACATCCCAACTTGACTGTCTCAGTGCATGGAACCGAAGTTGGCGAATCAGGGGCGGCCGGTGGAGGGAACGCGACGGCCGCGAATCGAATTGTCAACGCCATTCCAGCGGTATGCGCTGCACCTGCGGGTGCGCTGAGTGCGATCGACCTGCCGCCCATAACGGGAGCAGCTCAGCTTCGGTAGTTCCGGGACAGATCCACCAATGCCAGTCAGCGGTTGAGCCAGGCAATGGCCCCTTGGGCCGCGGCGCGAGCGGTGCTCATCGTCGCTTGCAACAAGTAACCGCCAGTCGGTGCCTCCCAATCCAACATTTCGCCCGCAACGAAGGTTCCTGGTCGGCGGTGAAGCATAAATGTCGAATCAATCTGGTCTTTTCGGATTCCGCCCGCGGTCGAAATTGCGCGTTCGATCGCTCCCGTCGAGACGAGTCGAATGTGAACCGCCTTGATCAATCGAGCAAGGTCGGATGGATCACTGGGAATGTGGTTTTCGGCCGACTCGCGAATCAATCCGACTGATACCGGAGGGAGTCCTAAGCGGCGGAGCAACGTCGATGAAGATTCCTTTGGGCGCCGCCGCTCGACGCGGGTGATTACTTCGTCTACGTCGAGGTCAGGTAACAGGTCAATAGAAATCGTAAGTGGCTCGGCACGTTCGCCAACTTGAACTTCGGTCGCATCTCGGTTGGTCGCATCTCGGTTGGTCGCATCTCGTTCAATGGCACCTCGGATGGCGCGAGAAAGCGCATAGGTTGCTCCACCTTCGATGCCATCGTCGCTGATCATTGCTTCACCGCGAATCGTGACACCACCGAATGACATAGCGATATTTTTGACCGGAGCGCCGGCGAACGTTGCTCGAAACGGTTGCGACCAATTGACGGTAAAGCCACAGTTCGCCGGCCGAAGTGGCGTGACGTCGATGCCAGCGTGTTGAAATATCTCGACCCAGTTTCCGTTTGATCCGGTCCGGGGCCAACTAGCTCCGCCGAGAGCGAAAATCGTTGCGTCGGCATGAACAGAAATGACTTGGTCGTCGGGGTCGGCAAACATCAAGGCGGTTGGTGAGTCGGGGACCCAGCCTTGCCAGCGATATCTGGGTCTTCTTTCGACCCCGAGCTCGTCAAGTCGGCGGAGCCATGCGCGCAACAGCGGAGTAGCCCGTAAACTTGCCGGGAAGACGCGGCCACTCGAACCGACAAACGTGGTTTCGCCAAGACTTGCTGACCACTCACGAAGTTCATTCGGACCAAATGACATGATCGCGGCTTGCAGGAAGTCAACATCGGTTCCGTAACGGGCGAGAAGGATCTCGAGCGGTTCGCTGTGGGTCAAGTTGAGACCGCCGCGTCCGGCGAGAAGGAACTTACGCCCGACTGAAGGCATCGCGTCAAAGATCGTGACCGAACATCCCGATCGCGCAAGGGTCTCGGCCGCCATCAATCCTGCCGGTCCACCGCCAACCACCACTGTTGACGCTGTTCGAGCACGTGGTACAGACATGGTCGATCGTCTATGCGTCGGACGAATTGTTTTGTTCCTGGGTTTTTGCAGCGCTCTTAGCGGCGCGAGCGATCGCGGTTTCGACCTGGGTATTCAACTTGGCGCCGCGAGGCCAACCGGCATAGTGGGTAAGGAAGATGACTATTTCTCGAAGTTCATCGGCTGAAAGTTCTTCCTTTCGTAACGTCGCTTCGATTTGGATCCCGAGTACATCGTCGAGTCCAGAGCCAACCATCAGTCCGATCAACATCAAGCGACGATCGCGAAAGGTGAGTCCTTCGCGAGTCCACACCTCAGCAAAGAGGTGCTCGGCGGTCATCCCGAAAAAGTCACCATCACCATCGACAACATCCCAGCCATAGACCTCGGCCATGACCTCAATACCAAGTTGATGTCGATCGGATCGGGTTGGTTCGGGTTGCGAAACGGCTCCATCAGGATCTTTGGTCATCACGTCTCCTGGATCTATTGGTACTCACTACTCGGGCAACTGGTCAGGTACGCCAAGTGCTTCGGCGAGGTGGTCGAGCGCATAGGAAGCAAGCGGAAGGTCGACGCCGAGTGATGCGCCAAGTTCGAGGGCAAAGGTCAGGTCTTTTATTCCGAGAGACGTGCCCTGTTGCATGGCCGCGAGCAGTGGGTCATCGGGCGCCATCTGCTCGGTCGTCCGGCGGATCATGACGGCAGAAGGTCCACCGGTGATGCCATCGGAGTGTCGCACGATTTGAGCTAATCGTCCCAAGCTGATTCCCGCGGCTTCGGCGAGTCGCTGTGCTTCGGCCGCCGCGGTATAGGACACGAACGTGAGAAGATTCCTTGCAAGTTTGGCCCGCGTTCCCGATCCGACTGGCCCCATCTGCACGACCAATCCAGCCCAAGGTGCAAACGCGGCGCGGCATGTTTCTAGGGCGTCGCTGTCGCCGCCAAACATGACTGCGAGGTTGCCATCATGGGCTCCGATAGCGCTGCCACTCACTGGAGCATCTACGACCAGAATGTCGCGGGGAGCGAGCTCGGCTGCGAGTTCGATTGCTGTCTCAGCTCGAATGGTGGAGTGAATCGCCACGATGGTGCCCGGCTGGGCGCTTTGAGCGAGGCCATCAGCGCCGGTTATGACTTCGCGGACTTGCTCGTCGTCGCGCACCATGAGCGAGATGACTTGACAGTGCTCGGCTACCTGACGAGGTGTTGATGCCACCGTTGCGCCGGCAGTTTCGAACGGTTTGATCGCGGCCGGCGACGTGTCACACACGACGAGTCCGCCAGGTCGACCAATGAGGTGGCGAGCCATTGGACCGCCGATGGCACCGAGGCCAATAAACCCAATGGTCATCGTTTCTTCGTCGCCCACCCGTGGGGTCAGTTCGGTTGACATTATCGGGTCTCCATGGTGGTAGGTAGTTCGGCGAAGCCACGCACGTTTACCGAATGAACTCGACGGGCACGACTTTCATCGATCTCGTAGTTCGCAACATGGGCCACCAGCTCGCCTAAACAAATCTGAGCCTCGAGTCGAGCAAGCGATGCACCTAAACAAAAGTGCCGTCCGACACCAAAGCTGACGAGTTGCGTCGTGTCACGATCGAGATCGTAACGGTCGCCATCGGGAAAGACGTCGCTATCGCGGTTAGCTGAACCGACAAGAAGAAGCACTCGGTCACCGGCAGGGATGACCCCATCGTCGACTGCAACGTCAACTGTCGTTGTTCGCGCCAGCATTTGACTTGAGGTGTCGTAGCGCAAGGTTTCCTCGACCCAGTCATCAACCCGGCTGGGATCAGTAAAAGGCTTTACGCGCTGATCAGGGTTTTTGGCGGCCCAGTACCACGCGTTGGCAAGGAGTTTCGTGGTGGTCTCATTGCCAGCGACGACCATCAAAAACAGAAAGCCGATTATTTCCTCGTCGTCGAGTCGGTCGCCATCGATCTCCGCTTCAAGTAGCGCGGACGTGAGATCGTCGGTTGGATGTCGCCGACGGTCAGCGAGCATCTCGCTGTAATAACTCACGAGGGAAAGGGCCGCTTCAAATCCGGCTGGGGGTACGTCATGGATGCCTTCTTCGCGGTGCACCAAAAGGTCGGCAAGGCGACGAAGTTCGTCGCGGTCGACCTCGGGAACTCCGATGAGTTCCGAGATGACATCCATTGGAAGTTTTCCCGCTAGGTCGCCGACGAAGTCAAACGATGCCCCATCTAGAGCCGGCTCAAGATGGCGCAAAGTGAGCGCGCGAATCCGAGGTTCAAGATCAGCGACCCGGCGCGGGGTAAAGCCGCGGGAAACGAGCGAACGCATTCGCCCATGCCGGGGCGGATCGAGAGCCAGAAATGACATCGTCTTGTATGCATGTGGCCCTGATGCGGCAGGGTCAAGGGTGACTCCCATGGCGCTCGAGAATCGAGTCGAATCCCGGAATGCGGCAGTGACATCTTGATGGCGAGAAAGTGCCCAAAAGTCGAGTTCGTCATTGCGGTACAGCGGCGCCTCGGAGCGAAGCCGGGCATAGGTCGGGTAAGGATCGGCGTGGATCTCATAGTCATAGGGGCTATAGGTCACGGTGGCGGAGATTAGCCCGACGCTGGTCTGCGCCTATCTTTAGCGTTCGGCCCGTGCATCGGGAACGTACTTTCTTGCCGGCCCATCGTCACCGATCACGTGATTCGATTGCGGCACGGTAGATCAGCCCGAAGGAGTTTTGCTGTGTTCAATAATCGAGTGACCCAAATGCTCGGAGTCGAAATCCCAATTGTGCAGGCCCCAATGGGTTGGATCGCCCGGGCTCCGCTTGCATCCGCAGTATCGAACGCAGGCGCGCTTGGAATCATCGAAACATCGTCAGGCGAACTTGGATCTATTCGAGACGAGATCGCCAACATGAAAGCGCTCACGGATCGGCCGTTTGGGGTGAACATTGCCCAAGCATTTGTGCGTGATCCGGGAATCGTTGATTTCGTGATTGAGCAAGGCGTTCGGTTTGTCAGTACATCGGCTGGCAACCCGACTCGGTACACGAGCCAGCTCAAAGATGCGGGGCTCACCGTGTTTCATGTCGTCCCTACGTTGCACGCAGCGCTTAAAGCCGTCGATGCCGGGGTTGATGGACTGATCGTGGAAGGGGGCGAGGGTGGCGGATTCAAGAGTCCTACGCCGGTATCGACCATGGTCCTTCTGCCGTTGATCGCGTCGAAGGTTGATGTACCCATCATCGCCGCTGGAGGCATCGTCGACGGGCCGACGATGGCTGCTGCGTTCGCACTGGGCGCTGAGGGTGTGCAGATGGGTACTCGCATGGTTTCAGCTGCCGAATCGCCGGTCCACGAAAACTGGAAGCAAGCAATCGTCGACGCGGCCGAGACTGACACGGTGTTTCTAAACCAGCACACTTCACCGGCGCTTCGGGCCCTTCGAACCGAACGTACCTCGGCGTTGGAGTTTGATCACGAAACGAACGCGATGGCCGCAATGGCAAACATGACCGACCTGTATTTCGGTGGCGACATGGAGTCGGCGATCGCGCTGTGCGGACAAGTGGTCGGACGCATCGAGTCGGTGCGGCCGGTCGCCGAGATCATCGACGAATGTGCGCGGGACTGTTTGGCCGTTCTGTTCGATTTGGCCCAGCGCTACCCAATCGCGTCGCGATAAACGCACCGAGACGTACCGAGTCGGTCGAACAACACAAGCTCGCCGAAGGCTCAGGAGTACACAATCGATCGCATCGAAAGTGATCCCGCGTCATACCCGTGGGTCAACACAGACAGCGAGTCGCCGCTAACGCGTGAACCGGCGATGGTCAATAGCGGGATGTAATGGTCGGGAGTAGGCACCGCAAGCAGACCATCAGGGTGGTTGTTGTAGTCGATTAGCGCGCCTTCGTCGTGGTGTTCGAGCGCCCGTTGAATGTGAGCATCGAAACGGACGTTCCAATCGAATGGACCGGCGGAGCCAAAGTCGGCGCGTCCGATGTTGTGGACGATGTTTCCGCTGCCAATTAACAGCACACCATCGTCGCGAAGCGGGGCCAACTGTCTGCCGACTTCAATATGGTGCGCGAGTGATTGGGTCGCGTCGATCGACAACTGAACAATCGGCACATCGGCGTCAGGTACAACATGAGCCAACACCGACCACGTTCCGTGATCGAGGCCCCAGCCGGTGTCAGCCGTTACAGCGATTGGATCGAGTAACTCGATGACTTCAGCTGCGAGCCCCGGCTCGCCAGGTGCGGGATACTGCAGGTCGAAAAGTGCTTGGGGAAAGCCGCCGAAATCGTGAATCGTCCTAGGCCTGTCCATCGCGGTCACCGCGCAGGTGCCGATATACCAGTGCGCCGACACGATAAGAATTGCCCGCGGTCGAGCTACTCGTTGGCCAAAGGCCCGCCATGCACGCGTCCAGGTGTTGTCAGCAAAGGTGTTCATCGGGTTGCCGTGCCCGATGAAAGCGGCGGGTTGGCGACGTGCATTCATGGTCAACTCCAAGTAGTTGGTTTGACGATACTTGCGCAGCAGCGAATTGAACCCGGGCTGTCACGTTGACATCTTCGGCGTCGGCAAGTTCACTTCGTACTACCAAAGCCCTTTGACGGCGGGAAGCTGATACCGAATGGAACCATTGGACTGGATTTCAGCGTTTGCCGCCGAACTCGGTGTCGAGACGCCAAATCAAGAGACCATCGACGTGCTGTTGGAACTTGCGGGCGTCGCTGCTCATGGATCGCAGCGCATCGCCGCACCGATTGCTGCATATTTGGTAGGCCAAGCAGCACTCTCGCCTGAGATCGCGCTGGTTGTATCACGTCGGATCTCGCCGCCTTGATGGTGCGAGGTGGCGCCCAGTATCGCAACCGCTTGTACATTTCTATTGTCTGTAGGAGGCATTATGACCATCACCCCCGTTGAGGCACATGGCGACGAAGGGCCCGACACCTCGACGATTGACTTGTCGACATTGCGTTGGGACGAGCCGAGCATGTGGGTGGATCTTGATCGCGAAGCGGTGTTTGCTTCGATGCGTTTGAACGAGCCGGTGCTGTGGTGCGAGGAACCTGAAGTCCCTGGCTTCCCGAAAGGCCCTGGCTATTGGTCACTGAGCCGCCATGCCGATGTCATGGAGGTCAGTCGCAATCCGCAGCGTTTCGTTTCAGGTCAAGGCACCAACATCCCCGACATGCCGTTGGAGATTGCCGAGTTTTTTGGTTCGATGATCAACATGGATGCACCCCGCCACACTCGCCTTCGTCTAATCGTGAACCGGGCGTTTACTCCGCGCCAAGTTGCGCGCATCGATGCAGACGTGGCGCAAAAGGCTGAGGCCATTGTGAATTCGGTTGCCGAGCGAGGCGAATGTGATTTTGTTACCGATATCGCGGCTCGACTCCCGCTCGAAGTTATTTGCGAAATGATGGGAATTCCACCCTCGCAATACCAGCGGATGTTCGAACTCACCAATACCATTCTCGGCGCCGGCGACGAGGAATACACGCCAGATTTTCTCTCGCTGATCAATGCGGCGGTTGAGCTTTCGCAGATGGCGCAGGAAATTGGCCGTGACCGGTTAGCGAACCCGACCGACGATCTCACTTCAGCATTGATGCATGCTGAAGTTGAAGGTGAGGACGGAACGATTCAGCGACTCACCAGCGAAGAACTCGGCTCCTTTTTCATTTTGCTGGCGGCTGCGGGAAACGAAACGACCCGAAACGCCATCAGCCACGGGATGTACGCGCTGTCCACCCATCCGGAACAGCGCCGGTTGCTGACTGCAGACTTCGAAGGAGTTATCCCCACTGCAGTGGAGGAAATCGTGCGATGGGCGACGCCGGTCATTCACTTCCGTCGGACCGCGACGGAAGATTGCGAACTCGGTGGCAAGTCGATCGCGGCTGGCGACAAAGTTGTGATGTGGTTTAACTCAGCGGATCGTGACGAATCGGTGTTCGAGAACCCGTATCGCTTCGATGTCGCGCGCACGCCCAATGAGCATGTGGGCTTCGGGGCCGGCGGCCCGCATTTTTGCCTCGGAGCCAACTTGGCCCGACGCGAAATTACGGTCATGTTCCGCGAGTTGTTTCGGCAGTTACCTGACATCGAGATCACAGGCGAACCCGACTACTTGCAGTCGATCTTCATTCACGGCATCAAGCGCATGCCGTGTGCTTTCACGCCTCGCTGATCGACGCGAAGTCGATTGAGACGTGATGAGCGCATGAGCCATGGAGTTACTACCATGCGCGGCGCTGTTTAACTGACACTGATGTCGCCGCTGATTAGCAGTAACTGCGCATACGTAGTTTCAACTTGATCAATGTGACATCGCTCGCTTCGAACGATTTGTTTTAACCACCGCGATGATGAGTCCGTCTCCGGATGCTTACCCAGATCGTCGAAGTCAGGAAATTGCACTTTTTTGTTTATGGGGCTGGGAACGTCGCGCAACGACTGGGTTCGCGGCGAGAATGGTGGGAACCAACGTGGCCTTCACGTCGTCAAAGGTTCGCGTGGGTGGGGGATAAGCCAAAGTCCGCAGGGTTGGAGGAATCGCTTATGAAGGTCCGACTGGTCACCGGTGTTTCGATTGCTGCAGGAGTTGTAGCCGTCTTGGCCGTCGTATTGGCTTGGATTCCGCAAAGCGATTCGACGGCACTCGGGCTGCCTGGATCGATACCCATCGACATCGGATCATTGCCCACCTCGGCGATGGCGCCGCTCGAAGCCGTGCACGTGACCTATGTGCGCGGGCCAGAGGTGGGAGAACTGGCGGGAACACAGGTTGCATGGTCTTTACCAGCGAAGGAGATTTCTGCTGAGCGCATTCTCCGACTTGCGAATGCTTTCGGGGTTTCCGGCGACCTAGCAACAACCGAAGGCGGTTGGCGTATCGGCGCATCACACGGCCCCTCTTTGACGGTGTCATCGACGTCGGGGAACCCATGGAATTACTCCAATGGCCAGGTCGACGCAGTGGTGAGTTCGTGCGCTCCATCGGCCAATTGCGATCCACCTAAGCCTCCAGTGGGCGTTCCAACGGAGGCAGTGGCCGAAACCGCAGCACGGGCGATGTTCGACTCGGCCGGCCTCGACTTGAGCAATGCCGTTGTTGTCGCCCGCGGCGACGAATGGTCAGCGAGTGTCATCGCGACGCCGTCGCTCGGCGGTGTGCCAACGACGGGCCTCGACGCGACGGTCCTGTTTGCTGGTTCGACGAATGGAGCGGTTGACGGTGATCCAGAAGTGGCAAATGCCACCGGCTACCTGACGCTTCCTGCTCAAATCGCTCGATACAACCTCATTGGGACCGGTGCAGCGTTTGAGCGACTTCAGCGTGGCGCTGACTTGCTTGGTCAAGTGCCGTTGGGGATGCCGGTGAGTATGGACGTCAACGCCGTGGCCGGCAGTGGGGTTGCTCAGCCATTGATGGGTATGCCATCAACGAGCGGTCCGACGGTGGCAAGCCCGCCTGATTCGACCAGCTCACCCGATTCAACCAGTTCCCCCGTCTCGACAGCGTCGACTGGTTCGTCAACTGCTCCGACCGCTGGTTCATCCCCAGGAAATCCGGGAGAGCCGGGGGTGCCACCGGGTGTCGTCGTGACCCCCGATCCGCCGCCTGCCCCGGGGCCGCCAATCGAACCGGTACCGGTTGCCCCGCGGGAGGTATTGGTCACCGTGGCTTCGGTCGAACTGGTGCTTGTTGCTATGCCGGGTCGTGACGGCGTGACTTGGTTGGTACCGGCCTACCGGTTTACCGATGGCGACTCTGGCTCTTGGTTAGTACTGGGTGTCGACGAGTCATTTGTCGCGTTCACCCAAGCGATTGGCAATTAGCGAGCGCACAGCCATCGGTCTATTTGCACAAAATGCGATTCGCTGATCGACTAACCACATGATTGATATCGCCGCAGCTGACCATCTGCTCACCACGACTCGTTCGGTACGAAAGCGGCTCGACTTCAGTCGGCCAGTAGCCGATGAGCTCATCAAAGAGTGCATAGAAGTTGCCCTGCAAGCGCCGACTGGTTCGAACATGCAGGGGTGGTCGTTCATCGTCGTGACTGACGAATCAACGAAAAAGGTATTGGCCGACATATATGCCCGAGCTTTTTCGCTCTACTCGATGATGCCGCCGCCTGAATACGATTCAGGAGATCCGCGAGCGGCAACTCGTGACCAAGTCGTTGATTCGGCGACTTTCCTTGCTGAACATATGCACGAAGCGCCAGCGTTGTTGGTTCCTTGCATCGAAGGCCGAGTCGAGGAAGCGGGCATCTTGGGTCAAGCATCGGTTTATGGCTCGATTTTGCCGGCGGCTTGGTCATTCATGTTGGCGGCGCGTGCTCGTGGACTGGGTACTGCATGGACAACGTTGCACCTGATGTACGAAGAAGAAGCCCGTGACGCGCTAGGTATTCCGGCCAATATCACCCAAGCAGGCTTGTTCCCGATCGCGTATTACACGGGCGATGATTTCAAGCCGGCGAAACGGCTACCCGTTGAGCAACTCACCTATTGGAACGGTTGGGGCGAGACTCGTTCATAAACGATCTCGCATTCTGGTAGTGCCTGTCTCCGGTAGTTTCGTCACCAAGTAGCCACCTCGAAGGAGACCGACAATGGCATTTCGACTCGCAAATATTGCTGGGCGCGCCACGTTGATCGTTGAAACACCAACTGCTGAGTGGATGCCTAACCAAGGCATTGATGTCGAGCGGGCTTCGGGGGGAGCCATCCCGTCCGATCTCATCGGCGCGATCGAACGATTCGACCAATTACATGCATTGACTGGTCGCGACTGCGATGTATTTTTCGATCAAACCGACGTTGGCTGTCCGGTTCCGAGCCCAGTACAGGTGTTTGCAATTGGCTTGAACTATCGGAGCCACGCCGAAGAGTCAGGCATGGCAATTCCGGAAATCCCCATGGTGTTCACTAAATTTGGATCATCGATTTGTGGTCCCACATCGACAGTCAACTTGCCGTCGGCCTCAGTCGACTGGGAAGCCGAACTTGTGGTGGTCATCGGGCGAGGCGGACGCACTATTGCCGAATCTGATGCGCTGAACCATGTAGCCGGGTTTACCGGTGGGCAAGATCTCAGCGAGCGGGTATTGCAATTCGCTTCAAATCCAGCGCAGTTCTCCCTCGCCAAGAGCTTCGCTGAATTCGGGCCAATTGGTCCCGTGGTGACTTCGGTCGACGCGTTCGAAGATCCGAACAACATTGGGATGTGGTGCGAACTCGATGGTGAGCGAGTGCAAACCGGCCGAACCGATGACTTGGTGTTCGGGGTGAGCGAATTGATTGCCTATTTGTCGACGGTTTGTGACCTCTATCCGGGAGACTTGATCTTCACCGGCACCCCATCAGGGGTTGGTTTTACTCGACAGCCACCGCGTTTCCTCAGCCCGGGACAACTCTTGGTCACCTCTTTCGATGGCATTGGTGCGTTGCGGAACCCGATTCGCTGATGGCAGTATCGCTGCCTCAGTCGGGTAAGCAATGGTCATGACCAGGGTGGTGGCAGCACCTTCAACGGCGCAACCGACTCGGTTCGGGGTCATTTCGAGTCCCATTGGTCAACTAGTGGTCGGAGTGGGTTCGGGTGGAGTGAATGCGATTCGACTCACCACGCCGGTTGGACCACCAGTTCCTGATCCGCGGTGGGAACGCGATGACGACGATGACCTCATCGTGCAGGTCGAGTCCCAATTGGCGCAGTACTTTTCCGGCGAACGGTTGCGTTTTGACCTTCCGCTCGATCCGGTTGGAACGCCGTTTCAGCGTGCGGTGTGGGCCGGCCTTGAGCGCATTCCGTATGGCGAAACCCGCAGTTATGGTCAGGTGGCGCTCGACATTGGCAACGCCCGATCGTGTCGCGCCGTTGGCATGGCGAACAATCGCAATCCAATTTCAATCGTGGTCCCTTGCCATCGAGTCATTGGTGCCGATGGGGCCCTAGTGGGATTTGGCGGTGGACTGGATCGCAAGCGATTCCTTCTTGATCTCGAACATGGCGTATCCAGTCAGCGATGACGGAAGCAGGTCGCGTCGATTTCGCCAGTAGCGATGCATTGATGCACCGCTAACGCCGGCGCTACTCGCGGTCACGCCCTGGCGCAACATTTCGTCATGTGGTCGTCATATGACCGAATTCGTAAGTAACGTAACCCTTAGTAGTGCAGCAGTGTTTTAATTCATTTTCATGCTTTATCATGAGGTATCAATCCTTTTTGGCGAGCGTGTGTGACTTGGTTCACAACGAAATCATGGCGATAAAGTTGCAGTTTGGTAACGGATTGTTCAAACTTCTGGTCGCAGGAAGCCGAACCCTCATCGCGGGGGTCGAAAGGACATTCGTCTCATGGTTCGCATTTCGCTTCAACAACCAGTCAGTCGCCGAGCAGCTGAAATAGCCCTCGCTTGCGTTGTCGCACTCAGCGTCGTCGTCGTTCCCGGCCTGTTCCACCCATCGAGCAAGGCCGGCGATGCTTCCGCGGCGAGCGCGCCAGCAAGCCAACCGGAAACGCCGACCGCTGATGCCACGTCCGGTGCTGATCCGGTGAGCACGAGCGCCATTGGCGACCCCAGCGCTGCGCAGGAGATCATTGCCACCCCGGTGGTCGATCCGCTGCCGCCAACCGATCCGCTGGTCATCATTTCGCTGGTCTACAACTTCGCTACGCCCGAAGAGCGCGCCGCCGCCGACCGGTTCTTCTCAGCCCCTCCGCCCGACCCAACTCCGGCCCCTCAGGTTCAGGCCGCCGTATCGACTACCCCTGATCCGGGTACCGGCTCGGTTTGGGATCGCGTCGCGTACTGCGAATCCCACAATGTGTGGTCCACTCACACCGCGCCTGGATTCTCCGGTGGACTGCAGTTTGCCGATGCGTCATGGCGTTCGTATGGCGGAACCGCCTATTCCGCCTTCGCCTGGCAGGCCAGTCGGGAGGAACAGATTGTTGTTGCTGAGCGCATTTTGGCCAGCGCCGGCTGGAAGGCATGGCCAGCCTGCAGTCGAAAATTGGGCCTGCGCTGATCCACCGTTGATCATGCTGCGGTAGCCTCACTCCTTGCCGTCATCCGGATTGGCACCCGCACGAGAGGATTTTTCCCATGGCTTTTGAACTTCCGTCGCTTCCTTATGCTCAGGATGCGTTGGCTCCCCATATCAGTGCGGAGACGCTTGAGTACCACTACGGGAAGCATCACGCGACCTATGTGACCAACTTGAACAAGCTCACCGAAGGCACAGATCTTGCAGACAAGTCCCTCGAAGCAGTCATTGCCGAAGCTGAAGGTCCGTTGTTTAACAATGCGGCCCAGGTTTGGAACCACAGCTTCTACTGGAACTGCATGTCGCCTTCAGGTGGCGGAGAACCAGCCGGTGAGCTTGGCGACAAGATCAACAGCGCATTTGGTTCCTACGGTGAGTTTCGCTCGCAGTTCGCTGACGCGGCAACGACACAGTTCGGCTCCGGTTGGGCTTGGCTTGCAGATGACGGAAGCGGATTGAAGATTATGAAAACCGCTAACGCTGACCTTCCGTTGAAGCACTCGGCTAAAGCATTGCTGACGATCGACGTTTGGGAACACGCGTATTACATCGACTTCCGAAATGCGCGGCCGAAGTACATCGACACGTTCCTTGACCACCTGGTCAATTGGGACTTCGTGGCTGACAACGCCAGCTGATTGAACCCATCCCGCAAGGCGATGGGCCAGCGATTCACTCCTGGTCCATCGACTTGCCGGGTACAGTCCGACGATGGCTGATCCTTCTGCGGCACAGATTTCCGAGGTTTGCGGTTCAGCACCTTCGTGGATATGTCGCAAAGTCTTCATCGCGACGGGAAGCGATACATGGGCCCATGTCATTGACTGGGTAGTGGCTAAGCCGCTGACCATTGCGCTCATCATTATGGTGGCGTTCGTAGTCAATCGGATTCTCCGGTCGGCGGTCACCCGTTCGGTGACTCGGGTGACCAGTCAGTCGGCCGAGTCATCAAGCAGTGCGGACTTCGGTGGGGCGCCTTCGCTATTGAGCCCACGGATGCGAACCGAACGGCGCGAGGCGCGTGCGCACACGCTCGGCACCGTCTTGCATAGCGCGACTTCGATCGTGGTTTGGACTATCGCGGTGTTCGCCATTTTTGGCGCGCTGAACATCAACTTGGGGCCACTCATCGCCGGGGCTGGGATCGTCGGCATTGCACTGGGATTCGGCGCTCAGAGTTTGGTAAAAGACGTGATGTCGGGCATCTTCATGCTGGCTGAGGATCAATATGGTGTCGGTGACGAAGTCGACTTAGGTGACGCGGTCGGAATCATCGAAAAGGTCTCGGTTCGATCGACTCGCCTGCGGGATGTCTATGGCGTGGTTTGGTATGTGCCGAATGGTCAAATTCAGCGGGTGGCAAACAAGTCCCAAGAATGGGCACGGGCGTTGCTCGACCTGACCGTTTCCTACGACACCGACGTTGTCATCGCGGAACAAGTCATCTTGGCAACTGCCACGGCGGTTACCGAGAAACCGGAATGGCGCGACCAAGTTCTCGATGCACCCAAGGTTTGGGGAATCGAGCGGTTTGGACCGCAAGGCATCGTGATCCGTCTCGTGATCAAGACTCGTCCGGATAAGCAATTCAACTTGATGCGGGAACTGCGCGGCGAGTTGAAGGGTGCTCTCGAAGTGGCCGGAGTTCCATTGGCATTTGAGCAAGCACTGCGAGTGCAATGGGACCCGGGTCTAGCGCCACCGATAGTCGAGTGAGCGGCGGCTTCGGTCACAATTAGTCGTCGCAGTGAGCTAGTTGTCGCAGT
>JBAXIB010000021.1:0-58361 GCA_037138595.1 Actinomycetes bacterium | reverse complement strand
GGCGGCGCAGTCCACTGAGTCCCGGTTGCAGCTTCGGGTCGTAGCTGCGGGAATGTAGGGGGGCGTTGCCCTAGTTGAGTTGCCCTAGTTGAGTTGCCCGAGTTGTCCTGCCGGGGGTGAGTGAGGTGACCAGCGTGCGATGAATGGGTATCGGCTCCCGTAAGGTTTGGTTGTGACCGACATCGTAAACAGCACCCCATCGACCAACGGCCTTCCCGACATTGGTGACCCGATGTTCTGGCGGCGGCCCATGGCTGACCGACTGGCTGACTTTGCCCAACTTCGTGAGACGCAGCCATTTGTGCGAGTTGGGTTTGATGATCCATTGACCGGTGAACCTGATGAGTTCTTCGCGGTCACTCGCTATGCCGATGTCGTCGAA
This sequence comes from Actinomycetes bacterium, assembly GCA_037138595.1. Taxonomy (GTDB): domain Bacteria; phylum Actinomycetota; class Acidimicrobiia; order Acidimicrobiales; family Acidimicrobilacustridaceae; genus UBA4742. The sequence continues at coordinate 57,979 of JBAXIB010000021.1, read as the reverse complement.
GTCAGCAAGCGACCCCAGACCTTTTGTTCGGGTAAGGGTTCGATCTCGATCGGCGACATGCCGACTGACGCGCTTGAGTTTTTTGGCTCGTTCATCACGATGGATGATCCGCGACACGCTCGTCAACGCGGCATCGTCGGGCGGTCATTTACACCACGCCGCTTGCAATCGGTGCTCGATTCTGTCGAGCGCATTTGCACTGAAGTCATTGACGACATGTGCGAACTTGGCGAAGTTGATTTGGTCAGCACGATTTCGATTCCGTTCCCGCTGTTGGTGATCTGCGACATGATGGGCATTCCCCGGAGCGAGTTTCAGACCGTGCTTGATGCAACCAATGTGATTCTCGGCGCAGGTGATCCAGACATGCTCGGCGGTAAAGACGTGATGACCGCGATTTTTGAAGCTGGTATCACTTTGACCGGACTCATGAACGAGTTGGCCGAGTTTCGCCGCACGAATCCTGTTGATGACCTCACATCTGAATTGGTTCACACCACGATCGGCGAAGACATGCTTGCGCCGGCCGACCTAGGGCCGTTTTTTATTCTGCTTGCAGTAGCCGGAAACGACACCACGCGGACGGCAACCAGTTTGGGGATGTCTCTGTTGTTTGACAACCCAACGCAACGAGCATTGTGGCAATCCGATCTTGACGGAGTGGCAGGAACTGCCGTTGAAGAGATCGTTCGATGTGCATCTCCGGTGACATTCATGCGTCGAACCGCGACTGAGTCGGTAACGGTCTCTGGCCATGATTTTTCCGACGGCGACAAACTGGTGATGTTTTATGGCGCCGCGAATCGCGACCCTCGGATGTTCGCTGACCCGGACCGTTTTGATGTGCTTCGTGACCCAAATCCCCACTTGGGATTCGGCGGACCTGGTCCTCATTTCTGTTTGGGTGCCCACCTCGCTCGCCGTGAATTGTCGGTCATTTTTCGTCAACTGTTCACGCGATTGCCCGACATTGAGCCAGCGGGAGAGCCGGTGGTGCTCGAGGCAATGGGCATCCCATTGGTCGGCGGAATCAAGCACTTTCCGGTTCGATTCACGCCGGCTGCTCGAAGCAAATAACCCAAATCGGATCGACCCCGAATGTCGTGATTTCGGATCAGGTGGTCACCGTGGCTAGATTCCTGCGATCTAGTCCCGTCGTGAGGAGCAGCGAAGCACCGTGAACAATCCCGTACGCGTTGCCGTTACTGGTGCCGCAGGCCAGATCGGTTACAGCCTTCTTTTCCGAATCGCCAGTGGTGCAATGCTCGGAGATGACCAGCCGGTCATTCTGCAACTACTGGAAATCACGCCGGCGCTCGACGGTCTTCGTGGGGTCGCTATGGAGCTTGAGGACGGAGCATTTCCGTTGCTCGCCGGAATCGTGCAAAGCGATGATCCGAACGTGGTGTTTGGTGACGCTGACTACGCGTTGCTCGTCGGCGCTCGACCACGCTCAAAAGGTATGGAACGTAAGGACTTGCTCGAGGCAAACGGCGCAATCTTTACTGCGCAGGGCAAGGCGCTCAGCGACAACGCTTCGCCCGATGTTCGGGTGCTCGTCGTGGGCAATCCAGCCAATACCAACGCGCTGATCGCCATGAACAATGCGCCAAATATCGACAATGGCCAATTCACTGCGATGACCCGACTCGATCACAACCGAGCGATTGCTCAGTTAGCATTCAAGACTGGTTCATCGGTGAGTGACGTGACCCGAATGACCATTTGGGGAAACCACTCGGCCACGCAGTATCCCGATCTGTTCCATGCCCAGGTGAATGGAGCGAGTGCGGCTGAGCTCATCAACGATCAAACTTGGGTTGACGGCGCGTTCTTGCCAACCGTTCAGCAGCGTGGCGCAGCCATTATTGAAGCTCGTGGATTGTCGAGCGCGGCTTCGGCAGCAAATGCCGCGATCAGTCACGTGCGGACGTGGGCGATGGGCACTCCTGAAGGTGATTGGGTTTCGATGGCCATTCCTAGTGACGGTAGCTACGGGGTTGCTGAAGGATTGATCTCGTCGTTCCCAGTCACTACGGCCGACGGTGTCTACTCAATCGTTCAGGGTCTTGACTTGAGCGAATACTCCCGAACCAAGATCGATGCTTCGGTAGCCGAATTGGTCGAAGAGCGCGACCTTGTCGGCGAACTTGGACTTATTTGAGCGTTAGTAAGTCGTCGTCGCTCGACTGGTCGCGAATACGTCATCGAGTGCGGTGAGGACATCTTGACGTTCGAGGAGTAATCCGACGTTTCCGCTGACGCGAAGCCGTCCAGTCATGAATGCCGCTTGGGCGCTGAGGGTGCCTTGGTGGATTTCAACGGCGGTGGCGTAGTCCTGGGTGAAGGTCACTAGTGGGTCTTCGACGACGCCTGCCTGAACCGCAAATGACCCATTACCGATGCGAACCGTCCACGAGACGTCACCTTCGGGGCCACCAGTTACCAGTTGTTGCACCGCAAACGCGTCATCAAGCGGACCGGTTTTAGCGGTGCTCGCTTCGGCTGAAAGTTCGGCGAGCCAGTCGCTGCTGAGAAAACGTGCCATGGCCGCGCAGGTTACCGGCCAACGCGGCCGTTGCTCGCAGTAATGTCGTCAGGTATGCGATCAATTGGCACGGGAGAAAAAGTATTTGGCCACGCTCCGGTGAGCGGCCGCTGGAAAGTCATGGAAGGTCCCAGTGATGTTCTCGACTTGATGGACACCGGCGCAGAAGGTGTCATCGTGATGGTGCGAGATGCGGGCGCAACATTTCTCGCCCCGATCTTTCACGAGCTTGCAGGCGTTGTCTGCACCGGCGGAACGAGTCGAAGCCATATCGGGATCGTGAGTCGCGAGTTTCAAGTGCCGTGCATCATGGCGTGCATCCTCGATGAAGTTCCGGCCGACGGAGTCGAGGTCGAACTCGACTGCTCCGGCGATGAGGGCATTGTTCGTGTCTGATCAGTCGACAGGCAAGGCCATGAGTGCCGACGAAATCAAGGCCGAAGCCAACCGACTGATCGCGTATCACAGTCCGATATCGCGAGAATTGACGGCCCAACGGACGTCCTACACATCGCAGTTGATTCCAGTGACTGCCTACATCTTGGTCGGGTGCTGCGAGGCATTTTTGCGGTATCCCGAATTGATGCGACGCATCGACGCCGCCATGCCGGTTGAAGATATCGTGCGGGCAGGAACAATGCCGGGCACCGAAATCAATTCGGTGCACTTGTGGTCGATCGCAAATTTTTGGTTGACCGGTCGCAAGGTCATGACCGCGATGGACCCGTCACTCGATGACCCCGAAGCAGCGCTCACGGTGCTCGATTTCTGGCAGCGCGCCGCCAGTGCGTATCGCGGTGATGGCACCTTGCAAGCATGGGATACCGGTTCGTGTCGGCCGTTTGGTGACGATGTCATCAAGTCATTGCTTGCGGGCGTGACGCCGGTGAGCGACCCCGACGAGCGGCTTCGCGTGACCCGATTCAATGCGACCCTCATTAATCACCTGTTCTTGCTGTGGTTCGACACCCGCTCCGGTATCGCCGACACCGGGCCGTATCCGCTGCCTGATGGTCGAGTACTGCTCGTGCGCGAATTCACCAAACTGGCTGAAAGTGATTTCTGGTGGTCTGGTGTTGCTGCTGATATTCCTTATCGCTCATTGACCGCCGCCATGGTGCTTGATGATGTTGAGATCCAGGCCACCGACTTCGGATCGATCAACACCACGCCAGAGGATTACCTCGATCGACTGGTTGGCTTTGGAATCTTCACCACCGATTCTGCCGATGGCGCATTGGTACCGGTGCCGTTAGCGGAAATTGATGAACTCGTGAAGATTGTTCGTCGGGTGCAAGCAAATCATTACCGCACCATCGCGGCAATGAGTCGCGACGAAATGATCAAATGCGGGGCGTATGTCTATTTCTCGTTTCTGCGACCATTTGCTGTGATAGCCGGTATCGCCGACGAGCTTGATTGGGATGTCCCGCGAGACGTTCCCGAACCGCTCGTGCAGCTGTTGTCATCGGTGAATGGCGAAGATGTGCCGTTTGATGCTGAAGCTGAGTACTACCTGCCGCTTGCCTAGCGTCGCGACATTGCTTAACTGCGCAGCATGACCCCGGAAAGATCGCCGGTGTGCTCGCCGTTTTCGAGCGTGACTCGCCCGTTTACGACGGTTGCCCGATAGCCCGATGCGCGTTGCACATAACGACCGGCGCCGCCAGGAAAATCATTGACGTACTCGGGCAAGTGCACATTGAGGTTCTCGAAATCGATCACGTTGACATCGGCGAAGCAGCCCTCGCGTAGTACGCCGCGGTCAGCAATGTTGAACAGTCCCGCGGTATCGGACGTCAGGCGCCGAACACCTTCTTCGATCGAGAACACTCCTCGCTCGCGAACCCAATTAGCCAAAAAGAAGGTGGGTTGGCTTGCATCCATGATCTGTCCGACATGGGCTCCAGCGTCGGCGAGACCCATGATCACGTTGGGGTCGGCCAGCATCTCGGCTACCGCGTCAAGGCTTTGGTTCAGGAATGGATAATTGACCAAAATACGACCGTTGCTTTCGAGGCTCATATCGATAAACGCTTCGGCTGCACTTACTCCTCGGCGACGGGCTTCGGCCACCAACGAGTTCTCGGGGTCGTGGCGATAGTCGAGGTTGTCGTCGCTCAAAATAAATGTGGTCGACAAGAAATCATCACCAGGACGCGTTCCGCCCTCTTCGATGAGTTCTTTTCGAACCGCGGGGTCGCGCAGTTGCTCCAATCGTGCTTCGAGCGAGAGCGGCTGCAGATTGCGCCACGCCGGCATGCTGTCGAACGGTGTCGTGTGCGAAAGGCCGAATAGCACGCCAATGCCTCGAGCAGTGGTCTGCGGTCGCAGGTGTGCCCCCCGGGCATTTCCCTCCGCGACGAATGCCATCACTTTGCGATGCAGGTCATCGCGATGGTTGACATGGGCCATACCGAAGGTCAGTGGCCTCCCCGACCGGATGGAAATCTCGGCCATCATCGCGACTTCCTCGCGTGTTTTCGGGTAGTCGCTGTCGGCGCCTTCACCCTCGCCAACTCGGGGCGCTGATTCAAAGACTCCTCGTCCATGGCGACCCATGACTTCACCAATCGCGATGAGTTCGTCAGCAGTCGCCCAGGTTCCTGGCACCGGTCGACCATCAGGAACGCGGTGAAGCAACGTACGCGATGTTGAGAATCCGAGTGCGCCGGCGCTGATCGCTTCGTCAACCAGCGCGCACATGGCTTCGATGTCCGCGGCTGAAGCCGGCTCTTTTTCCATCGACCGTGCGCCCATTGCGTGGACCCGAACCGCACAGTGGCCGATCATGCCACCGACGTTGATGCCTTTCGGCCATTTTTCAACCGCGTCGAGGTATTCGCCGTAAGTGGTCCAGTCCCAAGCGAGTCCCGACATAATGCTGTCAGCCGGAATGTCTTCGACTGATTCCATCATCTCGGCGAGTTCTTCGCGATCGGATTCTTTGCAGGGCGCGAATGTCACGCCGCAATTGCCGAGCACGACTGATGTCACCCCGTGCCAGCACGACGACGTTCCAATCGGGTCCCACGCCAGTTGGGCATCGAGGTGGGTATGGATGTCGACAAAGCCAGGCGTGACGACACATCCTTCGGCATCGATGACTCGCCGACCGTCACCTTTGACGGTCCCAAGTTCAACTACTCGGTCGCCATCGATGGCGATATCTGCGATGCGAGCGGGTGCACCGGTTCCATCGACGACACTGCCGTTTTTGATGACGAGATCATGCATGTTGTTTCCCCCTATTGGACATGACTTTCGACAGGATAGACACCTTGTCGCGATTGCTGCGAAGATTGAGGTTGTGACGAGCCCTGCTGATCCGACGAATGTCGAAGATTTTCCCTACGGCCCGGTCGATCCCAGGGACGAAGGCAATCATCCAGCTGGACCCGAGCTGCTGTGGAACGAGTCGTACTACTTGGATTTCACTGCCGATGACGGGTCGATTGGCGGCTATGTGCGAGTTGGTCGTTACCCGAATCTTGGCGTGATTTGGTATTGGGCTTGCATCGTCGGCCGAGACCGCAAGTTGGTCACGGTGATTGATAACGCGGTGCCGTTCCCGAAGTCGTATGAGTCGCTGGAGATTCGAAGCGATGGATTATGGGCTGACCATCACGTGCCTGAGCCGTTGGAGCGTTTCACCTTGGGGCTCGAAGCGTTTGGGGTAACCCTTGACGATCCTGGGCAGACCTACCACGGTCTTCGGGGCGACCCGACTGCACTTGGGTTTGACCTCGAATGGGAGACCGACGGTACGCCGTTCCTCTGGCCAGCGGTGGTGGATCGTTACGAAATCCCCTGTCGAGTGCATGGCGAGATCCTGATTGGCGATGAACGGATCGAGTTCGAAGGTCCGGGCCAGCGAGATCATTCGTGGGGCGTTCGCGATTGGTGGAATCCCGCGTGGTGCTGGACCGCATTTCGCCTTGACGATGGAACGCGTATCCATGCCGTGACCATCCTGCCTGCCTCGCAGTATTCGGTGGGGTATTGGCAGCCTCCGTCAGGCGGGGTGCAAGTCATCGAACAATTCGAAGCGGTACCAGTCCTCGGGGCCGATGAGATCCCGACTTCAGCCGATCTGGTCGTCAATGGACTTGCGTTTTCGGTTGAGCCACTCGGGTGGTCGCCCGTGCTGCTGGAGTCACCCGACGGCGAATTTGCTCGATTCCCACGGGCGATGGCCCAGTTCAGCGCGGCCGATGGCCGAAGCGGCATCGGTTGGATCGAGTTCAATCAACCGCCGTTTCGCGTACCCGAATCTTGACCGGCGGGCCACTAGTCTCTCGCGATGCTCCCCGTCATCATCGCTGATATTTTCCACACTGAAGACCGACTCAAAGCACTTGGCGGTATCGCGTTGTTCGTGGTGCTCGGCATCGTTTTTGCCGAGTCGGGGCTGATGATCGGGTTTTTCTTACCCGGTGATTCGTTGCTGTTTACGGCCGGGTTGTTATCGGGAAACTACCTACCCCCGTTGCCCTACCTGATTGTTGGCTGCGCGGTTGCGGCTATCGCGGGGGACCAAGTTGGCTACGCATTCGGCAAGAAGGTCGGTCCGCCGCTGTTCAATCGCCCTGACTCTCGCTTGTTCAAACAAAAATACTTGCGTCAGGCCGAGGAGTTCTTTGAGCGTCACGGGTCCAAGACCATCATCCTGGCTCGTTTCACGCCGATCGTTCGCACCTTCGCACCGATTGTCGCCGGCGCATCGAATATGAAGTACCGCACGTTCGTGATCTACAACATCATCGGCGGACTGGCATGGACAATTGTGATGCTTACGTTGGGTTGGGCGCTCGGTAAGTCGTTCCCGGCTATCGGCCAGAACCTTGACTACGTCATCGTGGTCATCGTCGCGCTGTCGTTGGTTCCGTTTGCCGTCGAGTATTTGCGTCACCGGCGCGGTTCCGACGCCGTCGACGGCTAGTCAAATGTCAGACATCGAACGTCAGTCTGGAAGCTGGAAAAGCGCGGTCTTCGATGCGATGTCCGACATCGTGATTGTCATCGATTCGATGGGAACGATTGTGTACGCGAACGCCAACGCTTTACTTGCCGTGCGTGAGCAACACAATGCAGTTGTCGGACACAGCATTGCCGACTTCCTGCATCCTGATGAATTAGAGATGGGGCTTGCAATTATCGAGTCGCTACTCGATGTGCAGTTGGACGTGTTGGCGCCTCCGGCGGTGTATCGAACTCGGCAGTCGACTGGCGAATGGCTGCCGCTCGAATTTTCCGCGTCGAGCCTGCCTGCGCCCAATGAAGGGCATCTCCTCTTGGTCGGTAGGTACTCGGGCGACCAAGACCTTCAATCGCGCATCATGGAACTCTTGAGTGCCAGCAAGTCGCCGACGGCGATTATTGGGTTGCTGCCTGAGCTCGGATTGTGGCGCCAGCCGCTCGAGCATTACGCAGTCTTTTTCGTTGATGACGACGGTTCGCCTCGCTGGGTCGGCACGCCGACGGCCTGCAAACTCGGCGAAGCAGGCGGTGGCGATTCCCCATGGGACCTTGCCGCTGAGCGAGGCGTCGAAGTGTTGGTCGATGTCACAGACTTTCCCGATGCCTTGCGAGTGCTAGCCCAAGAATCGGCGATGGCGGAGTGTCGAGCGATTCCAGTCGCTGACCCGCTCACCGGCGGTTCGGCGGTGATTGTTTCCTGGGGCCGCGTCGACGGCTCAGTTTCGAGTTCACATCGATATGCCTTGACGACAATGGCGCGCATGTTGACGCTGATTTTGGCGTGGCGACGAAATGTGACCGAACTTGAGCGAGCCGCCTTCACTGATGGACTGACCGGACTCGCGAATCGGTCGGGATTTTGGACGGCACTGGAGTTGATCAGTCAACTCGGCCCGACCGAACGCTATGCCGTTATGTATGTCGACCTCGATGGATTCAAAGCGGTGAACGATACCTACGGCCATCGCTTTGGCGATCTTGTGTTGAGTGAAGTGGCGCAGAGAATCCGGGCGGTAGTGCGTCCGACCGACTTCGTGGCGCGCCTCGGCGGCGACGAGTTCGCAGTGTTGTGTCTCGGGGTCGAAGACGATGCATGGGCGACGATGATTGCTGATCGATTGGTTCATTCGATCAGCCAAGTGTTCGTCAACGATGACACCGCAGTCATGTTGGGTGCCAGCGTCGGGATCGCCACTGCGCTCGCCGGTCAAGCCGGCGTGGATGAATTAGTTGAATCGGCTGATCAAGCGCTCTACCAGGCTAAGGCCAGTGGGCGAGGCTGTTGGCACCTGACCTCGTGGCCGCTCCGCTGACGGCTTGACACGCTGCCCGCTGGTCTGAGGCGCTGGTCTGAGTCATTGCCGAAGTGAAATCTTGTCGGCGGCCGGGCTTCATCTACGCTTTCGGACGTGACCGAAATCGAAACCATTGTGAGTCAGCGAGTCGATCAGCTATTGGCTGAACTCGATCCATCAACGACCGACTACGTCGAATTCCGAGGTCGTCAATACGACCTTGGTTTGGCCTGGGTCCATTTTCCGGAAGGCTTCGGCGGATTAGGCGCACCACCGAAGTTGCAGGGTGAGGTTGAGCGACGACTGCGGTCGGCTGGAGTCGCGCCGCAGGGGTCTCGCGAGTTTTTCGGATTGGCGATGGCTGGTCCAACGGTTGTTACCCACGGTGACGACGAACAGCGGGTTCGCCTCTTGCGAGCGATGTTCACCGGCGAAGAAGCGTGGTGCCAATTGTTCAGCGAGCCTGGTGCCGGTTCAGATCTTGCTGGTCTCGCCGCCAAAGCGGTGCGCGACGGCGACGAATGGGTGATTTCGGGTCAAAAAGTCTGGAATACGCTGGCCCATATCGCCGATCGTGGCATGTTGGTGGCGCGTACCGATCCGGAGGCGCCGAAACACAAGGGCATGACTTACTTTGCGCTCGATATGCATGCGCCCGGTGTTGAAGTGCGGCCGTTACGGCAGATGACTGGCGAGGCCGAGTTCAATGAGGTGTACCTCACCGAGGTTCGTGTTCCCGATGCTGATCGCATTGGCGATGTCGGGGATGGCTGGCGGGTTGCGATGACCACGCTGATGAATGAGCGGACGACAATCGGCGGTGGCTCTGGTCCGCCTGGTCGGGGTTCAGGAGCGATTGCCGAAGCGGTTCGGATCTGGACCGAGGAGCCTGGTGATCGCTCCGCTGTTGCTCGAGACCGACTGATGAATGTTTGGATTGAAGCCGAGGTTCTGCGCTTGACCAACATTCGTGCCGGTCAAGCGCAACGCATTGGCAACCCTGGACCTGAAGGTTCGATCGCCAAGCTCATGTTCGCGGAGGTGAACAAACGCATTTACAACTTGTGTGTCGAGCTTATTGGTGCCGATGCCATGGTGGGATTCGACTATACGAATCGCCGCACCGAACAATTAGGGCTTGTTGGTCCTCCGGGATCATCTCGCAAGATGTTCCTACGATCGCGTGCCAATTCCATCGAAGGCGGCACCTCAGAGATTCAGCGAAACATTTTGGGCGAGCGGGTGTTGGGGTTGCCCGGCGAACCGCGTACCGATAAAGACCAACCGTGGTCGCAGGTACTCCGCAACTAATCGAATTCGATTGTTCGTCGCCAGTAGCTAGTTGTCTTGACCGATGAGCTTGCGGTTCTTGATCTTGGCCTTGACGTAATCGCGGTTCATGTACGCGATGAAATCGATGCTGATTTCCTTCGGGCATGCCTCTTGGCATTCCCCGTAGTTCGTGCACGATCCGAAGAACTGTTCCATGGTGTCGACCATGTTCTCGGTACGACTCCATCGTTCCGCTTGGCCCTGGGGAAGCAAATTGAGATGGCCGATCTTGGCGGCGGTGAACAATTGACCGGCGCTGTTGGGACACGCCGCCACGCAGGCACCACATCCAATGCACGCGGCGGCATCCATGGCAGCGTCGGCGGCATTTTTAGGAATCTGAATGCTGTTTGCGTCCTGCGCGGCTCCGGTATTGGCTGAGATATAGCCGCCGGCTTGGATGATTGCATCAAGCGGGCTGCGATCGACCATCAAGTCGCGAATGACGGGGAACGAGGCAGCTCGAAATGGTTCGATGGTGATTGTTTCGCCGTCGTGAAACTTGCGCATATGGAGCTGGCACGTGGCGGTTCCTTTTTGGGGCCCATGTGCTTGTCCATTAATCATGATTCCGCAGGTGCCACAGATGCCTTCTCGACAATCACTATCGAACACGATTGGTTCGTAACCGTCACCGATCAATTTTTCGTTCACGACGTCGAGCATCTCCAAAAATGACATGTCGTCTTTGATGTCGGCTGCTTCGTAATTTTCGAATCGGCCATTCGCCGACGCGTTTTCCTGACGCCAGATCTTGAGGTGCAGATTCACTTGTAGCTCCGCTGGGTGAGGTGGACATAGTCGAACTCGAGTGGTTCTTTATGCAGCGCTTGTGGCGTATCGCGACCGAGCCACTCCCAGGCCCCGACGAATGCGAATTCATCGTCATTGCGTTGGGCTTCGCCTTCAGGGGTTTGGTGCTCCACGCGGAAATGTCCGCCGCAGCTTTCTTCTCGCATCAGCGCGTCGCGACACATGAGTTCGCCGAGGTCAAAGAAGTCAGCTACTCGTTGGACTTTCTCCAGCGACTGATTCACGGTGTCGGACGATCCGAGGACTCGCACGTTGGTCTCAAATTCGGATCGCAATGCGATGATTGCAGCAATGGCCTTTTCGAGGCCGGCGCGGTCGCGGGCCATACCGCAGTAGTCCCACATGATCTTGCCGAGCTCACGGTGGTAATGGTCAACCGACTTGGTTCCTCCGACCGCCAACCATTTCTCGGTTTCAGCCACGAGCGCGTTTTCGGCCGCAACGAATTCAGCGTCATCGGTTGGCACCGGCTTGGTCCCGAGAAGTCCGGAAAGGTAATCGCCGATCGTGTAGGGCAACACGAAATAGCCATCTGCCAGACCCTGCATAAGCGCGGATGCGCCGAGCCGGTTGGCACCTTGATCGGCGAAGTTCGCTTCACCGATGGCGTACAGGCCCGGAACGGTTGTCATGAGGTTGTAGTCAACCCACAGTCCACCCATGGTGTAGTGAACGGCGGGATAAATACGCATCGGAACTTTGTAGGGGTTTTCGTCGGTGATGCGCTGATACATGTCGAAAAGATTGCCGTAACGCTCGCTAATAACATCAGCACCGAGTCGCTCGATGGCTCCTGCGAAATCGAGATAAACGGAGTTCTTTAGCGGACCGACACCAAATCCAGTGTCGACCATGGTTTTGGCGTTGCGACTCGCGACATCTCGGGGCACAAGATTGCCGAATGCAGGGTATTTGCGTTCGAGGAAGTAGTCGCGCTCCTCGTCAGGGATTAAATCGGGCGAGCGAGTGTCGTCGGGTTTCTTGGGAACCCAAATGCGTCCGTCATTTCGTAGCGACTCCGACATCAGCGTGAGCTTGGATTGAAACTCGTCACTGCTCGGAATGCACGTCGGGTGGATTTGGGTAAAACAGGGATTCGCGAAGAGAGCGCCTTTTTTGTGTGCTCGCCAGGCGGCAGTGGCGTTGCAGTTCATCGCATTGGTCGATAGGTAATACACATTGCTGTATCCGCCGGTGGCGAGCACGACTGCGTGAGCTGCGTGCGATGCGATTTCGCCGGTAACGAGATCGCGGGTGACGATTCCACATGCGGCACCATCTTTTACCACCACGTCAAGCATTTCGGTCTTGGTGTGCATGGTGACGTTGCCCAGCGAGACTTGTTGCTCGAGGGCCTGATACGCCCCTAGCAGCAACTGCTGGCCGGTTTGGCCTCGGGCATAGAACGTGCGGCTGACCTGCGCGCCACCGAACGAGCGGTTGTCGAGCAGCCCACCGTATTCGCGGGCGAACGGCACGCCTTGAGCGACGCATTGGTCGATGATGTCGACGCTGACTTGGGCTAAGCGATAGACGTTGGCTTCGCGTGATCGGAAGTCGCCGCCTTTGACCGTGTCGTAAAAGAGTCGGTGCACGCTGTCGCCATCGTTGGGGTAATTCTTGGCTGCGTTGATGCCGCCTTGGGCGGCGATTGAGTGCGCTCGGCGGGGCGAATCGTGAAAGGTGAATGCTTTGACCTGATAGCCGAGTTGAGCCATCGATGCCGCGGCCGAAGCACCAGCGAGTCCGGTTCCGACGACGATGACTTCGAACTTGCGCTTGTTGCCCGGGTTCACGAGCTTCATGTCGAATTTATGGTTGTCCCAACTTTTTTCTATTGGGCCAGTCGGGGACTTCGCGTTGAGAAGTGGGTCCGCTTCGTTGTTGCTCATTTGTTCGTTCCTCACCCTCCGACAACGCCGGCTTGGATCATGATCGGGAAACTGATGTTGATGCCCGCTACGACGATGGCGAAGCAGGTCGCGAACACCCTGCGAGCTCGATTAAAACGCGGATTATTGAGTCCGAGACTTTGAAACAAGCTCCATGAAGCATGAAACAAGTGAATGCCCAGCGCAACGTTGGCGATGACATATAACAATGCGACACCACCTCGTTGCAGGCTGTCGACAACATTTTGGAACGCAGCACCGCGCGCCCATTCCGAGGGCGCAATCGGGTGGACGCCGAGTGTGAGGTCGGCGAGGTGCCAGATGAGGAACAACGCGATGATGATGCCGGTCCAACGCATGGTGCGAGCGGCGAAGTTGGCGGCCAAATAGTCGCGACGACTCACGTATGGCTTATTGGCTTTGCGGTTCATCGCGGTGAGCGATGCTGCCGCCCAAATGTGGAACACGAATGCGGCGATAATCCCGATGCGCACGATCCACAGAAACACCGTCGGCGGCAAGATCGGCACCAAGATTTGGCGCAAAAAATCGCTGTAGTGATTGAACGCTTCCTCGCCGAGGTACATCTTGAGGTTGCCAACCGCATGACCAAGCACGAACAACATCAAAACCACGCCGCTTACGGCCATGATCCATTTTTTTCCGACTGCGCTTTGCCAAAGTTCGACGAAAAATGGCTTGCGTCGACCTGCCGGCTTGCGAGTTGGGGTAACCGAGATATCCGGGCTAATCGACGGCGCCGGTTGCTGGGTTGCTGTCACGATCTGACCTCCCGATCAACTGATGCAGAAACTAACCACCGGTGACCCGATGGTGCGAACTGACTGGCGATAAATGCGCTACTGATGAACCGACCTACGAGTTGTTAATGGGCGTGGTCTCCGCTGATTACCCAGGTGCCGTAACGATTGGTGGCCGTGACAGTGGGGCCAGTGAGCCGCAGGTCGAGAACCATCGGCTGGTCAGTTTCGGGCACGTCGAAGGTCACAGTCCCAATTCTGATACATGAGTCAGCCGGGAGGTCGCCTTGCCAGGTCCAAACCTGCAACTGATCGGTCCCGCACATGAGTTCGGCCCGAACTGTGATGTCGTGAAAATCGAGTCGAGCATCGCTCACCGCGTGAATATCGAGCGTCAGTTGATCGCCGGGATGCACATGTTCGGGCGGCCGGTCCGCCACGATGATCACCGGTTGGCATGCATCGCGTAACGCGTCGAGGCCTGGCTTGCCGACGCGTTCATGGTCAAGCACCGACCAGCTCACCGCGGGTCCGGAATCAGCAAAGCTGTAGAGGGCGAACCCGCCCGTCGGTTGATATTTCAGCCGTCGCAGCGTTTCGATTTGATACCGAATGACCCGGGCCTGATAACGCTGCGTCTCAGCCTTCCAATCGGCATAGGTCGTGAAGTCGGCGGGAGGAACGTAACGGTCGAACATGGCCTTTTGGAGTGCGTGATTGTGGGAGAGACCCGACCAGTCCAAATCGGGCCAGCGATCCGGATCCATGAAGTCATCGGATTCCGGCACCGCTTGAGCACCGAATTCGCTGACGAACCGGCCGATCCGCGGCCAGCGAGCGAGAAAACCGGGCAGGTCGCGCTCATCGCCGTGGTACCAGCCGAAATACAGGTGACTGTCAGTGCCGTCGAGCTGAGGCAAATGGGGCAGCATCCCGGAATGGGCAATGACAGGGCGCGTGCCGTCTTCGGTCTCGAGCACGCTTTTGATGGCTCGATCAAGCAGCGTCCGATTCCAAGTGGGGAATACCTGAGCGACAACGCCTTTTGCAATGAGCCGGCGACGGCGTCGTCGATCCGAAACGGCATCGGGTTCGACGTCGAGCGCCATTGGCAAATTGTGCCCGCACCAGACCATGACAGACGGATGGTGGGCCAGCAGGTCGACCGCTTCGCGGGCTTGGCGCCGCGCTTGTCGCCGCACGGTGCGGCTATAGCCCCACTGCAACGGCAAGTCTTGCCATAACAACATCCCGGCCGCATCAGCGGCGTCATACAGTTCGGGTCGACTGACGTGGGCGTGGATGCGTAGCAGGTCGAGCCCAGCATCGCGAGCAAGATGGACGTCCCGCGTGAAATCAGCGGACTCGGCTTCAGCGAGAGCGGCACGGATGGGACCTTGGTTAGCCCCTTTGAGAAATAGGCGCTCGCCATTGATCGACCAAATCCAATCGCGAACTTCAATGGTTCGCAGCCCGGTGGGTCGAGTCCGCTCGTCGCTCAACGCTCCTTTCTCGTCGAAGACCGCGATGACGACGTCATAGAGCGGTTGTTCGCCGAGGGCATGAGGCCACCACAACTTCGGTTCCGGAATCGTTACTGCCCACTCGACCCGATTTTCACCGGCGGCGAGTGGTTGTTTATGGCGCATGGTGAACGACTCGTCGGGGTCGTCACGACGGGTCACCGTCGTCACCAAATCGACGTGGGTGGCAGTGGCGGTGTCGAGCACAACTCGCAATGCGATTATCGCCGCCTCATCGGCAATGTCGCGACACCGCACCCTTGAATGGAGAATGCGCACTGGCCCCGACTGTTCGAGGCGCACTGGCCGCCAAATCCCTCCGGGGTTTGCGTCTGTCGCGAGCACGTCGCTGTGCTGGAACTCGCCGGTCAAACTCCGTTTGGACGTCAGGTCAGCCGGTCTCGGGCAGGCAACTTCGAGTCCAAGCGCGTGTTCGCTGCTGGTGGAAAGTGCTTCGGTTATTTCGAACGCGTGGGGAAAAAAATAGCCCTCGGTATCACCTAAGTAGGTGCCATCGAGCCAGACGTCACTGGTATAGAAGATGCCGTCAAGTACAAGCCAGGTGCGCCGATCCTCGGCCGTTTCGCCCGATCCCGGACCAAAGGGTTGGGGAGTAGTGAAAGCGGTGCGGTGCAGTATCGGCCCATCGGCATTGCGAAAGGTGGGGTTTGATCGCCAGTGCCCGGGGACGCTCGTCAATGCCCAAGCTTGATCATCGAAATCCGGTGAGGTGTAGCTGCGACGGTTGCCTTCGTCGGCAATGGCGACACGCCAAGTGCCGGAGAGATCGACGTCGAGTTGCATGGGGGATGCAACTTATCCGAGGCGCTCGCTTCGTCACCGAAAAGCGGGCTTGATCGCTGCCCTATCGCTAAAAAAGGCCGGATTGCATGGTAAGAAAAGCCCATGTCGGTTGCCGATAATCGCGATGTGACCATCGAAGGACCCTCCATTTCGACCCGCAACACGGATCGGCCGTTGGTGCCTGTATTGACTCGATTCGACCGCGACATGCGCTTGATCTACGCGAGTCCAAGTGCCGACGCCGCATGGAATCTCTCCGACGTTTCTGCGGCGGGCGACCAGTCCATGGACTGGCACGGCACGGTTCGGGACGTGATCGAGGCCGGTGCGATCATTGAGGTCGAGTGGCAGGTGCCGTTCGACGGCGACAACTTCTGGTTCCATGCGACCGCGGTCCCAGAGTTTGCGAGCGACGGCAGCATTTCTCAAGTCGTGGTGATGACCCGCGATATCACCGCAGTGAAATCTGCGATTACCGATGCGGCACCGTCCCTTGTCGTTGACCCATTGACCGGTTTGGCTCATCGCCCGACGCTGCTCGAACGACTGAGTATTGCCTTGGCCCATCCGGATCGAGGTCACCTATCGGTCGCGTTGTTGTACCTCGATCTTGATCGATTCAAGGTCATCAACGATTCGCTCGGCCATGCTGTCGGCGACGAGTTGTTGCGCGCCACCGCGTCACGCCTGCTTGAGTTAGCCCAACCCACCGATCTTGTGGCGCGAGTTGGCGGAGACGTATTCGTAGTGCTGCTCGAAGGCCTCGACGACGGCCGTGACCCGGTCGCGTTTGCCCAACAAGTCCATGAAGCGATGAGTGTGCCGTTCACCGTGCACGATGATCAGGTGCTGGTGACTTCGAGCATCGGAATAGCGGTCGCGTCGTTTGTTGACACTGACGCTGACGAACTCATGCGCGACGCCGACGTTGCGATGTACCACGCCAAAGAACGCGGCCGAGATCGATTCGAACTATTCGACGACGTGCTTCGCGCCCAGGCCATGGTTCGACGTCGAACCGAAACCTATCTACGCCGAGCGCTTGAACGTGGCGAATTCGAGGTTTTCTACCAACCTGAACTCTCGCTGGAGACCGGACTGATGGTTGGCGCCGAGGCGCTCGTCCGGTGGCATCATCCTGAGGACGGGTTGCTCGACGCCGGCAAGTTCATTGAGTTTGCCGAAGAATCCGGCGTGATCGTCGAGTTGGGCGCGTGGGTGCTGATGGAAGCATGCCGACAAGCTGGCGAATGGCAGCGAAGTCGTCCCGAATCGCCGATCATGATGCGGGTCAACTTGTCAGCTCGTCAACTTTCGCAGCCGAACTTGGTGGCGATGGTGGTTGCCGCCATGGCGGCCGGAGGTATCGAGCCGGATTCGTTGTGTCTCGAGATCACCGAGACCGCGCTCATGGCCGACCCCGTCGCGGGGATCGAAATGCTTCAAGCGCTGCGCGCTCTCGGCGTGGGTCTCGCGATCGACGATTTCGGAACTGGTCATTCGTCGCTCAGCAATCTGAAGCGATTCCCGGTCGACGTATTGAAAATAGATCGAGCCTTCGTGGACGGCCTCGGTACCGATGCCGACGACTCGGCGATTGTCACCGCCATTATCGGACTGGGTCGTGCACTCGGCCTTACCGAAGTCGCTGAGGGCGTAGAGACCGCGTCGCAACTCGCCGAATTGCGGCGCTTGGGGTGTGGGAAGGCGCAGGGCTACATGTTCGCTCGGCCCGGGCCAGCATCGCTGCTTTGGGATATTGAGTCGCCCTACCCGATGCCAGTTTTCGCTCACTGACGCATCGGCTTGGTGCCCACCGAGGCCACCGCATGAAAACCCTGATGTACTAATAGGTTCTCGGAGCGCGGGACCGGTATCCTCGCCACATGTCTGAACAACCCGCTGTCACTTCGCTCGGCCAACTTCGCAGTTCAGGTTGGGTTTCGATTCCGGTCAAAGAGGAAATACGGCGCAATGCTGTCGCTCGTATCCGGGCAGGCGAGCCGCTTTTCCCGCGCGTGAAAGGCTACGAAGACACCGTCCTGCCACAGCTCGAAAATGCGTTGCTTGCTGGACATGACGTCATCTTCTTGGGTGAACGTGGTCAGGCGAAAACCCGAATGATTCGGTCACTAACCGGATTGCTCGACGAGTGGATGCCGATTGTTGCCGGATCAGAAATCAATGACGATCCCTACAATCCGGTCTCCCGATTGGCGCGCGATCTTGTGGCAACCGAAGGTGATGCCACGCCAATTTCTTGGGTCCACCGCGACGAACGCTTCGGCGAAAAACTGGCAACTCCCGACACCTCGATTGCTGATCTGATCGGCGAGGTTGATCCGATAAAGGTGGCTGAAGGGCGCTACCTCTCCGATGAACTCACGTTGCATTACGGCCTGGTGCCGCGAACCAATCGGGGCATCTTCGCGATCAACGAATTACCTGATCTCGCTGAACGCATTCAGGTTGGCTTGTTGAATGTTTTGGAAGAACGCGATGTTCAAGTGCGCGGTTACAAGATTCGCCTGCCGATCGACGTCATGTTGTTCGCGTCAGCCAATCCCGAGGATTACACCAACCGCGGTCGCATCATCACCCCGCTTAAGGATCGATTCGGCGCGCAGATTCGCACCCACTATCCGCTTGAGGTCGACATCGAAGTCGAAATCGCGTTGCAAGAAGCAGCACCGCTGGTAGCTGACGGCATTCACGTCGAGATTCCGACCTTCATGGCCGAAATTGTGGCAACGCTCAGTCACCTTGCTCGCCAAAGTCCTCATATCAATCAACGGTCGGGTGTGTCGGTGCGCTTGACGGTGTCGAACCTTGAAACTCTTGTTGCCAATGCGGCTCGACGAGCGTTAATGCATGGCGAGAGCGAAGTCGTCCCCCGAGTGAGTGATCTCGAAGCGTTGGCGTCATCGACTGCCGGCAAGGTCGAGATCGAATCGCTCGAAGAGGGTCGTGACGAACAGATCATCGAACACTTGTTGCGTACCGCCATTTTGACGGTATTCAAGGAGCACTTCGCGATCGAAAATCTTCGCAACGTACTGGACGCATTCGATGAACAGGCCGTAGTGAGTGCGGGAGACGATGTCGTTTCGGCCGACTACGTCAAGCTTCTTGCCGCGATGGCACCACTCGCCCAACCGGTCCAACAACTCATTGGAAACGATGCGTCCCCAGCGGCGATAGCGAGCGCAGTGGAATTCATTTTAGAAGGACTGCATTTGTCGAAACGGCTCAACAAAGAGGCCGTCGGCGCCCGCGCTCAATATCGCTCGCGTTGAAGGTCCGGTCAGCGCTGTAGTTCTGAAACGCCTTCGCCCCCGGCGACCACGACTCGCTCGACCATGGTGCCTTCGAACAAGCCATGTTCGACGATTCCCGGTATCGCTGCGAGTTCAGCGCCGAGCATGACCGGATCGTTGATGCGATTGAACTGCGCATCCATGAGCAGGTTGCCGTTGTCGCTGCGGTGCTCTCTGGTCGTGACGTCAGTGGCACCGAGTGCTCCCAGTCGTGCAGTGACGATGCCAGGAGCGAAGTCGAGCACTTCGAGCGGGGTCCCAAACGGACCGAGTTTATCGACCAGTTTGGATTCGTCGACCACCACGATGAATCGCGGCGACATTTGTGCGACCAGTTTCTCTCGGGTGTGCGCGCCGCCTCCACCTTTGGTCAAGTTGAACTGTGGGTCCACTTCGTCAGCACCGTCAATGGCGATGTCGAGCGCGCCGATTTCGTCAGGACTCATCACAGTCAGCCCAAGTGACATCGCAAGTTCATACGTTTGGTCTGAGGTCGCGGTGCACCGAATGTCGAGCGCTTGTTCGCCGAGCGCAACGATGGTGAAGTGCACCGTTGATCCGGTGCCGAGACCGACCCGCATGCCGTCGACTACGTAGGTGGCAGCGTGGCGACCTGCAGCTTCTTTTTGCGCTGATGCTGAATTGTTCACTCGGTTAGCTTGTCATGTTCGGTGGTTTGGCCGCCCACGATTTAACCAGTTCTGCGCTGGCTCGGGGGGTTCGATCTTGGTCGAACAACCCGAACTGCGTATCGAATCCGCGCTCCCACTGATAGGAGTCGATACCGGTGTGATGAAACATGCCGGCGATGTCGTAGCCGTCGGCGAGTGCCGATTCGATTTCACTTAATGCATCGCGGAGGACGTCGGTTCGCCAGCGGTCATCACTTGTGCCAACGCCAAGGCCGGCAACGACGTACTTGCGGCCCGGTAACTCGTCGGCCAATCGACGAATGGTGATACCGAGGCCTTCAGTCCACGGACCGATGCCCGTGTCGTCAAGGCGGATATCGGCTGGGTAGGGGCCTACTTCGCCTTCGGCGTAGATCGTTCGAGCACCCGAGTAGCTGAAGCCGATGACATCGAACGATCCGGCGAGGTCATCGATTTCACGCGGAGGCAACCCCGGGATCTCGAGCACACCGTCGCGAAGTGCCCGGGTCCATGACCAGGTGAGGTGGTCGGCCTGGGCAGTTGCGAGGCGAGCGGCATCGAGTTCGTCGGGGTGACGAGATTTCACACCGGGTTCGACTGGTGACAGATCGTGAATCGTCATGACGGGTTGATCGCCACTGCGTAACAACCGCCACGCTTCAAAATTGGCTAGGTGGGTGGCGCGTAACGCGAGCGCATGTTGTTCTGGATCAGCAAGGTTTGGCGGACCGAGCCTTGCGTGCCAGCCGCGCTCGACAAAAACACCCGGTTGATAGATGGGAACCCATCCAAAAAGTAGGTCACCAAAAGTCTCGGCGACCCAGTCGACGTGACGGGGCCACACATAACTTCGAGCGCGATCGTCGACGAATCCGCCTTCGTTCTCGCTGAACCAACCAGGTAGCGCGAAGTGATGAAGCGATGCCCAGACGCTGATTCCATGATCGGCGGCTGCGGTCAATATGGCTCGATAGTGCTCAATGGCAGCTAGGTCATGGCGCTCTGGCTCGGGTTCGAGCCTTGACCAGTCAAGTGAGAGTTGATGATGGGTCAATCCAAATGATGCGAGCAGTTGGAAGTCTTCGTCGAAACGTTGAGTAAACCCGTTGCCCGTCTTCGAACGCGGGGCGCGCCCAGATTCTTCCCAGCGGAACCAGTCACTTGCCGACGATGCGCCTTCGGTTTGCGTTGCAGACGCGATGGTTCCCCACCAGAATTCGTCGGGGAACGTCACTGATTGAGCATCAAGCGCTTACCGGCGTGTCGGCGAGGAATCCACCAATACGGGCGAGGTGTGGTGCTGCTCCACCAAGTTGGAACTCGATCTGCTTGGCCCACAAGAAATAGCGATGAGCCGGATAGTCGAGGTCGATGGAGATGCCGCCGTGCAGGTGGAGGACGGCGTGGCCGATTCGGCTTCCGCTGTAGGACGCCCAGTATTTCGCCACCGAGACTTCGGCGTCGGCCGGTGCACCTTGGCCGAGCAGGCTCGCCGATTGCAGCATGCTGAGGCGGATAACTTCGTTGTCGATATAGCAATCGGCCATGCGATGGCCAACGGCCTGAAACGTTCCGATAGCACGATCGAACTGCTTGCGTTCGATGACGTAACTCGCCGTGAGTCGCATACCGGCGTCGCTCACTCCCGCGGCATTGGCGCAGAGTCCGACGATGCTGCGATCGACAATCCAATCGATCGGCGCTTGGCCCGATGCGGTGGTGCCGACGAGTTCGGCTTCTGGACCGACGACCACCCCGGTGAATTCGAGATGAAACTGTGGTTCATGGTTGAAGGTGTCTTGTCGAGTGATGGTCAATCCGTCGGTGTTGGTGGGGACGATGAACAACCGGACCGCACCGCCGGGATCGCGAGCGGGCACGATGATGGCGCTCGAAAGGTGGGCGGCCGGCACCGCGGTCTTGGTGCCGGTGAGGACCCATCCGCCCGCTTCGGGCACGACTCCGAGTTGCGGGTCTCGGGGGCCCGAGCCGATTTCACTGAGCGCGACCGTCAAGATTTTGTCGCCGTTAATGACCGCTGGCAACCACGCTTGTTGCTGATCGGGCGAGCCAAATTCGGCGATGGTCAGTGACGCGACCATGGTGCTAACTAGCGGGATCGGAGCCACTGATCGCCCCTGACGTTCAAACAACAGGCAGGCCTCAAGGAATCCGAATCCGCCCCCGCCAACTGATTCGGGTAACGCGATTCCGAGCAGTCCCGCTTTAGCGAGTTCGGCCCACAGGTCGTCATGGAACCAATCGATTCCGGCTTCAATCTCGCGCAACCGTTCGGGGGCGCACATGTCGGAGAGGATCTGTGTCCCCAATTCCACGATGGCTTGTTGTTCTTCAGAGAGTGCAAAATCCATGGTGTTGTGTTCCTTGATCTCGTTGGTCAGCGCGGTGAGCCGGGAAGGCCCAGGCCGAAGATGGCGACTAAGTCACGCTGTAATTCGTTCGTTCCGCCGCCGAAGGTCAACACATGGAGACCTCGCAGCAGCGAGGAAAGCCGACCGTGTAAGGGGGCATCAGGTGAACCTTCACGGAGGTTGGCTACCGGACCGAGGACCTCGAGGAGTTTCTGAAGCCCTTCCATATAGAACTCGGTGCCAAAAACCTTTACCGCCGACGCGGCCGCTGGGTCGAGCGAGTCGCCGTTCTCGGCGTGCCATGCAACTTGCCAATTGAGCATTCGCAGCACTTCGACTCGAGCATGGACCCAAGCGAGATCTTGCTGCACCCAAGGTTCGTCGATCAATCGTTGTCCGTTTGATTGCATCGATTCTTGGGCGTAGCGACGAACGTCGTCGAGCGCTCGTTCCATGATGCCTGACGAACACAGTGTCACGCGTTCGTGATTGAGTTGTTCCATGATGAGGGGCCAGCCTTCGCCTTCGCCCTTGACGACGTTGTCGTACGGAACATGCAGGTCTTCATAGAACGTGTAGTTGGTATTGAAGTTTCCGAAGTTAGCGATTGGCACGGCTTTGAACCCTGGCGTGTCCGTGGGAACGATGATCATCGAGATGCCTTTGTGACGAGAGGCCTCTTGATTGGTTCGCACCGCAAGCCACACGTAGTCGGCATCGGTTGCAAGGCTGGTAAAAATTTTCTGCCCGTTGATGACCCACTCGTCGCCATCGCGCTCGGCCCGACTCTTGAGCGACGCAAGGTCGGTTCCGGCGTCGGGCTCGGTGTAACCGATACAGAAATGGATTTCACCGGCAAGGATCTTCGGTAGGAAGAAATCTTTTTGGGCGTCAGAGCCGTATTTCATGATTGTTGGCGCGACTGAGTTGATCGTCAGCATGGGCACCGGTGCGCCGGCCCGCATTGACTCGTCAAAGAAAATGAACTGGTCGATGTAGCCGCGGCCTTGCCCGCCGTATTCCTTGGGCCAGCCGATGCCTAGCCATCCATCGGCGGCCATTTGTCGCACGACGCCTCGGCTCACGGGCCCAACGCCTTCGCTATGGGCGAGCTCGCGAACCAGCTCGGGGTTGAGCAGTTGGTCGTAGTAGGCCCGGAGCTCCCGCCGGAGCGCCTCGTGTTCAGGTGTGTAACCGATATACATGCGATCCCCCTCAGTCGTGTGGCCGGCGCTGCGCCGGTCGATACATCAGCGTGCAAAAATCAGAACGAGTTCTAGTTGCGGACTAGTCAATCGTATGCCCGCGGCGGTGTCGACCTGAGCCGGCAATGCTCTGAGGGCAAACCGCAAGTACCCTCGGCCCATGACGAAGGCGCGACGGGTCAAATACTCGCGGTGGGATGGGTCGCAGGTCGGCTTCGAGCTGACTGCTGATGACATCTTCAGCGAGATCACCGACGATCTGCTCTATCACGGTGATCCCAACGCCGCTCTGCGCCGCATGATGCAGTCAGGGTTCAAAGACCAAGACGGCGAGCGCATTCAGGGCATTCGCGAAATGCTCGAGAAGTTGCGGCGGAAACGCCGTGACGAACTCGAACGTCATGACCTCGGTGGGGTCTACGACGACATTGCACAAGAACTGCGCGACGTTGTCGACCTTGAGCATGAGTCGCTGGATGAACTTGGTCGCGAAGCTCGTGAGGCCGGTGAGGCCGGTGATGCTCGCAGACAGGAAATCACCGAACAGGTGGTGACCGAACGTCACATGCAGCTCGATATGTTGTCGCCTGATCTCGCGGGGCAGGTGCGTGATTTGCAAAACTATGAGTTCACGTCAAGTGAGGCACGCGAAAAATTCGAAGAACTCCTCGACCAATTGCGTCAGCAGCTCACGCAGAGCTACTTCAATCAGATGGCCGGCGCGATGTCTGATGTCACGCCGGCTGACCTCGCACGCATGAAAGACATGTTGCAGGGTCTTAACGAAATGCTCGAACAGCGCCAGCGGGGCGAGGAACCAAAATTCGACGAGTTCATGGATCAATTCGGCGATTTCTTTCCCGAGAATCCCGAGAATCTCGATGAGTTGCTCGAGATCATGGCCGAGCGCATGGCGGCGATGCAGGCCATGTTGAATTCAATGACCGCCGAGCAACGCGCTCAACTCCAGGGCCTGTCGGATCAGCTGATGGAAGACATGGATCTTCGTTGGCAAATGGACCAACTCGGCCAGAACTTGCAGGGGATGTTTCCGGAAAAGGGCTGGGGTCGCAGTTATGACTTCAGCGGGCAGGACCCGCTGGGGTTCGCCGAAGCTGCCCAATTGATGCGTGACCTTGGCGACATCGACCAGCTCGAAAATGTGCTTCGGGGGGCAACGAGCCCGGGGGCATTGGCTGAAGTTGACCTTGATCGGGCCCGTGAGTTGTTGGGCGACGAAGCGGCTCGCAGTCTCGATCGGATGGGTCAACTGGCTCGTCAACTCGAAGAAGCCGGCCTTATCGAAAATAAGGAAGGTCGAATCGAACTGACGCCTCGCGGTATTCGGCGTATTGGCCAAAACGCACTAGGCGACTTGTTCAAAAAGTTGGACCACGACAAGGTCGGCAAACACGAACTTGAACGGGTCGGCATCGGCCACGAGCGCGACTACGACACCAAGCCCTATGAGTTTGGAGACCCCTTCAACCTCAATATCGAGCGAACGGTACGAAACGCAGTTCGCCGCAGTGGTGGGGGAACCCCGGTTCGTTTGTTGCCCGAAGATTTTGAGGTGGAGCGAACTGAGCAACAAGTGCAGTCGTCAACTGTTTTGATGCTCGACTTGTCGCTGTCGATGCCTATGCGGGACAACTTCTTGCCGGCAAAGAAAGTGACGATGGCGCTGCACTCGTTAATTTCGAGTCAATACCCGCGTGACTATCTGGGGATCGTCGGGTTTAGCGAAGTAGCACGTGAGCTGAAAGCTGAACAGTTACCAGAGGTGTCTTGGGACTTCGTCTATGGCACAAACATGCAACATGGCTTTCAAATTGCTCGACGACTGCTTGGTCGCCAATCGGGGACCAAGCAGATCATCATGATTACCGACGGTGAACCGACAGCCCACATAACCGAGCGCGGTGATGTGTTCTTCAATTATCCGCCCGTGCAGGAGACGGTTGATGCAACGTTGCTTGAGGTCTCGCGTTGCACCCGTGACGGCATCCGTATCAACACGTTCATGCTTGATGCCACCCAGCACTTGCAGCGCTTCATCGAAAAACTTACCGAGCTCAATCGCGGGCGGGCGTTCTTTACGACCCCTGAAACCCTCGGCGATTACGTGTTGGTCGACTTCATTGAACACAAGCGGCAGATGCTTCGTGGGCGTCGCACCGCGTGACTTTCGGGCTGTGGTTTGCCTGAGCCGCGGCCTGAGTCGCGGCCTGAAATCGGCCTGAAATCGGTCCTGGTTCTCGACCGACCGCGTCGTGAATACATAGTGAGAATAGGTGAGAACGGCATCTCGAGGCGGAAAATCAGCATTTCTGCTTGCACTCACGGCCGAGAAAGGCCATGATCACAAGGTTGTAATTACACATGTGGTACGAGCACTCGTACTTGGGCGGGGACCAACGGAGGTCAGTTATGCATCAGATAGCCACCGACGACACGGTCGAGGCATCGTGGCAGGACTACGCCAACTGCTTGGGCGTTGATCCTGACCTGTTTTTCCCTGAGCGTGGTGCATCAACTCGGGAAGCAAAAGAAGTTTGTCGGGGTTGCGTGGTTCGTGACGACTGCCTCGAATATGCCCTTGCCAATGGTGAGAAGTTCGGCATTTGGGGCGGTATGAGCGAGCGTGAGCGTCGTCGCATTCGTCGGCAACGTGCGCTGGCCCGGGCCGCAGCCAGCACCGGTTGATTTAGGCGCGCAAACGCCTGAACGAAACGCAACAACCTTGAACTAGTCGACGGCCAAGTGCTGTTGTTCGAGTCGTTGTTCGATCGTTTGGTCAAGCGAGAGGTTGAGGCGATCCCAACTGTTTGGGTCGATTGCTTCGACTAGCGACCGCGGTACGAGGCCGACGAGTTCGGCCCGTGCGACTGTGGCGCGGTCGGCCACCTGTTGAAACACCTCGGCTGGCCCCACCTGCCATGGATCGATCAGATTGCACGACACTTGCACGTGATTGCCGACTGCCAATCCGAGGGTTCGGACCGAATCACTCCGTAGCTCGGTTGCGATGGCGCGAGCAAGCGCCAGATCAGGATCGGCAAGCCACAGGTTGTACGCCACCAAAATCGGGCGTGCTCCGACTGCTATGGCACCCGCGGTTACATGTGGATTTGGAGGACCCGTATCCGGGTCGAGCTGAATGAACGCGTGTTTCCGAATCGCTGGCAATGTGCGTTCGGGGCCGTAAACGAAACACGGCACACCATGTTCATCGGCTGCCCATCGGGCAAATCGGTCCCGCGCCGCGAGCGCATCGTCAAGACTCGCCGAACCAAGCGGTACAAACGGCACGACGTCCACCACGCCGATGCGCGGGTGTACCCCTGCGTGGTGGTCCAGGCGTAGCGAGGCGATTGCCGCCGAGGTAATGGCGCGCGCGGCGTCTTCGCCGACGACAGTGATGACCGATCGGTTGTGATCGGGATCACTATGGATATCGAGTAGTTCCTGCCCGGCACGGCTAGCGATGGCGTGAACGACGGGAAGTCGGCGGCCTTCGCTGATGTTGATGACGCACTCAAGCATGCTCCAGCTTCGCGCATCGGCCACGAGTCCTCTGGAGTACGATCGAATCCATGAACCTTGGCCCCCTTGAAATCGGTCTTATCGTCCTAGCGATCGTGCTGCTGTTTGGTGGGGCCAAATTGCCAAAGCTGGCGCGTTCACTTGGATCGGCGAAGTCCGAATTTGAAAAAGGCAGTAAAGAAGGAGCGAACGCGGCCGCTGATGCCGACTCCGATGCTGATGCCGACGGCGACGCTTGATTCGACGCTCAATTCGATCCGGCGACTCGAAGCGAACGAACCCCAGCTCGTCGCTGAGGGCCCGTAAGACTCATCACGCGACCCGGCGCTAAGCGCGGGTTGGGTTAGACGAACTGGGGCATGCCAACGCGGCGCTTTTTCAAGATCCGGCGCCGCTGACGCTCGGAGGTTCCGCCCCAGACGCCGTGATCGATGTGGTTGACCAACGCATACTCAAGGCATGTCTGCTTGACCGGGCAGTCAGCGCAGACTCGCTTTGCGATTTCGACGCCAACACCGTCGCTGGGAAAGAACTTCGCCGGCGGCTCAATTCGGCAGTTGCCGGCCGCCATCCAATCATTATCCATGTCGCCTCCGTTGTGTGCCTTGTTATACGGATTCGGGGCGGATTCGGTTCCCAAAAACTGCTCGAACGCGAAGATTTTGTTTGGTCACGATACCGTCGTGCCGACACGGCCCGACCGGCGAGCCAATTGACTAGCGCAGCGATGCACGAAAGGGGGCATTGATGACTGAGCAAATACATGGATCAGACCTTCGATTCCCCCTGGGCGGTGGCCTGAATTCGCCACCGACGTCACCGCCGACTTCTCCGCCTCTGATGCCGACCGCCGAGGTGAACGGCCCAACTGCTCGGTTGCCGATGTCACCACCGACGTCGGGACAAGACCCAAGTCTGCGGCCGCCGTTGTCCGACCTGCCGCCGCTGACGCGAGCTCGGACTGGTGCCGAAGGGGTCGATTCCGACCTCGCCGAATCTGGGTCGGTTCGCGCTCGATCGGCTGTCTTGGTCGCGCTTGCCAGTGCCGTTCTGGCTGCGGTGCTGACCGCTGGCCTCTTGGTGACCTTTGCTCACATTTCACTCGCGAACGCGAGTAAGAATTCACAACTCGCCGCCCGAGCCAATCTTGACATTCAAAGCTTGCTTCGCAAGGCGCAGCCGTCAGTGGTGTCGATCGAAACTGGTCAACGGTCAACCGCCGGCGTGTTCGGTGCCGCGGGATCCGGTGTGGTGATCTCAGCTGACGGGTTGGTTTTGACCAATGCCCATGTTGTTGCCTCGGCAACGACGATGCAGGTGACATTGTCGGACGGCACCGCGATGCAAGCCGATCTCGTTGGGAGTCTTCCGGCTGACGATGTCGCGTTGATCAAACTCCGTGGCGCAAAAAATTTGACCCCAGCCGAACTCGGAAGTTCTGCCGAGGTGCAAGTTGGCGACGATGTGGTTGCGATCGGAAACGCCCTCAACCTTGGTGGACCGCCGAGCGTTACTGAAGGGATCATCTCGGCCATGGATCGAACGATTGAGTCAGAGAATTCGACCCTGAAGAATCTCATTCAAACCGATGCCGCGATCAATCCGGGCAACTCCGGCGGACCGCTGCTGAACGCCGACGGCCAAGTGGTAGGGATTAACACCGCGATTATCAGCGATGCGCAAAACATTGGTTTTGCGATCGCGATTGATTCAGTCAAGCCACTGATCAAGGCGATCAAAGATGGCCGGGGTACGGTCACGTTGGATACGGCTTTTTTGGGTGTAACCACCCAAGCGGTTGGTGCCGTGAGCGCCGATGTTCAGCGTCAATTTGGGGTGGTTGTCACTGACGGTGCGTACGTCGCCGATGTCCAGGTGGGATCGGCAGCAGCTGATGCTGGACTGGCGGTAGGTGATGTCATCACTGCCATAGATGGCGAACCGATGAGCAGCGCCGATGATGTCGTGACCGCAGTAAGGCAGCGGAATGCCGGCGATTCCATTGCGGTAACCGTCAACCGTGCCGGCTCAACCGGAACCGTCACTATCGTGTTGCGTTCTCGGGCTGATTCCGGCGACTAATCAACTGGCGCCAGGTTCCAGTAGTCTTGTCGTCCGCCACCAACCGACGGAGAACGTGTCCAGATGTCAATGACCGAAGCGACTACCGAGCAGCAGCCTCCCCGGGGCCACGTCAAGGTTGTATACCTCGGCCCCGTTGCTCCCCATTGGGAAATTCGCGGGGTTTTCGGTGACCAGCAGGTCATCGAAGATTTTCGAGGTCGCGTGATGGCCCGCTTGCTGTTGCTTCCACCCCATGATCCGCAGTTCCGCCGTAATCGTGAGCGTGTGGTCCGCGACGCCGAACGCGAAAATCTCACCCTCGATTGGGACCTCGGGCTTCCTGACGAGGACTCATCCACTAGTCGTGGTTGACGGGTCGTATCTCGCCAACGCGATGGTCACCGCTAGGGTTGCGCGATGGACGCCACTTGGTATCTGAATAGGGAACTCTCTTGGCTTGAGTTCAATGCCCGCGTTCTGACGTTGGCTGGCGACTCGTCGTTGCCACTGCTCGAGCGGGCCAAATTCTTGGCGATCTATAGCCAGAACCTCGACGAGTTTTTTCAGGTGCGGGTTGCTGGACTCAAAGATCAAATAGCTGCGAGCGTGACTTCGACGACTCCCGATGGCCTGACTCCAGCGCAGCAGTTACGCAAAATTCGCGACGGCGTCGACGTGTTGAACGGTCGAGCCTATGCAACGTTTAACGAGTCCTTAGTGCCTGCATTGCGTGATGTAGGGATCGTGTTCTCCGCCTGGGACGAACTCGATGATGACGATCGTAAGTACCTCGACCAGGTTTTCGAAGATCGTATTTATCCGGTGCTCACGCCGCTCGCGGTGGACCCGGGACATCCGTTTCCTTACATTTCTGATTTGTCATTGAACCTCGCGGTCATTGTGCGAGATCCAGTCACCCACGCTCGCCGTTTTGCTCGGGTCAAGGTTCCGTTGTTGTTGCCGCGATTTGTGGTGACGCCTGACGGCGAGCGGTTCGTCCCGCTTGAGCAGGTCATCTCGGCCCATCTGCCGACGTTGTTTCCTGGCATGGTCATCGAAGGCCACTATCCGTTTCGGGTAACGCGAAATGCTGATCTCACCTTGGAAGACGAGGACGCCGACGACCTGCTCGCAGCAGTCGAATTCGAATTGCGTCGCCGCCGGTTCGGTCAAGCGGTCAGACTCGAGATTGATACGACGATGAGTGAAGAGTTTCGCGAGTTGCTTGAGCGCGAACTCGATGTCGATGCCGAAGACATTTATATCCACGATGGTCCGATAGACCTCGGTGGTCTTTGGTCAGTCCATGGTGTTGATCGGCCCGAACTCCGAGACCCGGTTTGGGTGCCGATCACTCAGGCCCGCCTGACGAGTGAAGATGATGAGAAGGTCAATTTTTTCCGGCAAATCCGCAAGGGTGATTTGCTCCTTCATCATCCGTACTCGTCGTTTTCGACCTCGGTCGAGGAGTTCATCCGTCAGGCGTCAGCCGATCCGAAGGTGTTAGCGATCAAGATGACGCTGTACCGGACTTCAGGTGACAGCTCGATTATTCACTCGCTTATTCGCGCTGCCGAGCGAGGCAAACAAGTCGCCGCGCTCGTAGAACTAAAGGCTCGTTTCGACGAAGCAAACAACATCGAATGGGCACGCGAACTTGAAAAAGCCGGCGTGCACGTCGTCTATGGGTTGCCCGGGCTGAAGATTCACACCAAGACCACGCTCGTCGTGCGCGACGAGCAAGATGGCATGCGTCGTTACTGTCACATCGGTACTGGTAATTACAACCCGAAAACGGCTCGCCTGTACGAAGACATTGGACTGTTGACATGTGACCCCGAGATCGGTGCTGATCTCACCAACTTGTTCAATTTCTTGACTGGTTACGCCCGCGATGTGGTCTATACCAAAGTGCTCGTTGCGCCCCATGACCTGCGTCCTCGATTGGTCGAACTGATCGAAAACGAGATTGCTACAACCGAGGGCGAGCGACGTTTAACGTTCAAAATGAACAGTTTGGTCGACCCAGATTTAATCGAGTTGTTGTATCGCGCGTCGCAAGCGGGGGTGTCAATCGACTTGATTATTCGCGGCATCTGTTGCTTGCGCCCCGGGGTGCCGGGTTTGTCCGACAACATTCGGGTGCGATCAATTGTCGGTCGCTATTTGGAACACGCTCGGATCTACCGCTTCGCTCATGGCAGCGTCGACGGCGGACCAGTGCATTACATCGGTTCGGCCGACCTCATGCCGCGTAACCTTGATCGTCGGGTCGAGGCACTGACGCCGGTCGAAGATCCGGAGTTGCAGGCGCAGCTTGATGAAATCATTGAGATCGAGCTTGTTGACGACACCTTGTCGTGGGCACTTGATGCCGAGGGTGAGTGGCACAAGCCTGATTTGCCGGGTGAGGTCGACAGCCATCGCCGCCTACAGGAAGTGGCATTGGCCCAGCGGCTGCCGTCGTGAACCAAATGGATTCGCTCGAAACCGAGTTCAAACTTGATGTTCCCGCTGATTTCGTGATGCCAAATTTTGGACGCTCGGGATCGATTCGCGTTGTCTCATTGTCGACGCTTGAGCTTGACGCCACCTATTTTGATGCGCCGACCTTGACGTTGCTTTCCGCGGGGATCACCGTACGACGTCGCAGTGGTGACGAAACGAGGTGGACGGTCAAACTACCGGCACGGCTTGCGGTCAACGATGGTGCGCTCACTCGCCGCGAGATCGATCTATTTAGTGACGCGTTGGATCCTCCCGTCGAAGTTGTCGATCTCGTTCGGCAATCACTCGCCGGAGAACGATTAGTTGCGGTCGCTCGGTTGCACTCGCATCGACAGCGGCTCAGCCTTTTCGCTGCCAATGGCGATCCGCTCGGTGAACTTGATGACGACCAGGTCACGGCCCATGCTCCGGATGGGGCAGTGGTCACCTTCCGAGAAGTCGAATTCGAGTTAGAAAACGCAGCAGATGGGTCACTGGTCGACAAAGTATTAACCGACCTCTATGCGGCAGGGGCGATGCCGTCAGGTGGGCTCGCGAAAATTGATCGCGCCCTTGGATTGCTCGGCATCCGATGAGCGCGGATCGCAAAGCTGAGCGAGTCGTGCAGGCTGCGGGTGGAATCGTCTGGCGACGACGGTCCGATGATGTCGATGAGGTCGACGTCCTGTTGGTCCATCGGCCGAAATATGACGACTGGACGTTTCCCAAAGGCAAGCTCGAACCGGGCGAGAAACATGAAACCGCCGCGTTGCGCGAAGTCGAAGAGGAAACTGGTTTTGTCTGTTCCCTGGGCGCCGAGCTCGAAACCTCGGAATACGTCGATATCAAAGGGCGCCCCAAGCTCGTCCGTTATTGGATGATGCAGGTCACCGATGGTGCATTCGTCGTCAATGACGAAGTCGACGACGTGCGTTGGTTGGCGGTGAGTCAGGCGGCAGGGCTCGTCACCTACGTTCGCGACATCTCGGTGTTGGACAGTTTCAGCCGGGCACTCCGCAAACGAAACCAGGACTGAACGCGCTTACCTGGTGCCGATGAATCGGCACCGGTTGTGGTTCGTTCAACTGCTGTTCACCTTGCAGACACGCAGTGGCCACGAGCGCTTCCTATGGTGGACACCAGCGCTAGGTCAGCGCAGCACAATCGAAATCATCTGGAAGGCTTAACCTTGACTGTTACTCCCCGACGTTCTGTTGCCACCGTTGCGATCGTGGCATTTGTTGCCCTACTGGCAGTGGCTTGTGGATCAAGCACCAGTTCGAGTTCATCGTCGACGACAGCTTCATCGTCGAACTATTCCTATGCAGGCCTGACCGGCACGCTCAATGGATCCGGATCCACCTTCCAAAAAGGTTTCGACGAAGCGGCCATCGCGGGCTTTTCTGACGTGGCGCCGAAGGTGACCGTGAACTACGCCGGTGGTGGTTCCGGCAAGGGCAAGACCGATCTTGCGACTCAGGTCGTTCAATGGGCCGGAACTGACAGTTTGATCAAGGATGCCGACATCCCAACCTTCAAGGGTGGGGCCGTGTTGTATTTCCCGACCGTTGCGGCTCCGATCACGGTTTCGTTCAACCTCAGTGGCATCGATTCGGTGAATCTGTCTGCGTCGACATTGGCCAAAATTTTCTCGGCCAAAATCACTAGTTGGAATGACGCCGCTATCGCGGCCGACAATCCAGACGCGATGTTGCCGAACACGCCGATCGTTGTTGCGCACCGCTCCGATGGTTCCGGAACAACATCGAATTTCACCAACTACCTCAAGGCGGCCGCCGGTTCGGACTGGACCTTGGACGCCGGTGACACCGTGAACTGGCCCACGAATACCCAGGCTGGCAACGGCAATACCGGTGTGGCGCAGATCGTCAAGGCAACCAATGGGGCCATTGGTTATGTCGATCTTTCCGATGCAACGGCGAGCAACCTGACGTTTGCCTCGATCAAGAACAAGGCCGGCAATTTCGAACAACCGACCCTTGCCGCGGCATCTGCCGCCGTCGCCGGTGCGGAGATTCGCCCAAATCTGACTTATTCGGCGCTGAATACCTCAGGTGTCGATGCGTATCCGATCACTGCGGCTACCTACATCATCGTGTATCAGAAGCAGTCGGATGCCGCGATTGGCAACGCGCTGAAGGGCTGGCTCAATTACGTGCTGACTGATGGTCAAGGATTTGCTGAAGGCGTTGATTTCGCGACGATTCCTTCGAGCTTGGCGCAACAAGCGATTGCTCAAATCGGCCAAATCCAAGTTGGATAATCAAACCTTCCTCGAGCACTAGGCCCCCTCAGTGACGCCATCGGTGACCAGCGATTCCGTGGAACCCATTGCGGTGACTCCTTCGTCATCAGCACTTGGGTTATTCGCGGATGGTCACAGTGGCCGAGGGGACCGGGTGTTCAACGGTTTGGTCGTGCTAGCTGGTCTGACGGTGCTCGCAATTTTGGGGCTCATCGTCTGGTCAATGACGAACCAAGCGTGGCCCGCGTTCCATGCGTCCGGGATTGGATTCATCACCTCGGACGTATGGGACACAGCCGCGGGTGCCTTCGGTTCGGGGGCATTCATCTTCGGCACTGTGCTCTCATCGTGTATCGCGCTTGTGATCGCAGTTCCAGTGAGCATTGGGATCGCGTTGTTCACCATCGAAGCTGCACCAAGTCGATTGAAGCGACCGGTTACCTATGTGATCGACCTGCTGGCCGCGGTGCCGTCAGTGGTCTACGGCCTGTGGGGCGTGCTGGTCCTAGCGCCTCACATTCAACCGCTCTATCAGGCCATTGCCGATGCGTGTGATGGCGTTCCGGTACTCGAGTCGGTATTTGGTGGCCAAGCCTTCGGTCGAAGTTTTATGACCGCGGGGATCATCTTGTCGATCATGATCGTTCCCATTGTTACGTCGCTGAGCCGAGAAGTCATCGCGACCGTTCCTGGATCGCAGCGCGAGGCGGCCTACGGGATGGGAGCAACGCGCTGGGAGATGATCCGATACTCGGTGTTGCCGTGGAGTCGTGGTGGCATCACCGGCGCCGTCATGTTGGGACTAGGTCGTGCCCTTGGCGAGACCATTGCGGTGGCTTTGGTTATTGGTTCGACCGCCCAAGTCACGTCACATGTGTTCTTGCCCGGCGATTCGATGGCGGCGGTTATCGCCAATCAATTCGGTGAGGCAGGTGCGCTCCACAAGTCTGCGCTCATTGGATTAGGCGTCGTGCTGTTCATCATCACCATCTTTGTCAATGTCGCGGCACGAACAATTGTGACCCGATTCGACCGTCGCACTCAGGGCGCATGACATGACTGACCTGTCGCTCATGCCACCCACCGAATCGGACCACCTGCTCCTCGAAATCACCACGAGTTCATCTCGCCGTGCTCGTAACGCGGTCGCCACCACGTGGATGTATTCGTCGTTCGTGTTGGCGGTGATTCCCCTTGGGTTCATCGTGTTCTATGTGGTGCAAAAAGGATTGCCGCAGGTCCTCCAAACCGGATGGTTCACCCAGGACCTGCCAGCGATAAGTCGTAAGGCCGGGGGCGGAATGGCACCGGCCATTGTCGGCACCTTGTTGATCACCCTTGGCGCGACCTTGATGGCAGTTCCGTTGGGGATCTTGGCTGCGATTTACCTGCACGAGTTTGGCGGCAAGGGTCGCTTAGCTCGAGTGGTGCGCTTTATGAGCGACGTGATGACCGGTGTGCCATCGATCATCATGGGTTTGTTTGTGTATTCGATCTACACGTTGGCGTTTGGACTTGATGGTTTTGGCGGATCGCTCGCGCTCGCGTGTTTGATGCTTCCGATCATCATTCGATCATCGGAAGAGATGCTGCGGTTGGTTCCGGACGAACTGCGCAGCGGAAGCTCGGCGCTTGGCAATCGTAAATGGCGAACGATCTGCACCGTGGTGCTACCGGCGGCATTCAGCGGCCTGGTGAGCGGCGTGATGTTGGCGATCGCTCGTGCCGCAGGTGAGACCGCGCCGCTGCTATTCACCATCGGCGCGGCACGAAAGATCAATCTGAACCTGTTCGATGGACCGAACAGTGCGCTTTCGCTTCAGATTTTCAATAATGCCCAGACCCCGTTCGACCCTGCCCAAAATCGGGCGTGGGGCGCGGCATTTACCCTTATCGCTATCGTCTTTTTATTCACGGTTTTGGCCCGAATCGTGTCTTCTCGGGTCGCTCGGAAGCATTCGTAATGTTGATCCTCGTGCCTGACAACTACGCTCCAGAGTTCACAATTCCTTCGGAGAGACAGCTGTGATGGCCCCTGACCAGATGTCGGTTTCGGCTGAGTCGCTGGCGCACGCCAGTCGACTCGTCCCGAAAGCGATCGCCGACCACGAACCGGTCGCTGAACAGTCTCCGGTGGTGTTCGACGTTTCCGATTTGTCGGTCTATTACGGCGACTTCCGCGCCGTCACTGACGTAACGCTGCAAATTCGTCAGCACGAGATCACCGCGTTTATTGGCCCTTCAGGGTGTGGCAAGTCGACCATGCTGCGGTGCTTTGATCGAATGAACGATCTCGTCGACAGTTGCCGAGTCGAAGGTGTTTTGCGCTATCACGGCGTTGACCTGTATGACCCGCGTATTGATCCAGTCGAAGTTCGGAAACGAATCGGCATGGTGTTCCAAAAGCCGAATCCTTTCCCGAAGTCGATCTATGACAACGTCGCGTTCGGCCCTCGATTAGCCGGAACCAAATCGGGAATCGATGACTTGGTCGAAAACGCGTTGCGTCGCGCCGCTCTGTGGGACGAAGTGAAAGATCGCCTTCGCAAATCAGCAATGGGGTTATCTGGCGGACAGCAACAGCGGCTTTGCATCGCGCGGGCCATAGCGGTTGAGCCCGAGGTCGTTTTGATGGACGAGCCATGTTCGGCGCTTGATCCAATTGCCACGTCGCGAATTGAAGATTTGATGCAAGAACTCAAAGCGGATTACACGATCGTTATCGTGACCCACAACATGCAACAAGCGGCCCGCGTGAGTGATCGCACGGCGTTCTTCAGTGCTGAAGCCAATGCTTCGAGCGATACGCCTTCTGGAGTTCTGGTCGAGTTCGACCTCACCGACAAGATTTTTTCGAATCCGACTGACGAACGAACCGAAAATTACGTGACGGGTCGATTCGGATGAGCGCCGCGATGAGTCGAGTGACCGAGGACCTCAACGATGAATGACGTTCGCCGGACCTTCCATCAAGAACTTGACGACATTCGAGCTGACATCGTGCGGGTTGCGGCGTTGGTGACTGAATGTATTCCCCGAGGCACTGATGTGTTGCTGGCGAACGATCTTCACGGCGCGCAAACGTTGATCGAAAGCGATGACGAGATTGACTCCCTCGCTCTCGAAATCGAAGAGCGGTGTTACCAGGTACTTGCCCTGCAGCAGCCGGTCGCAATCGACTTGCGCTCGTTGGTGACCGCGATCCGACTTACCTCGGAGATCGAGCGTTCGGGCGATTTAATGGTGAACGTCGCTAAGGGCGCCCGCCGAATTTATGGCGTGCAGTTTGATCCTCGGCTTCGCGGCTTGATCGAACGGATGGGCGAGGAGGCAACTCGCCTGTTCAAGTTGTCCATCGATGCCTACGTCGAAGGAAACGCCAGTTTGGGTGCCGCCCTTGATGACATGGATGACCGTTTAGATCAACTTCACAAGGATTACATCCAAGCCATTTTTGAGTCTCATCACGCTGGCAACATTGATCTTCAGGCTTCAGTTCAGTTGGCGTTGATCGGCCGGTATTACGAACGTATTGGCGACCATGCTGTCAACATCGGTGGCCGGGTCGAGTACATGGTCACCGGCTGGTTGCCCGAGCACAACGGAGCGGCCCGCTTGCAAGCCCGTCAAAGTCGAGCAGCGAGCGAACAGGAGATTTCACAGCTCGAGCCCGAGTCGGCCTCGGATTCTGACGACCAATCGCCGTGACGACGCTATTAGTAGTGGCGCTTGCAGTGGCAGTCATCGCGCTGTTGTTGGTGCGGTTATTTCGAGCGAGTCGAGATGTTGCATCAGCTCGACGCGATGCGGCCGCAGCCCGTTCGGCCGCCGAGTTCGAGCATCTCGGTCTGCTTGAGACTCACCTCCGACTAGAGCGGGCACTCGATGCGATTCCCCAAGGAGTGGTGATCGTCGACCGCGATGGAGCAGTCATCGTGCGTAATCGGATTGCTGAAGCATTTGCTGATGCCCGTCATGGCGATGCGTTAGTCGGTGCAGCAATTGATGCACTGTTGGGTGAAGCCCTAGCTGGCGATGCATCGGATCGAACGGTTGAACTGTTCGGGCCGCCTCGGCGAATCCTTGAGCTAACGGCGACACCGCTGCCAGATGGAGCGATCGTCATGGTCGATGATGTTTCGGAAAGCCGCCGGCTTGACGCTACCCGTCGTGACTTTGTGGCCAATATTTCTCATGAGCTCAAGACGCCGGTAGGGGCAATCGGATTACTCGCCGAGACGTTGATGGCCGAACCTGATCGCGAGGTCGCCGAACGCCTTGCCGACCGCATTGTGACCGAGGCATTTCGCCTCGATCGGACCATCGAAGACCTGCTCGTCCTGAGCCGGATCGAAGGTGCCGAGGGCCAACTACGCGAGACGGTGCTCATCAGTTCGGTTGTCCACGAAGTGGTCGAACGAATCGCCCCTGCGGCCGAGCACGCCGGGATTGTCCTCAACGTGAGCGAAATCAATGATGACTTGGCCGTCGCGGGTGATCGCCGACAACTCACGTCTGCGTTATACAACTTGTTAGATAACGCGGTGAAGTATTCCGACCGCGGTGACTCAGTCGAAGTTCGTGCCGTGCTGCATGGCATGCGGGTATCGATTGAAGTGCAAGATCATGGCATTGGCATCCCGAAGCCAGATCTTGAGCGAGTTTTCGAGCGCTTCTATCGCGTTGACCAAGCGCGAAGCCGAACGACGGGCGGAACCGGTTTGGGGTTGGCGATTGTGCGGCATGTGGCTGCCAATCACGACGGTGACTTGCAGGTCGACTCTCGACTTGGTGAGGGCTCAACCTTTTCCCTTTCGCTACCACGCTCAGTGGCACCAGACCAAAAGGTTGGCGTTGCTCGACGCTCCAATTACGACACGATCCAGAAGGAACGGTAACGGCTATGGCTTCTACGTCAGTGCTAGTAGTTGAGGACGAGGATTCGTTTATCGAAGCGTTAACGGTGGGCCTGACCCGCGAAGGATTTACCGTCAGTGTCGCTCGTGATGGAGCAGAAGCGCTCGACATCTTCGATGAGATCAACCCAGATCTTGTGCTGCTCGACCTCATGCTTCCAAGGGTGTCGGGCCTTGACGTTTGTCGTGAACTGCGATCTCGTTCGAGCGTGCCGATCATCATGGTCACCGCGAAAGGCGCCGAAATCGATACCGTCGTCGGTCTGGAAGTCGGTGCCGACGACTATGTCACCAAGCCCTATCGCTTGCGCGAATTAGTGGCCCGAATGCGCGCGGTACTGCGGCGTCGCGCCGTCGATGCAACCACTACTTCGCCAGTGCTCGCGGCTGAGGTGGTCGAGATTGGCGATGTGCGCATCGATCACGATCGCCACGAAGTTATCGTCCGCGGAAACGAAGTACGGCTTCCACTCAAAGAATTCGAACTCCTCGCCATCTTGTTAGAAAACGCTGGACGGGTATTGACCCGAGACACGCTCATCGACCGCATTTGGGGCAACGACTATTACGGCGATACCAAGACCCTCGACGTGCACATCAAGCGATTGCGGTCAAAGGTCGAGGTCGACCCGGGTTCGCCGTCGCGGATCGTGACAATTCGGGGCCTGGGCTACAAATACGAAAAGCCCAAGAGCTCGTAGTGCCAACGGGGGCGATCATCGGCGTTGTCCCCGTAGCATTGTTCCCGTGAGCGATCCCACCCTGCCATTTCCCACTCGGGATCCGCGGCGTCCGTTTATCGCGTCACCGTTCACTCGCTTGGCGAGAACCCATGCCTTCTCGGTTGGCGGTGACGCGCTTTTCACGGTTGGCCTGGCAAGTTCGGTGTTCTTCGCCGTGCCATTGGGCGAGGCCCGATGGAAAGTCGGCCTCTATTTGCTGTTGACGTTTGCCCCATTTGCCGTCGCGGCGCCGCTCATCGGTCCAGTCATCGACCGCATGAAGGGCGGTCGGCGTTGGGTGATCATTGGTTCGTTGGCGCTTCGTGCGCTGTTATGTGTCCTTATCGTGCGAGACCTCGCACACCTCACCTTCTATCTCGAAGCGTTCTTGATGTTGGTCTTCGCAAAGGCCTATCTGATTTCTCGCGCTGCGATTGTTCCGACCACAGTTCAAGGTGACCAAGCCCTCGTCGAGGCGAACTCCAAGTTGAGCATGTTGAGCGGGGTCGCAGCAGTCGTCGCTGGGGTCCCAGCCGCGATCTTGGTCAAGATCGGTGGCCCCAGCCTCGGCCCGCAACTCGTGGTCGGAGCCGCGGCGCTGGTATTCGGCATCGGCACCATTTTCGCAACCCGATTACCTAAGACAGTCGTTGCGATCGAACCACCCGGAGCAGCAGAAAAACTTGAATTGCAAAGTGCCGGCATCAGACTCGCGGCCACTGCGATGGAACTCATGCGTGGTGCGGTCGGATTGTTGTTGTTGACCTTGGCGTTCGACTTCAAAGACACCGGCAAACCGCTTTGGTATCTCGGCGCCATTGGGTTGATGGCCCAAATCGGGGTCTTGGCCGGTGCAGCACTTGCGCCGCGGCTTCGTAAAGCATTTACCGAAACGCAAATCATCAGCGGGTCGCTGGCATTCACGATGGTCGCGAGTTTCGCAGCCGCGCTCTTGGGTGGCCTTGCCGGCGCATGCGTACTTTCGTTGGTGTTAGGGGCGACGTCGGGAACGTCCAAGCAAGCGTTTGACGCGCTCGTGCAGCGTGATGCTCCGGACGCGAACCGTGGTCGATCATTTGCGAAATTCGAAACGCGTTTTCAGTTGGCGTGGGTCTTGGGCGCCTTCATCCCTGTGCTGCTTCACTTTGTTCCGGTGGTGG
Organism: Actinomycetes bacterium; assembly: GCA_037138595.1. Taxonomy (GTDB): domain Bacteria; phylum Actinomycetota; class Acidimicrobiia; order Acidimicrobiales; family Acidimicrobilacustridaceae; genus UBA4742. The sequence continues at coordinate 17,323 of JBAXIB010000021.1, read as the reverse complement.
GATTTTTCTTGGTCGGCACGTTGATGTTGATCGGACTCGTCAGTTATGTGCTGGGGCAGCGGCGGATCGCTCGAGGTACCTATGAGTGGGAGTCATTGAGTCAATGGTTATTGCGCATGTCGCGCAAGGTCGTGGGTAAGGGGCAACAAGTCGAAGGTTCAGACAATGGCGACCTCACGACCACCTTGGAACGTCCTGGGGCGTCCATAGAGCCATATCCGATGACTCCGCCAGCTACTCCGCCGTTGGCACCGAGTGTTTTTCGACCGGAAACCCCGACGCAAACCGAATCGAGTTTCGAAGACGGTGTGTTATTCGACGAGCCGCAGTGGCGCGAGCGGCCGACCTGAGATGCCGTTAGTCCGGAAGTTCGATCCGGGCGAGCCAAAGGCCGGGCGCATCGACTTCGGCAGGGGTAGGCAAGTTGCGAACCGAATCCCACAGCCGGTTGAGCCCGGTCGCCCCGGCGCGCTCGACGACACCGGCGGCAAAAGCGTTGCCGCGGTCGTATTGCGCTTGGGTGAGTTCGAGGCCAAAGAGTCGCTCGACGAATCGATCCGACTGGTCATCTTCGACACGACGACGCCGGACCGCTTCGGAGACCATCCCGTACGAGGTAATCAAGCCCGAGCCGATTTGATCCATGGTGTGGTCGACGACTCCGACGATGACCGTAACCAGCGCTTCGAGGCGCGGAAGCAAGTCGCGTTGCTGTGGTGATTGAATCGCGCCGAGCAACGTTTCGGGATCACCGAACATTGATTGCAATCCAGGCAAACCGCTGGGGTCGCTGAGGTCAAGTTCGCCCATGCGCTGTTCGAGGCCATTGGAGTCGGTTTGAAATCCAGCGAGATAATCGCTCAAGAAGGTATCGAGCGCATCTCGGACATGGGGCACGCCGAGAATCGCGTGCGTCGCGATCTCGTTCATGCAAACCCACAAGCGAAGATCGTCGACCGGCAAACTCCATTCGGTGCCGAACGCCGCGATGTTCTCGATGACGATGGTGAGTTCATCGCTGGGCGGGCGCGGGATCGGCAGGTCGTATTGGCCAAATGACCGCTGTGCGAGGTGGCCAACCATTGAACCGGCAGTCATGCCCAACATGGTCGGACCGATCATCTGCATCAGCGGAGCCATCCACGCCATCGACTCGTCGTGGTCCGTATCGCTAGCAACCGCTGGTTGGTCGTCGTGTTGTAATGAGCTGGCGAGAAGTTCGAACAGGGGCTTGTAGGCATCGAGAGTTTGCTGCGCCCACTGCGACCGAGTGACCGGTGTGACAGTTACGCCTTTGCCGGTAATCGAAGTCGCCAAGCCAGTTGCATTGGCTATTTGCAGGTCGGCGACTCGAGCCAATTGTTCGATCTTGATGCGTTCAAGGGGGTCGACGTTGGTTTCCGGGGTGTCACCAACGGCGATTGAAAGCGCCAACTGGCGAGCGGCATCCCAGTTAACCGGCCCTTGTTGTTGGAAGAGTTTGGCTAAGTCACCGAAAATGGGCATGCCCTTGAACGGATTGTTGTCGCCGAACGGGTCGTCGTTGCCGGACCCTGGGATGCCGAAGTCACTCATTGGCTGCATGCTAGGCGGGACTGCGTCACCTTCCGCATCGGTCGGGTGCTTTCCTCGAAGGTGCGTGATTGCGACGCAGCGGGCATCATGGCGCCATGTCGCAAACGGTCATGATCACAGGCGCCTCTGGTCCGCTTGGGACCCGCGTGGTTGCGCTGGCGGCTGCCGATCCGAATGTCGGCCGAGTCATTGTGGTTGATCGCGAAATTCACAGTGGTGAACTGCCGGCATCAGTCGAGGCCCATGAACTGTCACTGACCTCGGAGTCGATCACGGCATTGCTGACTGAAGTCGATGCGTTCATTCACCTTGGAGCGACCACGACATCGGGGCCCGATGGACTTCCCACGAGTGGTGAGCCACTCGACGACCTTGGCGCCACCCGTTTCTTGCTCGATGCAGCGTCGACTGCGGGCGTTGCTCACTTGGTTGTGTTGTCGAGTGCGATGGTTTACGGCGCGTGGGCGAACAATCCAATGCCATTGACCGAGGAATCCCCGCTTCGTCCGGACCCGTCGTTGTTGTACGCGACGTCTCGGGCCGAAAGTGAGCGTCAGGTTTTCGAGTGGCGAAACGCGCAACAAGATTCGACGGTAGCGGTGCTGCGACCAACCGTGTCGGTATCGGCCGAATTATCCGAATGGCTCGGTGGTTCGCCTTGGTCGGCAGCGGCATTACGCGCCGCCGGAACTGATCGTCCGAGTCAGTTTTTGCACCTTGACGACCTCGCGTCGGCGATTGACCATGCTCGTCGGGCTCGCCTCGATGGCCCCTTCAATGTCGCGCCCGACAGTTGGTTGCCTGCCGATCAACTACGCGATTTGGCGGGTCCGGCAGGGCGGTTGCATTTGCCGGCCGGATTCGCCGGTCGATTCGAGGCGCTGCGAGCCGAAATGGGCACGTCTGGTCCACCGGATGGATGGGCCTATACCCAACAACCGTGGATCGTTGCGAACGACAAACTTCGGGCCACCGGATGGGAACCGCGCCATCGAAACGATGAGGTGTATGTCGAGGCCGACCCGGGCGGTCCGTTGGCCACGATGAACCCGAGGCACCGACAGGAACTGTCATTGGTGGCGGCCGGTGCCGCGCTCGTGACGTTTATCGCGGCGGGGGTCTTTGCAATTCGGGTTCGCCGACGCCGGCGATGATTGACTTATCGCTAGGGCAGTGACGTATTTTCTGACAACGTGGCGGTGACGACTTCTTCGTCTGACCCTCGCATGACGGTGATGGCGACTGGCTCACCCGGGTGGTGACCCCGCAAGGCAACCACGAGATCGGAACTTGATTCGATGGCGTGACCGCTGTCGATGCTGACAATCACATCACCGGTGCGCAGGTCGGCTTCGTCGGCGGGACTGCCGGTCGCCACATCTTCGACCCGTGCGCCATGACGCCCAACCGCTTCGAATTGGTCTTCGGATAAGTCGCTGGACCGAACGCCGAGCCACGGATGAGCGACACGACCATGCAGGATCAATTCGTCGGCCACTTGCTTGGCAAACCCAATGGGGGTGGCAAAACGCGGCACCAGTGTGGAGCCAATTGCCGTAGAAGTACTGCTCCCACTTCCATTTCCGCTGCTACTGCCACTGGCATCATCACCCATGCCGCGGTGAGTAACGACTCCGATGACTGCGCCTGAGCTGTCGACGAGTGCCGCACCCGCGCCCGATTCAGTGAGTCGCACATTGGTTTGGATCATGTCGTGAAGCGTTGTGCCCGAACCAGCTTCGACGCGACGGCGAAGCGCACTTATCAATCCGACAGAAATATTGGGCGCGTTGTTGCCGTCGAGGGCTTCGATCGCGATGGTCGGTTCGCCGAGTTGAAGATGGTCGTCAGTGCCGAGAACTGCAGTTGGCAACTGCGCCGCGTCGATCTTGATGACGCTGATGTCGCTGGCCCGGTCACTACCAATGACTGTCGCATCAAGCGTTCGGCCGTCGGCAAGTTGGACAGAGATGACTTCGGCACCATCGACTGCTTCGGCAGTTGTCATCAGATGGCCGTCGTCGCGAAAGACGATGGCGGTGCCGCTGGTGTCCCCGTTGGCTCGACGGACGTGCAGATGCGCGACGGCCGGCAGCGCCCGATCGGCGATGGCGCGATCCGACGGTGCCGGGTCTTTCGGTTCGGGTACTTGAATTTGTGACACGGCGACGTGGCGTTCGGTGTCAAAACCGCCGATCGCCAGAACCACCAAAAGCATTGCCGCGGCGCCGACCATCGCCGACGCGATCCCCACGCCAAGCGTTCGACGCGAACGATGAGGAGTGGCGAGAACGCCGGCAGGCGCAGTTTGTCCAATCTCGGACGGATGGCGCCAAAGCCGGTCATCGGGTGAAGGTGGAGGGCCGAACCCAGGCAGTTCCGCGGGTTCATCATCGTGGGGCACGGGCGAAACGATACCGATGGACCTTGCACAGCGGAGCGCGCCCCTCCAGCGAGACCGACAAAACAGGTGACGGGTTCGCCTACGATGGCCGCTGTGATACCACCAGCGCACGCCGACGACTGGGTTGGACTTTCTTCCGACCCGCTGCCTCTCGGTGTCGCCGCGGACTGGGTTGTGGTGCCGAGTTGCGGAGCCGTGGTCATTTTTAGTGGTACCGCTCGCGACCATTCACTCGATCGCGTGGGCGTGACTCAGCTCGAATATGAGGTTTACGACGAACACGCGCTACCGCGCATGAGTCTGATCGCGGCCGAGACTCGTGCTCGTTGGTCAGGGATTGGCCGATTGGTGTTGCTTCATCGCACCGGGCTGGTTCCGCTTGGGGAGTCGGCCGTGGTGGTCGTTGCTTCGGCACCACATCGCGCCGAAGCATTCGATGCAACTCGATTCATGATCGACGCGCTCAAATCCACCGTTCCGATTTGGAAACGCGAAACTTGGAACGACGGCGAGAGTTGGGGCCTTGACGCCCAACACGTTGTGGAACTCAGTGACCTGGCATCGACTGAGGTACAAGCGGTAGCGGGTGCGCTGTGAGTAACGCGGCTTTCCTGCTCATCGCAATTGGATTGAGCGTGGTCGGTTCGGTGTTGATCTGGCTGTTGAACCGCAAGCCGAAGACCTTTATGTCCAGCATTGATGATTTTTCGCGCGAGATGAAAGCGCTCGGCCACGATGCTGGTCCGGCATCAGGCGGGCGTCGTCGGCTTCGTACCACGCAGCAACCGGCTGGTTCGCCTGAATCGGTGGACCCGACTCAGGAGTCGGCGCCATAGCCCGCGACCTCGCCATCGATCTCGGCACCGCGAACACGCTGGTGTACGCGCGCGGTGAAGGCATCGTGTTAAACGAGCCGTCGGTGATCGCGCTGAACAGCCGCACCCAAGATGTGCTGGCGATGGGCCATGAAGCGTGGCAGATGATTGGCCGCACACCGAGTTATATCGTCGCTGTTCGCCCGCTTCGCAAGGGTGCCATTACCGATTTCGAAATCACTCAGCGAATGATTCGGTTGCTGTTGCAACGGGTTGGCGTGAGTCGTTTTAATCGCCCTCGGGTGGTGATTTGTGTGCCGTCGGCGATCACTGCGGTTGAACGGCGAGCGGTTATTGAGGCGGCAAAGCGCGCCGGGGCTTCTGAAGCGCACCTGATCGAGCAGCCAATGGCCGCGGCTATCGGTGCTGGACTTCCCATCAACGAACCGATGGGGAACATGGTGGTCGATATTGGCGGCGGTACGTCCGAGACTGCGCTTATTTCACTTGGCGGTGTGGTCGCGCTCGAAGCAGTCCGCATTGGATCATTCGACATTGATGCCCACATCCAGACTTACATTCGTCGTGAATATGGCATCGCCATTGGCGAACGCACCGCGGAAGAAATCAAAGTCACGATCGGGTCAGCTTGGCCGACTGAGAACGAATACGCCGCTGAAGTGCGCGGTCGTGAACTCATGAGCGGTTTACCCAAGACGGTTGTGCTGTCGGCCGAAGAAGTGCGCGACGCCATCGACGAACCAGTTTCGGCAATGGTCGACTCGGTCATTTCGTGTTTGGGGCAAGCGCCGCCGGAACTCGCCCAGGACCTCATCATTCAGGGCATCCATCTGGTGGGTGGCGGTGGCATGTTGCGGGGCCTCGACTTGCGGTTGGCCCAAGAAACTGAGATTCCGGTGCATATGGTCAATGCGCCCCTTGAATGCGTCGTGCTGGGTGCTGGGCATTGCATCGAAGCATTTGATGCGCTCAAAGTCATGTTCATGGTGTGACGGTTGGCTATCGGCAGAACACTGCGCGCGACGCATGGTGCTGTGCGAGAGTGCGCGTATGAAAAATTCGACGCTGCTTGTTGAGCGAACTGGTGACATTGTCACCGTGACCATGAATCGGCCTGAACGGCGTAATGCGCTTTCGCTATCGCACCTCGTCGAGCTTCTGGATGCATTTCGTGACATTGGCCAAAGCGATGCAGTCGGGGTCGTTCTTGCCGCACGCGGTCCGGTGTTTTCAGCCGGGCATGATTTCGCCGACATGGCTCATGCTGACCTTGACGCGATGCGTGCGTTGCTCGGAACGTGTACCGACCTGATGATGTTGCTGCAGGCGATCCCGCAAGTTGTGGTCGCTCGGGTGCACGCACTGGCCACCGCGGCGGGGGCGCAACTAGTGGCAAGTTGCGATCTCGGGGTAGCCGGTGCGTCCGCATCGTTTGCCGCGCCTGGTGGCAAGGCTGGATGGTTTTGTACGACTCCGATGGTGGCGATTGGTCGCACGATGAGTCGTAAGCGTGCGCTTGAGTTCTCGATGACTGGTGATGCCATCGACGCGCAGACTGCGTGCGATTGGGGTTTGATCAACGCCGTTGTGCCGGACGCCGAACTTGACGCGGCGGTGAGCGATTTAATGGCGAGAGCGACTCGGGGGAGCGCGTCATCCAAAGCCATTGGCAAGCGGGCCTTTTACGCGCAAATCGGGTTGGACCTTCCCGCCGCCTATGACGTGGCGGTCGAAGCGATGGCCCAGGCGAGCCAAACGGCCGATGCCAAAGAGAATGTCGCGGCATTTTTGGCGAAACGTCCGCCGATATTTCCGGCCTGACCTAGCGCGCCGCGCTGGTGGCGCTGGTGGCGCTGCTTGTCGCGCTGCTGCAAAATCGGTCGAGTCAGTCGTCGGCGAGTAAATCTTCGGCGGCTTGTCGAACTTGCCAGTCCCGATCAGCTGTTGCTCGTTGCAGCGCGGCGTCAACTTCGGGACCATCGAACGGTGCAAGCGCGATGATCGCTCGCCGCCTCACGGTGGCTTTGTCATGGGTGGCGGCGAGAATCGCCGGAAGTCCAGCATCGTCGCCAATCGCCCCGAGCGACGCGACCGCTGCTTCACGACACAACGCGTCGGGGTGATCGGTTGCGAGTTCGATGAGACGTGTGACTGCGCCCGGCTCGGGTGGCACGCGCTCACCGCAGGCCCAGGCCGCTACTTCCACCACGATGGGATCTGAGTCATCGAGGGTGGCGAGGAGCGAGACAGCGGGCGCTTCGCCACCGCCACCGGCACCGGCACCGGCACCGGGTCTAACGGCGGGACCAGATGGCGCCACTCCAGGTCTTGTGGCGGCAATTTCGCACGCCCGTCGTCTCACGGTTACTTCAGGGTCGACCAGCCCTTGTGTAAGTTCGGCGTTGCTCAGTTCTCCCAGTCGATCGAGCGCGCCGAGCGCCAACAAGCGAACGCCGGCATCCCGATCGCCAAGCAGTGCGCGGGCCAAGTCGGGATCGGACCGATGGCCAGCAATTGCCGCTTGTCGACGGCGTTTGAGGTGGCCAGTCAGGCGATCGTCCCCGAGTTCAGCCGGGTCGGTGCGACGCCGTTCAGGGGGCGGTTGGGGGTGGTCGCTCATTTTTCTGCGGCCTCCGCGTGTGTCTGACGGTCGTTCCGTGGCAGGCTTTGCCGCCGTGGACACGTTGGATGCAATGGTAACCGAAGGCGACGAGGTCGATCCGATGGTCGACGGCTCTGACGGAGAGATCCCCTTCGACGATGTTGACAGTGATGATGACGAGGGTCTGTCTCGTTGGTGGATCGTGGCAATCGTGGCTGTCTTGGTGATTCTCGCAGCGGTGCTTGCTGCCGCGTTCATCAAGGTTCCATATTTTTTGTTGTCGCCCGGGTCGGTGCGTGAAACCGAAACCTTGATCGAGGTGCAAGGTGCGCCGACTTATCCGATTGACGGTGAAGTCGGCTTTACGACGGTCACTGTGCAAAGTGCAACGGCGTTGAATTGGGCACTGGCCAAGTTTGACGATTCGGTGACGATCGTCCCCGAGGAATTGATCTTGGGCAAGCAGTCTCATGACGAGAACCTGCAAGCAAACATTCAGATGATGTCGGACTCTAAAGAGATCGCCTCGGCAGTCGCGCTCACTCAACTTGGCTACAAAGTTTCGCTAACCGGAACCGGTGCATTCATCGTTGAAGTCCCCGACGACTCGCCGTCTAAAGGCCTGTTGACTGCGGGCGACACGGTCGTTTCAGTTAATGGTGTTTCGGTGACCCGCAGCGATGAGTTGGTGGCGACGTTAGGTACCTACAAGCCAGGCGATCAGGTCACGTTGAGTGTTCAGCCCTATCGGGCCGACGGTACGCGGGTGAGCGAAGATCGCGTTGTCACGCTCGGAGCTCGACCAAACGATGCATCCAAGGCTTACCTCGGGGTGTCATCGGTGACTCGTGATCCGAAATATGACTTGCCGGTGCAGATTTCGGTCGATTCTGGTTCGGTTGGTGGACCGTCGGCCGGGTTGGCCTTCACCCTCGGGATCATGGACGTCATGACTGAGGGATCGATCACCGGTGGCCACAAAATCGCGACCACCGGAACGATTGAGCCCAATGGTCATGTCGGTGAAGTCGGCGGGGTCCATCAAAAGACGATCGCGGTCCGCGATTCGGGTGCCGAGTTGTTTTTGGTGCCGCGCAGCGAGTTTGACGAAGCCGAGAAGTATGCCGGTTCGTTGCGGGTCGAACCGGTCGACAGCATTGATGACGCGTTGCGAATCCTCGCAACCTTTGGTGGTGGCAGCGAGGTCATTCCAAAGAATCCTTGACCCATCGAGGTCAGAAATGTGGTGAGGCTCCCTGAACTTTTCGGGGGCCGTGAGTACGATCTGGCGGTGGAACCGAATTCGCCCGAACCCCGCTCGGGGATGAATCCCGATGATGTCGCTCGGGCAAACTTTTCGACGGTCCGCAAGGGCTATGACCAAATGGAGGTCAAAGCCTTCTTGGTTTCAGTTGCGGCTGAACTTCGCCGGGCGATAACCGAGATGTTGGATCTTGAACGTGACCTTCGAGCGGCGCGTCTCGACGCCGATCGCAACCGCGAGGTTGACCCGGCGCGCTTGACTGCGTTGTTGGGTGAAGAGACTGCTCGGGTACTTGATGCTGGGCGCAGCGCCGCGGAACAGATGCGAGCCAATGCAATCGAAGAGGCCAATCAACTGTTGGCTGAAGCAACTGAAGATGCCGATCGGATGCGTCGTGAAGCGTCCGAGATTCTCGCGATCAAAACGGCCGAAGCTGATGTTGAGGTGGCGAAGGTTCATCACGAACTTGACGAACTTCGAGCACAAGCGGCCGCCGATGCCGCGGTTGAAGTCGAAGCGGGTCGCCAACGTGGACGCGAGATGGTCGCCGAAGCCCAAAACGTGCGCGAACGCATGCTTAATGACCTTGGACGGCGACGCAAAGCATTTCGCCAACAGATCGAACGCCTGCAAGTTGGTCGTGACCGGTTACTTGTCGCATATGACGTGGTTCGCGACACGCTCGATGTCGCAACCGGCGAACTTGAAGTTGCGCTCCCCGAAGCGCGCGCCGCGGCCGAATCGGCGCCAGTGCAGGCCGACGATGAAGCCGAATCCGATATTGAGGAACTCGAGCGCGAGGCCGCGACGCTGCCCGAGGTGCGTGTTGCGTCGCCACCGGTTGTCACAGTGGAGCCCGACGAGCCTGCCGAGTCGGACGTGTCGGCAGACGACGAGTCTGACGGTGTCGCGGACCAAGCCGACGACACGAGGGTGGTTCCAGCGTCGCCCGACGACCTTGAAGGGCGTCGCTCCTCGTCGGTGAAAGTCATTCGTCAGCAGCCCCTGGTTGACGACGAAGCTGAGACCGAAGTCGTTACATCAGCCACTGAAGAAGCCGTCGAGGAACCCGCAGCGGAACCCTTGGTGACACCGGCCGAGGAACCGTCGGAAAAAGTCGTTGAGCCACCGGTGACGATCGAGGTTGACGAACCGGGTGAGTTGCCGCCACCTCCGGCCGAAGTTGCTGGTGAGGCAAGCGTGTCAATGCTGTTCGCTCAAATTCGCTCCGAAGCCGAGGTGGCATCAGAACCCGATGAGCTTGACGACGCCAGTTCACCGGTTGAGGTTGTTGAGGTTGTTGAAGTGATCGAAGTGATCGAGATTGTCGAAGAGTTCGAAATCGTTGAGGAACTCGTCGTCGATGCCGTTGGGTCAGGGCCGGGCGAAAAACCAAACGCCCTAGTCGCGACCGATCCTGACCACGGGTTGATTGTCCGTCGGGATGAAGCGCTCGTTGCGGTCGAGCGCGCGCTAAGTCGACGAATCAAGCGAGAACTGTCTGACGAGCAAAACGAGTTGCTCGACACGGTTCGACGTCAACGGGGTGGTCCGTCAGCAGACCAAGCGTTGCCGCCGACCGATGTGCACGTGGCGCGTTATGTCGAAGCGGCGCTGCCGAATCTTGCCGCGGCCGCAGCTGCCGGTGGTGACTTAGTTGCGACTGGTGGCCGCTCGGCAAAGTCGGGTAAGGCGACGAAGACGAAGACCGCTGACCTCGCTCGAGAACTTGCTAAAGACTTGATCGAACCGTTGCGTGAACGGGTCGAGCGGTGCTTCATCGAAGCTGCTGGCGATGAAGAAGATCTCGCGGAACGGCTGCGGGCGTGCTACCGCGAATGGAAAGGTCAACGAGTCGACGACGTTGCGGCGCGTTACGCCCTCGCTGCATGCAATCGAGGATTTGTTGATCGATTGCCGAAAGCGACCTTGGTGCACTGGGTGGTCAATGACGGATCGACGCCTTCGCCTGATTGTGACGACAATGCCCTGGCTGGCAATCAACCAAAGGGCGAACCGTTTCCGACCGGCCATGCTACGCCCCCGATTTCGGCGACCTGTCGCTGCATGGTTGTTCCAGCGTCGACCTGAATTGCGTCGCGAACGAGGTTGATTCGGGCCGAACGATGCCGTGAGTCGATGATTCTGTTGCCTCGCGCATTGCAAGGCCCCATCTGTCTCCTAGGCTGACCGTTTATGCGAGCACCGACTGATATGGCGAGCCGGCGCCGGCGTACAAGTGGCCGAGGGCGCGTGATCATCGTGATCGCGGCGATCGCGCTGTTTTTCCTCGTTACTTCGCTGCGAGGCATCGCCGGGTTCTTTACCGATTACTTGTGGTTCGACAATTTGGGCCTTGCCCAAGTTTGGGCCGGCATCCTCGGAGCGAAGATCGTTTTAGGGGTGATCTTCACTGTTGCGTTCTTCGTGATGTGTTTGGTGAACCTGACGGTGGCGGATCGCACCGCCCCGACATTTAGGCCTCCTGGTCCTGAAGACGAAATGCTCAGCCGTTATCACGAGTTCGCGTCGCGTCGCGGGTGGGTCGTTCGTGCCGCGGTGTCGCTGGTGTTCGGGCTGTTTGCTGGGGTTGGCGTCTCGGCCGAGTGGAATCAATGGATTTTGTTTACCCACTCGAAGGCGTTCGGCATCAAAGACGCGACGTTCAACACTGACGTCAGTTTTTATGTGTTCAGGCTGCCGTTTTATGAAGCAGTAACGCAGTGGTTGTTCGCGTCGTTGATCATCATTTTGTTGGTCACGTTGGTCGCTGACTATCTCAACGGCGGTATTCGGTTGCAGGCTCCCGTGCAACGGGTGACGCCACAGGTGAAGGCGCACTTGTCAGTGCTGTTGGCACTGCTGGCATTGGTCAAGGCAGTGGGGTATTGGCTCGATCGCTATGCGCTTACTTTTTCGAGTCGCGGCGTGGTCAATGGCGCCACCTATACCGATGTCAAAGCTCAACTGCCTGCGCTCAACTTGTTGATGTTCATCGCGTTGTTGTCGTGTGGGTTGTTTATTTACAACATTTTCCAGCGGGGCTGGACGTTGCCCGTCGTTGCAGTCGGATTGTGGGCGCTGGTGGCGCTGGTGGCGGGCACCGCGTATCCGGCGTTTGTGCAGCGGTTCGAAGTGTTGCCCACTGAATCCACCCAAGAGGCGCCTTATATCGCGCACAACATCGAGGCGACCCGTCAAGGTATGGGTTTGACCGCGGTGCAGGACAAACGGTTTGAGTACGACTCGAGTGTCACCAAAGCGGGTCAAGCCATTCAGGAAAATCCGGCGACGGTCCGCAATATTCGCCTGCTCGACCCGAGTGTGGTCCGCGACACGTTCCAACGGGAACAGTCGAACTTGGGCTATACCAACTTCGCTGATCTCGACGTTGACCGTTATCCGATTAAGACTCCGGATGGTTCGATCGCGCCTACGCAGGTTGTGTTGTCGAGTCGTGATTTGAGTATTGCCCAAGCGCCGCAGAAATCATGGGAAGGGCAGCACATTTCCTATACCCACGGCTATGGGGTGGCGCTGTCGGCGGCCAATGCGACGACGAGTTCGGGCAGCCCGGAATATCTCGTCGGTGATGTGCCGACATCGATCTTGCCCGACACGATCGTTACCAGCGTTGATCGTCCGCAGGTTTATTTCTCGGAGCATCAAAGCGGTTATTCGATTGTCGGAAGTAGCCGTGACGAAGTCGACTATCTGCGAAGTGACGGCACCACGGAGACCTACCGCTACACCGGCCAGGGTGGCGTTGCGCTGGACTCATGGATCCGCAAAGCCGCGTTCGCAGCGCGTTATGGCGATCTCAACCCGTTGATCTCGAAATTCGTTACGCCGGATTCGAAGATTTTGTTCATTCGTGACATCAAAGAACGCGTGCATGCGGTGGCGCCATTTTTGTCCTATGACCATGACCCGTATCCAGTGTTGGCTGACGGCAAGATTCAATACATTCTTGACGCCTATACGACGTCGGATCATTATCCGAACGCCCAGCGGGCGACGGTGTCGGGAATCGCTGCCGACAGTGGGTTGAACCAGTCGTTCAACTATGTGCGCAACTCGGTCAAGGTGGTGGTCGACGCCTACGAGGGCACGGTGAAGATGTATGTCATCAATCCTGATGATCCGATCATCCAGGCCTATCAGTCGGCGTTCCCCGACCTGTTTATCGACGGTTCGCAGTTGCCGGATTCGGTGCGGGTGCATCTTCGGTTCCCCGAAGATTTGTTCAAGATTCAAACGACCATGTGGGGTCGCTATCACATTGATGATCCGCAGTCGTTCTATGACCCGACCAATGGTTGGGACATCGCAAAGGATCCGGGAACCAGCGTTGGAGCGGTGCCGTCAACCGCGGTAGTGAACGCGCAAGGTCAAACAGTTCGGACGGTCAACAAAAAGATCGATCCGTATTACTTGCTGATGCGATTGCCGGGGGAGGAGACCGAGTCATTTGTGTTGATTCGGCCGTTCGTGCCGACATCAGATGATGACTCGAAACAGAAACTCACCGCGTTCATGGTCGCCAATAGTGATCCGGAGCATTACGGCGAGTTGAAGGTGTACGAATTGCCGAGCCAGTTGCAGGTTGATGGTCCCGCGCTGGTGAACTCGTTGATTCAGTCGGCGCCCGAGGTCTCGTCGCAAGTTTCGCTGTTGAACCAAAACGGTTCGACGGTGTTGTTCGGCAACTTGTTGTTGATCCCGATTGATCAGTCGTTGCTGTGGGTGCGGCCGTTGTATGTGTCGGCCGATGGCAGCACCAGGGCTCCGCAAGTGAAGCGAGTGATTGTTGCGTTCAGTGGCCCGAGTGGACAGATCACGGTGATCAAGCCGACGTTGAAAGAGGCATTGCAGGCGTTGTTCCCTGGAGTGACTCCGGAGACGTTCGAAGGGGTTGGATCGTCACCGTCGGCTCCGTCGTCGACGACGCCATCGGGAGGCACGACCACCACGACACAGCCGTCAACATCGCCGACAACTGCGCCTCCATCGGGCAGCCCCGACCAATTGATCGCGCAGGCCGCAGCGCTGATTACCCAGGCCCAAGCTGACCTCAAGACGAGCTGCGCCACCGGGATATGCGATTTCAATACCTACCAATCGCAAGTTCGAAAGGCCGGCGATTTACTGGCCGCTGCGCAGGCCGGCGGAAGTTCCGGCACGTCGTCAACCCCGAACACGACAACGACGACCGGACCACCGACTACGGCGTAATGGACCCTGTCGGTGCAACGGCGGAGTTGGAGTCCGGTGCAGTCACTGGTAGTTTCATGGCCACGCCGCGGGGTGGAGCAGTCTGGTAGCTCGTCGGGCTCATAACCCGAAGGTCGTGGGTTCAAATCCCACCCCCGCCACCAACTTCAGTAGGCGAATTTGCAGCTCAGGCCCCACTTTCCGGAGTGGGGCTTTCTGCATGGTTGGGGTGGGGTCAAACGCCGGTCAAGCCGCCGAGGTTGTAGCCCGTTGTGTGGTGGTGTCGGTTGAGTGGTTTGGTCCGCGGCAGCGCCATAGCCGTGGTGGTGATGTCCGCGATTGTCCGCGAATGTCCGCGTTTTGGGTGTTCATCGGCGTCGCCGGTTTCGCGATATGCCTCGGGCCGGGTTGTAGGAGTTCGCATAAGGGGCGGGTTTGCCGGCTTGGCTGAACTGTTGGGCTATCAAGTTGATCGACGGTGGGCGGGACGGTTTCAACTCGGTTGAGGTGAGTCGCGAAAAGATGTCGGGCGCCGCATCACCAATGAGTGACCACACGACGTTGATGAGACAGTCAGCGACGTCGTCTGTGCGGATCGGGCCGGTGTTGGGGTGTGCGACGGTCGTGCCGGTGCGTTGCAAATATTCGAGTTCGGCCATGGCCAGCAGATGGGGTGGCGCGTGGATGAGTCCGTGGCCTGCCGCGGTTTTGAACGTTTCGGCCATCTGCCAGTTCAGGTTGTGATTGGCGTGACGTTTACTGACCATCAGTGGGACAGGTCGGGCTTTGGTTTGCGCATGCAGCTGCAGGCGTTGAATGGCACCCGCGGATCCGAACTGATCGAACGTGAACTTGGTGATGGAAAAACGGTCCACGAAACTGGTGAGCTCACCCTCGATCTGGATGTAATCGACGATGTGGTTCGGGAAATCGCCGGGCCGCCACACGTCGATCACGTCGAACACCACATGAGGGATGTCATCGACATACACGAGGTGGCCGATAGCGAAACCGAAATTCGCTTGGGATTCTGACGGGTCGGCATGGGCGACATAGCGGGTGGCGAGGTTGCCGGCGGTTTGCATGACAAGTTGCTTGCCTTGAAACGGGGCGAAAATGCCGGCGACCATCTCGGGCCGCAGATAGGCACTGAGGCTTGACGCGAACTGGGCGCGATATTCGACCCGGAACGATTCGGGGTTGGCGGCCTCCTGGCGCAACAGGGCGTCGTCGAGTTCGATCACCGCCCGTGCCTGTTTCGTAAACGTTGGTCCGCCTGGCCACATGGGAAGTTCGGCGGCGATCTCCCAATCTTTGTAGGTGCCCCACGATGGCAACTGCAGGACGAACATGTCGGGGTGTACGGCTTGGCCGGTCGACGGGTTGATGCTGCAAGCCTGACAATAGGAGTCCCAGAGTTGTCCCGTTTTTTCCCACGGCGAACTTGCTTGGTAGATGAACGCGTCGGTTGGGAACTGGGCGAGCGCTGGGGTTGCTGCGGTGTAAAGCTGCGCGGCTGACGCGGTTGACCCGGCTCCGACGACGTGGGCGATCTCGTCAAGAATTAATGTCAACACCGCCGGGCCGCGCGGTCCGAGTTGGGTGGTTTCAACCGCCCGCACTTCGATGAGCGGACTGGTCCGTCTGCCGCCTTTGAGTTGGTGAGGGGTGTACAGAGTGATTTTGTTGGTGGTCACTTTGTCGATGTAGGGCGCAAAACACGGTGCGTCGCGAACCAGCGCGGCGATGTCACCAAATTGGTTGGTGGCCGCCTGGTCTTGTTTTCCGGCGAACACCAAAATCTCGAGACGTTTACCGGCCGCGATCCCGAAATGGCTTTGCGGGTCGCCGTGTTCGATCAGTTTCCATAGCTGCCAGGCCGCCATGACGGCACCCATTACCCCTTTTGATCCTCGGCGGCCGATGACCATCGTTGCCTCACGAAACCACATCCGTCCCTGCGTGCGACACCAGTCGATGCGTTCCAACACATCGGGGGTGGTGCCCTCGGCGCCTTCCCATCGGCTCCCGGCATCATCAGGGCTGTAACCAGCCGCCCATTCGCTGAGCACCCGATGGTCATAATCGGTGAATAGCTCGACTGACAGGCTTAACGCTTTCAACGCGGTGGCTTGTCGGGGGTAAAGGTTTTGACCCAAAAATGTGGGGTTGGTCACAAAATCGATGATGTTGATCGGTCTCAGATCCGGAACCGACAGTTCTTCTCGATCCGGTGGTGTGGGGATCGCGAGTTCTAGTTTTCGAATACGCGCCGCGCTCACCATCACAAACCACCCAACAACGCGGACAAATTGGTGACCGCGCTCAGCCGTTCGAGTTCCGCGACTCGTTCCTCGAGTTCCTGGCTGTTGGTGAACTTCAACAACATTGTCAAAGTCAAGTGTGCGGCTCGGAGCCGGTCACTGCCTTTGTCAGCCGACAGGGCCTCTCGGATGACACCGACCGCTTCAGCACCGACGTCGGCCAACAGGCCAGTGATTTGTGATGTCCGCCGATTCCTTTGCTCGGTGACCCGCCGCGCAAACACCGGGTCTTCCATTCGGCGCTGCACCGTCTTGGCATGGACCCCAGCGAGCTCGCCGGCACGGCGATAGCTCAACCCGGAAGCCAACGCCTCCACCAGCTTGTCGTCCTGTGACGCTTTACGAGCCTCGTTTTCGTTGTTCGTAGCCATGTGAAACCTTTCAAGTTGGGAACGTCCGAGAGTGGTCGCTCACCCCTTTCGTGGTCTCACCACCAACTAGACAGGATCATTTAAGGATTTTTTTCAGATTTTTTTGAACAACCGCGTGGTTGGCCCCGATTCGCCGAAAAAGGGCGGAAATCCGCCTCCGTTTAGGCGTATGCACTGGTTTCGTGGGCGATTAACGCCGCGATTTGCGCCGCCGCTTCGGCTTGCATCCCCGGCAAGGCGTGGGCGTACTGGGCAAGGGTGAACGCCGGCGAGCCGTGCCCCAGTCGTTCGCTGATCACCTTGACCGGCACCTTGGCTCGCAGCGCGATCGTCGCATGGGTATGGCGAAGGTCGTGCAACCGGATCCGTGGCAAGTCAGTTTTGGCGATTGAGCGTTCAAAACGTTGCGAAAAACTATCGGGGTGAATCGGATTGCCGTTTTGTCGACAAAACACCAAATCGAGATCCAAATAGTTGGTTCCCTCGATACATTTCTCGATCCGTTGGCGGTCGCGGTGAGCGACGAGCAGTTCGACGGTGCGAGCATCAAGATCGATCACTCGGGCGTTATGCGTTTTCGGTTTCGATTCGCGCACTTGATAAGCCACCGAAATGATTGTGTGGCGCACCGCGAGACTCGCCGCGTCGACATCCAAATCAGACCACCGCAAACCGAGCACTTCACCGCGACGCATCCCCGTCATCGCCGCGAGACGCCACGCCGCTTCGAGCC
>JBAXIB010000020.1:0-60512 GCA_037138595.1 Actinomycetes bacterium | reverse complement strand
GAGACCGATGTTGTCGAGACCGATGTTGTCGAGACCGATGTTGTCGAGACCGATGTTGTCGAGACCGATGCAACCGATGCAACCGACGAGGTCGCTAGCGATGACGCTACGACCGAGCGAGAGGACAGCTGATGGGCCAGAAGGTCAACCCCTATGGGTTCCGACTCGGCGTCACCACCGACTGGAAGTCGCGTTGGTTCGCTGACCGTCGTCAGTACGGCGAGTACATCATCGAGGACTGGAAGATTCGTAGTTACCTCATGACGCAGCTTCCCCATGCTGCGATCAGCCGGGTCGAAATCGAACGGACACGAGATCACTTGCGCATTGATGTGCATACGGCTCGTCCAGGCATCGTGATCGGTCGCCGTGGCGCCGAGGCAGACCGGTTGCGTACCGGGCTCACCTCCATCACGGGCAACAACAAGGTGCAGCTCAACATTCAAGAGATCAAACAACCCGAGCTTGACGCGGCGCTCATCGCTCAAGGCGTGGCTGATCAGCTGGCCGGTCGAGTGGCTTTTCGCCGTGCCATGAAACGTGCGGTGCAGAACGCAGAAAAAGCGGGTGCACTTGGGATTCGCGTGCAGTGCTCAGGTCGCCTCGGTGGATCTGAAATGGCTCGCACCGAGTGGTATCGCGAGGGGCGGGTGCCGCTGCACACCTTGCGCGCCGACATCGATTACGGATTCCGCGAAGCGAAAACGACCTACGGTCGCATCGGGGTCAAGGTTTGGATCTACAAGGGCGACATTTTGCCCTACAAGAGCGTGCTCGAAGACAAGGTCACCAAAGAAGCGGCGATGGCCGTTGGTGAAACCTCAGGTCAGATCAAGCCCCGCAAGGTGGTGTCCTCGGCGGCACCTCGATCACGGGCAGACGCTGATGACCTCGACGCGGCCGACACCCTCATCGATGAGTCTGCACCGCTGGTAAAAGAAGCCGATCCTGAATTGGAGCGACTGCTCGCCGAAGAAGAAGCAATTGAGGCTTCCGTTCGCGAACACCACGAGACACCGCATTTCCGTCCCGGGGATGGTGACTGATCATGTTGATGCCCAAGAAGGTCAAACACCGCAAGCAACAGCGCGGTCGGATGCGCGGTCAAGCCAAGGGCGGCACCGAGGTGACGTTCGGCGACTACGGCATTCAGGCCCTCGAGCCGGGTTGGATCACCGCTCGCCAGATCGAGGCTGCTCGTATTGCCATGACCCGTCACATCAAGCGTGGCGGCAAGGTTTGGATCAACGTGTTTCCTGACAAGCCTGTGACCGAAAAGCCAGCCGAGACCCGCATGGGTTCTGGCAAGGGCAACCCCGAACGGTGGGTTGCGGTCGTGAAGCCTGGTCGCATTTTGTTTGAGCTTTCCTACAACGATCCCGAGGTCGCCAAAGCGGCCATCGATCGGGCCATTCAGAAACTGCCTATCAAGGCCCGTTTCGTTGCCCGAGAAGAGGCATTCTGATGGCAAAAGGCGACCTTGCAGTCCGGGATCTCCCCGATGTCGAGCTCATTGATCGGCTCGGTGAGACCAAGCAGGAATTATTCAACTTGCGGTTCCAACACGTCACCGGTCAGCTCGACAATTCGGCGCGTCTTGGTCAGTTGAAAAAAGAAATCGCTCGCATTCGTACCGAACTTCGTGAGCGCGAAATCGCCGCTGCCGAAGCCCTCGAAATTGATGCGACGACTCAAGAGGAGACGGCCTGATGGCTGACGAGAACGCAACCGAATCTGAACCCAGGTCGAACACGCGCAAGGTCCGCGAGGGCCTCGTGACATCGAATGGCATGGACAAGACCGCGGTCGTCGCGGTTACCGATCGGGTACGCCACCCGCGCTACAACAAGACAGTCCAGCGCACGACCAAGTTGTTTGTTCACGATGAGGAAAATGACCTCAACGTGGGTGACCGGGTTCGTGTGCAGGAGACTCGTCCCCTGTCGAAGCTCAAGCGTTGGCGCATCCTTGATGTTTTGGAGCGTGCGCGATGATTCAGCAGGAAAGCCGCCTTCGGGTGGCCGACAACAGCGGCGCCAAAGAAGTGCTTTGCATCAAGGTTCTCGGTGGATCACGTCGTCGGTATGCCTCGATTGGTGACATCTTCGTTGCCACGGTCAAAGACGCGATTCCGGGTGCTGCAGTCAAAAAAGGCGAGGTCGTCAAGTGCGTCGTCGTGCGGGTGAAAAAGGAAAAACGTCGTCCGGACGGCTCGTATATCAAGTTTGACGAGAACGCGGCAGTGCTGATCAACGATCAACAACAGCCGCGTGGAACGCGCATCTTCGGCCCGGTTGGGCGTGAGCTTCGCGACAAGAAGTTCATGCGCATCGTGTCACTGGCACCGGAGGTGCTTTAGATGAAAATTCGTAAAGGTGACCGAGTGAAGGTGCTCGCCGGCAAAGACCGCGGCAAGACCGGCACCATCACGTTCGCCTATCCGGCAAAGGGGAAGGTCGTCGTTGACGGCATGAACATTGCCAAGAAGCATCAGAAAGCCACGGGCGCAACGATGCAAGCCGGAATCATCGACAAAGAGATGCCGATGCCGGTATCGAACGTCGCGATCATCTGTTCGTCGTGCGGAAAGCCAACTCGTGTTGGCTATCGCTTCGAACCTGATGGCACCAAGGTGCGGGTTTGCCGCAAATGTGAAAGTGACATCGCATGAGTACAGCAACGAAGGCGTTTCCTCGCCTCAAGCAGCGGTACAACGATGAGATTCGTGCCCAGCTCAAGGAGAGCATTGGGCTCGGCAACATCATGGAGGTCCCGCGGCTTGAAAAGATCGTCATCAACATGGGTGTTGGTGCGGCTACCGATCAGGCTCGACTGCTTGACGGCGCCATAATTGATCTTGAGATCATTAGCGGACAGAAGCCACTGACCACCCGGGCCAAGAAGTCAATCGCTGGGTTCAAGCTTCGTGAAGGCAATGCCATTGGCGCGAAAGTGACGCTTCGAGGCGATCGCATGTGGGAATTTTTCGATCGCTTGGTCAGCCTCGCGATTCCCCGCATTCGAGATTTTCGCGGTCTTCCTGCGAATTCCTTTGATGGCCGAGGCAATTACACCTTTGGCGTGACTGAACAGTTGATCTTTCCTGAAATCGATTACGACAAGGTTGATGTCCCACGCGGCATGGACATCACGATTGTCACCACCGCCCGTACGAATGCCGAAGGCCGAGCACTCCTCGACGCCTTCGGATTCCCTTTCAAGCGTGAGGGGCAGCAGTAATGGCAAAGAAGGCGCTCATCGAGAAGCAACAGCGCACTCCCAAGTTCAAGGTGCGGGGTTACACCCGTTGCCGTCGATGCGGTCGGCCACGTGCCGTCTACCGCAAGTTCGGTCTGTGCCGAGTGTGTCTGCGAGAGCTGGCCCACGCCGGCGAATTGCCGGGCGTCACGAAAGCCAGCTGGTGACGGAGGCGATGACAAGATGACTATGACTGATCCCATCGCCGACATGCTCACCCGTCTGCGCAACGCCAATGTGGCGATGCACGACGAGGTTCGGATGCCGTCGTCCAAACTGAAAGCATCGCTTGCTGCCCTGCTCAAAAAAGAGGGTTACATCGAAGGCTTCACCATCGCCGACGACGAGACCCGACCAGGTCAAGTGCTTACGGTGACAATGAAGTATTCCCCTGAGCGAGCTCGAGTGATTTCCGGCGTGAAGCGCATCTCAAAGCCAGGACTTCGCGTGTATATCAAGGCCGATCGCGTCCCTCGCGTTCTCGGTGGCCTCGGTGTTGCCGTCCTATCCACCAGCCAGGGTCTTATGACCGACCGCGAAGCGCGTCAGCGCCGAGTGGGCGGCGAGATCCTCTGTTACGTCTGGTAAGGGGCGCACTCATGTCACGAATTGGACGTTCACCGATCTCGGTTCCTGCTGGTGTTGATGTCACGATCAACGATCGTCACGTCACAGTAAAGGGACCGAAAGGTCAGCTTGAACTCGATATTCCCGGCGAAATTACTGTTCGAGCCGACGCCGACGAATTGCTCGTCGAACGCCCGAATGACGAACGCGACAATCGCGCGATGCACGGTTTGGTTCGCACGCTGGTGAACAACATGGTGGTAGGCGTGACCGAGGGTTATCGCAAAGATCTCGACATCGTCGGGGTTGGCTACCGGGCAATCGCCTCCAGCCCAACCAAACTTGAGCTCGCGTTGGGTTTTAGTCATCCGGTTCGGGTTGAAGCTCCAGATGGCATCAGTTTTGACGTTCCTGCACCGACCACGATCGGTGTTGTTGGTATCAATAAAGAACTCGTCGGTCAGGTCGCCGCCAACATCCGGGCGATCCGCAAGCCAGAGCCTTATAAGGGCAAGGGCGTGCGATATCGCGACGAGCATGTGGCCCGCAAGGCCGGAAAGACTGCGAAGTAGACACCATGAGCTACAGCGCTAAGAAGAAACGAGAAGCACGCCTACGTCGTCACCTTCGGGTACGCAAGAAGGTACGGGGCGACAGCACGCGTCCCCGCTTGGCCGTGTTCCGATCGAACAAGCACATCAGTGCCCAGGTGATCGACGACCGCACCGGTCGTACGCTCGCGGCGGCATCAACGACTGAATCGGTCCTTCGCGTCGGTTCGACGAGCAACATCGCTTCTGCCGTCAAGGTCGGCGAACTTGTTGCAGAGCGTGCCAAGGCAGCGGGAATCGAAAAGGTCGTATTTGACCGCGGTGGAAACCTCTACCACGGCCGCGTCGCTGCCGTGGCCAACGCGGCCCGTGAAGCCGGACTGGAGTTGTAATGGCGAGCAACAGAGACGATGCGCAACTTCGCGAGTCGCGAGTCATCAACATTAATCGAGTGGCCAAGGTGGTCAAGGGTGGTCGGCGGTTCTCGTTCACTGCACTCGTGGTGATTGGCGACGGCGCGGGCCGAGTTGGCCTGGGTTACGGCAAGGCCAAGGAAGTTCCGCTGGCGATCCAAAAGGGCACCGAAGAGGCTCGCAAGAATCTCTTCTCGGTTCCATTAGCTGGCAGCACCATTATTCATCCAGTGATCGGCGAGATGGGTGCGGGTCGAGTGCTGCTTAAGCCAGCCGCTCCCGGCACCGGTGTTATTGCCGGCGGTGCCGCCCGCGCGATTCTTGAAGAAGCCGGAATTCACGATGTGTTGTGCAAGTCGCTTGGCTCTGCCAATCACATCAACGTGGCACGCGCCACCATCGCCGGGCTCCAAGCCTTGAAGCGTCCGGACGAGATTGCGCGACTGCGTGGACTTTCGCCCGAAGAGTTCGTTCCTGCTGGTCTGCTCAAGGCCTACCGCGATAGCGAGCGCGGTCCGCTCGTTCCCGATGAGGTCCGCTGATGGCTCACATCAAGGTCACTCAAGTTCGTTCGACTATTGGCACGAAACCAAAGACCAGGGGCACTATGCGTGCGTTGGGTCTGCGCGGAATCGGCCAAAGCAATACCCTTCCTGATCGTCCCGAGATTCGCGGCATGATCGCTCGTGTTCCCCATCTGATTACCGTCGAAGAAGAGGCAGACTCGTGAAGGTCCACGATCTCAAACCGACCGCTGGGTCGACGAAAAACCGCAAGCGTGTTGGTCGTGGTATTGGCGGCAAGGGTGGCAAGACTGCCGGCCGCGGTACCAAAGGCCAACGTGCTCGGGGCAGCATTCCGGCAGGTTTTGAAGGTGGGCAGCTGCCTTTGCACATGCGGGTACCGAAACTCAAGGGCTTCAACAACCCATTTCGGGTTGAATATCAAGGCCTCAACCTTGATGTGCTCGACGCCAGCGGACTAGCTGCGATTAGTCCTGAGGCGTTGCACGAACTCGGACTCACCCACAAGGGTGCGTTGATTAAGGTTCTAGGGCGAGGCGAGATCACTCGCGCTGTTCAAGTTAAAGCACATGGGTTCTCGAAATCCGCTGAAGCGGCAATACTTGCTGCTGGCGGAACCATCGAGGTCCTGCCATTGCCGTGGGGCGATCGTCGTCCACCGGCTAAGGGCAACCAGTTCACAAACCGGTAGCCCGCTTCTTCCGACCGGTCGCCGATAGGAGCAATCCCGGTGCTTTCGAGCTTGCGCAACATCTTCAGGGTCCCTGACCTACGCAACAAGGTGCTGTTTTCGTTATTGATGATTTTGGTCTACCGGTTCGGTGCCTATGTGCCGGTGCCGGGGATCGACGTCAGCGCGCTGCAGACCTTGAAGGATCAAGCCGCCCAGGGTGGCGTTCTGGCGTTCTTGCAGTTGTTTTCCGGCGGTGCACTGACCCAGTTCGCAGTTTTCGCGCTTGGGATCATGCCCTACATCACGGCATCGATCATCATGCAAATTCTTGGCGTGGTGATCCCCAAACTTGAAGAATGGCAAAACCAAGGCGCGGTTGGTCAACGCAAAATCACGCAGTGGACCCGGTACGTAACGATCGGTATCGCGATCGTGCAGTCGACCGGCCTGAGCTATCTGTTCCATAAAGGCGGCGGCGGCCTCCGTGGCGGCAATACCACCGGACTTGACCTTGTCCCGCATTATGACGTGGGACATGTCGCGCTCATCGTCTTGACCCTCACGACCGGTACTGCGCTGCTGATGTGGATTGGCGAGCTCATCACTCAGCGCGGCATTGGCAACGGCATGTCATTGCTTATTTTCGCTTCGGTGGTTTCGACGCTGCCCGCCCAGGGCAGTCGCATTAAGGCTTCGGCCGGTGTGCTCGCCCTAGTGGTGACATTGATCGTGTTCTTGGTGATCTTGGTGGCGATCGTGTTCGTTGAGCAAGGTCAGCGTCGGATACCGGTGCAGTTCGCCAAACGGGTCGTCGGTCGACGCATGTATGGCGGGCAAAGTACCTATATCCCGCTCAAGGTCAACCAGTCCGGCGTGATCCCGATCATTTTTGCAAGCTCGGTGTTGTACCTGCCGCAACTTCTGTCGTTCGTACTTCCGGCAGATGGATGGGGGGCAAGCGTCCAAAAGTGGATTAACGACAACTTGGTTCAGCCCGACGCGCTCGCTCACATCTTGGTGTTCGGTCTTTTGATTATTGGTTTTGCCTACTTCTATACGGCCATCACCTTTGACCCGGCCAAGCAAGCCGACACCTTGCGTAAGCAAGGCGGTTTCATTCCCGGCATTCGTCCGGGTCCGCAAACCGAGCGTTACCTTGCCAAAGTGCTCTCCCGCATCACCCTGCCCGGCGCGCTTTTTATCGCCGCAGTTGCACTTATCCCGTCGCTATTGCTGACCCATTTTCTGCCCGGCAATCAAGTTTCATTCTCGGGTATTTCCATCTTGATCGCGGTCGGGGTGGCGCTTGAAACCATGAAGCAAATTGATAGCCAGCTGATGATGCGAAACTACGAAGGATTCCTAAAATAGTGGCGCTCAAAGTCCTCTTGTTCGGTCGCCAAGGTGCCGGCAAGGGAACACAGTCGGTTCAGCTTTCGAAGCACTACGGGACTCCACATGTCTCAACTGGTGACATGTTGCGCGAGGCCGTGGCCGCTGGCACCGAGTTCGGTAGTCAGGCGCAAACCTATCTCGACGCTGGATCCTTGTTGCCAGATGAAATCATGCTTGGGGTCATCAACGACCGTTTTGCCCAACCCGATGTCATTGCGAACGGTTTTCTGCTTGATGGATTTCCGCGTACCCTTGGCCAAGCCACTGCGCTGCTCGAGATCACGCCAGTTGATCTCGCGGTCAATATTGAAGTGCCGCGCGACGTTGTCCTCGAGCGCCTTTCGAGTCGCCGAGTTTGCAAAAACTGCAACGCCATTTATTCGACGTCTGAACCCCCAAGTTCTCTGTGGGTCTGCGATGTTTGTGGCGGTGACGTCGTGCAGCGCGCCGATGACACGCCAAACGCGATTAGTCGGCGCCTTGAGGCCTATGAACACGACACGGTGCCAGCGATCGACCTCTTTGGAGACCGTGAATTGTTGGTAACCGTCGATGGCTCGGGTCGAGCCGAAGCGATCACGAGCCGAATCATCGAAGCAATCGACTCCCGCGTCTCGTCGTGAAGGTGGCCCGGGCGGACGCGACGGTCTGTCGTACCCCGTCGGAAATTGCCATCATGCGTCGGGCTGGTCGAGTGGTGGCTGAAATGCATGAGTGCATTCAGGCGGCGATCAAACCGGGTGTCTCCACGCTCGAGTTAGACGCGATCGGTCGGGACGTACTTGACCGTCGCGGGGCGAAGTCGAACTTTCTCGGCTATCACGGATTTCCCGCAGTGATATGTGCGTCGCCGAACCACATGGTCGTCCATGGCATCCCTGACGAGTATCAATTAGTTGATGGCGATCTCATCTCAATTGACTGCGGCGCAATCATCGACGGCTGGCACGGAGACGCGGCATTTACTGCTGGTGTGGGCGAAATCAGTCGTGAGGTTTCTCGGTTGATTTCGGTCACCGAGTCGGCGCTGTATGCGGGGATCGCAACGATGGTTCCGGGTGGTCATATCGGCGACATTGGCCATGCGGTCCAAACCGAGGCGGAGGCAGCTGGGTTTTCGATTGTGCGGGAATACGTCGGGCACGCTATTGGCCGTGCCATGCATGAACAGCCGGAAGTCCCCAATTACGGCCGTCAAGGTCGAGGGCCGAAGTTGCGGCTCGGAAATGTGTTTGCCGTGGAACCCATGGTCAACATGGGTTCGCCGGATACTCGGGTGCTGGCCGACGGTTGGGGAGTTGTGACGGCCGACGGCGAGTGGTCAGCCCACTGGGAACACACCATTGCTATTACGGAATCGGGACCAGAGATTCTCACCGTTTGAGGCCCGTTTACCACGGTTTTTGGGGTCGATCGGGCATGCACTGGTGATTGCGAGAATCTGGATTGGTGCCGAGGAAGCCGAATCGCTAGTATCTCCCTTCGCCTCGGAAGCGCATCGTGCTCGCGCGCGGTACGTCGATGGGGTTTATCCACGAGTGTCGTAGGAGAAGTTCCCTGCCCAAGCCCAAGGAAGACGCGATCGTCCTGGAAGGGACTGTGACCGAGCCGTTGCCGAACGCCATGTTCCGTGTCGAACTCGAAAATGGTCACAAAGTCCTTGCCCATATTTCCGGAAAAATGCGGATGCATTACATCCGCATCCTCCCCGGTGATCGGGTCCAGGTGGAGCTCACTCCCTATGACCTCACTCGAGGACGCATTACCTATCGTTACAAGTGAAAATCGAACAAGTGAGAGCTTCGGCCACGATGTCGAAGCCCGCCGGGGGAAATGCTCCGGTGTACCTGAAGCAAGGATTCAGGCGAGACCCATGAAAGTACGACCAAGTGTTAAACCCATGTGTGAGAAGTGCAAGGTGATCCGCCGTCACGGACGGGTTCAGGTCATCTGTACCAATCCGCGTCACAAGCAGAGGCAGGGCTAGATGGCCCGTATCTCTGGCGTTGACATCCCCCGCGAGAAGCGACTCGAGATCTCACTGACCTATATCTTCGGCATTGGCCGGACGACTTCGCAGAAAATCTGTGAAGCAACCGATATCAATCCGAACACACGGGTGCGTGACCTGACTGACGAAGAAGTCACCCGTATCCGTACCCACATTGACCAAAGCGTCAAGGTTGAAGGCGACCTGCGTCGCGAGGTGTCCCAGGACATCAAGCGCAAGATGGAGATCGGCTGCTACCAGGGCTTGCGGCATCGTAAGGGCCTGCCGGTCCGTGGACAACGCACGCATACCAACGCTCGCACCCGTAAGGGACCGAAGAAGACGGTCGCCGGCAAGAAGAAGGTCGCACGGTAATGGCCAAACCTCCCGCAGGGGGCCGACGCCCCCGCCGCAAAGAGCGCAAGAACATCAGTTATGGCATCGCGCACATCAAAAGTTCATTCAACAACACCATCGTGTCGATCAGCGATCAGAACGGAAACGTTCTGGCCTGGGCCTCAGCGGGCAATGTCGGCTTCAAGGGTTCGCGTAAAAGCACCCCGTTCGCAGCCCAAATGGCCGCCGAGCAGTGTGCACGGCGAGCAATGGAACATGGTGTTCGTAAAGTCGATGTCGTCGTGAAAGGCCCGGGTTCCGGTCGAGAGACCGCTATCCGTTCGATTCAAAATGCTGGAATCGAAGTTACGGGCATCAAAGACGTCACGCCGGTGCCGCACAACGGCTGCCGCCAGCCCAAGCGTCGGAGGGTCTGACATGTCTCGATATACCGGCCCAAAGGCTCGCATCTCTCGTCGACTCGGCACCAATATTTTTGGCACCGCCGGCGAAACAAAAGCGCTGGACAAGCGTCCGTATCCCCCCGGGGAGCATGGGCGTACTCGGCGTCGCGGCAATGTCTCCGAGTATTTGCTCCAGATGCAAGAGAAGCAGAAGGCCCGCTTTTCTTATGGACTCACCGAGCGCCAGTTCCGCAACCTCTATGAGGAAGCGAACCGTCGCGAAGGCGTGACCGGCGAAAACATGCTTCGTTATCTCGAGCTGCGACTCGACAACGTTGCTTATCGCGCCGGATGGGCTGCCACTCGCCCCCAGGCTCGGCAGTTCGTTTCTCACGGCCACATTGAGGTCAATGGCAAACGCGTCAATATCCCTAGCTATCGGGTTCGTAAAGGTGACGTCGTCACGCTCCGGCAAAAATCGCGGGAGCTCGTCGTCATCCAATGGAACAGCGACATGCTGGGACGTTCGCTTCCGCCATGGATTGAAGCGACCGATGGCCGTTTCAGTATCACTGTTCGTGAACTGCCGCTGCGCGAGCACATTGATGTGCCCGTTCGCGAGCAGCTCATTGTTGAGCTCTACTCGAAGTAATCCCTAAGTCGCTGGGATCTTCGGTTCCCAGCGTCGCAGCATTTTCACTGCAAGCGCATCCTGTTGGCCTACGGAATCACCCGATTCAATGAGGTAGAAGCACATGCTCGTCATTCAACGACCAAAGGTCGAAGCACTAAGCGAAGAGGACGGCAGTCGTCAGCTTTTCGCGATCGGCCCACTCGAGCCCGGTTTTGGGCACACGCTAGGAAATTCGCTGCGGCGAACCCTCCTTTCGTCGATCCCGGGCGCAGCTATCACCCAAGTTCGGTTTGATGATGCCCTTCACGAGTTCGACACCATCGAAGGTGTTAGCGACGACGTGACCGACATCATCTTAAACCTCAAGGATTTGGTCCTAACCCTCCATTCCGATGAGCCGGTGACGCTGCGTCTTGACGCACGCGGCCCCAAGGCGGTCACTGCGGCTGATATTCAGACCTCAAGTGATGTTGAGATCCTCAACACCGATCTGCACCTCGCGACGTTGAGCAGCAAAGGTCGTCTAGCCGTTGACCTAACAGTTGAGCGTGGCCGTGGGTACGTTTCGGCTGACCGCAAAGAGTCGTCGTCGGTCATCGGTGTGATACCAGTCGATTCGATTTTCTCACCAGTTCGTCGAGTTACGTTCGCAGTCGAGCCAACTCGGGTTGAGCAGTCAACGGCGTTCGACCGTCTGGTACTCGACATCGAGACTGATGGTTCGATCTCGGCTCGCGAAGCGCTCGCGTCAGCGGGTGGCACCTTGCGGGCATTGGTTCAGCTAGTTGAAGAGATGAGCGATGAGCCGCAGGGCCTTGAACTTGGCGAGGTCATTGGTGTCGTAACCGGTTCCCCCGACATGGATCTGCCGATCGAGGATCTCGATTTCACCGAACGCCCGCGTAATTGTCTCAAACGTGCTCAGGTCAACACCGTTGGCGAGTTGCTCAACAAGAGCGAAGACGACCTGCTGGCCATTACGAACTTTGGGCAGAAGTCACTTGACGAGGTGATCCAGAAATTGGACGAGCGCGGTTTGTCGCTCCGTAACCGGGACTGATTAGACCATGCCTGCAACCCCACGCAAGAGCCGCCGTTTCGGCGGTACCGCATCGCACCAGCGATTGATGATGGCAAACTTGGTCGCGTCGTTGATTGCTGCCGAAGGCATCGTCACCACCGAGGCCAAAGCGAAGGCCCTCCGTCCGGTCGCCGAAAAGATGATCACGAAAGCCAAGAAGGGTGGTTTGCATAACCACCGTCAGGTAGTCGCGTTCATCGGGGACAAGGACATGGCATCGAAACTCTTTGATGAGATTGGCCCTCGGTATGTGGATCGGCCCGGCGGTTATACCCGAATCTTGAAGCTTGGTCCTCGCCATGGCGACAATGCGCCGATGGCGCGAATTGAACTCGTCTGAGTTCTGAAGTGGCTATCCCGCTCGCGCGGGTTCGGATGACGGTCGCCTACGACGGCACCGACTTCCGAGGATTTGCGCCGAATGCGGATGTGTCGACGGTGGGCGCTTCGCTCTCGGCGACCATCGAAAAAGTGCTCGACCATCCGGTCACGCTGGTTTGCGCCGGCCGTACAGACGCGGGAGTGCACGCGTGGGGTCAAGTAGTCAGCTTTGATGCACCTGCGGTTGGGTTAGACCTTGATCAACTCGCTCGTTCGATCAATCAACTCAGCGATGGCGTGATTTCGGTTCGAGAGCCGCAAGTGGTCGATCCCGATTTCGATGCCCGGTTTTCTGCCCGAGGTCGGATCTATCGCTACACGATTGTGAACCGGCCTGAGCCCGACCCGTTTTTGGCGCGGACGGCCTGGCACGTCGATCAACCGCTCGACATTCACCTTTTGCGTTTAGCGTGCGATCCATTGATCGGCCTTCACGATTTCTCGTCGTTTTGTCGCTTAAAGCAGATGAAGCCGGCACAAACTGCGGCCGGCGAGAAGCCTCCGATCCCGATGCGCCGAATTACCGACGCTCGCTGGCACGATCTCGGCGATGGGATATTGCTGTTTGAGATCGAAGCTCGAGCTTTTTGTCAGCAAATGGTGCGAAGCATCGTGGGCACCGTGGTCGAGGTCGGACTGAATCGACGGACTCCGGCCGATGTTCGATCGATTTTGCTCGCCCGTGATCGTCGAGTTGCTGGCCAGCTAGCACCACCTCGCGGCCTGTGTTTATGGCGAGTTCTTTACTGAAAATGGTCCCAGTTTGCCGTGGGGTCGATTGGCCCGTATCGTGGCACCTCGCCCACCTGCGCATTGCAGAGTCGGGTCCCCTGATCAAGCTACAAACTAAAGGTCCGCGCGTGCCTACGTATTCACCAAAAAAAAGTGAGATTCAGCGGACGTGGCATGTCATTGATGCCGACGGACTGGTTCTCGGTCGCGTTGCCACCGAAGCGGCTTCGATCCTTCGGGGCAAGCACAAGGCGATGTACACCCCGCACATCGACACTGGTGATCATGTGATCATCATTAATGCCGACAAGATCGTGCTCACGTCCGACAAAGGCGAAAAGAAGAAGTTCTTCCGCCACTCGGGCTATCCGGGCGGCATGCGCGAGCGCAGCTTTGGTGAGCTGCTCGAGACGAAGCCTGCCGAAGCAGTTCGTCGCTCGATCCGTGGCATGCTTCCCAAGACTCGACTTGGCCGTGCGCAAATCTCGAAGCTCAAGATTTATGCCGGACCCACCCATCCCCATGCCGCTCAGCAGCCACAGCCATTGCTGCTTGAGCAGGCTCGCGCCCGTAGCTGAGATCAAGGACCCCACGAATGTCGACGAAGCCACTCACCCAAACAACCGGTCGCCGCAAGCGGGCTGTCGCCCGAGTGCGTTTCCGTCCCGGCACTGGCGTGATCACCGTCAACAAGCGTGAGCTTGCCGACTACTTTCCGTCGGACACGCATCGCATGATTCTCACTGAACCGTTGCGCCTCACCAACAGCGCCGAGACCTATGACATCGACGCGACGCTAGACGGTGGCGGCCCTTCGGGTCAGGCTGGCGCGTTGCGTCACGGTATCGCCCGGGCGTTAATCGAACTTGACGCTGAACTTCGCCCCGAGCTGAAGAAGGCTGGCTTCCTCACCCGTGATCCACGGAAGAAGGAAAGCAAGAAGTACGGTCTCAAGAAGGCCCGCAAGGCACCTCAGTACTCCAAGCGGTAGTCGCTCGGGCTGCGTGGTGTCGATCACCCGGAGTCTCGAGGAACGCTTATGGCATTGCGATTCGGTACTGATGGAGTTCGAGGTCCAGCCGACCAACTGACCGATGAATTTATTGAAGCGTTGGGATTGGCCGCCGCCAATGTTTTGGGCCGCGGCGGCTTTGTTGTTGCCCGCGACCCGCGTGAATCGGGAGAGCGCATCGAATTGGCTCTGCTTCGGGGGCTGATCTCGGGTGGGGCGCGACCGATTGTTATGGGCGTGGTGCCAACTCCGGCGCTTGCGTGGAGTTGCGCTAACGGCGAATTGCCGGGTGCAATGATTTCGGCATCACACAACCGGGTCGAGGACAATGGCGTGAAGTTATTCGCCTCGGGTGGACTCAAACTTTCCGATGAGGTCGAAGCGCGCCTTGAAACTGAACTTGACCGCATTGTCGCGCTGGATCGGTCCCCGGCGACTGGAGCGGTGTTATCAACGACATCGAACGAATTGAGTCGCTACGAAGACGCGCTCGTTGAATCGATTGCACCCCTTCGCCTTGATGGGTGCAAGGTCGCGATCGATTGTGCAAACGGATCGGCATCAGGTGTTGCTCAGCGGGTCCTTGGTCGACTTGGTGCTGATGTTGTTGCTATCCACACCAATCCCGACGGAACGAACATCAACTCGAATTGTGGTTCGACTCATCCTCACGACTTGCAGCGACTGGTGGTTGAATCGGGTGCGGTAGTCGGGTTGGCATTCGACGGTGATGCCGATCGAGTCGTAGCGGTTGATGAGACTGGCGCACTTGTCGACGGCGACCACTTACTCGCGTTATGCGCAATCGACATGCGCGATCGCGGCGAACTCACCGCCGATGCCGTCGTCGTTACGGTGATGACCAACCTCGGATTTCACCATGCGATGTCGCGACAAGGAATCGAAGTCGTAGAGACCAGCGTAGGGGATCGTTATGTGCTCGAAGCGCTTGAGCAACGCGGCCTTGCGTTGGGAGGCGAGCAGTCCGGACATGTGATTTTTCGGCGAATGGCGACAACAGGAGACGGGATACTTACCGGTATTCAACTAGTCGAGTTGTTGCTTCGTCGGGGCCTTCCGCTTTCAGTGATGGTTGCCGAATCAATGACGCGGCTTCCGCAAGTGTTGGTCAACGTCGTGACCGACCGGAGCAATCAATCGATTTTAGATTTCATCAAACCCGATATTGCTGACGCGATGCGCGAGCTTGATGGAAATGGTCGGGTGCTCGTTCGGCCAAGTGGTACCGAGCCGATGATTCGTGTGATGGTTGAAGCCACCGATGAGCGCCAAGCGCAATCAGTGGCTGATCGCCTTGCGAAACGCATCGATATCGCCAACTCCGAGTTGTGAAGCCTTGAATCAACGCCCGAATCACGTCAATCTCTGAGCTGATCGCGACCCGCCTAGACTCGCAACGTTCACTCCTCGTTCGATCGGGTATGCAACCCGGTTGCGACTCTGCTCGAACGTCCTTTCGAAGAAGGTGTAGCCGACCATGTGCGGAATCATCGCCGTCATACGCCGACCCACCGATAGACCACGACCTTCCGCGTCTGAAGTGCTGGGGCTCCTCGACGCCGCGTCGGATC
The DNA here is from genome assembly GCA_037138595.1 of Actinomycetes bacterium. GTDB lineage: Bacteria > Actinomycetota > Acidimicrobiia > Acidimicrobiales > Acidimicrobilacustridaceae > UBA4742. The sequence continues at coordinate 44,969 of JBAXIB010000020.1, read as the reverse complement.
GACTAGCGCAACACGAAATCACATTCGGACCGGAAACGTTGAGCGAGGTCGCCAATGAGGTCGCCGCCGCTGATGCATTGCTGCGGGGGGTCGCAGGGGTATCGGCGTTGTTGGCTGATCGAGAGTTTTTTGCCAGTGTCGAGCGCCATGGTGAAGCTCTGTCACAGCGGGTGGCTGAACTTGAGGCAGACCTTGATCGGATTGGTCTGAGCGCGATTGCCGTTGCCGGTCTTGCGGGCCTTGAAGCAATAAATGCCGCAATGATCTCGCTGAAGGATGCGGTGTGGGCGATCGCTCATGACCGCATGGGTGCGGTTCGCGCCGTCGACGCGTTCGCCGGGCGCGACTCGGGCCAAGCTGCACAAGCCGCATACCTCTCGATACAACAAGCGTTGGCTGGGCTTGATCGACTCGAAGTACGCGGTCGTGATTCGGCTGGACTTCACTTGTTGGTCCGGGAACATGGTCTCGACCTTGCGGCGCCCGAGGTTGCCGGGGTTATTGCTGAGCGATCCCTCGATCCGCTGTTCGCATCAATGGCGATGCGGTCAGCCGATGGGTGCCTCAGTTTTGTCTACAAGGCATCAGCCGAAATTGGTGAACTTGGTGACAACACTGCGGTGCTTCGCGAAGCAATCGCCAATGACGAGCTGCTTCGGCGTGCATTGGCCGCTGAGACCGTCGAGGTGGTTGTCCTCGGGCATACTCGTTGGGCCAGTGTCGGCATCATTTCCCAGGCGAATGCGCATCCCTTAAATTCAGATGAGCTGCGTGACGATGCGCGGGCGGGCGAACCGTCGGGCCACTATGTCACGGCGGTTTTGAATGGCGATGTGGACAATTTTGCCGACTTGACGGTCGGTGAGGGGCTTCGGATTTCAAGCGCAATCACCACTGACGCAAAAGTCATTCCGACATTGGTGGCGCGACACCTGGTAGCTGGCACCGAGATCCTTGAAGCCTTCCGACGCAGCGTCGATGTACTCGAAGGTTCTGTTGCGATCGCTGCGAGTTCAAGTGAAGCGCCAGCCGACCTGTTCTTGGCGCTGCGCGGCAGTGGGCAGGCGCTCTATGTCGGGCTTGCCGATGACGCGTTCATTGTTGCCAGTGAGCCGTACGGGTTGGTCGAAGAAACGGCAACCTACTTGCGGATGGACGGCGAGACGCCAGCCGACGAAGACAACGCGAATGCGACTCGTGGTCAAATCATTCGATTGCGCGGCGATGCGGCGGGTTCGATTTCGGGAATCGAGCGAATGAGCTATGACTCGACCAAGTTGCCAGTTGCCCACGATGAACTTGCTGAGGCTCAAATTACGACGCGAGATATCGACCGCGGCGGTGCGCCACATTTCTTGTTGAAGGAGATCACCGAATCGCCTGGATCGTTTCGCAAGACGTTGCGCGGCAAATTGGTGGAAGTCGATGGCGAGCTCACCGTGGCGCTGCCCGAAGACGCGCTACCCGGTGTGATTCGCGACGATTTGCGATCTGGCACCATCACCCGAGTCATCGTTATTGGTCAGGGAACTGCAGCGGTAGCCGGACAAAGTTTCGCCCTCGCGTTGCGTTCGGCAGTTGGTGACAATCGGCTCATTGTTCGGTCGTTGCTCGCTACCGAACTGTCAGGGTTTGAACTCCAAGCTGACATGAGTGACACCTTGGTAGTGGCCGTGAGTCAGTCTGGCACCACAACCGATACCAATCGGACGGTCGATTTGGTTCGAGCGCGAGGTGGCCGGGTGGTGGCGATTGTGAATCGTCGAAACAGTGATCTGACCGACAAAGCCGATGGCGTTTTGTACACCTCTGATGGACGTGACATCGAAATGAGCGTCGCGTCGACCAAGGCGTTTTATGCCCAGATCGCCGCAGGGTTTCTGCTTGCGACGGCGATCGCTGATGAGGTCGGACCGCTTGCTGAGTATCCGCGAGCCGAGGTGTTGGAAGCGCTTCGGGTCCTGCCTGATCAGATGGCGACGACATTGGCCTGCCGCCCGGCCCTCGCTGATGCTGCGCAGCGATTTGCACCAAGTCGTCGGTATTGGGCAATTGTCGGCAACGGTGCCAATCGAATCGCTGCGCAAGAAGTTCGGATCAAACTTTCCGAACTCTGTTATAAATCGATCGCCTGGGATTCCACCGAAGATAAAAAACACATTGATCTTTCGGCCGAGCCAATGATTGTGGTTTGTGCTGCCGGGCTCTCGGGCTCAACTGCTGACGACGTTGCCAAGGAAATCGCGATCTATCGAGCGCACAAGGCAGCTCCAATCGTGATCGCAAGTGAGGGCCAAGGGCGTTTTTCTGCTGCGCTTCAAGTTATTCAAGTCCCTGAAACCCATCCCAGCTTGGCGTTCGTGCTCTCGGCGATGGCTGGTCATTTGTTCGGCTACGAGGCGGCTCTGGCGATTGATGCGCAGGCGAGGCCGCTCCGCGCCGCTCGGGCGGCGATTGAGACGATGGTGTCGTCGCCAGATTCTTATGAGGGAATCGAGTTATTAACGCTCCTTAACCCGTTACTTCAAGGTCCCTCGGCTCGTTTTTTTGATGGGATCCGCAGCGGCGAATATGACGGACACCTCGAAGCGAGCACCGCGGTGCGCGTCGCGTCGCAATTCCGCTACGCCTTGGCCATTTTGCCGCTTGAGTCCTATCAGGCTGAGCACGGCAAAGTTGGCACCCCCAGCGTGATCATTGAAGACCTCACTGCGTCGCTCACGCGAGCGATCGAGGAACTCACGCGTCCAATTGATGCGATTAAACATCAAGCTAAGACCGTCACGGTCGGTATCTCGCGCAGTGATGAGAGTTTGGTGCAGGTGCCGTTGGTGGCAGAAGTACTTCGTACCGGTGTCGCTCGCGATGAACTTTCTTACCGTTCACTTCGTGCGCTTGCCACACTCGATTCTGCCGTTGCCGAGGTTGTCGGTTTCACGCGCTACCGCATTGAAGGTCGCATTGACGATGAAGATCACCCCGCCAGTTTGATTGTGATTGATCGTGGAGGTCTCAGCCGCGGCATAACGAGTCGCACTGAAGGTCAGCCGGAGCTTCGTGGGACAAAGCACCGAGTGGCGTTTGAACAAGTCGTTACCGCGGCTCGCGGGCGAAGCGACGGCCGAACATTGGTCATAATCCCTGAAGTAAAAGATGGCCAATGCACGGGCCTCACCTTGATGCAGGTTCGGTTCCACGAGTTTCTTGCACCGGCAGCGATGCGTTCGGTCTTGCAGGGTTATCGCAGCCGATTCTCGGCAATCAAAGACGCGGTTACCGAAACGGAGCCAACCTTCCGCGAGGATCTTCTCGGCGACATAACCGTGGTGGACCTCTTGACGGAGCCGGTTAACAACCTTGCCGACCGGTGGCGGTCTTAGCCATGCCTGCACGGTTGGCGAATGTTGGTGTCGCCGCGTGATCGGTATCGGCACCGACCTTGTTGACTTGGACCGGTTTCGTGAGGTGCTGCTGCGGACACCGACGATTGTCGACCGATTGTTTACCTCAGGTGAGCAACGCTACGCCCAGACGAAAGCGGATCCGACCGAACGCTTCGGCGTTAGGTTCGCTGCGAAGGAGGCGGCGATGAAGGCGCTCGGACTCGGACTAGGTGCCGTGCGATTTCGTGACATTGAAGTCGTGCGTGCCGAGTCAGGTGTGCCATCGTTGGTATTGCATGGTCAGGCTGCCGAGATAGCGTTTTCGTTTGGCGTGAACCGGTGGTTACTCACCTTGAGCCATACCGATCATGTTGCCCAAGCCGTCGCCGTGGCTTTAGGTCAAGAAGGACCGATGTGATTCCAATCGTCACGCCAGAAGAAATGGCGGCGATCGATCACGCGGCTCCCGAGCCAACCAGTGAGCTCATCATGCGTGCGGGCGCAGCAGTCGCCCGGGTCGCGATTTCCATGCTCGGCGGTGCTTACGGTCGTCGAGTTGTGGTTTTGGTTGGTCCCGGCAACAACGGCAATGACGGACGAGATGCCGCGCGCCGACTTGAAGGCCGCGGGGTGCGAGTCAACGTGATTCCGGTTGCCGAGGCACCCGGCATCTTGCCCGCATGTGATCTGGTGATCGATGCGGCTTTCGGTACCGGATTCCATGGCGATTACACCGCGCCTGCGGTTCATTCGGATACTCCGGTGCTTGCCGTTGATATCCCAAGTGGTGTTGACGGGTTGACTGGGGCAGCTAGTGGTCGGGTGCTGCGGGCGAACGCGACGGTGACCTTCGCTGCACTGAAACCGGGATTGCTCGCCTATCCAGGATCCGCTTTGGCTGGCGATGTTGAGGTGGTTGACATTGGTTTGAATGCGACTTCGGCCCGGTGCGCGTTGCTTGAGTCCACCGACGTCGCTAGGTGGTTTCCGGCACGCGATGCGCTAGCCCATAAGTGGCAGTCAGCAGTGTGGGTAATCGCGGGAAGTCCGGGCATGCAGGGTGCAGGTGTATTGGTCGCGGCAGCCGCGCAGCGGTCGGGCGCTGGTTATGTTCGCCAAAGCAGCCCGGGGACGGGTACAAGTGCTAGTTCTGCCATGCCAGTGGAGGTCGTTCAGACGCAGTTGCCTGACCAGCAGTGGGCGCAACCTGTGATTCACGACCACGGAAGATTCGCCGCCCTAGCGATTGGCAACGGACTTGGTTTAGGGCCAAACGTCGGCGACAACATTCGGGCATTGGTAAGCGGGGTATCAACACCGATGGTGGTCGATGCCGACGCGATCAGCGCATTGGGTCTGGAAGCTTCGCAATTCACTGGCCCCCATGTAGTGCTGACTCCGCACGATGGCGAATTCGCTCGCTTGGCCGGCAAACCCCCGGGCCCAAATCGAATCGATGCGACCTGTGAACTCGCAGGGCGATTGCATTGCGTGGTGGTTCTCAAGGGTCAGATGACAGTGGTGGCTTCGCCCGATGGTGATGCCTATGTAATCAACTCGGGGGATGTCCGTCTTGCGACCGCTGGAACCGGTGACGTATTGGCTGGGGTCATCGCAGCGCTCATGGCGCGGGGGTTAGCCCCGTTTGAGGCGGCTAGTGCGGGAGCATTCCTGCATGGTGCAGCGAGCGCTCTAGGCTGGGCCGACGGCCTTGTGGCTAGCGATGTGGTGGGTCTGTTGCCAGCAGCGATCGATCAGATCTATGAAGCTGCGGCTCAGTTGTGATGGGTCGATCAGACCTCCAGACGATCAGGAGAATGTATGTCGTTGCGTGAAGTGCTTGTTCAAGATGTTATGACGACAGACGTGGTGACTTTTTCGACCAGCGACAACGTGCAAGAGGCAATGCAGCAACTCGTCGAACGTGGGGTAGACGCGGGACCGGTTCTCGACGATTCGGGTGCGGTCGTTGGCATGTTGTCCACCGGTGACCTGATCGTGGAAGAAGCGCGAGTGCACTTCCCGACCGTTGTGAACTTTCTCGGCGTCAACGTGACTTGGCCTTTTGAACACAAAGAACTTGACGACACCATGGCGAAAGCCCTTGGCGCGTCGGTCGGCGAAGTGATGACTGCGGACCCCATCACTATTGACGCTGATGCTTCAGTCGAGGATGCGGCAACAATGATGCACGACGCGAATATTTCACGACTTCCGGTTCTTGATTCGGCCGGGAATTTGGTCGGCATCATGGCTCGTGGCGACATCGTCAAGGCCATCGTGTTGGGCGTGGGCGAGGGGCAGTAACTCTCTATGCGTGATGTCCGGGCCCAAATTGACCTGAGCGCCATTGCCGGAAATGTGCGGTCAATGTGCGACCTGATCGCTCCCGCCGGCTTGTGTGCTGTCGTGAAAGCGGCGGGCTATGGACACGGATCGGTCGAAGTCGGCAGAGCGGCGATAGCAGCTGGGGCTGCTTGGCTTGGCGTGGCTTTGGTTGAAGAAGCGGAGATTTTGCGCGACGCCGGTATTGACGATCCCATCCTGCTGTTGACCCAACCCCGCGGTGGTGCTGTCGAAATCGCCGTCCGGTTGGACCTTCGGATCAGCGTCTATACCCAAGCAGGGATTGAAGCGATAGCCGATGCAGCCCGGACTCAAGGACGAATCGCCAAGGTGCACCTCAAAGTCAACACCGGCATGAATCGCGTGGGCGCCGACCGCGCGGACGCGCTGGCCCTCGCACGCGACATCACTCAACATCCCGAGCTTGAACTCGAAGCGTTGTGGACTCATTGTGCGGTGGCAGACGAACCGGATAATCCCTTCACTGACCTGCAACTTGATCGGTTCGATTCCGTGGCCGCGGAGTTAGCTGACGACGGCATCGAAGTGCCGATGCGCCATGCCGCCAACACCGCGGCCGCGATGCAGTTCCCACGAAGTCGTTACGACATTGTGCGATCGGGAATCGGTGTCTATGGCATACGGCCTTCAGCGGCTCTTGCTGATCGCGTCACACTCACCCCGGCGCTGGCATTGACCGGTGAAGTTTCGATGGTCAAGACCGTCCGGGCTGGTGAACGAATTTCCTATGGCCTACGTCACGAGTTTTCTCGCGATACGACAGTGGCAACAGTTCAGATTGGCTATGCCGACGGCGTACCGAGACGACTTTCTGCAGTCGGAGGCGAGGTATTGATTGGTGGCCGTCGCCACCCGATGGTGGGAACCGTAACGATGGACCACTTGATGGTTGACTGCAACGGCGAACCAGTAGCAGTTGGAGATCCCGTGGTGTTGATTGGCCGGCAGGGTGACGAAGTGATCACTGCTGAGGAGTGGGCAGTTCCGCTCGACACCATCGCCTATGAGATTATTTGTGGCATTGGTCCCCGCGTCCCGCGGGTGTACCAAAATCGGTAACTACGAATTGTTTCGCGCTGGTCATCGGCGGCGGAGCGTCACGAGTCTTACCGTGTGATCGGCTGATTTCTCGACGATGAGATCCGCACGATGACGGGTCGGTGCGATGTGCTCGATGAGATTTGGTCGATTGATCGTTTGCCACACCATTTCCCCCATCGCCGCGAAGTCAGCTTCGGAAAATGAATTGAAATTGGCAAAGAACGAGGCATCGTCGTTCGCGGTTTCGCGGCGAAGTTGGCGGAGGCGCGCGACAAACCAGTCATGGAGGTCGACTTCGTCGGCGTCGAGATACACCGACAGGTCGACGAAGTCTGAGACAAGTAACCCTTTGCCATCAATGCGTGGACCGGCTGGAATTAGCGCCGCTTGCAACACATTGACGCCCTCGATGATCAAGATGTCGCATCGATCGATGGTTTGGTGTCGGTCGTGTACGACGTCGTAGCGAGCATGGTCATAGACCGGGGCGATGACGTCGCGTTGCCCCGATTTGATGGCGGCTAGGAAGCGAATGAGGCCATCGTGGTCAAAGCTCTCGGGAAAGCCTTTTCGTTCGGTGAGATTGCGATGATCGAGCTCAGCATTACTGAACAGGAATCCGTCAGTGGAGACGACGTCGACCTCGACGTCGCCTGATGCGCAAAGAATTGCTGCGAGCAGCTTCGCGGTAACGGTCTTTCCCGATGCAATGCCGCCGGCAATCGCCACTACGAAGGTGGGTGGCCAGATTCGAACATCAAGCACTCGAGTGAACGCGGCGTGCCGCTCGGTGGATTGCGCCGCCAAGGTTGAAATCAATTCAGCCAACGGAAGATGCGATGTGATCGCCGCGTCGATGGCGGTAGCGGCGGACGCATCACCATTTTCAGCTCTAGCCGGGCCGAGGATGTTAAAGATCACCGCATCAGTTGGACGGTCGACGAGAAAGATCTCGTGCTCCGCGAGACGGTGCCACTCCTCGCCGGTGACAATCTCAGAACTCATGGTGTTGTCATCGTGAGTTGGGCCAATCCGACGCCATCGCCCCAACTTAGCCAAGCCGCTCGTCCGGTCGACCTGTAAGCCGAATCGCGGCTCGAATAGCGGCTCGGTTGGGGGCCCGATCACCGAGTTCTCGGGGGCCGGTAGGATTCCGTTGTGCCAAATGCCCTCGCCGCGCTCGCAATCTCCACGGCTGGCTGTTTGCGCTGTTCGCTTGCATCGACCCGAACTCATGTGGTCTTTGGTGCGGGCGATCCAAACGCCGAATTGATGTTTGTCGGCGAAGCTCCCGGGGCCGAAGAAGACCGCTCGGGACTTCCGTTCGTAGGTCGTTCGGGAAAACTGCTTGACCAGTTAGTTGGCGAAGAACTCGGCCTCGCACGCGACCAGGTGTACGTCGCAAACGTGGTCAAATGTCGGCCGCCCGACAATCGTGACCCGCTCGCTTCGGAGATTCACACCTGTCGCGGGTACCTCGATCAGCAAATCGAGTTAGTTGCACCACGAGTGGTCGTAACGCTGGGTCGTTTTGCGGGCCAACTGCTCGCCGAATCCACCATCGCGATCACCAAACTGCGAGGTCGTGCCTATGCCTTCGGGGCTTCAATGCTTGTCCCGATGTTTCACCCCGCCTACGCGCTGCGAGCTGGCGCGGGTCCGCTTTGCCTCATGCGATCCGATTTTGGATTAGTCCGAGATTTGCTCGCGGAACCTTCGCCGCAGTCGAACCAAACGCGTTTGTCATGATTCGTGCCTATTCCCATTCAGTGATCGAGACCCGCCACATTGCCAGCATGGTCGCGGAACTCGCGCGCCCTGGTGACTTGGTGCTGCTCGCCGGTGAACTCGGGGCGGGGAAGACTGCATTTACCCAAGGTTTCGGAGCAACCCTCGGCGTGACAGAACCGATCACCAGTCCGACTTATACGTTGGTCAGTCAATACGCCGGCCGCATCGACTTGAATCATCTCGACGTGTATCGACTTGAACAACTCGCCGAAGTTCTCGACATCGGACTGCCGGAAATGCTCGAAGAAGGCGGCGTGACCATCGTCGAGTGGGGCGATTCGATCATTCCCGCACTGCCGGCCGACTATCTGTTGATTTCTTTGAGCTATGGCGATAGCGACGATGATCGATCGATCGAGTTCGAGACGGTCGGCATCCCGTGGACGGCTCGAACTCGCGCGCTTGCTGCGGCGCTAAGTCCGTGGCAAGAGTCGGGGTTGTAGTCGACATGTTGATACTCGGGATCGACACGGCAACGGTGCAGGTCAGTTGTGCCATCGGCGGACACGAGGGGGTGTTGTCCTCGACGCAGTCTTCGCGAGGTAAGCGCCATGCTGAGTCACTCACACCCGCGGTGCAATTCATCTGTCGTCAGGCGCGGATTGACTTATCTGAAATCAGCGTGGTCGCGGTTGATGTCGGCCCGGGACTCTTTACGGGCCTTCGGGTCGGTGTAGCCACGGCAAAGGCGATGGCTCACGCGCTTCGCATCCCGATGATCGGCGTTTCGAGTCTGGACCTTTTGGCGTTCCCGGTTCGATTCACGTCGCGGTTAATCGTGACGGCCATTGATGCACGTCGCGGTGAACTGTTCTTTGGGTTTTACCGACAAGTCCCTGGCGGGGTCCAACGTATTGGCGACCCTCGAGTTGGCAGCGCCGATGATCTTGCGGCTGAATTGCTTGCCGCGGGCGAGGAATGTTTGCTCGTCGGCGATGGAGCGATTCGCTATCGCGAGGTTTTTGACGGGCTCAAGAAGGTCAGCCTCGTCGGCCCGGAGTTGGCGTTCCCATCGGCATCATCACTGGTCATGCTCGCTCACGCCCAAGCATTGCGCGAAGACTTCGTCAAGCCTTGGGATCTGAACCCCACCTACTTGCGCAAGCCCGATGCCGAAATCAATTGGTCCACGCGAGATGGCGTCTAATGGCGAGCCAACGATCCCAAACGTCGCTTGATGTGACACTTATGCCAATGCGAAGGCGGCATCTGCGAAGTGTGTTGCGCATCGAGGCCCAGTCCGGAGTCCGTGGTTGGTCGCTGGGGTTGTTCATGAGTGAACTCGCTATCGAGTCAGGTCGTCAGTACCTGGTGGCCAAAGTCGGCAACACGGTGGTGGGCTTCGCCGGGATGTTGTTTATCGGCACCGATGGCCATGTGACCACGATCGCGGTGCATCCCGACTGGCGACGTTGTCGCATTGCGACGCGCCTCATGGTGGCACTGACCCGCGAAGCGATTGAACGCGGGATGACTGCCATCACCCTGGAAGTACGAGCTACCAATACCGCCGCGCAAGCGATGTACCGCGAGTTTGGGTTCGCCCCGGCGGGCATTCGGCGCGACTACTACCGCGAGACAGGGGAGGACGCGTTAGTGATGTGGGCTCACGACGTTGGTTCTGATGACTATCGACTGCGACTTGACGCGATCGACGCCGTGACTCTGTTTGAGAACTCGTCAGAGCCCAAGTCGGAGACCGGTCGCGCCATTGACCGAAATATCGAAGCAGGGATTCACCATGAGTGAGGTCCGAATTTTAGGAATCGAAACTTCGTGCGACGAAACTGCCGCGGCGGTTGTTGCCGACGGACTCAATGTGTTGTCGTCGGTAGTGAGTAGCCAGGTTGAACTGCACGCTCGATTTGGTGGAGTCGTTCCCGAAATTGCTAGCCGAGCCCATGTCGAATCCCTCACGCCGGTCGTCGAACAAGCGCTGGTTGAGGCTGGCATTCATGATGACCATGTCGAAGCCGTGGCGGCCACCGTTGGCCCGGGGTTGGTGGGCGCGTTACTCGTCGGCGTAAGTGCGGCCAAGGCCTTGGCACTCGTGTGGGATGTGCCGTTCGTCGCGGTGAACCACCTCGAAGCCCACCTCTATGCAGCGCTCATCGAAGATCCCGACATTGAACTCCCCATTGTGGTGTTGTTGGTTTCGGGCGGACACACGTTGTTGATCTTGATGGAAGGACACGGGCGCTACTCGGTGCTTGGCACGACCATCGACGACGCGGCCGGCGAAGCGTTTGACAAGGTCGCTCGGTATCTGGGTCTTGGCTATCCGGGAGGTCCAGCGATCGATCAACTATCGGCGCTTGGTGACCCGAGTGCGATTTCGTTTCCCCGGGCGATGTTGGCCGATGACTATGACTTTTCCTTCAGCGGGGTGAAGACCTCGGTGGTGAACTACGTGCGCAAACACCCTGACGTCGAGACTGCTGATGTGGCTGCGTCATTTCAAGAGGCAGTCGTTGACGTTTTGGTCACCAAGGCTCGACGGGCAGCAAAGGCCTCTGGGGCCAAGGGGCTGGCGCTTGCCGGCGGCGTTGCCGCCAACTCGTTGCTTCGCACTCGGGTGCTCGATGCGTGTATGGCCGACGGGTTACATCCGTTTTTGCCGAGCCGCGAAATGTGCACTGACAACGCGGCGATGGTGGCATCGGTTGCTTGGTGGCGGTTGCAAAGCGACGGTCCTTCGCCGCTCGATACGGGGGCTTCACCCAACTTGCGCCTGCCTACGATCTGACCCAGATCTGACCCAGATCAATGAATTGTGACCTCGGAGTTGTCGATTGGCGCTCGTTCGCGTATCGTTAGCACTCGCCCATCGAGAGTGCTAATCGCAAATGGAGGCCCGCACATGGCTATTCAGCCACTCGACGACCGTATTGTCGTCAAGCCCAATGAGTCCGAGGAAACCACGGCCAGTGGCCTGGTAATCCCCGATACCGCCAAAGAAAAGCCCCAGCAGGGCGAAGTTCTGGCAATCGGCCCCGGCCGTCGTTCAGAACAGACTGGCGAGTTAATCCCGCTTGACGTGAAGGTCGGTGACATCGTCGTTTACAGCAAGTACGGCGGGACCGAAATCACCGTTGACGGTGACGACGTCCTTATCCTCACTGCGCGCGATGTCCTCGCCGTAGTCAACTAGGAGCCGCCCAATGCCCAAGATCCTGAAGTTTGACGAGGACGCTCGACGCGCCCTCGAAGCCGGCGTCAACAAGCTGGCTGATGCAGTCAAGGTCACCCTTGGTCCGAAGGGCCGCAACGTGGTCCTCGACAAGAAGTTCGGCGCTCCAACCATCACGAATGACGGTGTGTCGATCGCTCGTGAAATCGAGCTCGACGATCCGTTCGAGAACATGGGAGCGCAGCTCGTCAAAGAGGTCGCGACCAAGACCAATGACATTGCCGGTGACGGAACGACAACGGCGACGGTTCTGGCTCAAGCACTGGTCCGCGAGGGCCTTCGCAATGTCGCCGCCGGAGCGAGTCCTCTTGGCCTCAAGCGAGGCATCGAGAAGGCTGTCGCCGCGGCTGTCGAGTCGATCAAAGAGCAAGCCAAAGAGATCGACGAGAAATCAGAGATTGCTCAGGTTGCATCTATTTCGGCTGCAGACCCCGCCATTGGCGAGGTTCTTGCTGACGCGATCGACCGGGTTGGCAAGGATGGCGTGGTAACCATCGAAGAGTCGAACACCTTTGGCATGGACCTCGAGTTCGTCGAGGGTATGCAGTTCGACAAGGGTTACCTGTCGCCCTACATGGTGACTGATCCCGAGCGTCAAGAAGCAGTGCTCGAAGATCCGTACATCTTGTTCGTCAACGGCAAGATCAGCTCGGTGCAGGATCTCCTGCCGGTGCTCGAAAAGGTGATGCAGGGCGGCAAGCCCCTCGTGATCATCGCTGAAGATGTCGAGGGCGAAGCCCTTGCCACCTTGGTCGTGAACAAAATCCGTGGCACGTTCTCGTCGGTAGCCGTCAAGGCTCCTGGCTTCGGTGAACGTCGCAAGGCGATGTTGGCTGACATGGCTATTCTCACCGGTGGTCAGGTCATCTCCGAAGAAATCGGGCTCAAGCTCGACAACACCACGCTCGACTTGCTCGGCCGTGCCCGCAAGGTCGTCGTCACTAAAGACGACACCACCATTGTCGAAGGCGCTGGCGACGGCGACGACGTCAAGGGTCGCGTGGCTCAGATCAAGCGCGAGATCGACGACACCGATTCCGATTGGGATCGTGAGAAGCTCCAGGAGCGCCTTGCGAAACTCGCCGGTGGTGTTGCGGTGGTCAAGGTCGGCGCAGCAACCGAGGTCGAACTCAAGGAAAAGAAGCACCGCATCGAAGATGCACTTTCCGCGACTCGGGCCGCGATCGAAGAAGGTGTGGTCGCCGGTGGCGGCACCGCCCTCATTCGTGCTCGTGCCTCAGTAGCGAAAGCTGTTGCCGAACTTGAAGGCGACGAGGCCACTGGCGCACGCAGCGTGCATCGTGCGCTCGAAGCGCCTGCTCGCCTTATCGCTGACAACGCCGGACTCGAAGGTGCAGTCGTGGTGCAGCGAATCGAAGCCGAGACTGGCTCGATCGGTCTGAATGCAGCAACTGGCGAGTTCGTCGACCTGCTGAAGGCTGGCGTTATCGATCCGGCCAAGGTGACCCGCGCGGCGTTGCAAAACGCGGCGTCGATCGCTGGGCTGCTTCTTACCACTGAGGTGCTCATTGCTGACAAGCCCGAAGAGGGTGGCGCTGGTATGCCAGGTGGTATGCCAGGCGGCATGGGCGGTATGGGCGGCATGGGCGGCATGATGTAATTCTGCTCCTCTCCGAGCAGGTAATCGTTTGAAGGCCGACCCCCTGGGGTCGGCCTTCATCGTTTGTGCGGGTCGCTTATGGGTGTCGTTTGCACCTGTCATTGCCGGTGGAGTGGTGGGGTTCGAACGATCGCCCGGTCAGGGCAAGGTAAATGACAACTACGATGGGGATATGGAACTCCCGCCGCCCGATCCGAAGAAGTTGCTCGCCGCATGGAACGAATGGGAATCCGGCACTGAAACTCCCGGTCGAGTGATGGCCAATCTCAAAACAGCGGGCATGGCCGAGCTGCTCGAGCAACTCGCAGCGGCCGCGATCGAGGCTGACTCGGCGTGATGCCTCCGGCTTCCCCGAGCCGATCGCAACCTACAGGTGACCGGTGACTAAACGGGGGGGACGTCAAGTAATTCCGCGCCCGAATTCAAGTCAAATCGGCGACGGAGCTCCGTGGGCTGATCGGACTGCGATGGAGCGTAACCCGACACTTGATCACATCCGCGCGGCACTGGCCGAGGCGTCGGCACCGCGTCTATCGCCGTTAGAATCAACGGGCGTGCGAGCGTCGTCGGTGCTCGCACTTTTGTATCCCCAGGATGGTGAGGTCATCGTGGTGCTGACTCGCCGGGCACAACATCTGCGAACCCATCGAGGCGAAGTCAGCTTTCCCGGTGGTGGCAGCGATCCAAGCGATGTCGACCTTTGGGAAACTGCGTTGCGGGAATCGCACGAAGAAGTAGCACTTGACGCAACGAAAGTGGAGCGTATTGGTGAACTTGATCATCTGCAGACGGTAACCAGTCGATCGTTCATCGTTCCGTTTGTTGGCGCAGTGCCAGAGCGGCCACAACTCAAAGCGAATCCAACCGAGGTGGAACAGATTCTTCATGTGCCACTGCGTGAACTCATGGCCGACGGTGTATTCCGCGAGGAGCGGTGGGGATTGCCACCACTTGACCGCCGCATCTACTTCTTCGAACTCGTGGGAGACACCGTTTGGGGCGCGACGGCCGCCATGCTGCGCAACTTGTTGACCATCATCGGTTGAGGTCGGCGTGGCTCGCGGCGATTGTCGGGCTACCGTGATCCCATGCCTAAGTTGATCTTTGAAGGTGCGACCCAGCAGGACCTTGTTCACCAAGTTCGTGATTGGCTCGTCTCGTTTGAGGCTGACCAAGACGGTGCAATTTCGGTATCGCAAGCGATTGAGCAAGGGGCGGGGCTCACGAAAGACGCGATGCGAATCATCGCGGCTGCGGCGCCAAAGCCGATCGCCCAAAACGACATGGTCCGCCAACTGACGGGCATGGGCTACAAGGTCACCGATGCCACATCGAAGGCACTGATCGACGGCCTTGACGCAGTAGATGTGGTGACGAACGGCGGTGTCGTGCGGCAGGTCACCCGCAAGGGTCGCACCGTGGCATTTCAAATGAATGCGGTCGTCGCCAAGCAAATTCTCAAGGCCTTTGCCAGGGGCTGACACCCCGAACAGAAGGCACGTTCATCGGGCTAGAGTGATCCCTTCAATGGGCTGGAGCACCTGTCGCGCGACGCGTCGAGTCACAGCCCGACAGACACGATGGGGCTTTGCCCCGCAGGGAGAGTGGTGCAGTGGCTGAGGTCGAGATCGGCATCGGCAAGTCGGGACGCCGTGCCTACGGGTTCGATGACATTGCGATTGTCCCGAGCCGTCGAACGCGTGACCCCGAAGATGTCGACATTTCATGGGAGATTGACGCATTTCGTTTCGATCTACCGCTTATGGGCTCTGCGATGGATGGTGTGATTAGTCCGGCAACGGCGATTGAAATTGGCCGACTCGGTGGAGTCGGCGTGCTGAATCTCGAAGGTCTATGGACGCGTTATGAAGACCCCGATTCAATTCTCGAAGAAATCGCGAAACTTTCGCCGGAAAAAGCAACCTTGCGTATGCAAGACATCTACGCCGAACCAATCAAGCCCGAACTGATCGGTATGCGGATTCGCGAGATCAAAGAAGCCGGTGTTGTCTCGTGTGCTTCGGTCACTCCGCAGCGCACCAATGCTTTTGCCGAAGCGATCCTGGCAGCCGAACTGGACCTGTTGGTGATTCAAGGCACCGTGGTGTCGGCCGAGCACGTGTCTAAAACAGCCGAGCCACTGAACCTTAAGCAGTTCGTGCGTGAACTCGATATGCCAGTCATCGTTGGTGGCTGCGCTAGCTATCAAGCCGCATTGCACCTCATGCGCACCGGCGCGGCCGGTGTACTCGTAGGGGTCGGTCCAGGCCATGCCTGCACCACTCGTGGTGTGCTTGGCATCGGCGTTCCGCAAGCGACCGCCATTGCCGATGCGCGTGCGGCGCGTATGCGTCATCTCGATGAAACCGGTGTGTATGTCCACGTGATTGCCGACGGTGGCATGGGCACTGGTGGCGACATTGCCAAGGCCATCGTGTGCGGCGCTGATGCGGTAATGATCGGTTCACCGCTTGCCGCGGCATCCGAAGCTCCCGGTCGTGGCTATCACTGGGGTATGGCTACGTTCCATCCGACCCTTCCTCGTGGCGCTCGGGTCAAAACCACGACCCGCGGAACGTTGAAAGAAATTCTCGTAGGACCAGCTCACGAAAATGATGGCCGCATGAATTTGTTTGGTGCACTTCGAACGTCAATGTCGACTTGCGGTTACGAGACCGTGAAGGATTTTCAGAAGGCCGAGGTCATGGTGGCTCCGGCACTCATGACCGAAGGTAAGTCCCTGCAGAAGTCGCAGGGCGTGGGCATGGGCCACTAAGCCCAGCATGACCGACCCTGACACCGCAACGATCCTGGTCGTCGATTTCGGCGCTCAATACGCGCAACTGATCGCGCGGCGAGTTCGTGAAGCGCACGTCTATAGCGAAATCGTCCCGCATACGATTACTGCGGCCGAGATTCGATCTCGTGGCCCAGCTGGGGTCATCTTTAGCGGTGGTCCCGCGTCGGTTCACGTCGAAGGCGCACCGACGATCGACCAAGACATTTACGACACCGGCGTGCCGATCTTGGGTATCTGTTACGGCGCACAATTGCTAGCTGTTGACCTTGGCGGCGAAGTGTCGCGAAGTGATCGTGGCGAGTACGGCCGTACCGAACTGACGCTTACCCAAGCACCCTCAGATGCCGGCGTGTTGTTCGGAGCCGCGCAACCACCTTCGCAACCGGTGTGGATGAGTCATTTCGACACGATTACCTCGGCGCCTGCGGGTGCGGTAGTGACTGCGTCGACATTGGACACGCCGGCGGCTGCGTTCGAACACGTCGAACGGAGCATTTACGGCGTTCAGTTTCATCCAGAGGTCGTCCACACGCCGCACGGACAAAGCCTGCTCGAGCAGTTCCTGTATGAGGCGTGTGGCTGCGAGCCATCGTGGATCATGAGTTCGCTGATCGAATCCTCGATTGAGGCGATTCGAGTCCAGGTCGGCGATCGTCGGGCCATTTGTGGGCTTTCAGGTGGAGTCGATTCAGCCGTGGCTGCCGCGCTTGTTCACCGTGCCATTGGCGCACAGCTCACCTGCGTGTTCGTCGATACGGGCCTGATGCGAATGGGGGAAGGCGAGCAAGTTGTCGAAACCTTTCGACGCCATCAGGGCATTGACCTCATTCATGTTCGTGCTGCCGATCGATTTTTCGAGAAGTTGGCTGGCGTGGTTGAACCAGAGGCGAAACGAAAGGTTATTGGCGAACTTTTCATACGAGTCTTTGAAGAACATGCGGGCGGCATCGAAGACGCCGATTTTTTGGTGCAGGGCACGCTCTATCCCGATGTGATCGAATCAGGCACATCGAAAGCAGCGAAAATTAAGAGTCATCACAATGTTGGTGGGCTGCCCGATGACATGGAATTTGAACTCGTCGAGCCACTTCGAAGTCTGTTTAAAGACGAGGTTCGCAAGGTCGGCACCGAACTCGGTTTGCCCGATGAGATTGTTTGGCGCCAACCATTTCCTGGACCTGGTCTGGGCGTGCGAATTATCGGCGAAGTCACTCCGGAAAAAGTTGCGACATTGCAGCAAGCCGATGCGATTGTGCGAGAGGAAATCCGCATCGCGGGTTTGGAACGCGAAATTTGGCAAGCATTTGCGGTGCTACCCGATATTCGCAGCGTCGGCGTAATGGGCGATGAACGCACCTACGGGTATCCGATCATCATTCGCGCCGTGACTAGCGAAGACGCTATGACCGCTGATTGGGCGCGATTGCCGCATGATTTGCTGGAGCGGATGTCGAACCGGATTATCAATGAAGTGGCCGGTGTGAATCGGGTTGCCTATGACATCACCTCAAAACCACCGGGAACGATTGAGTGGGAGTGACCCGCTAGCCCAGATCCTGCAAGGTTTCCGCATTGCGATAGAGAATCACCGGTTCCGTGGGCGAGTTTGCTGAAGGTTTTGCCTTGAGATGTCGATAGTGGTCCAAGGAATGAGAAGTCTCATCGCCTACGGTGATGGGTGGGGCCAGGTTCGGACACTGTCTGAATGTGTGGCGCGGAGAACCCAACGTGCGAGGAGCGCGGTCTGTGAAGTTTTCTCTGCGTCGATATGTAGTGCTGGTGACGATGGCTGGCTTGGTGCTGGCATCAACTGCCGCGCTCGCGCCGACCTCATCTGCTGACCCGCTGGCCGATAAACGAGTCGAAGCCGAACGAATCAGCCAGCAACTTTCCGCGCTCGACACCAAGATGGAACTACTCGGCGAGGACTACAACCAGGCTCAGGTTGCACTCGATGATGTTCAGGTTGATTCCGACGCGGCAGCAGTGAGGGTGGATGCCGCAGATGCGGCGCTGGCAGTATTACGGGCACGACTTGCCGACATGGCAGTCGAGGCTTACATGCGCGGCGGGCAAAGCGACCTGCCCGAGATCTTACTCAAGGGCTCCGGACCGACCGTCAGTCGACAGATCGAGTATTTGCAAGCTGCATCGGCGAATCAGCGGCAACTTATCGACGATGTTGCGGTTGCCCAGCAGCAGGCCGACATTGAACTCGCCGCGTTGCAAGCTGATCGTGATCGCGCCCAGTCGTTACGTGATCAACTTGCGCAGAAAAAGTCTGAAACAGAGCAAGCGTCGGCGACACAACAGGCGCTGTTGAGCCGGGTTACCGGTGAACTCGGCACGCTTGTTGCGCAAGCTGCGGCTCGCCAAGCGCGCGCAGACGAACTCGCAGCTCGAGCCCAACTGGCGAGCACTCCGGCACCAACCTCAACGGTCCCGGATCGACCTGGAACACCGTCGGTGACGACATCGACAACCACGCCGGGTAGCCCGCCAGGATCGAACCCGACCACCACCGCCCCGCCGGGAACGATCCCAGAACCGGTTATCCCGCCGGGCCCACCCCCGCCCCTGTTGGCCGGCGCGGCCCGAGCCGTGGCGCTGGCTGAAACCCAGCTCGGGGTTCCGTATCTCTGGGGTGGTGCGAACCCAACCGACGGCTTTGATTGTTCAGGTTTGTTGGTGTGGGCTTGGAAAGGCGTAGGAACATACATTCCGCACTCATCGCAACTCATGTACAAAGTGACGCGCCACATCGCACTCAGCGATCTGCAGCCCGGAGATTTCGTGTTTTATGGCGCTCCGATTCATCACGTTGGGATGTATGTCGGCGGTGGCCGCATGATCGAAGCGCCGCATACGGGTGCAGTTGTTCGCTATGCGAGTATCTATCGTGCTGAACTCGTAGGGGCCGGTCGCGTCGTCTGATGCATGGGCGTGACCTCGCGGTCATGTTCCCGCGAGTCGAGCAACGACCGGAGCCATGTCATCGATCGAATCAGCACTAAGGCCGATGTACGAAATGCCGTAGCGTTCGCGACGGTCGAGGCATTGTTCGATGATTTCATCCACTGTTCCGGCTAATGCATGGGGTGACGACAACCCTTGATCCGCTGACAGACCGAGTACTGGCGCCAACGCGGCCGAGAGGCTTCGCCGGTCATTGGTTACGGCGGCAAGATGGATTCGTATTTGGATCTCAATCGCGTCGAATCGGTCGCCAGCGCTGTCGCGAATCCAGCCGATCTTTTCGAGGGTGGATTCGTGGGTAGCAGTGGGCCCAGCATGTTCATCGATTTGGCCAGCGCCAAGCGCGATGTTTAGCCCGATGATGTCGGCACGACGTGCCGCGAGGGTCAGCACTTTCTTGCCCCCGCCGCCGATCAGAATGGGAGGTCCGGGTCGAAGTGCGGCATCGGCATGGGGCATTGGTTTTGGTAATCCATCAAGATCATGAACTGAGTAATGGATTCCGCCGAAGTTGCATGGGGTAGTTGACCAAAGTGCGGTGATGACGTCGAGGGCTTCGCCCAACCGGCTAATCCGAATCGAGGGCTGATCGAGCGGGATGCCCGATTGGTGGTAATCGGTGGTCATCCAGCCTGCGCCGATACCGAATTCGAACCGTCCATCTGACAAAAGGTCAAGCGTGGCTGCCTCTTTGGCCATCACCACTGGGTGGCGATAATCGTTGCAATAGGTCAGTGAGCTGATTTTCAGGACGCTGGTGGCGTCAGCCGCCGCCATCAATGCAGGAGTGGCTGCGAATTGTTCGTCGAAATGGTCTGACACGGTCAGCGTGGAATAGCCGAGTCCTTCAACTTTCCGAGCGAGTTCGGCCCAGCTGTGCCCTGCAGGTGGTAGTCCCGCTTGAATACTGAATCGAAACGGTTTGATGACAGGCACGATGGGCTCCAGCGGACGCTTCGGCAGACAAGAGAAACGAAAACTAGCCTCTGTGACGTGCCTAACTCACTAAGCGACTTTTCCGAAACCACATTCGAATACAACGGCAAGCGCCGAACCGTGTTTCGCTTGGGTACTGGGCCCGCGGTCATCGTCATGGCAGAAATTCCGGGAATTACCCCCAAGGTCGCGTCGTTCGCGCGTCGAGTCGCTGACAACGGCTTTACCGTAGTGATGCCGCACTTGTTTGGCGTTCCTGGCGCGGAGCCCAGCGTGGGTGCCGCGGTTCGATCGGTCGTTCCGGCTTGTGTGTCACGCGAATTTGCGGCATTTGCAACGGGGCGATCGGCACCGGTGACCCACTGGTTACGTGCATTATCTGCCGACGCGCATGAAACGTGCGGCGGTCCAGGTGTTGGCGCGGTTGGCATGTGTTTCACCGGCGGATTCGCGCTCGGCATGATGATGGATGAGCGAATGTTGGCACCGGTCCTGAGCCAACCCTCGCTGCCGATCGGATTCAGCAATAAGGCGAAACGCAGCGTGCACCTCGCGCCCGATGAGCTCGACGCAGTAAAGGCGCGTGCCGCGGACGGAATCTGCGTTCTCGGGATGCGCTTCACCGGCGACAAGCTGGTTCCGGCCGAACGGTTTGCTCGATTGCGTGATGAATTGGGCGATGCGTTCATTGGGGTTGAAATCGACTCATCACCGGGCAACGAATTTGGCATTCCTGGCAATGCCCATTCGGTATTGACCGAGCACTTTGTCGATGAGCCTGGGCACCCGACCCGACAAGCGCTCGATCAGGTCCTCGCGTTTTTCCGCGACGCGCTACTGACTCATTGATGCGGTTCAATCGCGGTCGGTGTGTCTGACCCCACGGGTAGAGTTGCCTAGTCATGACGTTGAACCCTCCCACTGATTTCTTTGACCACGCCGACCGCCCCGATTTGTTGGCTGGTCTCAATCCAGTGCAGCTCGAAGCAGTCACTCACGTTGATGGCCCGCTACTCGTCGTCGCTGGTGCCGGGTCAGGCAAGACCCGAGTTCTCACTCATCGCATCGCCCACTTGATCGTCGACGAGGGCGTGTCGCCGTTTGAGATCCTGGCAATCACGTTTACGAACAAAGCGGCAAACGAGATGAAACAACGGGTGGCTGCACTCGTCGGGTCAGTTGCCGAAAAGATGTGGGTATCGACCTTTCACGCCGCGTGCGTGCGCATGTTGCGTCGCGATGGAAAGGTCCTTGGTTACCCGTCATCGTTTACCATTTACGACCAAGCCGATGCGGTTCGATTGACCGGCTATGTGATCCGCGACTTGAACCTCGACTCGAAACGGTTTCCGGCTCGCGGCATTCATGCAAGCATCAGCGCGGCGAAAAATGATGGGCATACCGCCACCAGTTATGCCGACGGCGTACAGCAAATATTCGAGCGTAAAATTGCTGATGTCTTTCGCGAATACCAACTGCGGCTCGAACGGGCTGGCGCCATGGACTTCGACGATTTGCTGGGTAACGCGGTGCGCTTACTGCGGGATCACCCCGATGTGCTTGCGCACTATCGCCATCGGTTTCGTCATGTTCTCGTCGACGAATATCAGGACACGAATCATGTTCAAAATGAGCTGGTGACCCTGCTGGCATCCGAGCATCGAAATATTTGCATCGTCGGTGACAGCGACCAAAGCATTTATCAATTTCGTGGCGCCGACGTGCGTAACATTCTCGAATTTGAAAACGCGTTCCCTGACGCAACGGTCATCGTGCTCGAGCAGAACTATCGCTCGACCCAAACGATCCTTGACGCGGCGAACGCGGTTATTGCCAACAACATGGGCCGCAAGCCAAAAGAGCTTTGGACTGACCAAGGCCATGGAACAGCAATTGTGCGTTATCACGCTGACGATGAAAGCGACGAGAGTCAGTGGGTAGCCCATCAGATTTCGCACCTCCATGACGGTGCGTATCGCTGGGGCGACGTGGCGATTTTCTATCGTACGAACGCGCAAAGCCGCATCATGGAAGAGCAACTCATGCGGTCGGGCATTCCCTACAAAGTCATTGGTGGCACACGTTTTTACGATCGTCGCGAGGTAAAAGATGCGCTCGCATACTTGAAAGTCGTGGTCAATCCCGCTGACGAGGTCAGCGTTAAACGGGTACTCAACGTTCCTAAACGGGGTGTTGGTGAAAGTACGGTTGGCCGTCTTGATGCTTGGGCTCATGCGCATGAAGTCCCGTTTTTCGAAGCACTGCGAAGCGTCGAAGCAGCTGGGGTAACGGGCCGGGCGCTGAAGGGCATCGCACATTTTGTTGCGTTGATTGATGAACTGCAGGCTCAGCACCAGGCCGGTTCTGTTCCAAGTGTGTTACTCGAGCGCATTCTCGAGCAGTCGGGCTATGTGGCCGAACTCGAAGCGGAACACAGCGTCGAAGCCGAAGGCCGTATCGAAAATCTCGCTGAGCTCGCCGGTGCCGCACGCGAGTTTGAATCAGTCGATTCATTTCTCGAACAAGTCAGTTTGGTAGCAGACACCGACCAACTGACTGACGACGAGTCAGCAGTGGTGCTGATGACGCTGCATTCAGCAAAGGGTCTCGAGTACCCGGCAGTGTTCCTCATAGGACTCGAAGACGGCGTGTTTCCACACCTGCGGTCGATTGGCGATCCCAATCAACTCGAAGAGGAGCGCCGTTTGGCATATGTCGGTATCACTCGGGCCCGAGAACGCCTGTACTTGTCCCACGCCTGGAGCCGATCATTGTTTGGCTCGACGCAGTACAACCCGCCGAGTCGCTTCCTCGATGAAATTCCCGAAGCATTGGTTGAGGTTATCCAGGGAAGTCGCCGTGGTTCTCGCCGAGTGTCGCCGACATCGTCAGCGCAATCATCGCGTTATGGGTCTGAATATGGATCGGGGTCCTTCGGCGGATATGGAACTCGTCGATCGTCGACTTCGGAGGCGCATGATGTGCCGAGCGGTCGTACCTTCGGTGGCGGTGGACGGACGAGCGCGGACAATTCCCGTGAGCACCATTCATCGACTTCTCGCGGTGCTGACTGGGATGAACATCGTGACCGCATTGTCGAAAGTGCGTTGCGCCCAACCCCGCCCCTGCCGAGCGGTGCCGATCAGATCGGTCTTCAAGCTGGTGATGACGTAATGCACAAGACATTTGGCGAAGGTGTGATTCAACGAATTGAAGGCACTGGCGACAAAGCGGTGGCAGTGGTGCATTTTTCGGGATCAGGCGAAAAGCAACTCCTTTTGAGTTGGGCACCGCTCGAGAAGCTCTAGAGTTCCGACTGATGACACTGGGCGCTGTTCGATGATGCAGGCGCTCACCAGGGCGCGGTTGGCGATACGCCAGACCGAGGTCCTCGGTACGGTCATGCATAGCCTGGCCGAAGTGCACGGCGATCGCCGATTGATGACCGATGCACACGGACTGACCTTGACCTTTAGCGAAGCATCAGATCAGGTGAATCGCTGGGCCGGAGGCATCGCACGTCGCGCCGAGCGCGGCGATCGAGTGGTGCTGAATACCAAAAATTCCTATGAGCTGTTTTTGTTGTGTCTTGCTACGTCACGCGCAGGCTGCATCCCAGTGCCAATCAATCCCCAGATGCAGGTTGCGGAAGTCGATCACGTGATCGCCGATTCAGGCGCGCGTCTCGTGATTCGTGATGCCAACGAGTTGGGCGATGCTGTTCCGTTGCTCGAGCCGATACCGACATCGCTCGCCGACGTTGCCGCGTTGTTTTACACATCGGGAACCACCGGTCAGCCGAAGGGTGCCGAGTTGTCGCACCAAGCGCTCGTTGGCCAAGCCACGGCCGGGGTGGCATGGCCCGCGGTATTGCATCGTGATGAAGCCGTTGTTGCGCTGCCCATTGCTCACATCATGGGATTCGCGGTACTGATGGGCCTCGCGTGCATGGCGGTTCCTGTGTACCAATTGGAGTCTTTTCATCCCGTCGAAGTGCTCGACGTCATTGAAGATCGCCGGGCCACCGTTTTTATTGGAGTCCCAGCAATGTTTCGCATGCTGATTGAGGCGGGCGCCGAAGGCCGCGATCTCACGTCGATTCGACTGTGGGGTTCAGGAGCCGACGCGATGCCGGCAGATTTAGCCCGGCAGTTCAAGCAGATGGGGGCCACGATGACGCTGCCGCTGGTGGGCGCGGTCGGACAAGCGGCCTTTGTCGAGGCTTATGGGTTAGTCGAGGTAGGAGGTGGAGTGGCGGCAAAAGTGTCACCGCCACTGGTTGGACTCGGACTCGGTAATTCGATCGGGTTCCAATTGCCCGGCTATACGTTTCGGGTCATGCGGGTCGACGGCGACGACCGCGGCGGAGTCGACCCTGACGGTGAGACTGAAGTCGGACTCGGGGGAGTCGGCGAACTCTGGGTCAAAGGCGCTGGGGTTATAAAGGGTTATTGGAACGCTCCCGAAGCCACTTCTGATGTGGTTACCGAAGATGGATGGCTGCGAACGGGCGACCTGGTGCGCAAAGGGATGTTTGGCACAGTCGTATTCGTCGGCCGCAAAAAAGATGTGATCAAACACGGTGGTTACTCGGTTTACGCCGTTGAGGTGCAAGAGGTTCTCGAACGGCACCCAGCGGTGCTTGAAGCAGCGGTTGTTGGGCTACCGGATCCGATCAAAGGTGAGGTTCCTGCAGCAGTGGTGCGGCTGATTGACGGAGCTGATCTCGATGAAATCGATCTGACTACCTGGGCTGCAGTGCGACTTGCGGCATACAAAGTTCCGAAGCATTGGGTCGCCGTAGACGCCTTACCAATGACCGCGACCAGCAAAGTTCGAAAGCAAGAACTCCTTCGATTGTTCTGAACGAATTGTCGAGCGCGACCCGTCAGTCGAGATCAGCGATTGGGTAACGTGCCGGTGATTGGCAACGTTGAGGTGGTTGACGTAGACGACGTCGCCGTCGGCCCGAGGTCATCGGGATTGAGTGCGATGACTACCGTGCCGCCATCGACCGCGATCACGTTGTAATGGACCAATCCGGATCCATCGTTGGACTGCACCGTTCCATCACACGGATCAACAAAGTGATCCGAATCGGCGTCCCAATGCAGTGTGCACTCGCGCGTTGAACTTGACTTGCGGGCATCGAACGCCAAAAAGCCGGTTGTGGTGTCATCACCGAGGTGTTGAAGAAAGATGTCGTGTTGGCCGCTTGCGACATCGGAAAACAGGATCGGTCCGTCACGTTCAATGATCTCGGCGGCTTTTTGTCCGCGTAACCCCGTGTCGAACCGGTCCGACCCCAACTTGATCTGGACCTTGCCGTTTTCGGTCAGCGATGGTACGGCGATCACGAACACGCCTACGACGAGTAACAAACCGACGGCGATGCCAGTAAGGCCAACGATGACGGTACGTGTGTTACGGGCTCGGCGTGGAGCGACGGGACTCATGACCGATGCTGTGCGACGAATGGGTGGATTTGGGGCGAAGGTACCGACATGCTCCTAGTATCCCGTGCGTGAAGCGCATGTATCGAGTTGTCGTAGCAAAGACCGGTCTCGATGGACACGACCGAGGGGTGAAAATCATCGCTCGGGCGTTACGTGACGCGGGGTTTGAGGTGATCTATACCGGATTATTCCAGACCCCAGAACAGGTTGCCGAGGCAGTGCTGCAAGAAGATGCCGATGCGGTTGGCTTGTCGGTATTGTCTGGGGCCCACATGACGCTCTTTCCCCGAGTTATGAAGGAACTTGACCTCCGAGGACTCGACGACGTGCTCGTTTTTGGTGGTGGGATTGTCCCTGGGGATGACATCGTCGAACTGCAAGCGGCCGGTGTGGCTGGCATCTTTACGCCCGGTGCGGCGATGGATGAGATCACGACTTGGTTAGAAGCGGCATTGGATGATCGCGAGCTCACCGGTTGATGCCAACCGCTGTGCTCGGTTGGCGAGTTGTGAGCTGAGGGTCTGGCCTGACTAGGTTTCCGTCGTGGATCTTCTCGAATTTCAAGGCAAACAGTTCTTCGCCACCTTTGGCATTCCGGTGTCCGATGGTCGTGCAGTCAACTCCGTACCTGAAGCGGTCTATGCCGCTGACGCTGTTGGCTACCCGGTGGTGGTGAAAGCACAGGTACATGTCGGCGGGCGAGGAAAAGCCGGCGGCGTGAAGTTGGCCCACAACGCTGACGAAGTGCGTACTCATGCCAGCAACATTTTAGGAATGGACATCAAGGGTCACATCGTCAAGGTGGTCTGGATCGAACATGCCTCCGACATCGCTGAGGAGTATTACGCCAGCTTCACGCTCGATCGAGCAGCGAAAAAACACCTCGGGATGTTGTCAGCCGAGGGTGGTGTCGAAATCGAAACAGTGGCAGTCGACAACCCTGATGCGATTTCAAAGATTTGGGTCGATCCGGTCGATGGAATTACCCCTGAAGCGGCGCGTGAGTGGGTGCTCGCCGCCAACCTGAACCCAGCGGCGACCGAAGGTGCCATCGACATCCTGATGAAGCTTTACACCGCTTACATCGAGGGCGACGCTGACTTGTGTGAGATCAATCCGTTGATTCTCACTCCTGACGGTCGGGTCCATGCCCTTGACGCCAAGGTCACGCTCGACGACAACGCTCAGTTCCGTCATGAGTGGGGCGATTTCGCGATGACCCAGGTACGCGACGAACGTGAAGAAGCAGCCCATGCCCACGACTTGCAGTACGTCGGCCTTGAAGGATCAGTTGGCATTATCGCCAACGGTGCGGGCCTGGCAATGAGCACGCTTGACGTCGTCAATCAAGCCGGCGGACAGGCCGCTAATTTTCTCGACATTGGTGGCGGAGCAAATGCGGATGTGATGTCGGCCGCGCTCGAAGTCATCAACAACGACGAGCGGGTGAAGTCGATCTTTATCAACATCTTTGGTGGTATAACTCGCGGTGAAGAGGTCGCGAACGGGATTGTCGAATCGTTGCGACGAGTCACGATTGATGCGCCCATAGTGATTCGTCTTGATGGCACCAATGCCGAGGAGGGTCGAGCAATCCTCGAGCCCCACCTGTCAGACAAGTTGCAGTCGAAATCCACCATGCTCGAAGCGGCCAAAGCTGCCGTCGAGCTCGCGGCGGGGAAGTAGGAATAACCAGTGTCCATTTTTGTCGATGAGAACACCAAGGTCGTGTATCAGGGTTTGACTGGGAGTCAGGGTCGTTTCTACGGCCTGCGCAACCGCGACTACGGCACGCAGGTAGTTGCCGGAACAAACCCGAAGAAGGCTGGAACCGACGTTGACGGTATCCCGGTATTCGCGTCAGTAGCGGACGCGGTCGCTGAAACGGGAGCGACTGCGTCGTGCATTTTTATTCCAGCGCCCGGGGTAAAAGACGCGATCATGGAGGCGGCCGAAGGCGGGATTGAGTTCATCGTTTGTATTACCGAAGGTGTCCCCGCCCAAGACGAGGCGTGGTTTTACAACAAACTTCAGCGAGATTTTCCAAACGTGCAGTTACTTGGCCCCAATTGCCCAGGGATCATCAGTCCCGGCAAGTGCAACATCGGAATTACTGCTGGTGAGATCGCTAAGCCGGGCGGGCCCGTGGGCATCGTTAGTCGGTCGGGAACCCTGACCTATCAAGCACTGCACGAACTGAAGTTGCAAGACATTGGTGTAACGACCTGTGTCGGCATCGGTGGAGACCCCGTTCCGGGAACCACGTTCATCGATTGTCTCGAACGCTTCGAAGCAGACCCGGACACCAAGGCCGTGATGTTGATTGGTGAAATTGGTGGCTCGGCCGAGGAGGACGCGGCTGAGTTCATCGCCACCAAAATGACCAAGCCGGTGTCTGCCTACATCGCTGGAATCACGGCGCCAGCGGGCAAGAAGATGGGCCACGCGGGGGCGATCGTTTCCGGCGGCAAAGGCACTGCCGGCGCCAAAATGGAGGCGCTCACGGCCGCGGGCGTCAAGGTCGGCCGTAACCCGACCGAGGCTGGAAGCTTGATGGTCGAGATCGTCCGGAATCTCTAACTGCGCGTAAGTTCGCGACCGCACGCGGGGATTGAGATAGCGTTTTCCTGTCGACAACAGAGAGGAAACGTTATGCGTGAACTATTTGGTGCTGCGTCCGGTGGAATTGCCGGCGGCGGGCTTGTTTTGGTGGTCTATCTGGCTGTGGTCGTCCTGCTTATTGCTGGCATGTGGAAGATCTTCCTCAAAGCCGGTCAGCAAGGTTGGCTCGCCATCATCCCGATCTTGAATTTCTACATTCTGATCAAAATCGCCGGGCGTGAAGGCTGGTGGATCATCTTGCATTTCATCCCTTGCATCAACATCGTGGTGGCGTTCATTATCTTCATAGATGTGGCCAAGAAGTTTGGGAAAACGTCTGTCTATGGTGTCGCGATGCTGTTCTTCCCGTTCATCTTCATCCCCATGCTGGGCTTTGGTGCAGCAGAATTCGAGGGCGACAAGACCCGCATCTTGTAACCCGGGTTCTTCCCGAGTGGTTTGGTCATGGCGTGGGGTCGCTGACCCATGTGGTTGGTGGCCCCCCGTCATGATGGATTGTCAGTACCTGAGCGCTTGGTAGCGTGCGACCTGTGCGCATCGCCGTGCTGGCTTCGGGCAGCGGAACAATTCTTGACGCAATACTTTCCAGCGGGATTCCCGTCGAAGTAGTCATTGTCGACCGTCCGTGCGGGGCAACGGGGATTGCTGAACGTCACGGCGTCGCCTGCGAACTGGTGGCGCGTGAAAGTTTTGCCGCTGACTTCCAGCGGGAGGGTTATTCCCAACAGGTAGTCGATGCGCTCGAACGGTCGCGAATCGACCTAGTGGTGATGGCGGGATTTGGCACCGTGCTCGCCGAGCCAATATTCGATCGCTTCTCCGGACACATCATCAACACACACCCAGCATTACTTCCTTCATTTCCAGGCTGGCATGCCGTCGAAGACGCGTTGGCTTTCGGAGTGAAAGTGACCGGTTGCACTGTTCACATCGCGACGGTCGAAGTTGATGCTGGGCCGATCTTGGCTCAAGAAGCGGTGGCCGTGCGACGCGACGATTCAGTCGAGACGCTTCACGAGCGCATCAAGGTTGTCGAACGGCAGTTGTATGTCCAGACCATCCACAAAATTCTTGAACGCGGGAGTGTGCAATGAGAGCCTTGCTCTCGGTCTTTGATAAGACCGGAATTGTCGAGTTTGCCGCAGCACTCAACGAGTTGGGCGTCGAGCTCATCTCGAGCGGCGGTACAGCCTCAGTCATCGCAGCAGCGGGGATTCCGGTAACCGATGTTGCCGAAATTACTGGCGTGCCAGCGATACTCGGCCATCGAGTTGTGACCTTGCATCCCAAAATTCACGGTGGGTTGTTGTTTGATAGGGATGACGCTGACCACCGTGCCGACATGGATCGCTATGACATCGAGGGCATCGATTTAGTTGTCGCAAACTTGTACCCATTTTCGTCCCAGCCGTCGATTGAAATGATTGACATTGGCGGGCCCGCGATGGTTCGTGCCGCGGCGAAGAATCATGCTTTTGTTGGAGTCATCGTTGATCCTGGTGACTATCCAGCGGTTCTTGATGAGCTACGCGCCGACGGAGCATTGAGCGATGGGATGCGCCAGCGGTTGGCCCGAACTGCATTCGCGACGACTGCTGCCTACGACGCACAAATCTTGGCTTGGCTCGCCGAGCCTTCACCTGGTGAACGAGCGACCGAAAATTCGTTGCCACGGTCGATTGAGTTGGTGCTCGAACAAGATCAGGGTTTGCGTTACGGCGAAAATCCCCATCAAGTTGGTGCTAGGTATTCGGTCGCCGGCCAGACCGGTTGGTGGCACAGCGCGGTGCAACACGGCGGAAAAGAGATGTCGTATCTCAACGTGTTCGACGCCGATGCCGCATGGCGACTCGTGCATGCGCTCGGTGATGGTCCGGCGGCGGTTGTCATCAAACATGCCAACCCCTGCGGTGTGGCCATTGCCGATGACATCACCACGGCCTATGTCCGGGCCCACGAGTGCGATCCAGTTTCGGCGTTTGGCGGGATTGTGGCGGTGAATCGTCCGGTCACCCTTGCTCTGGCTGAAGCACTAGCTCCGGTGTTTACCGAAGTGCTCATTGCCCCAAGTTTTGAACCCGCTGCATTGGCACGGTTGACCGAGAAACGAAATTTGCGACTGTTGGAAGCAGTCCCGCCTGGACCATTGGGGTTGAGCCTGCGCGGAATCGACGGCGGATTTCTCGTGCAGACTCCCGACGTCGTCACTACAGATCATTCGACGTGGACGGTAGTTACCAAAGCGACCCCAACTGATGCGCAGTGGGCTGACCTTCAGCTGGCTTGGCGAGTCGTGGCCAAGGTCACCTCAAATGCGATCGTTCTGGTTGAAGGTGGCCGGGCAGTAGGCATTGGTTGCGGGCAACAAAATCGGCGAGATGCTGGTGCGATTGCTGATGAGAAGGCCGCGGGGCGCGCCGCGGGCGGGGCTTATGCAAGTGACGCGTTTTTCCCCTTCGCCGATGGGCTTGATGGTGCGATTGCCGCGGGAGCAGCAACGGTGATTCAGCCGGGTGGCTCAATTCGTGACGACGAGGTCATCGCGGCAGCAGACGCGGCTGGTTTAGCCATGGTTTTCACTGGTGAACGCCACTTCCGGCATTGATAGCGATGGGGCAACGATCCCGATCGGGCTGTTAAGTCGACCGTGGTGGTCCCCACTCGATGGCGTCGATTCCGGCTGCCGCGAGGAGCGCCGCGGTTTGGGCCATAGGCAAACCGACAACGTTGCTGGCGCTCCCGCTAAGGGCGGTCACGAATCGCCCAGCATCGCCTTGAATGCCGTAGGAACCCGCTTTATCGAGCGGATCTCCTGTGGCGACGTAACTGGTGATGTCGTCGTGGGTTAAGTGGCGAAATGTGACGGTTGTTGTCGTGACTGAACTGAGAAGTCCGAACGACCCGTAAACCGCGACACCGGTGTGGACCTCATGGCTTCGACCTGACAAGGCCCGAAGCATGACTGCCGCATCGTTCGCGTCGGTTGGTTTACCCAAAATGGCACCAGCCAAGTCGACCGTGGTGTCGGCTGCCAAAACAATCTCGTGACGGGACAGAGTTTGCGATTGCACTGAGGCGTGCGAGTCGGTTTCACCGACCTCGGCTACTGCGTGGCCTGCTTTGATTCTCGCCAATCGTTCGACATAGGAGCGCGGCGCTTCATCAAACAGTGGGGTCTCGTCGATGTCAGGAATGCGGACTGAAAAGGGAACTCCGAACTGCATCAGTAATTCTCGACGCCTCGGAGACCCGGACGCCAATACCAGGTGAACGTGATCGGATTGATCAGCCACCGGAAACCAAGATGTCCGCCGAGGCTGGTGGCGGCTGGAGGTCGTCTCGGTGGTCAAGCCAACCATCAGGCAAGGTGACCTGTTGTGGGCCAGATTGCGTGCCGCGTGGCGCGTTTACCGCATCAACAGAGGCAACCATGGCCGGATTAAGTTCCATGGCGATCGCTTCAAGCTCTGACAGCGAGCTGATGACCGAAAGTCGACGGCGCACTTCGCCGCCGACGGGGTAGCCGGCCAGATACCAACTGGTGTGTTTCCGAAGGTCCCGCATGCCGACGACCTCGCCGCGGTGGGCGGCCAAGAGTCGGCCGTGTTCGATCAAGATGGCAAGCACTTGGGCCAATGCCGGCACTGGCCGGGTGGGGCGGCCTTCGAAAACGTCGACCAGTTCGCCGAATAGCCAGGGCCGCCCCAGGCATCCGCGCCCGACGACGACGCCATCGGCTCCGGTCTCGCGCAACATGCGCACCGCGTCGGTTGCCGACCAAATATCGCCGTTGCCCAGTACCGAGATCGTGCAGGATTGTTTGAGCGCCGCGATGGATGTCCAATCGGCGCGTCCCGAATACAGCTGAGAAGCCGTGCGCGCGTGTAACGCAATGGCCGCCGCGCCGGAATCTTGGGCAACTCGGCCAGCATCAAGGTAGGTAAGCAAGTCGTCGTCAATACCTTTTCGTACTTTGACGGTCACTGGAACTGGCCCTGCAGCTTTGACCGTCGCCGAAATTACCGCAGCAAGTAATCGAGGTTTGAGCGGAAGCGCCGAACCGCCGCCATGGCGAGTGACCTTTCGTACCGGGCAGCCAAAGTTGAGATCGATGTGGTCGACACGACCTTCATCGATCAGTCGATGAACCGCGTCACTCATGGTAATGGGGTCGGTTCCGTAGAGTTGGATGCTGCGTGGTGTTTCGTCGGCATCGAACGATGCGAGATGCCAACTTTTCGCGCCGCCTTCGATGAGTCCTCGTGCGTTGACCATTTCACTGACGTACAAGCCCGCCCCGTATCGTCGGCACAGCCGGCGGAATGGTGCATTGGTAACGCCAGCCATGGGGGCGAGGACCACTGGTGGCCAGACTTCCAGCGGCCCGACCTGTAACGGAGCAAACTCACCCGGCATCGCGAGGTCCCGATCGCCGCGGGTAGCGTCGGAGGCGTCCGACATGGGTGTGTTCATGTCGACACAGTTGCCGAGCACGGGCGTGCTCGCAACCGGACGAGATGTCGCCGGAGGCTATCTTTGGACCATGACAGCGCAAATCCTTGACGGTGAACTTGTAGCAGCGACGATAAAGGCCGATCTGGCACGACGGGTTGAGGCGCTCGCTGAACGAGGAATCACGCCTGGCCTCGGCACTATTTTGGTCGGTGACGACGGCCCGAGTGCGAACTATGTCGCCATGAAACATCGTGATTGTGCCGAGCTTGGGATTGCGTCACAAGGCGAACATCTGCCGGCCAATACCGCCCTTGATGAGGTGCTCGCTCTCGTCGATCGTTATAACGCGGATCCTTCGATCGACGCGGTGCTCATTCAATATCCGTTTCCGACTGGGGTCGATTATGAAACGGCGTTGATGCGACTGAATCCTGATAAGGATGCCGACGGCCTGCACCCCGTCAACCTCGGTCGTTTGGTGATGGGTATCGATGCGCCGCTGGCATGCACCCCCGCGGGTATTCAAGCGCTACTCATGCATTATGAGATTCCGATCGCCGGTCGCCATGTCGTTATCGTCGGACGGGGCTTGACAATTGGCCGGCCGCTAGCGAATCTCATGGCCCTCAAGCAACCGGGGGCAAATGCCGCGGTCACCGTCATTCACACGGGAGTCCCGAACTTGGGCGATTACACCCGAGAGGCCGATATTTTGATTTCGGCGGCAGGCACGCCAGGACTCATTACCCCAGAAATGGTCAAACCAGGTGCCGTAGTGGTTGGCGCGGGAGTGGCCTACGAAGGTCGCAAGGTTCTGTCCGATGTGGTTGAAGAAGTCGCCGAAGTCGCATCGTGGATGTCTCCTCGACTTGGCGGAGTCGGTCCGATGACTAGAGCACTGCTCTATCGCAATGCCGTCGATGCAGCTGAGCGGTCGTGGGCGTGACGCTCAATTCCTCGCGCAAGATCGGCGAACTGCTTGCGGTAGGTCCGACGTTTTCGTTTGAGTTTTTTCCACCTCGCAGTGATGAGGCAGAAAAAGTATTGGAACAGGCAATCGAAGACCTTGTGCCGCTCGACCCGTCATTTGTTTCAGTGACCTACGGCGCGGGTGGCTCGACTCGTGATCGAACTCGCGACATCGTGATTCACATTCAGCGCAACATCGGCATTACCTCGATGGCACACCTCACTTGCATCGGCCATTCGCGTGACGAGTTGGTAGCGCTGGTTTCGGAGTATTTCGACGTCGGTATTTGCAACCTCCTCGCGTTGGCCGGTGATCCACCTGCGGATCCATCGACCGATATTGGTGATATGCAGTTCGCGTCTGAACTCGTCGAATTGATTCGGGATGCGGGTGATTTTTCAATCGGCGTGGCGGCACATCCTGAACTGCATCCGAGGTCAGGTGGTGACTCGATCGCCGATCGGCGGTACCTCGCCGCGAAACTTGACTTGGCAGATTTTGCGATTACCCAGTTCTTTTTCGAGGCTGAGCCGTACTTGCGAATGGTTGACGAACTCGCAGCGCTTGGCTGCACGAAACCCGTGTTGCCGGGCATCATGCCGGTGACGAACGCTGGGCAGGTGCAGCGTTTCGCTCAATTGGCCGGAGCGGAGTTTCCACCTCATCTGGCCAAACGGTTTGCCGAAGTGTCTGACGATCCGGTCGCGGTCCGTTCCTTGGGGGTGGCGCTCGCTACCGATTTGTGCGCCGAGTTGCTCGCTGAAGGGGCACCCGGCTTGCACTTTTATACGTTGAATCGCTCGACTGCGACTCGCGAAATTTATGCGAACCTCGGGCTTGGTCTGCCCGGCACGACCACCTGAACCGTGCTGGGCGCCTGAGCCACACTTGTCTTAAACTTGTCTCTTCGCTACGATCCGGCCATGGCTGACAAGATCACGCAAAACGCCGATGGCTCGCTGAATGTCACGGACACCCCGATCATCCCGTTCATCGAAGGCGACGGAACAGGGGTCGATATTTGGCCGGCGGCACGACTGGTGCTGGATGCCGCGGCCGCGAAGTACGGGCGAACCATTGAGTGGAAGGAAGTTCTCGCCGGTGAAAAGGCATTCAATGAGACCGGCGACTGGCTCCCCCAAGAGACGATCGACATTTTTCGCGATCACCTCATTGGCATCAAAGGGCCGTTGACCACACCAATCGGCGGTGGGTTCCGCAGTCTGAACGTGGCGCTTCGACAAATTCTCGATCTGTATGTGTGCTTGCGGCCAGTGCGATGGTTCCAAGGAGTTCCGTCGCCGGTCAAGCATCCTGAGCAAGTTGACATGGTCATCTTTCGCGAGAACACCGAAGATATCTATGCCGGCCTTGAACTCGAATCAGGTACACCTGAAGCGATCAAGCTCATCTCGATGTTGCACGACAACTTTGGTTGGGATATCCGCGAAGGTTCAGGCATCGGGATCAAACCGGTAAGTGAGTTCGGTTCCAAGCGGTTGATTCGCGCCGCCATTGAGTATGCGGTCAAAAACAACCGTCCATCGGTGACATTGGTGCACAAAGGCAACATCATGAAATTCACCGAAGGTGCGTTCCGTAACTGGGGCTATGAAGTCACCCGGGATGAATTTGCTGACGTCGCAGTGGGTTGGGATGACTGCGACGGCAAGCCCGGGGATCGGATCCTCGTGAAAGATGCGATTGCTGACATCACCTTGCAACAGGTCCTCACTCGTCCCGCCGAGTTTGATGTAATCGCCACCTTGAACCTCAATGGTGACTATTTGTCTGATGCGCTGGCGGCGCAGGTAGGCGGCATCGGTATCGCCCCGGGAGGAAACATCAACTACGTCACCGGCCACGGTATCTTTGAGGCAACCCACGGGACTGCTCCGAAGTACGCCGGTCAAGACAAAGTGAATCCTGGTTCTGTGCTTTTGTCAGGGGTAATGATGTTCGAGCATCTGGGATGGAACGACGCTGCGGCCGATATCGTCGCCGCCCTCGAAGCGACCATCGCCGACAAAGTTGTTACCTATGACTTCGCCCGATTGATGGACGGCGCAACCGAGGTGAAGTGCTCGGAATTCGCATCCGCGATCGTCGACCGCATTTCATGACGCGAGCTCACTGATGGCGCGGCCCAGCCGATGACGATCACCAGCCGATGACGACAAGTTGGCGCAAGATCATTATGTGGTCACTGGTTGGGACAACATTCGCGGTCGTCCTTATTTTGGCCAACCTTGCACTGACCTTTGACACCCTTGGCGGACTCGTTGTGGCCGGTCCGACCGAGCCTTCGGCTCCGATCATCGAACACGACATCCCCGGTTATCCAACGACTGAAGCCGGCGAACATGACGGCAAGTTTTTCTACGTGATGGCGCGCGAGCCAATGCACTTGCACTCGGTTGCCGCCGGTCTTGACCGGCCGCGCTATCGGCTGCAACGAATTCTTTTCCCGTGGCTGGTTTGGATCTTGCACCCGACTGGCGGCGGGGTAGGGCTCGTATGGGCCATGTTTGCCGTGGGGGTACTTGGCATTTTCGCTGGATCAGTTGCCAGCGGAGCACTTTCGATGCATCTGCGCGGGCCGCCGTGGCCCGCAGTGGCGTTTGGTTTGATGACCGGCAGCTTGGTGTCGTTGCGGATTTCGACGCCCGATCCGTTGGCGACCGCATTGGTATTTTGGGCGTTGTGGTTCTTGTTGCGAAAACGCCTTGGTTGGGCGCTGCTGTTGGGCGTCGCCGCGGCATTGACAAAAGAAACAACGGTGTTGTTCCTGATCGGATATGCCATGTGGCGTCGTGATCGCGACTCGTTGATCGCAGTGGCGGTCCCGATCGTGGCGGCAGGTTCTTGGTGGCTGTGGCTTCGCTCGCAGTTCCCGGAAGTCGGAAATCAAGTGACCGAAATTGTGACTCCGTTTTCTGGGTGGGCCCATGCCATTGATTTTTGGAGTCGTGGCTACGAACCGCTGGGCTGGTTGTCGTTCGGGATCGCCATAGGCGTTGGCATCGCCGCCCTGATCAAAGGACGGCTACGCCATCCGTTTGGCTGGGCGATTTTGATCAATTTGCTGATGTTCATCGTGTTATCGACTAGTGCGATCGCTCCCGAGCGCAGCGCCGGCCGCACGACAATGGGTGAATTGATGCTCGCGATCATTGTGTTGGCCACGGCGCGAAACCTTCCCGAGGGGTTGCGAGGTAGGCCAGACGGCGCCAGTGAGCAAGTTTCGGTTCCGAACGAGGACGCGGGCGCGGTCGGAAAGCGATCGGGGTAGCGTAAAGAAGTTGTGATTCAACGGACGCCACGCGCCCGACCAATTCAGGGAGCCTTTAGTGACTGACTACAACAAGTTCTATATCGATGGCCAATGGGTGACACCGTTAGGTACGGAAACGATTGACGTGATTAACCCGTCGACCGAGCAACTCCTCGCATCGGTGCCGGCCGGAACTCCCGGCGATGTCGACCGAGCGGTCGCGGCCGCAAAAACGGCATTCGAATCGTGGGGTTACACCTCGAAACAAGAGCGTGGAAAGTATGTCCAGGGCATCGCTGAAGCACTGGCGGCGCGCAGCCAGGAACTCGGCGCCGTGATTTCGTCCGAGCTGGGGATGCCGCTGATGTGGGCCAACATGATCCAAGCCGGCATGCCGATCGCCAACATGAACGGTTATGTGCAGGTGCTTGACGATTTCATGTTCGAAGAGCAAGTTGCCCATTCGCTCGTTGTTCGAGAACCAATTGGTGTGGTCGGCGCAATTACGCCCTGGAACTACCCGCTGCACCAGATCATTTCGAAGCTTGCTCCGGCGCTGGCGGCCGGCTGTACTTTTGTGCTCAAGCCCAGTGAAGTCACGCCACTCACCGCGTTCTTACTGGCCGAGATCATCGATTCAACCGGTCTGCCGGCCGGCGTATTCAACTTGGTGACGGGTACCGGACCGGTAGTCGGCGAGGCAATTGCTTCGCATCCTGATGTTGACATGGTGTCGTTCACTGGTTCGACCCGGGCCGGAAAGCGAGTCACGCAACTTGGTTCCGAGACAGTCAAGCGGGTGCATCTTGAACTCGGCGGCAAATCCGCCAATGTGATGCTTGAGGATGCGAACTTCGAAGCTGCAGTTCCGCCCGGTGTCCGTTTCGGCTGCTTTTTGAACTCGGGTCAAACGTGTTCAGCGCTGACTCGTATGCTCGTACCTCGTTCCCAACAAGACCTCGTTATTTCGCTGGCAAAGGCCGCGGCCGAAGCGGTGACTTTAGGCCCAGGAGACAGCGATGCCGATCTCGGTCCGCTTGTTTCGGCTGTGCAGCGCGATCGCGTTCGCGGCTATATCCAGCGGGGAATCGACGAAGGGGCAACGCTGGTAACCGGTGGCGTCGAATCACCCGAGGGACTTGATGTCGGCTACTACGTGAAGCCAACGATCTTTGCCGACGTGACCACCGATATGACCATCGCTCAAGAAGAGATTTTTGGGCCAGTACTGGTCATCATGCCTTATGACGATGAGGCCGAAGCGTTGCACATCGCCAATGACTCTATTTATGGTCTCGGTGGCGCAGTGCAGTCAGTTGATGTCGCCCGTGCGACAGAGTTTGCTCGCAAGATGCGCACGGGTCAGGTGTCGATCAACGAGGGCGGCTTCAATCTGCACGCACCATTCGGTGGCTATCGCCAGTCGGGCAATGGTCGAGAACTTGGCAAGTTCGGACTCGATGAGTTCCTAGAGACCAAGGCGATGCAGCTTCCCTAACTTCTCGGTGCTGGTGTGCAGGAGTTGGCCGTCAACGCCGAGTGCGACTCGGCGGCGTCATGGTTTCCACCGGTGCACCGAAACCGCATAGTCCGAGCTCGACTCGAATGCGTCGGAAGTCCACGATGAATATCTCGCATCAAGTTTGAGTCCAACTGACGCGCACCAGGTGTCGTAGTCATCGACGCTGGGCCAAGTGGGCCGCAACTGAAAACCGGCCAGCAAAAACCCATTGGGATTGACGTGACGAGCGCATCGGGTAATTGCCTCGGGCCGGTCGGAAGTTTCAATGAACGGCACGACATTGCCGGCGAGTACCACGGCATCAAAAGTGCGACCAAGGTTGAGATCAGCCAAGTTGGTCAGGACCCATGCCAAGTTGGGGGCCTTTGTGCGGG
Source organism: Actinomycetes bacterium (assembly GCA_037138595.1). GTDB lineage: Bacteria > Actinomycetota > Acidimicrobiia > Acidimicrobiales > Acidimicrobilacustridaceae > UBA4742. The sequence continues at coordinate 6,191 of JBAXIB010000020.1, read as the reverse complement.
CTCGACCGAGCAGGTCCTCATCCTGGTCGACTCCGACGGTATCGATCCCGCGGCGATCGAGTTCGATCGCGAGTCGACCGGTGCCGCATCCCGCATCAAGCACGGCGGCCGGCTGGGTGGGGCCGAGTAGGTCGACTACGTAGTCCGCTTCCCCGTGGGGGTTTTCGCCGGCGGCGGCCATCTGCTGCCATCGAGCGTCGTAGTCGTCGAGGTCGACTTGTTCGCGCCACTGCTTCCAGTCAGTCATGACGCTGTGCTCGTCAAAGTGATGTGGTCTCGCAAGCGACGGCTAGTTCTGTAACTGCGAGATTGCTGCAGCCATAGCGATGGCTCGGCGCGCATTTTCCACGTGCATGTTTTCAATCATGCGACCGTCGAAGGTCGCTACACCTTTTCCCTCGGCCTGAGCTTGTTCGAACGCGGCGATCAAACCGCGCGCCCGATCAAGCTCAGATTCGCTTGGTGCGAAGGCAAGATTGCACGGGTCCACTTGGCTGGGGTGAATGAGCGTCTTGCCGTCAAACCCAAGTTGTCGACCTTGCGCACATTCGGCTGCGAAACCTTTGTCATTCTTGATGTCGTTGTAAACACCATCGAGGATGACTTTGCCGGCCATACGGGCCGCCATGAGGCACTGCGACAGGCCGAATAGCAGGGGCTGGCGTCCTGGAACATGCTCGGCTTGCAGTTCCTTTGCGAGGTCGTTGGTTCCCATCACTAAGACCGCGAGGCGTTCGCTTGCATGCGCGATTTCTTCGGCACGCATAATGGCAATTGGCGTCTCAAGCATGGCCCAAATTCGGGTGTGGTCGGGCGCCCCGGCCGCTTCCAACGCAGCTTCTACCGCTGCGACATCGGCCGCAGAGTTGATCTTCGGTACCACGATTGCTGCCGGACCGGCTTGCGCGATCGCTCGTATGTCATCGGCGTGCCACGGTGTGTCGATGCCGTTCGCTCGGATCGTGACTTCTTTGCGGCCGTAAGCACCGGATGCGACGGCGGCGCAGACGCGCTCGCGTGCGTCAGCCTTGGCCTCGGGCGCGACGGCATCTTCGAGATCGAGGATGAGCGCGTCGGCCGGGATCGCCTTGGCTTTTTCGAGTGCACGTTCATTGGCGCCAGGCATATAGAGGACTGAGCGTCGAGGCCGGAGGTCGGCAGGAGATGACATGAGGAGTTCCTTGAGTTCAGAATTGGTAGAGCGCTGCGAGTTCAGGGTCGCGAGCGGCAAGTTGATGCGCGAGATCAATAATGACCTGGCACTGTTTGACCGATGCATCGTCTTCCATCTTGCCGTTGAGCATGATGGCGCCGGTGCCGTCACCCATTGCGTCAATAACCTCTTGGGCATGAGCAACGTCGGCGGGATCGGGTGAGAAGACGCGTTTGGCAATCTCGATCTGCACCGGATGCAAACTCCAAGCGCCGACACAGCCAAGGAGATACGCGTTTCGGAATTGGTCTTCGCAGGCGACGGTGTCAGCGATGTCGCCAAACGGTCCGTAGTAGGGAAGGATCTCGTTGGCGACGCAAGCATCGACCATGCGCGACACCGTGTAGTGCCAGAGGTCTTGTTGATGGGTAATGCGAACAGCATCGGGGTTATCGGGGTTCGGGTCTTCGCGCACCAAGTAGCCCGGATGTCCGCCCCCGACCCGAGTCGTTTTCATACGACGGTTCGCTGCGAGGTCAGCCGGTCCCAAGGACAATCCCTGCATGCGAGGCGATGCCGAACAAATCTCTTCGACGTTGGCTACTCCGCGAGCAGTTTCGAGGATCGCATGGATCAGCAATGGTTTGGTGAGGCGTGCTTTGGCTTCAAGCTGAGCCAGTAACCGATCGACGTAATGGATGTCCTCGGGCCCTTCGACCTTTGGAATCATGATGACGTCGAGCTTGTCGCCAATTTCGGTAACCGCGGTCACGAGATCGTCGAGGCCCCATGGCGAGTCGAGAGAGTTGACTCGGGTCCACAACTGGGTGTCGCCGAGATCAAAAGACTTGCCGACTTCAATGAGGCCAGCTCGAGCCGCTTCTTTCTCGCTGGCGGGAACTCCATCTTCGAGGTTGGCGAGCAAGACGTCGACGGTGGGCGCGATTGTTGGCACCTTGGCCACCATTTTGGGGTTCGACGGGGGAAAGAAATGAATCATCCGCGACGGACGAAATGGGATTTCCCGCAATGGGTCGGGTGCACCGACGGCGAGGGGACGGAAGAAGTCCTTCGGGCTGCGCATCAGCTGCTCCGGGATTGAGATCGAATACGGCTCGGAGGTGCGACCCTACGGCCCCAGCGCCGTGCGGGTGAAATTCTTGCCATTGCAAATCGTCAGTGACGCTGGAAACGAACCTCACCGGCGAACTTACTGCGTCGATTGGCTCAACGGGTTGACTCCGGCGACCATAGGTACATCATGAACGAGGACAACCGCCCGCGGTCGAGCGCCAGCGAGTTATTTGGCCGGGGCGTAAAGGTCGTGGCCGGATATGTGCGGTCCGAGCCGCGCCGGTTTGCCCTCGCAGTTACCGGAGCGACGTTGTATGCCGCCGCCGCCGTTGGCGCCACCATCGTGTTGGGCCGCGTCACCCAATATGTGATCTTGCCCGCGTTTTCGCAAGGGGTAACAGCCTCGACTGTGCTGTGGGGTTCGGCGGCGTTGTTGGCACTTGGGATCCTCAAAGCCGCTTCGATCGTATTGCGGCGCTTCAACGGCGGCATCACGACGTTTCGCGTCCAAGCTCGCTGGCGGAGGCGAATCACCGACGTGTACCTCGATGTGCCGCTTGAGTTTCACCGCTCGCGACCCACCGGCGAACTCCTTGCTCATACTGATAGTGATGTTCTTGCCGCTACCGAAGTGATGAGTCCGGTTCCGTTCACCATTGGGGTTGTCGCGCTCATTCTCTTTTCGCTGATCAGCTTGGCGTTCGTTGATATCTGGATGATGTTGCTTGCCGCGTTGCTGTTTCCGGCGTTGGCCGTTCTCAACCGCATTTACACCCGACGGGTCGAACGCCCCGCGGAACAAGTTCAAGAGCAAGTCGGTGTTGTGTCTCGGATTGTTCATGAAAGTTTTGATGGCGCGCTGATCGTGAAAACGCTGGGCCGAAGTGACCAAGAGGTGGCTCGCCTGGCTGCGGCGGCCGATGACTTGCGGATCACGCGGGTTGGCGTAGGCCGCTTGCGGGGTTCATTCGAACCGGTATTGCAAGGGCTACCAACCATTGGAGCGATCGCGTTGCTCGCGCTTGGCTCGTGGGAGATCTCGATTGGCCGCGTCACCACTGGTCAGCTGGTTCAAGGGATCGCGCTCTTCAGCATCTTGGCTTTTCCGATGCAGATCGTTGGCTACTTCTTGCAGGAATTGCCGCGTTCGGTGGTGTCGGCAGCCCGCCTCGAACGAGTGGCGGCCAGTCCATTGACCCCTCGGCCTGATCCTTTGACCGCTCGCGGTTTGCCGGCCGGCGGCCTGTCGGTCGAGATCGATTCGGTTGGTTTCGCCTATGAATCTGACCAACCGGTGCTGGCCGAAGTCTCGTTTACGATTAACCCAGGCGAAGTCGTGGCATTGGTCGGTTCGACCGGGTCGGGGAAGACGACGCTGTGCGAGTTGCTGGTGCGGTTGACCGATCCGCAATCGGGTGGCATTCGCATCGGTGGAGTTGACCTACGTGAGGCTGACCCGGATTCACTGCACGCCCGGGTGGCATTGGTATTTCAAGAGACCTTTTTGTTTGCTGACTCGCTGTGGGAAAACGTCGTGCTGGGTGAATCGGTTACCAACGATGAAGTATTGCGAGCGCTTGAGATCGCTCGGGCCGATCAATTCGTTGCTGAACTGCCGATGGGAATCGCGACGGTGGTTGGCGAGCGAGGGGTGACGCTTTCGGGTGGGCAACGCCAGCGAATCGCGCTGGCTCGGGCATTGCTTCGTCATCCGAGCGTGCTGATTCTTGACGATGCGACCTCAGCGGTCGATCCATTCGTCGAAAGCGAGATCCTAACGGGATTGCGAACCGCGCTTGCGACAACCACGTTGGTAGTTGCTCAGCGAGTCTCGACCATCGAACTCGCCGACCGGGTCGTGTTTCTTGATGGTGGTCGAGTAGTTGCCCAAGGGACTCACAGTCAGTTACTCGCCACTGTTGCCGGTTATGAACGCATCGTGCGGGCCTACGAGACGGCTGGCGACCGATGAGCACCCCCCGCCATACCGCTGGGGATTCTTCGATCCCCGAGGACGACATCGCCGACCTCGTTGCCCACGAGATTGAAAAAGCAGCTCATGAGGCTCCGCCACCGGCAAGTCGGCCGGGAATGTTCGACGATCCAACCGAAATGCTGACCGAGGAAGTTGAAGTTCCTTCGGTTCCGGCCATGCAAGTTCTGCGCCGAGGTCTAGCGAAAAGCCCGGAACTGCGCGCGGGCATCTATCTCACCGTCGGGATGGCGATCATCACTGCTGCCGGTCGGCTGGTGACGCCAGTGTTAATTCAACAGATTTTGGACAAGGGGGTAAGTGGAAGCAGCGGGTTTAGACCCGGCTTTGTCTTCGCGGCGAGCGCAATTGCCGCGGCGATCACGTTCGCAGTGATGGCCTTGAGTCGTGCGACTTACATTCGGTTGGTGCGGACTGCCGAACAGATGCTGTGCAATTTGCGCGTTCGCGCATTTGGTCACATCCATCGACTGAGCATTGCGGATCACAATGAGTCTCGCCGTGGTGAACTCACTTCTCGAGTCACCAGTGACGTCGAGACAATCGCGCGATTCGCCCAGTGGGGCGGCGTGGCCTGGATCGTCGATTCGGTCATCATTCTCGGCACTCTTGCTGTGATGGCGATCTATTCGTGGCAGCTCATGATCATCACCGTGGTGGTGATGGCCCCGATGTTCCCGATTCTTCGGGCGTTACAGCGGCGTCAACTCCGGGCTTATGACCAAGTTCGAACCCGGGTCGGCCAAACGCTGTCAGCGGTGTCGGAATCGGTCATGGGTGCAGGCGTCATCCGCGCCTATGGCATTGGCGAACGGGTGCGTGGGCGAGTGCACGATTCGATCGATCGGCAATATCGGGCCGAAATTCGTACCACCCGTTATTTCGCGTTGATCTTTCCGCTGGGCGACATTTTCGGCGGTATGGCACTGGCGGTAGTGGTGGGAATCGGCGCATGGTTCGGTCCCGGGTGGGGGATGCAAGCCGGCACGTTGATTGCGTTCGCATTCCTCGTGAACTTGTTGCTGGTGCCCATCGCCGAACTTGGCGAAATCCTTGACCAAACCCAAACTGCGTTAGCTGGCTGGCGCAAAGTGCTTGATGTACTAGATGTTCCACTCGACATCATCGAGCCAGAGCCGGGCGTTACGCTGCCCGACGGCCCCGTTGAAGTGCGCGCAGTGAATCTGGGGTTTGCCTATCGCGATGGTGCGTTGGTGTTGGAAGGCGTCGACGTCGTGATCCCCGCGGGCACCTCGGTTGCGGTCGTCGGCGAGACTGGTTCGGGAAAGACAACCTTTTCCAAGTTGTTGTGTCGCCTTGCCGATCCGACCATTGGCAGCATCGAGTACGACGGTGTCGATTTACGCGACATTGCTCCGAGTTCACGATTCGGCGCGGTTCGAATGGTTCCACAAGATGGTTTCTTGTTCGACACCACCATCCTGGAAAACGTGCGGATGGGGCGAGAAGGCGCGACCGATGACGAGGTTGGCCAAGCGTTCGTTCGCCTAGGGCTCGACTGGTGGCTGGCGCGATTGCCCGATGGCTTGGCTACTCAGGTCGGTGAGCGCGGTGAAAGTTTGTCGGTCGGCGAACGCCAGCTCGTCGCGCTCGCCCGCGCTCAGTTAGCCAATCCCGGTCTGTTAATTCTCGATGAAGCCACGAGCGCGGTTGATCCCGAAACCGAGCGAGCGTTGTCCAACGCGTTGGTTCGGCTCGCTCAGGGCCGAACCACGATCAGTGTCGCCCATCGCCTGTCGACCGCCGAGTCAGCTGACCTGGTCCTGGTGTTCGATGGCGGTGCACTTGTTGAGCGCGGCTCGCATCAAGAGTTGGTCGCCAAAGGGGGGCGCTACGCCGCGCTGTTCGAGAGTTGGTTAGGTAACACCCAGGGGGCATAATGCGGCCTCGCCCTAGGCGGCGCAGTCCACTGAGTCCCGGTTGCAGCTTCGGGTCGTAGCTGCGGGAATG
>JBAXIB010000019.1:0-63802 GCA_037138595.1 Actinomycetes bacterium | reverse complement strand
GCGAATCAACCACCCTCACCGGCGCCACCGCATGAAACGACTGCCCAACCGCGACTGTTGCCGGTACCGAAGATGATGCTGTGAAGTCAGGACTTCCGGCCGCAGCTGCAGTCGTTGAGCTCGTGGTTGAGCGGGTGGTTGAGCTCGTGGTTGAACTCGTTGGCGGAACGGTCGAAGTCGTCGGCGTAAAGGTCCCCGATGTCGTGGTTGGGGTCGTCGTACTCGAGCTGGATGCGTCGTTCGAAAAAACGGTGGTCGATGTCGTCTGGGCGAGGGCCGGTTCAACTGTCGACATGGCGAGTACCGCGATGGCAGCAACTCCGACAGCGAGTGACCCGCGCATGGTTACTCGTTGACGACGGGCCAAGACGAACTCCTCAACATTCAGGCCACCACGATGGGACCGTGAATCAAAATGTAGCGTTCACATATGAAAATTGGTCATCGGATGTTGTCCCCATTGCGACGGTGCCCGCAGCGGGAGTGACTGACCTGTGACCGACACGTGCACCGTGCCTAGCAAAGCGCCCTCGGCAGGACTCGAACCTGCGCCACCGCCTCCGGAGGGCGGTGCTCTATCCGCTGAGCTACGAGGGCAAGGGGGCAAATCGTAGCTCAGGAGTGGTTCAGTCGAATCCGCTACAGGTGGTACCGAAGGCGCCGGATAGGATCACGACTCGCCGTCATCGGTGACCTGCCTGCCGAAAAGGAGAATCCTGGTGATTCGGGACCAGCTTGCTAACGCGATTCGCACCGCATTAGCCGCGCTCGAGGTCAATCCATTGCCAGATGAGATCCACCTAGAGCGTCCCGGTCGGCGTGAACACGGTGATTGGTCATCAAACGTTGCGTTGGCAGCAGCAAAACGCGCCGGGCGAAACCCGCGCGAATTGGCCGGCCAGCTCGCGGAGATTCTGAGTTCGTCTCCGCCATTGCATGTGACATCGGTCGAGATCGCTGGTCCCGGCTTCGTGAATTTTCGCCTCGCTGACACCTGGCTCCACGACGTGCTCGACCAAGTCGTCGCCGAAGGATCCGCGCACTATGCCCGCCTTGGCCTGGGTGCCGGTAAAAAAGTCCTGGTCGAATTTGTGAGTGCGAACCCGACGGGACCACTTCACGCCGGACATGGTCGCGGTGCCGCGTATGGCGACTCGCTTGCGCGAGTCCTTGATCGTTGTGGCTACGACGTTTCCCGCGAGAACTACTTGAATGATCGCGGTACCCAGATGCAGTTATTCGCGGCATCGCTCGCGGCGCGACAAAACGGAACCGCGCTTCCAGACGGGGGCTATCAAGGTGATTACATCGTCGAATGGGCAGCTGAGATCCCCGAGGGTGTCGATGTTTTGGCCTGGGGAGAAGCCCGAGCAATCGAGGACCATCGCCAAACCTTGAGTCGGATGCACGTCGGGTTTGATCGCTGGTTCAGCGAGACGTCGCTTGTTGATTCAGGGGCAATCGAGACGACGCTTAGCGATCTGCGCGAGCGCGGCGGCGTCTACGACAACGATGGTGCGGTGTGGCTTCGCAGCACCGATTATGGCGATGACAAAGATCGAGTGTTGGTTAAAAGCGATGGCGAGTTCACGTACTTGCTTCCCGATATTGCCTATCACCGCGACAAATTCGCGCGAGGGTTTGACCTGCTCATCAATGTGTGGGGTGCTGATCATCACGGCTATGTCGCCCGCATGAGAGCGGCGATGCAAATTCTTGGCCATGACCCCGACGAACTCGAGGTTTCGATTGTGCAACTCGTCAACCTGATGAAAGGGGGCGAGCCGGTGAAGCTTTCGAAACGAACCGGCGACATCATCGAACTGGCCGATGTCTTTGATGAGGTAGGCCCCGATCCAGCGAGATTGACCTACCTACTGCAGTCGATTGATAGCCCACAGACGTTCGACATCGACGTGGTAACGAGTGAAGGAAACGACAATCCGGTCTATTACGTGCAGATGGCCTATGCCCGAATCCGGTCGATTCAGAAAGTGGCCGGAGATCGCGGCCTGGACGCGGGGCCATTTCCCGACATCGACCATTCGCTGTTGGGCCACGAACGCGAACTTGAAGTGCTGCGCGAACTGTCACTTTTGCCCGAGGTACTCGCGGCGGCCGCGACCGATCGCGCTCCGCACCGGATCGCAACCTGGGTGCGAGACCTTGCCGGAGCCGTGCACGGTTTTTATCACGACTGCCATGTCATGGGGGAGGGTATTGACCTCGAGCTCACGCAAGCCCGTTTGTGGTTGGTGCACGCCGCTGAGATTGGCTTGGGCATCGGGTTAGATCTGCTTGGTGTCGATGCCCCGGAGTCAATGTGAGCGCGATCGAGACTCGACTGCTTCCTGACACCGCGTCAGTGGGGCCACAGGGTCAGCTGATGGTTGGAGGTTGCGACACCATTGAGCTGGCTAAACAATTCGGGACACCTTTGTTCGTTTATGACGAGACCCACCTGCGTGAGCGGTGCCGCCAGGCGGTGGGCGCGTTTGGATTCGGCGTGAACTATGCAACGAAAGCATTTTTGTGCCGGGCCATGGCGAGGCTCGCAGTCGAGGAAGGCATGAACCTTGATGTGTCAACACAAGGCGAGTATCACGTGGCACGCTCCGCTGGAATCGCTGCCGATCGAATGGTGCTGCACGGAAACAACAAATCACTCGACGAACTTCGGGTCGCTATGGCCGACGGTATCGGACGGATTGTGGTCGATTCATTCGACGAGATTGATCGCATTGAATTTCTCGTTCAACAAGGACTGCCAAAACCGCGGGTGCTGGCTCGGATCACGCCTGGCGTTGAGGCCCACACCCACGAGTTTGTCCAGACCGGCCAAGACGACTCAAAGTTCGGCTTTGGCGTGGCTTCGGGTGCGGCTGCGGCTGCCTTAGCGCGGCTCGCCGTCTCGCCGGCGTGTGAGTTGCTAGGTATGCACGCACATGTCGGAAGCCAAGTATTTGAAGCCAAATTCTTTGAACAAGCAGTCGAAGTGTTGGCTCAATTTTTCGCGACCTACGACCTAGCGGAACTTTCGGTTGGTGGTGGCCTAGGTGTGGCGTATGTCGAACAAGAACGTGCGCCGACCATTGAAGAGTGGGGCATCGGTATTCGCCGAGCTTGTGATGCAGCTGGTGTTGATGCGCAAGTGACCGCCGAGCCGGGACGGGCGATCGTGGCGAGCGCAGGGATCACGTTGTACACGGTTGGGACGATCAAAGAGTTGCCGGGTATCCGAACCTATGTGTCGGTGGACGGTGGCATGAGTGACAATCCTCGCCCTGTCCTTTACGGCAGCGGGTACGAAACCTTCTTGCCGCGTGACGTTGAGGCCGATCGGCCTCGAACCGTTCGAGTGGTTGGCAAACATTGTGAGTCTGGTGATCTTTTGGTACGCGAGGCTCAGGTTCCGGCCGATCTGGCGATTGGTGATGTGTTGTGTACCCCGGTAACGGGTGCTTACGGTCATTCGATGGGATCGAATTACAACAAAATTCTTCGCCCCGCGGTGGTGTTTGTCCGCGAGGGTCAAGCCCGGCTCGTCGTTCGTCGCGAGACACTCGACGACCTTCTCAACTGCGAAGTCGACTAACGCGGCGTCCGGCAGGCGAGTGGCTCAACCGGCGAGTGGCTCAACCGGCGAGGTTGAAACCTTCATAGTTGTTCGCTGCGACCGCGTTGCACTTTTCGACATACGGTGGAAATCCCAGTAGCGGCATGAATACCCGCGTTTTGCCGGGGATATTTGCACCGAGATACCACGAGTTACACGATGGATACAGCGTGAGATTCGCGACTGCGTTCACCCATTCGACCCATTCATCTTGGGCCGACGCGCTCGCTTCGATGGTCCGGTGTCCCTGGTCTCGCACATAGCCGATGCAATCAGCAATCCAGTTCACATGCTGTTCAATCGACACGATCATGTTGGTCAGAACGGACGGACTTCCTGGCCCGGAAATCGTGAACATATTGGGGAATCCGACGATGCCAAGTCCAAGATAGGTGCGAGGTCCTGCCTCCCATGCTTCTTGGATTGTCGTTCCAGATCTGCCGCGAATATCGACGGCCATGATCGCGCCGGTCATTGCATCGAACCCGGTGGCAAAGACTATGACATCGAGGTCATAGCTATCGGATCCGACTTGAAGTCCATTTGGAGTAATCGCTGCTATCGGTTCTTGGCTGACATCGATGAGGTTGACGTTGGGACGGTTGTATGTCTCGTAATAATTGGTGCCGAGGCAGAGGCGCTTGCATCCGATGAGAGTGTCGGGACAAAGCAATTCTGCGACTGATTGGTCATGAACGGTTTCGCGAATTTTGCTGCGAACGAATTCAGCCGCGAACGCGTTCGCATTTGGGTCAAACATCAAATCATTGAACGCTCCCAGAAATGGCAAACCGCCATGGTTCCAGCGCATCTCGAATTGGTGCTGCCGCTCGTCGTCATCCGCATCAAGCGCGGACGCGTCATTGGAAGGGTTTTTCGATCCAAATGCAACCATCATTTCGCTATTCCGTTGGCGGAATCCGGCGTAGTCGGCGCGAGTCGCAGCGAGCACTTCGGGGTCAGTCGCGGCTTGACCAGCGGGAACCACCCAGGCCGCAGTGCGCTGAAACACAGTGAGTTCGCCGGCCTGTTCCGCAATGATGGGGATGGCTTGAATTCCCGAAGATCCGGTGCCGATTATCCCGACGCGTTTGTTGGCAAAGTCGACGCCTTCGTGAGGCCAACGACCAGTGTGAAAGATTTCGCCGGCGAAGGCATCCATGCCGGGCAAGTCTGGGGTATTAGCCGACGAGAGACACCCCGTCGCCATGATGAAAAAGTGGGCCGAAAGCTCGTCGCCGGCATCGGTCCGAACGATCCAACGGGAGTCATGTTCATTGAACTGCGCCGACATGACCTTGGTGTCGAAGTGAATGTCGCGACGCAGGTCGAATCGGTCGGCGACGTGGTTTGCGTAGTCGAGGATTTCCGGCTGAGCGCCATAACGTTCGGACCAGTCCCACTCGTGTTGTAACTCATCGGAGAACTGATAGGAGTATTCAAGGCTGTCGATATCGCAATGGGCACCGGGGTAGCGGTTCCAATACCACGTGCCTCCGACTCCGCCACCGGCCTCGAACACGCGCACATTGAGCCCAAGGCCACGCAGGCGATGCAGCATGTACATGCCGGCGAACCCAGCACCGACCACGACGGCGTCAACCGATCCGATGTCTGCCGGTCGGGCGGAACGTTGGCTCGTTGGTTCAGACATGGTCGCGCCCCCAAAATGAGTTGGTGACCCCGCGCGATCCTCGCGCCCAAGGGTGTTGGCACATTAGCCACTTCAATGCGGGGGAATCGCCGGCGGGCTGGTACGTGGCACCATTTAGCCATGACGACATCGATAGCGCCCCACGGGATCGGACCAGTCGGCGACCGCACTTGGATGGAACCAGAACTCACCGGGATCAATCGCGTGCCAATGCGCAGTCCGTTGGTGCCCTATCCGGATGCGAGGTCGGCACGGTCCGGTGAAGTCAACGTTGACGGTGACTTGCGTGAGCGTTCGCCGTGGTTTCTGAGCCTCGACGGCACATGGAACTTCCGCTATCTCGAGCGCCCCGAGCACACTCCGGTCGGTTTTGCTGATCGCGAATCTGGGGTTAACGATGTGGATTCTGAGTGGTCCCAAATTGAAGTCCCGGGTTGCTGGACCATGCAAGGTTGGGGCCGACCGCAATACACCAATGTGATCATGCCGTTCTCGGGTCGACCACCCAAAGTTCCCGACGCCAACCCGACTGGTTTATATCGAAGAACATTTTCGCTGCCTTCGACATGGAACGGTCGCCGCATCGTGTTGCATGTCGGCGCGGCCGAGAGCGTTCTGTACGCGTACGTCAATGGCATTGCGGTCGGGATGTCCAAAGACAGTCGGCTGCCCTGCGAATTTGATGTCACCGCGTTCATGCGACGTGGTCGCAACACGATCGCATTCATGGTTGTGAAATGGAGCGACGCCAGCCACATTGAAGATCAAGATCAGTGGTGGATGGGCGGCATCCACCGAAGTGTCTATCTGTACTCGACAGGGGTCACGCACCTAGCTGATGTTCACGTTACGAGTGACTATTCCGACCAAGGTGGATCCTGCCACATCACGACGACAGTGGGATTCTCGGCGAAAGTTGAGGCCGGTTGGGCGGTGCAGCATCGCGTGGAAACGTTGGGGGGGCGGTCGCTGGTTTCGGCCCGAGAACAGGCGGGCCATGGTGGCGAAGTGCCGGCTGATCTTCGTCCCTACCTGTTTTCCGGGCACATCGTGAATAGCCGAGTTCACATCCCCGGAGTGTCTCCTTGGTCAGCAGAGGACCCCAATTTGTATCGCCTTGTCGTGTCACTGCTCGATCCCTCGGGTGCGGTGCAGGAAGTCGTGACCCAACGCATTGGTTTTCGATCAGTTTCCGTACAGGGCCGCGAACTACTCGTGAACGGACAACCGGTCGAAATTCACGGCGTCAATCGCCACGACCACCATCCTGTTCGGGGCAAAGCCGTGACCTTCGTCGATATGCGTGAAGACCTGCTCACGATGAAGCAGCACAACATCAATGCGATTCGATGCGCGCATTACCCGAACGACCACCGCTTTTACGATTTGTGCGACGAACTTGGTTTCTATGTTGTTGATGAAGCCAACATTGAAAGTCACGCTTGGAATATGAGTTTGTGTCACGACCCGCGATACCTCGCAGCCTTCGTTGATCGCGGTTCGAGGATGGTGCAGCGTGACAAAAATCATCCGTCGATCATCTTGTGGTCGCTGGGCAACGAAAGCGGTTATGGCGCCGCTCATGATGCTATGGCCGGATGGATTCGACGCTATGACCCCAGCCGGCCTTTGCACTACGAGGGTGCGATTATGTTTGATCTTGACGCTGACGCGCCATGCACCGACATCGTGTGCCCGATGTATGCATCGATCGAATCCATCGTCGCATGGGCTGATCGTGGGCGCGATCAGCGGCGGCCATTGATTCTTTGCGAATACTCACACGCGATGGGCAATAGCAACGGCAGCTTGGCCGATTATGCCGAAGCGTTTGAAACGACCGATGGATTGCAGGGTGGTTTTATTTGGGAATGGAAAGACCATGGTCTTGCGCATCGCAAGCCGGACGGTACCGAATTTTGGGCATACGGCGGCCAGTTCGGCGATGAACCAAACGACGGCAATTTTGTTGCTGATGGGTTGGTTGGTCCTGACGGTACTCCGCATCCGGCTATGCGGGAGGTTGCGTTTGTTTTTCGTCCAGTGTCGGTTTCTGCCACCCGGCGCGAGTTGCGCGCCGGACGAATCCGAGTGCGTAATCGTCACTGGTTCAATGATCTATCGCGGTACCAAGCAAATTGGGAACTCAGCATTGATGGACGTCGGGTGCAGCATGGAACGCTGAAGCTTCCCGGTGTCGCGCCGCAATCAGCAGTCGCGATCGATCTGCCGTTGGTGGTACCAGAAATTGAATTCGGCCAAGAATGTTTCCTCACCGTTCGGGTCAAGTTGACCAAGGCCTCAAAGTGGGCCCAACGTGGGCACGAAGTAGCCATTGAACAACTTGCGGTTCCGGCGAAGGTGAGTCGCCCAGCGCCAAAACCGCTCTCTGGAGCGGGTTCAGTGATGATCAGTCGACAAGGGAAGGGTCGCGATTTGTTGACGGTTGGCGATCTGTCGGTCGAAGTCGACGAAAACGCAGGAACGCTGGCATCGATTCGCTGGCGCGACACCGAGGTTTTAGCCGAGCCGGTGCGGGCCGAACTCTGGCGAGCCCCGATCGACAACGATGGCCTCAAACTGGTCGAAGGAATCGGACTGAGCACCCTTGATCGGTGGCGCAGCTGGGGCCTTGATTCCCTCGAGCGGCGAGTTCAAGGAATGCGAGTTCGGAAAAAGGCAGATGGCATGGTCGAGATTGATGCGCGCCATGCACTTTGGGGCGCCGACCCCGATGTCATCATCAGTCACCGTCAGCGAGTGACCATTCACGAGTCCGGCGAATTGTATTTCGACGAGATGGTTACGGTACCGCCAGCTCTATTTGATCTGCCGCGCATCGGCGTCAGTTTTGCGTTGGTACCCGGGTTCGAGAACCTCACATGGTTTGGCTTAGGCCCTCACGAAAACTATGTCGACCGACAGTCGTCGGCCACCGTCGGGCGATGGGACTCGACGGTCAGCGATCAGTGGGGCTCCTATTTGGTGCCGCAAGAACACGGTGGTCATGGCGGAACCCGTTGGCTCGCTATCGAACAACGTTTCGGTGGCGAGGTCAGCGCCACCCGACGAAATGGCGTCGGCGTATTGGTGCAAGGATTCGATAGTCCGAAGCTGACGTTTTCGGCGCGGCACTGTTCAACCGACGACTTGTATAGAGCTGCAGACTTGACCGAACTTGTGGCTCGCCCGGAAACGTTTGTATCGCTTGATCTCGCGCAACGCGGGTTGGGAACTGCCAGTTGCGGCCCCGATACGTTGCCGCGCTATCTCGTTGGCGCTGGGCGGCACCGGTGGGCGTGGCGAATGTGTATCTATAACATTGGTGGTACCAACCCAAGTCGCCTTGCTCGTCAGCTGCCGACAGCATCAGGGAAGGTTCCTCGGGTCTGATCGTCGAGGCCGGGGTCAATAGCAACTTGGTCGCCAGCCGTGGCATCGGGTGCGCCGGGATCGTCGCTGGTTCGGCGGACCACCCGGGCGACGCCGCCCCGCCGGTCGGTAGCTAGCGGCGAACCTTCGACCGTTTCACTTGGTTGAGCCCAATGGTCGAACGTGAAAATTTGGCCAGTCGACGGCCGGTACAGCCCTGGAGTATCGACGCCGTCACTATTCCAATCGCCGAGGATGAACTGATCGCCCGGTAATCCAAGCGCGAAATGGCTGCGGCCGCCGTCGAGCTCGGGGCGTTCGACCTCGGCTCGGTCAGGCCACCAAGTCGCGGAAATTGTGCAGCCTTGCCCGTCGAGGTCACCAGGTATGGCGACTGCTCCGGCTGCAATTGGCGTCCCGGAACCCGCACATGGTCTGCGGGCGTCAGGGGGGTCCGAAGGTGATGCGTTTCGCGTGAGAATCGTTGACGTTTTTAGGCTCGGATTGCCGGAATCTTTGGCGTGCTGTGCGCCGAAGGCGATTGTCGCGGTGACGGCGATGACGGCACTGCCAAATGCGAATCCAATGGCGATGCGCCCGTAGCGTCGTTGGGTTGTCGCGATCGGTTGGGGTTTCGCATTGCGTCGCGGAATCGGCCTAGGTAAGTCAAGTGGCGCAGTCGACGAAAGAACGAGGCGAGGCGAATCGATAGAGAGCTGCGCGAACTGTGATCGCAGGGATGCAGCCGAGGGTCGCTCCGATACTTGTGGATGAGTGGCCGCGGTCAAGATCGCGTCGATTCGCCCGAACAGTTCGTCGGTGTGACTCGGTGTCAACGCATCACGCAGAATGCGGCCGAGTCGGTACACATCTTCGGCGCGAGTCGCGAGGTTTCGATTTGCTTGGGCATAGCCGAGGCCAGCAAGCCATGTCGTGTCGCGGCCAGCGAACAGGACTTTGCTAGCCGACAACCGGCCATGTACGAGACCGGCGCAGTGTAGGGCCGCGAGTCCTGCGGCTAGGTCAAGCCCGAGCCGTTGTATTTCAGTTGGTGCCAATGTCCCTCGGGTCGCGAGGACCCGTTCAAGCGAACCTTGGTCCGCGCAACCTGTTACCAGGGTGACGGGCGCATCGCCATGGCCAGGGTCAATGCCGCCGTCGAGGAGTTCAACGAATGGAACCACCGCGGCGTTGCGCTGGTTGTCCAGAAAGTGCGCTTCGTGGCGGATGCGAGACTCGACCCGTCGCCGCGTTTCGTCCGCGAGGTGCGGAGCGGCAAATTTGACTGCGACAAGTTGGTCACCCGGGAGTCGACGGGCGCGGTAAACAACAGTGTGGGTGCCGGTACCGATGTGTTGTTCAAGGACGTAGTCGAGAATGGCCCTCATCGCTGAGACTCGAGTCGCGTCTCCCGGTGCTGGGAGTTGTTCTGATGCGACGTGCAGTCGGTGTCGCTGATGCGAACATGCGGCTTGATGCGAGATGATCGGGTCCCTGATGTCGGGGGCCGGCATGGGGGGACGGTTGACATCAGGGACCCGAGATCGCGTTCGAAAACGACGGCACACCGAGAACGTACTGGTAAAAGCATGAAATAACAAGAAATTGTCTGAAACGTATTCACAGGTGTGCAAAGCGCTGTGGATACTGCATCCGGTTTCCTATGGAGAACGGGTTGGGCCTAGCGTGCCGCCCGATGACCCCGATTGAGCCCGACCTAGATGCGTATCGGCACGCGGTCGAAGAGCTCCTCAAATCGATCGACTACGGCGACACCCGGATCGATCGAGCCGATGCGATGGTCGCCGAAGCGCTTGAGTATCCCGAGATCGTGAGCGTCCTCGCGTCATTGCCGGGTGGCATTGAAACAATCAAGGCCAGAATGCGAGCCGAAGTTCACGACTATGAGCCCAACTTACGAAGTTCGGCGATCGATCTAAACGCCATGGTCCGCATTTTGTTTCTGTCGCAGATCGACACATTGTGGTGGGGGCACCTGCAGCCTTTTGAAACTGATATCGACTTGCAATCGAGTACCGAGTTAGTTGATCTGGACCCGCTCCGTCGCGCCGGAAAATTACACTTCAGCTACCGGCGGCAGTCGTTACGTTTTTCTTCCCGAGCTCGTGACAGTTTGATTCGACGTGTCGCTCCCACTCGGGCGCCGGCAACCGCGGGATTGCGCTTCGCACGAACGCGCCCTGAAGCGATTGTGCTGATGAATGAAGTAGCAACTGCCTTTGCAAAAACTGCGCCGCGTGGCACGCCACAGCCGTGGGCAACGAGTATGGCTCGAAGCGTCGAACATCAACATCGCCTTCGCGACCTGGGGTATTCGGCGCTGTTGCCGAGCGGACATTGCGTTGGCTATGCCATCGATGTCGAGATGACTTGGTTCGGGCAGTTTGGCGCGATCGACGCATTAGAAACGGTGTTGTTGGCAATGCAAGGACGTGGTGAGGTGAACGTGATTGACGAGGGTCAGGCTTGGCACGTCTGTATTAGTCCCGCTGAGTCAGTCAGATTGCAACGTGTGTTCCACGAACAATTCGGCGGCTGATCATCATGTGCGGCATTGCGTTAATCGTCGGAGCGCGCCGCGATCCTGATCGGTTCCGAGTGATGCTTGATGCGCTGCGACCTCGCGGCGATGTCGAAGAGTTCTATGTCGATGAAGGTTTGGCTGCTGGCACCCAACGGCTGCGAATCGTGGACCGTGAACGGGCGATTCAACCGTGGTTCTCAGGTGATCGAAAGTGGTTGTTGTGTTACAACGGCGAGGTTTTTAACCATCGAGAACTGCGAGAGGAACTGATCGCGCTGGGTCGCGAGTTCCGGTCAACGAGCGACACCGAAGTTGTGCTCGAATCATTCTTGCAGTGGGGACAAGCCGCAGTGAACCGCCTTCGGGGTGAGTTCGCATTCGCCATCGTTGAGCGGTCAACGAATCGGGTCTTTATCGCTCGGGATCCTCTCGGAATCAAACCCCTTTACTGGTCAATTGATGCCGGTCTGCTGCACTTGGCATCAGAAGTGAAGGCGCTTGTTCCGGTAGGTAGTCAGGTGTTCGAGTTGCCACCAGGACACTGCGGTTGGGCTCGGTCAGGTGAGGCCCCTGTGGTGCAGACCTATGTCGATCTGCTGTCGCTCGGTGAGGGCGAATCGCCGATCGAAGATCCTGAGCAGGCCAAGTCGCTGGTTCGTGCCGCGCTGCGAGACAGCATCCGCGTCCGGGTCGATACTGATTTGACCGTTGGTGTGGTGTTGTCCGGTGGCCTCGATAGTTCGATCACGCTGATCAACGTCTTGGAGATGCATCCCGATTGTGTCGCGTTTACGATTGGTACCCCTGACAGCGAAGATGTGCGTTATGCGCGGCGATTGACTGCCGAACTCGGGGTTCGCCACGAAGTAATCGATTTGGGCTTAGGCGATATCCGAAGTCGCGATGTGCGGCGCGCGATTGAGATGTCAGAGCTGACCGAATACGGCGACATCATCAATGCAGTGGTGTCGGTGCCACTTTTTCGACGAGTGCATGAACTAGGCATCAAAGTCGTGCTTGCCGGCGATGGTTCTGATGAGTTGTTCGGTGGTTACGACATGTATCACCAGGTGAGTGACGAGCTTCGTCAGCGGTTGTTCTTGCACAAGTTGGTCAATCTTTGCCGTACCGAACTGCAGCGTGTGGATCGAACCAGCATGGGTCAAGGTGTGGAAGTGCGGGTTCCGTTTCTTGACCTCGAACTGGTCAAACTTGCCATGCGAATGCCCATCAGTTTGAAACGGCGTGATGGTCAAGAGAAGTGGATCCTGAGAGAAACATTTGCTGATGTGCTGCCTGATTACATCAGAATGCGGCCCAAAAACCCGATGTCGCACTCGTCGGGATTACATGAGCGAGCGCGGCTTTACCGGCCTGGTTTTGCTCGCCACTATCGATCGTTTGGCTATGACGCTCGAGATCCCATGCGCCGAGATTTCTCGATCGTCCTTGAGCAATGCGATCGCGACCTTGATCGGGCACTAGCAGAAGTTGCGCGGCGGCCTGATTACAACACCTATGAGCAGGTGCGCGACTTCGTCAGTGCGGCACGATGGAACGTCGGTCCCGTTGCTCGGTCGTGGGCAAAGCGCCTTCGGAAATGATCCCGACAACAGCGATTACCAATTCGATTCGGTGCCGCCAAGGCAAGCGCTAGTTTGGTTCAGGTGAACGGCTCTCGGGTGCGAATCGGACTACTTGGTTGCGGAACAGTCGGTGTCGCGTTGATAAACCTGCTCGAGCAGCAAGCCGATGCCATCACAGCCCGTACCGGGCTCAAATTCGAGATCACCCGAGTGGCGGTGCGCGATCTCTCCTTGCCTCGTTCGGTTGGTCTACCGGCAGGTCGCTTCACGTCGGATGCGGCGGTGGTGGTGAATGATCCAGCGATTGATGTTGTGGTTGAACTCATGGGTGGGGTTGACCCAGCCCGACAGTTAGTTATCGATGCGCTTACTGCGTCGAAACCCGTCGTGACCGCGAACAAAGAACTCCTCGCGAATCACGGAAGTGAAATCTTTGCCGCCGCCGATGCTTCAGGTGTTGACATTCTTTTCGAGGCCGCGGTCGCTGGTGGAATTCCACTCGTGCGACCGTTGCGCGAGTCCTTGCTTGGCGAACCCATCGAACAAGTCATGGGGATCGTGAATGGGACGACGAATTACATCCTGACCCAGATGACCGAGTCGGCGATGACCTATAGCGATGCTCTCGCCGAAGCCCAGACACTCGGGTATGCGGAGGCCGACCCATCGGCCGACGTAGACGGCTTCGATGCCGGCGCAAAAATTGCGATCTTGGCAAGTATCGCGTTTGGCGCTCGCGTGGTTGCGTCCGACGTGTACCACGAAGGCATTTCTGGAGTGACCGCGGATGACATCGAATTTGCGACGCGAAATGGCTACGTACTGAAGTTGGTCGGAATCGCTGAGCGAGTGTCGACGACTGGGCCACTCGAACTGGCGCTGCGAGTGCACCCCGTGCTCATGCCGGTTGGCCATCCTTTGGCGTCGGTCAACGGAAGCTTCAACGCAGTTTTTGTGCGCGGGGCTGCGGTCGGTGAGTTGATGTTCTACGGACGCGGTGCAGGCGGAACACCAACAGCTAGCGCGGTGCTTGGTGATCTCATTGACGCGGCGCTCAATGTGCGCGGTGGGTCAAGCGCGAGCATCGGCGTGTTGAGTGATGCGATCATTCGTCCGCTCGAAGAACTCGAATCCGAGTACTACCTGCACCTCCACGTCGTTGATCAACCGGGAGTGCTCAGCGCAGTAGCGGGTGTGTTCGGTGCCCATGGGGTATCAATTAGCACGATGTCGCAAGGATCGCCCGGCGAAGACGCGGATCTGGTCTTCATCACGCATCGCGCGCTCGAACGAGACATGCAGGCGACATTGGCGGATCTGCGGGCGCTCGATGCGGTTCGCAAGGTCGGAAGTGTGATTCGGGTGCTTGCCGCTTCACCGGTGATGGGTTGAGTTCGTGCGCTATGTAAGTACTCGCGGTGCGGCGCCGGTCCTTGAGTTCGGCGATGTGTTGCTGGCGGGATTGGCCCGAGACGGGGGACTGTACGTTCCGGAGTCGTGGCCGAAATTGGCGCCCGACGCGTTACTTCGTGCATCAAAGGCCAGCTATAGCGATGTCGCAATCGAGGTGATGTGGCCATTCCTCGAGGGAACAATCGGTGCTGACGAATTTGCGACGATGGTGACGGAGTCCTACGCAACCTTTGACGATCCAGATGTCGTTCCGTTGCGGGATTTAGGCGATGGATTGTGGATGGCTGAGCTGTTTCACGGCCCAACGTTGGCATTTAAAGATGTTGCGTTGCAGTTGGTTGGTCGCTTGTTCGACTATGAACTCGCTCGGCGCGGCGAGCGAGTAACCATTGTGGGTGCGACATCCGGTGATACTGGATCGGCGGCGATCGACGCGTGCCGAGATCGGGATGCCATTGAGATCGTGATCTTGCATCCGGCCGGGCGAGTATCTGACGTGCAACGGCGGCAAATGACGACAGTCGATGCGCCCAATGTGCACAACATCGCGATCGAGGGAACCTTCGATGATTGTCAGGACCTCGTCAAAGCCCTTTTTGCTGACGAGCCGTTTCGCGATCGTGTCAATCTCTCGGCTGTCAACTCGATCAATTGGGCCCGAGTGATGGCCCAAATCGTGTATTTCGTGACGTCATCGGCGCGGCTCACCATGGGAGCGATGCCGGTTTCGTTCGCCGTTCCGACGGGCAATTTCGGCAATGTTTTCGCCGGGTATGGGGCCCAGCAGATGGGCGTACCGATTTCGCAATTCGTAGTTGCGAGCAATGCCAATGACATTCTGATTCGATTTTTGTCGTCGGCGATCATGGAAATGCGCGACGTAACTCCAACGCTCAGTCCATCAATGGATATTGGCGTGTCGAGCAATTTTGAACGTCTCCTGTTTGAACTTCTGGGTCGAGATGGAGCGACCATCGCGGAGTTGATGATGCGCTTTCGTGCCGAAGGATCATTCGCGATTGATCCCGCGGTGGTCGACGCGCTTGGCGAACAATGGAGTGGCGCGAGTTTCGACGATCAGGCCACGTCGGAAGTGATTCGTGACGTCTACGAACGGTTGGGTTTGTTGCTTGATCCCCATAGCGCGGTGGGACTTGGTGCTGCAATGGCGTGCCGGCTGGACCCAGCGGTACCGATGGTGACGCTCGCTACGGCTGACCCGGCGAAGTTCCCGGACGCGGTCGAATCTGCTACCGGTGTTCGTCCACCGCTGCCGGATCGCCTCGCCGACCTATTCGACCGCCCCGAGCACTACATAACCATGGCAAACGATTACGACTTGGTGCGAGCCGCAGTTGACGCGGCGATCGCCTAAGCGCTGTCGCCGGGGGCCCTTATGCCGTCGCCGAAAATTCCTGCCATGATCACCCAATGAACTATGTGGTGTGCGTTCCTGATGGTTGTGCCGACGAGCCGGTTGACGAACTCGGTGGTCGCACGCCGCTTGAAGCAGCGAGTCTTCCCAATCTGGCTGCTCTAGCCGCTCGAGGCGAGGTTGGCCGCGCCGCAGTGATCCCGGCAGGCATGGCGCCGGGCAGCGACGTAGGAAACATGTCGATTTTTGGCTATGACCCCGCGACTTATCACACCGGCCGGGCCCCGATTGAGGCTGCCGCGCTGGGAATTCGCCTTCGACCTGACCAAGTGGCCTACCGGTGCAACCTGGTTGAAGTTGTTGCGGGCCAAATGGCGGATTTCTCGGGCGGGCATCCGTCGACCGAAGCGGCAAGCGAAGTCGTCCGGGCCCTTGAGGCTGAACTTGGCGGCGACGGCATTTCATTTCATCCCGGGGTCGAGTATCGCCACATCATGGTGGCTCCAGGGTCATGGTCAGAATCTGAGTGTGTTCCGCCGCATGACCTTTCGGACAAGCCAGTGGTATTGCCTACTGGTTTGGCGGCACCAGAACTTCGCCGCCTGATGGATGCGTCGCGCAAGGTGCTCGAGCGGTTTGATCTCAGTGCCAATCAGATTTGGCTTTGGGGGCAAGGCTTTCAGCCGCAGATGCCATCGTTTTCGTCGGTCTACGGCGTCGACGCGGCGTTGAGCAGCGCAGTCGATCTCGTGCGCGGCCTTGGTGTGTTGACAGACATTGAAGTGGTCGATGTCGAAGGAATGACGCCGGGTTACGACACCAACTACGGCGCACAACGCGAGTGCGCGCTCGATTCGTTGGCCGACGGCGCGGATCTATTCATCATCCATGTGGAAGCAACCGACGAAGCTGGTCACGCCGGCGATGTCGCCGAGAAGGTACGTGCGCTTGAGAATTGGGACTCACAGATTTTGGCTGATCTCGTTCCGTCGTTGGATCGTCTCGGACCGTGGCGGATGTTATTGCTGCCTGACCATGCCACCCCATTGCGACTCAAGACCCATACGTCAGATCCGGTGCCATACCTCTTGGTGGATTCTGCCAAAATGGGTCGCGGAGGCAGGTATACCGAAGCTGGCGTGGAGGGACTCCCTGCCGTCCCGGGGCACTCCTTGATGGAGCAGCTAACCCGACGCTGAAGGCCGCGATCGCCATCCAATCGCCTGAAAGCGATTCGCTCCGGGGTTGCCGCTGACCGCTGGTCCCGGTTATCCTCATGTAGTCGTCATGCGGGGGCTGTCCCAGCCACGTGGGCCTGGCAGTTTTGGCGGCATTGTCAGCGTGTTCCGTGCGACCACGGACCTTCAACTGGCTGCTCTCCCTGGTGCAGATTCGCTTGATGTCGCTTTCACGAAGGTGACGACACTAGGCGGCACCTCCCGTTCGATTCCGACCTCTCCCGACGTACCTTGCTGCAACTGCGAACTGATGACCACGAGGGCCATTTCAGTCGATGTCAGTTGCCAGCGGAGACGATCACTCAACCACTAGAACCGGAGTACCCGTGAGCGCGGATACACAGCAACTCGAACGTTCGGCACTTGAACGAAAAGACCGAGAAGAACTCCAAACGATCGCAACGGCATTGGGTGGCAAGCCGGGTTCGCGCACCAAAAAGGCTGACATCGTTGACATGATTTTGGAATTGGCCGGTGTGACGACCACGGCCTCATCGGCGGCTCCTACTGACCAGACATCGGCCGCGACCGCGGCAGCTCGAACGGGTGATGCAAAGGGTCCGGGTGCGACGGGAACATCGCGATCTGCCGCTAATGATCGCCAAGCCTCGCCTAATCGCCCGTCGGGCACACCAATCGCGAGTGATCGTCCATCCGGTGACCGCCCACAAAACCGCCAGCAGCCGCCGCGGCGCGATCAACGTCCGCCGGCCCAGTCGACAACAGCAAGCTCAGATGAAACGTCGGCGCCGACAGTTGGAACAAACCAAACCGATTCAGGGAATCAAACCGACTCGGGCAATCAAACCGACTCGGGCAATCAGGGCGATCGCGATTCGATGGGACAAGGCGATGGTGACATCGGAAACCGCCGCCGTCGTCGGCGAGGTCGCGAACGTGGTGAGCGCACCGACCGACCCGACCAGGAACAAGCTTTCCAAGGTGAGCCAGTCGATGTCAGTGGCCTGCTTGACCTGCGCGATGACGGCTATGGGTTTTTGCAGCTGAAGGGCTACGGCTCAAGTCGCGACGACGTTTACATTTCGGTAAAGCAGGCTCGGCAGTTTGCGCTTCGGCGAGGGGACCAAATTATTGGAACCGCTCGTCCTGCGGCTCGCAACGAAAAGAATCCGGCGATGCTCCGGATTGATTCGGTCAATGGTGTCGATCCCGAGATCGCGCGGCAGCGACCCCGATTTGAAGATCTCAAGTCAACGTTCCCCAACGAGCAACTCCGCCTTGAAGCAACGAAAGACTCGAGCAACCTCACGGCCCGAATCATTGACCTCCTCGCCCCGGTTGGAAAAGGACAGCGCGGACTGATCGTTGGGCCACCCCGAGTTGGCAAGACCGAGGCAGTCAAGCAGATCGCTCGGTCGATCGAGACGAATTATCCCGATGCCCATTTGATGGTGGTGTTGATCGACGCGCGACCCGAAGAGCTCACCGACATGCAGTCGTGGATAGAAAATGGCGAAGCCATTGGCACGACGTTCGATCGGCCAGTCGAAGAACACACGAGCCTCGCTGAGCTGGCGATCGAGCGAGCTAAGCGGTTAGTCGAAGGTGGCAAGGACGTCGTGGTGATTCTTGATGGAATCACGCGTTTGGCTCGTGCCTACAACTTGGTGACGCCGGCCACTGGCCGAGTGATCTCCGGTGTCATCGACGCGGGCGCGATGTATCCGACTCGCCGACTCCTCGGCTCGGCTCGAAACATTGACGGCGGCAGCTCGTTGACCGTGCTCGCGACCGCGACTATCGAAAACGGTTCAAAGCTTGATGAAGTGATTTTTGACGAGGTGAAAGGCACCGGCAACATGGAACTGCGCCTCGATGGCTTCCTCGCCGATCATCGGGTTTATCCATCGGTGAATGTTGCGATGACCTCGACGCTTCACGAAGAACTGCTCATTTCGGCCGATCAATTACCAAAGATTCAGGGGCTTCGAAGCACCCTTGCCGTGGCTGACGATGGTGCGGAACCTGGCGCAAGCCTGGCGATCCTGATCGAAAAGCTGTCGGGAAGTTCGTCCAACGAGCAGTTCCTCACGGCATTGTCCAAGGGCCAGTCTCGGGCCTGACGAAGTACCCCAAAATGCCTGACGTTGCTGTCGGGCATACTTTCCGGCCACACTGTGGGGCCCCCAACTTCCTCTGGAGTTCGCGATGAAGTCTGAAATTCACCCCGATTATGTCGAAGCGTCAGTGCGATGCTCGTGTGGAAACACGTTCACCACTCGTTCAACGTCACCGGAACTCACCTCAGAACTGTGCAACGAGTGCCACCCGTTCTATACGGGCAAGCAAAAACTCGTTGACTCTGGCGGGCGTATCGACCGGTTTGAGCGTCGATATGGCCGGCGCAATGTCGCTGGAACTCCCGACGGTGAAGCAACTGAGTCGACCGAGTCGGCCTGAGGTTCGCCGGTCCGGCCACGGACGGGTTCAACAGAGTTATTCGATGCGGGTAGCAATTCAGTGCACTCGCGGCAGCCGTGACCGTTATGGACGCTGAACGTAAAAGTGCCCTGTTGGGCGCAAAACTTCGAGCGCTCATTGCCGGTCGAGGGCAAGCTTTCGCGCCTATTTCGGAACGTGACGCTGCGCCCAGTTTTCTTCGCGGCGCCGCGGTGGTTGACGGCGACACCGGGTGGGTATTAATCGAGGATCGTCCTCACGCGGCGCTTGGACCAGCAATGGCGTGGGCGCAACAGGCGGGCGTGACCGAACTGAACTTGCTCGTCGAACACGATGACGGGGCATTAGCTCGGAGGTCAACTGCGTTTTCGAATCCAACGATCGTGTGGCGCATCGACGGGAGATCGATCGAACTCGCAACACCACAAACATACGAACCTCCTGCTTCGCCGCCGGTCGACGAGGTCGCGGCGGCTGACGTGCTGTTAGAGGTTGGTGCTGACGTGGTCGTAGAACACGGGGTGGTTATCGGTGAGGTCATGGGGTTGGAGGTAGCGCGTGTCGTGGTTGGCGAGGCTGGCCCGCGGCTTGAGGTTGGCGTGGGCCGTCACGATCGAATGGCGTTCGCAATGATGCACGGTGAGATGCCGCCCCTTTCTGCGATCGCGTCGGTCGTCGAGACGGTGCGACGCCACCGGGCGGTTGGCGCCGAGGCCCATCCGCTGAACCGATTAGCGGCCGCTCAATTGATTCGGTGGCACCTAACTGAACATCCGTCGATGGTGGGCGCAGACCACTTGCGTGCCGTCGACACCACCGAGGGCAAAGCCAATGTGAAAGATGCGGTTCCTGCAGCAGCACTTGGAGTATTGCCCGATGGAACCGAGCTTGTAGTGGTGTGTTCGACCGGGATCGACCTTGATCTCATGCCGGCTGCCGCAGACGTTCGACTCACGACCGCGCCCACTGCCAACTTGGTAGTGATGCTCCCTGAACGCGATTTTCACCGGGCCACGATCGAGATGGCGGCGGCGTTGCATAAGCCCGCAGAACTCGTTGCGGTGCCGGACGAATGGCGGCGCTAGGCAGTCCCCGGCGACTCATCGTGGGTCGGGGGGTACCCTGCACCCGTGCTTGACCGCCTTGATGATCTGGAACAAGAGTTTTTCGAAGTAGAAGCGCGGTTGGCAGATCCGGCGTTACTCGGCGATCAGTCGCGTTACGGCGAAGTTGCTAAGCGTTATCGAGAGCTTGAAGCAATCGTTACGCGAACCCGGTCGCTGCGCGAAGCAATGTCTGACCTTTCGACGGCAAAAGAGATGTTTACTGATTCATCCGGTGAAGATCGCGAGATGCTCCGAGCGGAGATCGATCAAGCCGAGGAATCGATTGAACGACTTGATGCCGAGATCAAACTGCTGTTGCTCCCTCGGGATCCCAATGATGAAAAGAACGTTATTGTCGAAGTTCGAGGCGCAGAAGGTGGCGAAGAGGCGAATCTTTTTGCTCGTGACCTCTTCGAGATGTACCGCGCCTATGCCAGTCGGATGGGTTGGAAACTCGAAATGCTGAGTTCTAGTCCGTCAGACATGGGTGGGTTCAGCGAAGTGACCTTCCTCCTGAAGGGAGATGGCGTCTGGACCCGAATGAAACATGAGGGTGGTCCTCATCGGGTGCAGCGAGTTCCGGTGACTGAATCACAAGGTCGCGTGCATACCTCATCGGCAACGGTGACGGTGTTGCCCGAAGCTGAGGAGGTTGATGTTGCGATTGATCCGAATGACTTGACTATCGACGTCTATCGATCGTCAGGTCCGGGTGGTCAGTCGGTCAACACAACTGATTCGGCCGTGCGGATTACGCACCTACCTACCGGTGTCGTCGTTGCCATGCAGGATGAAAAAAGCCAAATTCAAAATCGTGCCAAGGCGATGCAAGTGTTGCGGGCTCGCTTACTCAAACTCGAACAAGACAAGCAGTCAGCTGAGCTGTCAGACGCGCGAAAAGGCCAAGTGGGCGGGGGCGGTCGGTCCGAGAAAATTCGTACCTATAACTTCAAAGAAAACCGACTAACTGATCATCGGGTACCCGGGCTCACGATTTACAAGCTCGACAAGGTGCTTGCCGGTGAACTCGACGACATTGTTGACGCGTTGGTCGCTGACGAACGCAGTCGCCAACTTCAGGATGACAATGCGACCGCCTAGCGAACTCGAAGAATCCCTGAATGCCGATGAATCAAACGGCACCGTCACCTGGCGAGAACTACTGAACGAGGCTCGACGACGACTGGCCGAATCGGGCGTTACGGATACCGACATGGATGCGCGACGCATTGTCGAACATGCATCGGGTTTCGAAGGCGCCGAATTTGTGCTCGGTCTTGATCGGCACTGCACCGTTCGCGGCGTAGCGGCCTTTGACTCGATGATGAAGCGACGAATTGCCGGCGAACCGTTGCAGTACGTGTTGGGGTCATGGGGATTTCGAACCCTCGACTTGTTGGTTGACAATCGGGTCCTGATTCCGCGTCCTGAAACAGAGCAGGTCGTGGAATGGGCCTTGAAAGAAATCGATCGAATCGCTGAGGTAGTGCGCGAGCGAGCCATCGTGGTTGCCGATTTGGGTACCGGTTCGGGGGCGATTGGGTTATCGATCGTCGCGGAACGAGAGCGAACCGAAGTATGGGCGACTGACATCTCGGCGGCGGCGCTTGACGTGACGAGGGCGAATCTCGCTGGTTTAGGACGGCCAGCGGCGCGGGTGCGACTCGGTGAGGGCTCATGGTTTACCGCGCTTCCGTCGCAATTGTGTGGCACGCTCGACGTCATCATTAGTAATCCGCCTTATGTTGCGGAAAGCGAAGTCCTCCCCGACGAAGTTGCGCGGTGGGAGCCGCCGGTGGCGCTCGTGTCAGGTGTTACTGGGATTGAGGCGTTATCGATAGTGATTGAAGATGCCCCTCGGTGGCTGTCTCGTCCAGGAGCACTCGTCGTCGAGTTGGCTCCCAATCAGGCAGGTGAACTCAGTGCGGTCGCTACCGCCGCAGGCTTTGATGAAGTAGTAATCGCCGACGATTTCGCCGGTCGTCAACGCGCACTCATTGCTCGCATTCATTAGGGCGACGCAACGACGTCTGCTTTAACGCGCCGCGGTGCAACGTTTGCGGTTTTTGCTTACGCAGTAAAGTTGAACGAGTTGGCGAACCGATCAAATTGCGGCTGATCGGGATAGATCGATTTCGACGCGAGGAAGTACAGGCGGTCACCTCTGAGGAAGATGATTGCTTTTTCACTTCCCCGAGTTCCGTTCACGTTGACGCCTTTGACTTCAAATTTCACCGCGGGATAGCCGAGAAAAGTCGTGTCGGCTTTGGTTGCGAGACTGGCCCGGTATTCGGTCTTGGCATCTATGTTGTTCGCGAACACGATCACATCGACGATGCGGTTTAGTGCGGCCAAGCTTGTTTCATCGGGATTTGGCGTGATGACACCGGAGTAGACCGAAAGGTCGGTTTCTGGGCCGATCGACGCGGTCCAACCATTCATGGAGCCTGCCGGAACTGCCGGAAACGCGATGGTTGATGGCTGGCGGGTACCCGGCATCTCGACGGCGTAGTTGCCGTCTGAATCGGTGACCTTGACCCACCCGTCACCTTGATGTTCAAACATGGGGATATGGCTAAGGAGTGCGCTCAAACTGGTGGATCCAGTCGTGAACCCAAACACAACTGCGGCAAGCAAAATCGCGACGACGATGCCAATTCCCCATAACGCAAAACCGACGACGCCCTTGTTCTTTTTCTCGATTGGGCGCGCCGCAACGGAGGACTGTTGCATCCCGTATTGGTCATCCATGACGGCGCCGCAGAGCCGACATTGGTGCGGGGCAGTCTGATGTTTGGCCCCGCAGACAGGGCAACGAACTTGTGCCATGAGAGATGCCTCGTGGTTCGACGGAATGGGAATGGTCCGCAAGCAAGCTGGTCAGATGCTGGCTGTTCGTGCGATTCAGGGTGCAGGTTCGACCAGAATCTTGGCATGCGTGTCGGGGTCACCGAGGTGACCGAAGGCTTGAGGAATGTCGCTGATGTCGACTGAGCCGGTAATCATCGGAGCCACATCGACTTCGCCTTCAGCGATGCGACGCAATGATTCGGCGAATTCCATTGGGTCGTAGCCCAATACGAACTGGAAGTTGAGTTCTTTGCCGATCGCGATCATGGGCCGAATGAGGTCAGCCTGCATGCACACGCCGACCACAACGATCTGTGCGCCGGTCGGGGCAGCAGCCATCGCTTCGTCAAGCATGCCGGCGACTCCAACCGCTTCGAAAATCACGACGGGGCCGCGTGACCCAAGGCGATGCCATGCTTCGATGGCGGGCTCGTCGTGGGGATCGACGACAACATGCGCACCCATGGTGGATGCCAGTGCACGACGCGTGGCAGAAAAATCGGCGGCGATGATCAGTTCGACCCCCGAGGCTCGCAACGCAGCGATGACCGCTAACCCCACTGGCCCGGCACCAATGACGATTGCTGAGTGTGCCGCGGTCACTTGCGAGCGGTTCACTGCATGAAGTCCAACAGCCATTGGTTCGGTGAGCGCGGCTCGTCGAGGATCAAGGCCGTTGGGAACCTTGAGTGCCAAGACGTCGCTGAGCACCATGAGTTCGCCGTAGCCGCCGGGATAGGTATTGGAATAGCCGACAGGGTGAATCCCGTTGGCGTCGAATGTCACCGGCATCGAGACCACGATGTCGCCGATTACGCAATTGCTGACGTCGGAACCGAGTTCGATGACTTCGGCAGAAAATTCATGACCCATGACGACATCTCGGCCGAGGTCCATGATTTGCATAGCGGGCATTCCGCTGGTGTTGCCGCGGGCTGACTCGTTAGACATTTCGACCATCAAATCGCCGTGGGTGAGTGTGTGGAGGTCGGAACCACAAATACCGCACGCCAATGTGCGCACCACTACTTGGCCGGAGCCAGCTTTCGGATCGGCGAGGTCGTCAATGACGAGCTCCCCACCTCGCATTACTGCAGCACGCATGAGTTCCCCTGTCTCGACATTTCGAGCCATTCGAGTGATTCGACTTCGCTCACCGTATCGTTAGAGCAGCGAACTCGGCGCTGCTCTACCATCGTGGAAGCGCTGGCACGACCATTGAATGGTCAACGACCCAGGAGGGTTCATCAATGTTCTGTAATAGAGGTAAAGCTGTTGGCGGCGCAGAAAAGCTGGCCGGGGTGCCATTTTTCGATGGCTTTTCGCCCGATGAGCTATCGCGGGTTGCAGATCTCGCTGACAGTGTCGACGCTGAACCTGGTGCAGTGTTGGTTGAACAAGGCCGGGTCGGTCAAGAGTGCTACGTCGTGCTTGCCGGTCAGGCGAGTGTTTACGTGGCGGGTGAGCACGTCGCGACGTCGGGGCCAGGCTCGATGGTTGGCGAGATGGCCTTGTTGGAACACAAACCGCGCAATGCAACGGTTGTAGCCGACAGCGATATGAAGTTGATCGTCTTTGACAATCAAGCGTTCAAACAACTGCTCGTTGAGATGCCAAAGGCGAATGACCGGGTCATGGAAACGTTGGCGGCTCGCCTAAAAGTTGCGCGCTAGTACGAATCCGCTTAGGCAAGCTCGACGGTGCCGTCGGCGAGAAGCTGGCCTGCCATACCCATTCCTGAGTTGCTGACTAGCTGTTCCATGGTCGCCGTCTCGGTCGACGAACCCCAGGTCCGGCCACCAGTTGGATCAGTCAACGCGAAGATTGCGGTTTCTGGGGCGCCGTCGCGGTCGTGCATCACGGTGTAGGTCTCAACGGTGACGGCACCGACGTGGTCTTCCGCGACGTGACGTTTCGGAGTCGCGTCGACCAAAGGTTGAACGTCATCGGTTTGAAAGGCTCCCGAATGCGGGGGTCGGGCACCGTATATTCCGAAGGCGTGCTTCGTGGTGTAGCCGCCATTGGCGGTGCACATGCCGAGAGCATCCGCGTCATCGCGCAGCAGGCCCATCATGGTGGCGATTCCGTGCATTGGATAGTTGTTCCACGGTCCACCCGCGAAGCTCATTCCTCCGGTGACCGTCAGTTGCCGGTCAAGAGCGAGGCCGAGTTCATTGGATGCAATCTGCACCGCGGATGGGAAACACGAATAAAGGTCGACGTAGGCAAGTTCGTCAATTGATGTTGCCGCGAGCGCGAGGGCTCTGCTCCCGGCGATTCGGATCGCCGGCGACGAATGGAGGTTGTCGCGCTCCGACACGAACCAGTGGTCTTTGGCTCCGGTGCCAGCATGGGGGAAAACCCATTGGTCCTCGCTGATACCAAGCGACTGCGCCGAGGCGACTGAGCACATGATGAGCGCGGCACTTTGCTCAACATTGTTGTTCGAGTTCATGAGCTTGGTGTACGGATAACCGATCATTCGGTTATCCGGCGTCGGCGTGGCGATTTCCTCGGCGCTAAACGAACGTTGGATCCAAGCATTGGGGTTGCGTTCGGCGACCTCGCTGAATCGAGACCACAAACTTGCCGCTACGGCTCGCTGTTCGTCGACCGTTCGACCGGCGGCGGCACCGATCGCCATTTCGAACATGGGATAGAGCTGCACGGGCAAATAGACGCCTCTGCTGATCTCGAACGGCGACGATAAAAACGGATCATCTTCCCCGAGGGTGAGCGTTGGTTTCACCTCATCGGCCTGGC
Source organism: Actinomycetes bacterium (assembly GCA_037138595.1). GTDB lineage: Bacteria > Actinomycetota > Acidimicrobiia > Acidimicrobiales > Acidimicrobilacustridaceae > UBA4742. Next base: position 37,863 of record JBAXIB010000019.1, on the reverse strand, counting down.
TCGTCCACGCTGGCTCAGAACCGACTTTTCGTGCCGCGGATCGTGACCGCCATGCTTCGCCGCCAGTAATCAGGACGACGTCAGCTCGGCCCGACTGGATATCGCTGGCGGTGAGATTGACCACGCTTTGCACGTAATTGCCACCCATTACGGTGTAGAGGGTTTGGCGGGGACTCGCTGCGACTCGTTCAGCAACGAGCGCGCCGGGATCGCCATATCGCCAAGAAAGTTGACACAACACTCGAACTGAATCGGCCTGGGATAGGACGTTTGTTCCTCCCGAGTCGGCCTCGGCGCGGCGTAAGGCTTCGACCATCAGGTCGACCGGTTCCAGAACCTCTGCACCCTGGTCAACGCGTTGGCTGAGCTGGCCAGCGCCAACGAGTACCGGTGTACGAGGATCAAGTCCGTTGGTCATTACAATCTCCCTGGTTGCCGCGGCGATACAGCTCATTTGTTGGTCACTCACGGCGACCCTGCCCTCGCCGCGTCGGACGACCATAGTGGTGATAGTTAGGTCCGTTAGACTCGCACCATCGAGATCTTGATTGTCTGCACCGGGAACACGTGTCGATCACCGATGGCTGAGGCGTTTTTGCGTCGAACCGTGCTTGCTCGCGGCATTGATGCAGTGGTGAGCTCGGCCGGGATGGCCAGCAGTGGGGAACCGGCAACCGCTGATGGCGTGGATGTGATGGCGGCGCGAGGTATCGACATCACCGGCCATTCGAGTCGACGAATGAACGAGAAGCTCCTTGGATCCGGAGACCTCATTTTGGGGATGACTCGCGAACACGTTCGTGAGTCAGTTGTGCTTCGACCCGAGGTGTATTCGCGCACCTTCACGTTGAAAGAAATCGTTCGGCGCGGCACCGATGCTGGTGCCCGCGGAGAAACGGAGTCCATTCGTCAATGGCTCGATCGACTTCACTACGGTCGCCTGCCGACCCAACAACTCGGCGAGTCGCCGGTCGACGATGTCGCCGACCCGATCGGACAAGGTCCTGCGCACTACGAACGAACCGCTCTAGAACTTGACGAATTAACCAACCGTTTGGTCGACCTACTGTGGCAACAGGTCCCGTCGACCCCCCTAACCTGAACCGAGGTACACGTCGCATGCCCTGGCCCACTGACCGAGATTCTGAAGTGTTTGACTTGATCGACCGAGAGGCCGAACGTCAAAACACGACTTTGCAATTAATCGCGTCGGAAAACTTCACCTCACCGGCGGTGCTCGAAGCGACCGGTTCGGTGCTTACCAACAAGTATTCCGAGGGCTATCCGGGCAAGCGCTACTACGGCGGCAATACCTTCATCGACGAGATCGAAGACTTGGCGCGTGAGCGCGTAAAGGAACTGTTCGGTGCGGACTGCGCGAATGTGCAGCCACATTCGGGGGCAAATGCCAATGTCGCGGTCTACCTCGCATTGCTTGAGCCTGGCGACAAGGTGATGGGAATGAGCCTTGACCAGGGTGGGCATTTGACTCACGGATCGCCGGTCAACATTAGTGGGCGCCTGTATGAGTTTGTTGCCTACGGGGTGACGCCGAATGACGAGCGAATTGACTATGACCAAATCCGCGACCTTGCGCGGTCCGAGCGACCCAAAATGATCATTGCGGGAGCCACCGCGTACCCGCGCATTATTGAACCATCGGTGTTGCGTGAAATCGCTGACGAGGTCGGCGCGCTGTTGATGTTCGACGCGGCTCACATCGCCGGGTTGATCGCGGGCGGTGTGCACCCGAACCCTGTCCCATACGCCGATGTCGTCACGTTCACGACCCACAAAACAATGCGTGGGCCACGCGGTGGTTGTGTCTTGAGTCGGGCCGAATTTGGTCCGGCGATTGATAAGGCGATGTTCCCTGGATTGCAGGGTGGTCCGCTTGAGCACGTCATTGCCGCCAAAGCGGTCGCGTTCCGGGAAGCGGCCCAGCCGTCGTTCAAGGCATATGCGGCACACATTGTGGCGAATGCGCAATCGCTGGCTGACGCACTGGCAGGGGAGGGATTCCGATTGGTCTCGGGTGGAACCGACAATCATTTGATGCTTGTCGACCTTCGACCCCTTGATGCGGAACTCACCGGCAAGGTTGCCCAGACGGTGCTTGATCGGGCTGGAATCACGCTGAACCGAAATACGATTCCCGGCGATCCGCGTAGTCCGTTTGTGACTAGCGGTGTGCGGATTGGTACCTCCTCGGTCACGACGCAGGGAATGGGCGCGCCAGAGATGGTCACGATCGCCGCGCTGATCGCGCGGGCGTTACGAAATCACGGCGATGATTCCGAACTCGCTGCGGTCCGTGACGAGGTCGTGGCGTTGTGTTCCAAGTTCACTCCGTACTCGTGATCTCCGAAGCGATGCGCACCCTCGAGGACCAGAACCGGGCCTGGGGATAGTGCCGTCGATCGCCGCGTACGGCGTGGTCTTCGTGGTCGTCGCGTTGAGCACCTTCGTGGGGATTCCCCTCGTCCGCAACGTTTCGGTGCGGATCGGCGCAGTGGTTAAACCCGATGAGCGTCGGGTGCATACTCGACCCACGCCGACCCTTGGCGGAGTTGCCATGTTGGTCGGTTTTTTGTTCGGGATGTTGGTGGCATGGCGGATGCATGCGTTCAACTCGATTTTTCAAGGTAATACCGAGCCATTGGGTCTAGTGCTTGCCGCAATCATCATTTTGGTGGTCGGCACAATCGATGATCTACGCGAAGTCTCCGCGCCGGCGAAAATTTCTGGCATCGTCGTCTCGGCAAGTGTGTTGGTCTTTTCGGGGATCAGCATGTTGTTGTTGCGGGTGCCATTCGGTGGCACGTTCATTCTTGATCCCAATTGGTCGTATTTGATCAGCGTCCTTTGGGTTCTGGGCATGACTAATGCCATTAATTTGATCGACGGCCTCGACGGGTTGGCGGGCGGCATCGTGGCAATTGCCGCCGGCACATTCTTTTTGTACGCGACCCAACTCGGCAATGCCGGGGTGTTGCAAGAAGGCAACATCGGCCCGCTTATCGCGATCATCACCCTCGGTATGTGCGTTGGTTTCTTGCCGTGGAATGTGCATCCCGCTCGAATCTTCATGGGTGATGGGGGTGCCTTGCTTTTGGGGTTGTTGATGGCCGCATCGACGATGGTGGTCGGTGGTCGCACCGATCAGCCTTTCAGTGGGACGACCTGGTTCCTTTTCGCTCCGGTGTTTATACCGTTGGTGATTCTTGGGGTGCCGATTATCGACATGGCTTGGGCTATTTTGCGCCGAGCCCGCACCCGGACTGGACTCGCAACCGCGGACAAAGATCATCTTCACCATCGGCTAATGCGGCTCGGTCATGGCCATCGTCGCAGCGTGTTCATCCTTTGGGCATGGACGGCGTTGTTGTCGATTTTTGTTCTCTCGTCGGCCTATACCGGTCGGGTTGATGGCATCGTTCCGATCGGAATCGCCGCGCTCGGGCTCGGTTTATTTACGCTTTTCCATCCTCGAGCGCGAGAAGCGCGCCGCAATGAAGCCGACGATCGGGACGAGTTTGATGGCTCGGCGGCGCTGGCAGCGATCTTGAACGAGCCCATAAAACCGCCTGATGAACCGCTTGAAAATGGCTCAGATGCGTGATTATTGGCTCGCCCATGATTTGCACCAACTTCGGACGGGAACATAGATTGCGCTCCGCTTCACAAGCCCTAGTTGACGCGACGCGTCGGTCGTAAGGAGCGCGTGAATACCGAGCAGTTCATGCTTGGTTGATCATGTTTGGCCGAGCAAAGTTTGAGAGGAGGTTCCGACATGGATCTTCGTGCAGTTCGAGACATCAACAGCGGTTTCGGCGATGGATTAGCTGCCGCGTTCGAAATGGTCGCCACGCCAATCCTGTTTGCGTTTCTCGGATTCCTCGTCGATCGTTGGCTCGGGCTCCATTTGGTCTTTACCTTGATCTTTGGCCTCGTTGTGTTTGGCTACGAAATCTGGAAACTCGTGATGCGTTACTCCAGTGAGATGGAAGCTCACGATGCCGCAGCTCCTTGGGCGCGGAAGCCCGCACCGTCGGATGTCGGGGCAACTGATGGCTGATCAGCCCGTGAGTTACGTCGAAGGGTCACCCGAAGTTGACATCGCGACCGACATGGTTCGCCGGGCATTGCCGGTCGCTCCGATCCTGGTCTTGATATGTGGACTCATCTGGGGGATCGACGGCGCTCTGTCGAGCGCATTTGGCATCGGCATCGTGTTGGTGAATTTCATGGTGACCGCCGCAGTGCTGTCGTGGTCGGCTCGCATTTCGCCGACCATGTTGATGGCCGCCACTCTTGGCGGCTTCATCGTTCGTATGGCTTTGATCGTGGGGGCGGTGATGCTCGTCAAGGGAACTTCATGGGCGTCGCTGGTTCCGCTGTTGCTTACTGTCCTCGTGACCCATCTCGGCTTGCTGATTTGGGAAACCCGTTATGTGTCCATGTCTCTGGCCTTTCCTGGCCTCAAGCCCCAAAAAGGAGCCTGACCGGTGACCTTCGGTCTCGAGTTCCCCGCCGTTAGCCAGCTCGTCCAGTGGAAAGTCATCTGGGGAAGCGATTGGTATGGCGTCACACGTGTCACCATCCAAATCATTTTGTCGGTGGTGATCATTCTTGCGTTCTTCCTCATCGCTGGGTCGAAGCGAAAGCTTGTGCCCACCGGAGCGCAGAACGTGGCCGAATCGGCCGTCGATTTTGTGCAAGAGGGCATCATCTTGCAGAGCATGGGCGAAGAGGGCCTGAGTTGGACGCCTTTCATGCTCACCTTGTTCAGCTTCATTTTGGTGCTGAACTTTTGGGAGGTCCTGCCCGGATTTCAGATGCCCGTGACCGCACACATCGCCATTCCTGCCGAGTTGGCGATTTTGATTTGGGTGTTGTTCAACGCAGTTGGCATCAAGAGCCAAGGATTTTTTGGCTACTTGAAGGGCATGGCGTTTCCGCCTGGCGTGCCGTGGCCGTTGTACATCCTCGTCACGCCGATTGAGATCGTGTCGACGCTTTTCGTTCGGCCGCTTTCGTTGGCCGTTCGACTTTTCGCCAACATGCTGGCAGGCCATCTCTTGCTGGCAAGTTTCGCGGTGCTGTCGGCTGGCATGTTCACGGCCGAGGCAGTGTTCCTCAAACCATTCGGTGTGCTGCCGTTTGGTCTGCTCATCGCATTGATGGGCTTCGAGGTGTTGGTTTCGTTTCTTCAGGCATTCATCTTCACCATTCTCGCTGCCGTTTACATCGGTCTAGCGATGCACCCCGAGCACTGATTCGAGTACCGCTCGGTTCTACGTTTCACCCCAATCCACCTAGTAAGTCCGAAAAAGAATAGAAGGAGAGTCCATTGCTGCACGTACTCGCTGAGCAAGGCGCAGGCGAACTGGAAGCCGGTCTCAAGACCATCGGCGCCGGCATCGTTTACGGTGGCGCGGCCATTGGCCCCGGTATCGGTATCGGTATCGTGGTTGGTAACGCCATCACTGCTATGGCCCGTCAGCCTGAGGCTTCTGGCCCGGTCCGCACGACCATGTTCCTCGGTATCGCGTTCACCGAGGCACTCGCCCTATTCGGGTTCGTCCTCGCGTTCTTGCTGAAGGGTTAGGCCCACCGATGCGCACGAGAGCGGCAATTGCCTCGGGTGTCTTGATGCTGGGTCTGCTTGTCGGGTCAGCGTCGGCAGTCGGAGCAGCTCCCACGACTTCGACGATCAACCCGACGGTGAAGCAAACCGAGATCGGAAAATGCGTCGAGGAAAAAGCAGCCAAAGGCTTACCGGCCGAAGATTGCGTTAAGGCAACCAGTCCAATCGTTCCTGACTCGACCGACCTGTTCTATGGCGGTCTGGCGTTCATCATCCTGCTGGTCATCATGTGGAAGTTCGCGCTTCCTGGTATCAAGAAAGGCATGGAGGGTCGCACCGACCGTATCCGTGGCGATCTTGATCGCGCTGACTCAGCCAAGGTTGAGGCCGAGGAACTATTGGCGCAATACCAAGCACAGGTTGCGGACTCCAAGGCAGAAGCAACGCGCATCATTGAAGATGCTCGGGCGACTGCTGACGGACTCAAAGCAGAACTGCATCGTCGAGCCGAAGCCGAGATTGCTGAACTGAAGCAGCGGGCCGCAGCCGACATTGAGGCATCGAAGGCGCAAGCGATTTCTGACCTCCGGGGCGAAGTTGCCACACTGGCAATTGGTGCTGCCGAGGCCGTCGTACACAAGAGCCTTGATCGCCAGACGCAGGTCGATCTGATCGAGAATTACATCAACCAGGTCGGATCGACGAACTAAACCCGCTCGCCGAATTCTCGGCGGACGAAACTTCGAAGGAGATCGGCTCGTGGCCGAGCAGACCAAAAACGAGCAGCGGATAACCGGTTACGCCGAGGCGTTGCTGTCCGTTGCTACCAACGAACCGAACGCAGCCGAAGTGGCTGACGAATTGTTCCGTTTGGCGCGAGTTATCGAAGGTTCTGATGAACTGAGCGACGCGCTGACTGATCAGAACTTGCCCGCGGCTCGCCGTCAGCAAATTGTTGAGGACCTCCTAGCGGGCAAGGCGTCCACGGTCACAATTGCTCTGGTTTCAATGGTGGTTGGTGTCGGGCACGCCCGAGACCTGCCCGCGATCATTGACCGATTTGTCGAGTTGATTGCCCGTCGCGGTGACCGATCGGTCGCCGAAGTGCGTTCAGCGATCGAATTGACCGATGACCAACTTGCTCGCTTGACCGATGCGCTTAGTCGCGCCGTCGGTGGTGCGGTCGAAGTCAAAGTCATCATTGACCCAACGGTCCTTGGTGGTGTGATCACCCAAATCGGTGACACGGTGATCGACGGATCGGTCCGCCATCGCCTGAGCCAACTCCGAGAGACCATGCGAGTGTCCAACTAGCCAAGCCCGTCGTCCCGCGGCGCCAGTTGGCGTGCGCCGATCCAGCCGCGAATGCCCGTCAAGGAAGAAGTCGAATCTCATGGCCGAACTTACGATCAATACCAGCGACATCACAGCGAGCCTCACGAAGAACCTCGCCGATTTTCATCCCGATGTCGAGCTCCGTCAGATCGGACGGGTACTCGAAGTTGGTGATGGCATCGCTCGAGTATCTGGCCTTCCCGATGTTGGGGTCAACGAACTGCTCGAATTTGAGGGCGGAACCCTTGGCCTCGCGCTGAACCTTGACGAAGAGTCGATCGGCGCAGTGATCCTGGGTGATGCTGAGTCATCAGCGCAGGTTCAAGAAGGTGCGCCGGTCAAGGCAACCGGGCGGATTCTGTCAGTGCCGGTCGGCGACGCGATGCTTGGCCGGGTCGTTGATGCGCTCGGTAACGCGATTGACGGCGCGGGTGACATCGTTGGCGCCGAAATGCGACGCATGGAGGTGCAGGCTCCTGGCATCGTCGGTCGCCAGCCGGTCCACGAGCCAATGCAGACTGGCATCAAGTCAATCGACGCTATGACCCCAATCGGTCGTGGCCAGCGTCAGCTCATCATTGGTGACCGCAAGACCGGCAAGACCACAATTTGCATCGACACGATTTTGAACCAAAAGGGTCAGAACGTGAAATGCATTTATGTCGCGATAGGCCAGAAAGCCTCGACCGTGTCGCAAACGGTGAACACGCTTCGTGAATATGGTGCGCTTGATTACACCGTGGTCGTGGTGGCCTCGGCTGGCGATCCAGCGCCGTTTAAGTATCTGGCGCCCTACGCCGGTTGTGCGATGGGTCAGCACTGGATGGATAACGGCCAAGCTGCCCTCATCGTCTACGACGACCTTTCGAAACAAGCCGAGGCGTATCGTCAGATGTCGCTGCTGCTGCGCCGCCCACCAGGACGCGAGGCCTACCCGGGCGATGTGTTCTATTTGCATAGCCGTCTGCTCGAGCGGGCCGCGAAACTGTCCGACGATCTCGGCGCGGGCTCGCTCACCGCGCTGCCAGTGATTGAGACCAAGGCTGGCGACGTATCGGCCTACATCCCGACCAACGTGATCTCGATCACTGATGGGCAGGTCTATCTGCAAGACGATCTGTTTAAGTCCGGTGTGCGACCCGCAGTCGACGTGGGCATTTCAGTTTCTCGCGTGGGTGGAGCAGCCCAAACCAAGGCAATGAAAACGGTGTCAGGCACACTCAAGCTCGATTTGGCCCAGTTCCGTGAACTCGAGTCGTTCGCAACTTTCGGGTCGGAACTCGACAAGATTTCCGCGGCGCAACTCGATCGCGGCTATCGCTTGACCGAGTTGTTGAAGCAAAACCTGAATTCACCGATGCCGATGAATGAGCAGGTGGCGATTATCGCGGCTGGCACCGGCGGGTTCCTTGACACGTTGCCCATTTCCGATGTGAAGCGTTTCGAAGCCGACCTCCTCGACTATCTGCGGGGTCGGCACAGTGCGATCCTCGACGGAATCACCGAGACGGGCAAAATGCCTGCCGATGGCGCCCTTGAAGCAGCGATTGGCGACTTCGTTGAGGAGTTCTCGCCGAGCGACGCAACCCTTGGCGGCATCGCCGCCGATGACATCGAAGTTGGTGACGCAGTGGTCACCCACGCTGGCGGTCGAGCAGAAGCGATCCTTCCCGAAGACGAAATCGCTCGTAACGAGACTGAGGCCTAATCGTGGCCGGTGGTCAGGAGCGGACTCTCCGCCGTCGCATTCGAAGCGTTGAGTCGACGAGGAAGATCACGCGCGCCATGGAACTCATCGCGGCAACCCGAGTGGTGAAAGCTCAGGACCGCGCGGCTGAGGCTCGGCCATATAGCGAGCAGATCACGGCGATGATTCTTGACTTGGTTCGTGCTGGGGCGGCAAAGAATCACCCATTGCTGCGTGAAAATCCTGATGCCACCAAAGCCGCAATCATCGTGGTGACATCGGACCGAGGTCTTTGCGGCGGCTACAACTCCAGCGTGATTCGCATGGCCGAGCGTGAAATTAAGGCGGCGGAGGCGGCGGGTCAGGATTATTCACTGATCGTGATCGGGACCAAAGGCGAGAAGTACTTCCGCTTTCGTGGGTACCGGATTGACGCCCATTTTTCGAAAATGTCCGACAAGCCGACTTACGAAGATGCTCGACAGATTGCGGCATCGTTCCGTGAACATTTTGAGTCAGGCGAACTCAGTACGGTGGATCTCGCCTATACCCGATACATCAACTCGTCATCACAAGAAGCCGTCGTGCGTCGCTTCTTGCCACTCGTCGTCGATGTCGGCGAGTCTGATGCTGGCTCGGGCGCTGGACCGTCCGGCGACCTCGAATACGAGCCGTCGCCTTCGGGGATCCTCGATGCGATCCTTCCGCGCTATGTCGAAGCACGCATCCTTTCCGCACTGCTCGATGCATCTGCGGCCGAACAGGCGGCGCGTCAGCGAGCCATGAAGGCTGCTACCGACAACGCCGATGAACTGAAGACCAAATTGACCCGCATCATGAACCGGGCTCGACAAGATTCCATCACTACCGAGATCATGGAAATCGTTAGTGGTGCTGAAGCTCTCAAAGATGACAAGGGTGCCCCGGTTGATCTGTTGCTCGATCGCCTAACGCCCGAGCACCTGTTTCCCGAGCACCTTGACCCCACCGATCACCTCGCCTCGCAGCACTGATCCGAACGCACCAGGAGAATCCCAGATGACCGTCACCGAGAATCCCACGAGCCAAGCGTCAGACGCTCCGGCATTGAAGGAAGGCCGCGTCGTAGCGATTGCCGGACCCGTGGTCGACGTCGAGTTCCCACGTGGCTCGCTACCCGAGATCAACTACGCGGTGCAATGGACGATTAACCTTGATGGCAGCGAAGTGCTCGTGACCGGTGAAGTCGCTCAGCAAATTGGCGACAGTCGCGTTCGGGTGGTGGCGCTAAAGCCAACTGACGGCCTTACCCGCGGTACGACCGTGCGGAACACGGGCCGTGGCATCAGCGTGCCGGTGGGCGATGTGACGCTTGGCAAAGTCTGGAATGTCATCGGCGAGCCGTTGAATGCGCCCGTTTCGGTGCTCGAAAACGTGAAGGAGCGGTGGGATATCCATCGCGAGGCACCCGCTTTTGAAACCCTCGAGCCCAAGGCCCTGGTGTTTCCCACCGGCCTCAAGGTGATCGACCTTCTTACGCCTTACGTGCAGGGCGGCAAGATCGGACTGTTCGGTGGTGCGGGCGTGGGTAAGACCGTGGTCATCCAGGAGATGATCAACCGGGTCGCTACTCAGCACGGTGGTGTATCGGTGTTTGCCGGCGTGGGCGAACGCACCCGTGAGGGAACCGACCTCCTGCTCGAAATGGAAGAGACCGGCGTGCTTGAAAAGGCAGCGTTGGTCTTTGGTCAGATGGATGAGCCGCCAGGCGTGCGCTTGCGAGTTGCGCTTTCGGCGCTGACTATGGCCGAGTATTTCCGTGACGTTCAGGGCCAAGACGTGTTGTTGTTTGTTGACAACATTTTCCGATTCGTGCAGGCCGGTTCTGAAGTGTCGACGCTGCTTGGGCGTATGCCATCCGCGGTGGGTTATCAGCCGACGCTTGCTGACGAAATGGGCGAGCTTCAGGAACGAATCACCTCAACTCGCGGTAAGTCGATCACGTCGCTGCAGGCGGTGTACGTGCCGGCAGACGATTACACCGATCCGGCGCCGTTCACGACCTTCACCCATCTCGATGCGACAACGGAGTTGTCCCGAGAGATTGCGTCGCTCGGAATTTATCCCGCCGTCGATCCGCTCGCCTCGACTTCAACAATTCTGGCGCCGGAAGTCGTTGGGCAACGTCACTATGACGTCGCCCGCCGGGTGCAAGAAGTACTGCAGCGGTATAAGGAATTGCAAGACATCATCGCCATTCTCGGTCTCGACGAGCTTTCGGAAGAAGATCGCATCACCGTGAACCGTGCCCGCAAGGTGCAGCGGTTCTTGTCGCAACCGTTCAACGTTGCGAAGGTCTTTACTGGCCTTGAAGGTGTGACGGTTTCAATTGAAGACACCATCGACTCGTTCGATCAGTTGGTGCGTGGCGATCTTGATGACATGCCGGAGCAAGCGTTCTTGAACGTCGGTGACGCTGACTCGGTGCGGGCCAAGGCTCGCGAACTTGAGAAGAACGCCTGATGCCGTTGCAGGTCGAGCTTGTCTCGCCTGAGCGCGTGCTATTGGTAACCGAAGCGTCGATGGTGGTGGCGCGCACGTTGGGCGGTGGTGACATCGCCTTCCTTTCGGGCCACGCGCCATTTGTCGGTGCGCTCGACACGTGGGTAGTCGAAATCGTTGCTGTTGACGGAACCCGCTCGCGAGCTGCGGCCCACGGCGGGTTTATCTCAATCATGCAAGACCGGGTCACGATTTTGTCCGACCTCGCCGAGCTATCGGAAACCATTGACGCCTCGCGAGCTGAAGCGGCGGCGGCGAGCGCCGAAGCTGCGGTTGGAGCCAGCGAAAGTGATCATGAAATCGCAGAAGCTACTGCTGCGCTCGCCCGAGCCCATGCACGGCTGCGGGCAGCAAACGTTTCGGTTTAGAAAACCGATGAGTCAGCTCACGACTCGATGACGATGTCGGCGAGATCAGTTTTCGGCGCCGGATACGACAGATTGAGACTTTCGAGCGTCTCGACCAGTACGGTCGAAATCAAAAGGTTTCGGTACCATTTTTTGTCCGCTGGGATGACATACCAGGGTGCGTCTGATGTTGAGGTTCGACTGATCGCATCTTGGTAGGCAGTGGTGTATTGGTCCCAATAACGCCGCTCTTCAATGTCACCGTGCTCAAACTTCCAATGTTTGGCCGGATTGTCGAGCCGTTCTTGGAGGCGTTTGCCCTGTTCTTCGCGTGAGATATGCAGGAAGAACTTGAGAATGACGGTGCCTTCGTCAGCGAGCATAGATTCGAAGTTGCGGATGTGGGCAAAGCGTCTCTCCCACGTGTGCTTTGGGACGAGATCGTGCACCCGAACGACGAGCACGTCTTCATAATGGGATCGGTTGAAAATCGTAATTTCGCCTGAGCGGGGAACATTGTGATGAACACGCCAGAGGTAATCGTGTTCAAGTTCGACATCGTTGGGTCGTTTGAAGTTCGCAACTTTGACGCCCAATGGATTGACCATTTTGAATACGTGCTTGATGGTGCCGTCCTTGCCTGAGGTGTCCATCCCTTGCAGCACCACGAGGACTTTGCGCGAATTATCGGCGTACAACAGTTGCTGAAGATCAAAGAGTCGAGCTGATTGTTCTTCGATTCGGCGCAGCGCGTCGGTTTTGTTTCCGTTGAAGCCGTCGGTGTCGCCCGATGGCAAATGAGGCAGCACGACTTTTGAGTCTGCTGCAATCCGATATTGCGACGTTTTCATGTCGGGTCAGAACTCGTATTGGACTGCAGCTCGCTCGGCCAAAATGGGGTGAATCCGAGTGGCAATGACTTCGAGATGACGTTCATTGGTGAGGTATGCCTCGTGGTCTGCTGAAGTGGCGAATTCGGCAACAACGGCAAAATGCCAATTCTTGTTGGCTTCACCAACGTTTCTTCCGCACGAATACGCTTTAATTTCAGCAATGGAGCCGGGAAGGGTCAAGAGGTCGGCGGTGAGTTCGTCAACCTGGTCGGTGGTGACGTTAGGAATAAATCGCATCAAAACGACGTGTCGTAGCACTGGCTCTCCTTGAAGATGGATAGTACCGAGGTGATCGCCAGCTTAGGGTTCAACGTGTCGTCCCTCGGAAAGCTCGCGTACGTCAGGAAAAGTAGTCGACACTGGCCGATCACCGCATGCGATACCTTCGTGACCAACGTTTGCAGACGGGGGAGCAATGGAACTGGTTCCGATTGGGTCTGATTTGTACGCGTGCTTGCAACCTGACACGGGTCTTGGTGCGTCGAATTCTGGGTTTATTGATCGTGACGGCGGCTTAGTGGTTGACACCATGTGGGACCTGCCGAGAACGCAACAGATGATCGACCTGTATGCAACGGTGAATTCCGATCCGGCGAAACGGTTGATCAATACGCACCACAATGGTGATCACTGCTGGGGCAACCAACTATTTGCCGAGGTAGGCACCGAAATCATCGGACATCGCCTTTGTGCGCAGTATATGGAGCGTGAACTTTCGCCGGCGATCTTTGTTGCGCTGTGCGAAGGAGTCGAACCGGATTCGCCTTTTGCTGCGCTGGTGGCTGCACTGCAGACCTTCGATTTTCGAGACATCGTCGTCACTCCTCCGACGACGCTGATTGAGGGTGACGCGGTTGTTGACCTGGATGGCAAACCTGCGCACCTGCTTTACGTAGGTCCAGCCCACACTCCTGGCGATGTTGTCATTCATCTCCCCGATGATGGGGTTGTGTTCACTGGAGACATCCTCTTTCACCGCTGTACCCCAATTGGTTGGGAGGGCACCTTCGCCAACTGGATCGAAGCTTTGAAGCGAGTCGAAGCGTTGCATCCAGAGGTTGTGGTTCCCGGACACGGGCCGCTGGCCACAGTCGACGGGCTCAGGGGACAGCGCGAGTATCTGCAATACGTGCTCATCGAAGCGCGCGAAAGTTTCGATCGCGGTCGCTCAACCCTTGAAGCGGCTCAGCGAATTGATCTCGGCCCGTATTCGTTATGGACTGAACCCGAACGTCTGGTATTTCAAGTCGATCGCGCCTATCGGGAGTTTGCTGGCATTCCATGGGATCAACCGGTTGACACAACCAGAGTGTTTGCCGAAATGGCGACGCTGCGCGCCCAGTATGGTTCGGTATCGGACTAACTCCCTACTGTGTTTCGGCGTCGGCCAAACGTTGCCGATCAACTTTCTGCATGGGTGTGAGCGGAAGCTCATCAACGATTCGGATAGCTTCTGGAAGCTTGTATGACGAGAGGTATGCAGCCCCGAATTGGCGAAGTTGGTCAAGGGTGGGTGTGGTAGTAGCTGGTCGGGCAACGACGACGGCGACACCGATCTCCCCCATGACCGAGTCGGATCGCGGGACGATCGCAAGTTCCAGCACGTTGGGGTGGGAAGCGAGCACTGCCTCAACTTCGAGTGGATAGACGTTGTAGCCGCCGCGTATGTACATCTCCTTGCTTCGGCCCGCAAGGTGAAGGCATCCCGACGGATCGAGGTAGCCCAGATCGCCAGAATAAACCCATCCGTCGCGGATGGTTGCGGCAGTGGTGACTGGGTCACGCCAGTAACCGCGAAGTTGTGTTGGCGTTTGCAAACAGATTTCGCCGATTTCGCCGGTCGTTAGTTCCGAATTGTCAGAACCGCGAACTGAAATCGAAACCCCCGGTCGGGGTCGTCCGACGGTAAAAAGCGCCTCGTCGTCGGGCGCATCGAAGTCGGTTCCCGTTCCTACTCCGCCAGACTCGGTTGATGAATAGCGGATCGAGTACGCGGCACCGATCCGTTGGCGCGCCTCGCGGACCAGCGCCGGAGGCGAGAGCGCTCCGCCCATAATGATGGTTGACACTGCGGACAGGTCGTAGTCATCAAAGTTCGGTTGGCGCAACAGGAGCGCTAGCTGAGGGGCGACGCCTCCGATACTGGTCATGGACTTCGAGCTGACGAGTTCGAGTACGTCGGCGGCTCGCCAGCGTTCCAGTAAATAGGTGGTGGTTCGAAGGCGCAGATACCACGGAAGTTTGGTCATGAATCCGACATGGGCGAATTGAGTGCCCGCCAGCATCGCTCCGCCGCCGCCCCAGCGATCGCCAATGTCGGCAGCGACGACTGCAGCGAGTTCGCGTTCACCGAACATTGCCCCTTTCGGAGTTCCGGTGGTTCCCGAGGTGAAGACAATGGCTACGAGTCGGTCCGGATCGTCGGGAAGGATATTGAGTGCAGAAGGTTGGTGCTGACGAAGTTCGCGGACAAGGCCATCGCAGTCGGTAGCGATGGTTACTATCTCGACGGGAAACTCTGGCGGGATCGCTTCGGCCAGTTCGATTGACGCGACCACCAGCACCGGTTGTGCGACCGTAAGCACAGCGGCCCGTTCGGCGACAGTTGATCGTGGATTCACACCAGCAGTTATCGCTCCGAGTTTGGCGAGGGCGGCATACACGACTACATAGTCAGGAGTCGACGGCAATGCGAGTGCAACAACATCGCCGTAACGAACTCCTCGGATCGCCAACCCAACGGCTGCTTGATCGCTCAGGCGGTCAAGGTCGGTATAGGACATGGCCCAGCCGGCGGCTGCGACGAAACACGGGTGGTCGCCGAAACGCTGCGCGGCTTCCCGAACAGTGGATGCAAGCATGGTTGATCCCGATGCTCCAGCGCGTTATCGCGTGCGCCACTCGATGCGCGCGCCGCTTGAAAATTGCGCCTGCCCATCATCGAGATCGCGTTGGTCGATACCCAAATTGAGTAGTGCGCCGCCCAGGTCTATTGCCTGTTGCGTTGATAGGTCTCGTGCGGCCCAAAGTGAACGAACTGTGGCTTGCACTGCGCGTGGTGGCTGTGACGCAATTGCCTGAGCCGCCCACGCGGCCACGTCGTGAAGTTCGCCAGCCGGTACAACCTGCGAGACCAAACCAATGTCGAAGGCCCGTTGAGCACTAATCCGTTCATGATTGCCAAGCAGGCTCATTCGCATAACCTCGCCAAATGGCATGCGACGAGACATCAAAATCGGCTCGTAAACCGCGGCCATTCCGTAGGTGACGTGGGGGTCAAAAAATGTTGCATGGTCGGCAGCGATAACGAATTCGACCTCGCCCAAGAAGTAGAACGCGCCGCCACAGGCCATGCCATTTACGGCGGCGATCACCGGTTTCCATAATCCGTTGCTCTTGGGGCCGAGCTGACGGCCGGGATCGTCGTAGGTAAATGGGTCGAAGGCAAAGCCGTCGCCAGTAGCGATGCTGGTGCGGTCGATCCCGGTGCAAAACGCTTTTTCGCCCGACCCAGTCAGAACGATGCAATGCACGTCGTCATTGGTCTTGAGGTCATTCCACAATGTCGCCAGTTCGCGTTGCATGGTCGGCGTAAAGGCGTTGTAGGCGTCGGGGCGATTGAGGGTTACCCAGGCCACGCCTTGGTCTTGTTCATACAGCAAGGTTTCGAATTCGGTCAATGGATCATCCTCTCAGGAAGCAAGTGATGCAACGCCCGATGGGTCGAGGTATTCGTGGATACGGGTGATCTTGTCATTAGTGACTGTTGCGATGACGCAAGCCGGCATCGCGATGGTTGCACCATTGGGGGCGGTGCCTCGGAGTACATGCTCCTGGATGAACCCGTCTGGTAGCGCTACACGGCGTGTGACGTCATAGCGGAGGTCGTCAAGGTTGTTGCATAACCATCGCACAAGGTGCAGCGATTCGACTTGATCAAGCTCTTTTTCGTCGACATTGGTCCACACGACGATGTCGGGGGAATAGCAGGCAGCTAACTGGTCGAAGTCGCCGCTCTCGATCGAACGAAACATTCGATCGGCCAAGTTGAATGTTGCATCGTTCTGCATGGCATCATCCTCGCATGGCACAGACAGTCTTCGAGGGAGTTGAACAGGTTAAGGATGCCGTTGGTCGCGACCTTGGCACAAGTGAATGGATTGAGATCACCCAAGATCGGATTGATCTGTTCGCTGAAGCGACTGGTGATCATCAATGGATCCATGTAGATCCGCAACGAGCAGCGACGGGGCCGTTCGGGGGAACGATCGCCCACGGGTACTTGACCTTGTCGCTTTCCAACGCATTTATGCCGGAAATTGTTGAGGTACGTGGCGTATCGATGGGGGTGAATTACGGCACTGGAAAGGTGCGCTTCCCTGCTCCGGTGCCGGTTGGATCGCGCATTCGCGGTTCCGCGACGCTTACTGCGGTCGAAGAAGTTGCCGGTGGCATTCAGACAACGATCGTCATGACGGTGGAAATCGAAGGCGGTTCCAAGCCGGCGTGCGTCGTCGAGTCGATCAGTCGCTTCCTGATCTGACCAAGTGTCAGGTGTACGATCCCGACGCCATGGACCTCCGATTGACGCCCGAATCCGAAGCGTTCCGCAAAGAGGTGCGGGACTATTTCGACGAACTGTTGCAGGGAGAGTTTGCGTCGATACGCGACCGGGGTGGACCCGGTGACGAGCACTCATTTTTTGACGAGCGACTGGCTTGGGAGCGGCGTCTCGGCGCTGATGGTTGGACCTGCGTGGGGTGGCCGCGTGAGTTCGGTGGTCGTGGGCTCACGCTCGATCAGCAAGTCATCTACTTCGAGCAATACGCGCGCGCCGGCGGTCCCGGTCGACTGGGACACATTGGTGAAGGGCTTATTGGCCCGACGTTGATCCACTTTGGAACCAAACACCAGCAGGACCGGTTCCTTCCTGCGATTCGATCGGGACACGAACTGTGGTGTCAGGGTTATTCCGAACCTGATGCCGGATCCGATTTGGCCAACATCCAAACTCGAGCTGTGCTTGATGGCGATGAGTGGGTACTCGATGGGCAGAAGGTGTGGACCTCGTTAGCCCATTGGAGTGACTGGTGTTTCGTATTGGCCCGAACTGATCGTGATGCGCCGAAACACCAGGGCATTTCATTTCTCCTCATTCGAATGGACGCCGAAGGCATTGAAACTCGCCCCATCGTGCAGCTCACCGGGACTTCGGAGTTCAACGAGGTTTTCTTTTCTGGTGCGCGCACACCGAGCGACATGGTCGTGGGTGGCGTGAACAATGGATGGAAAGTTGCGATGGGATTGTTGGCTTTTGAGCGAGGAGCATCAACGCTTGGCCAACAGTTCGGGTTTGCCCGAGAGTTAAGCGAAATCACCACTGTTGCAAAGAAGAATGGACGATCAACTGATCCAAAATTCCGGCAGCGGATCGCCGATGCATGGACCAGAATTGAGATCATGCGTTGGAATAGCCAACGCATGTTGACCCAAGCCGATCGTCCCGAACTCAGTGGTGCCGCCTACATCTCGAAACTGTATTGGGCTCGACTTCATCGGGACTTAGGTGAGTTATTTCTCGATGCGCTTGGTACCGACGGCCTCATCATCGATGATGCACCCTATGAATTGAACGCGGCCCAGCGGTTGTTTCTGTACACCCGCGCCGACACCATCTACGGCGGGTCAAATGAAATCCAATCCAACATCATCGGCGAACGTGGTCTCGGGCTTGCCCCTGAACCGCGAGTGGCAAGCTGACCGACCAACCTCAAGACCGGAGAATCATTGTGCCTGTAACTGTTCCGCCGTATGTCGAAGGACATGGCTTACTCGAAGGTCGCACAGTCGTGGTAACCGCAGCGGCGGGCACCGGTATCGGTTCAGCCGCAGCGCGACGGTGCATTGAAGAAGGTGCGACGGTCCTCGTCAGCGACTCCCACGAGCGCCGGCTTGCCGAAGCAGTGGCGACGCTCAGCGAACTCGCGGGTCGGCCAGTCGCGTCCGCGATCTGTAATGTGACGATTCAGGACGACATCGATCACCTCTTTGCGACCGCGACTGCCGAACTGGGTCACATCGACGTGCTCATCAACAACGCCGGCCTTGGCGGGACGGCGGAACTGATCGAAATGACCGACGAGCAATGGAGTCTGGTCATCGATGTGACCCTCACTGGCACGTTTCGCGCGACCCGCGCTGCGTTGCAGCATATGGTGCCGCGCGGTAAGGGCGTCATCGTGAATAACGCGTCAGTTTTGGGTTGGCGAGCGCAGGCTGGACAAGCGCACTATGCCGCAGCCAAGGCCGGTGTGATGGCGCTCACTCGTTGTGCGGCAGTAGAAGCAGCGCCAGCCGGAATCCGGATAAATGCCGTAGCACCCAGCCTGGCGATGCATCCCTTTTTGGCCAAAGTCACCTCGGATGAGCTGCTAGACGAATTGACCGAACGCGAGGCATTCGGGCGTGCGGCAGAACCATGGGAAATTGCCAACACCATGGTGTTTCTCGCCAGCGATTACTCGTCGTACATGACTGGTGAAGTGATTTCAGTTAGCAGCCAACATCCCTAAGTGAGTCAGTCTGAATCACGGTACGTGCGACGCGCTGCTCCGAAGGCTCGACCAAACGCTCGAACATGTCGTTCAGCTTTGTCGAGATGCGCAGGGCGATCTATGGGGAGAGTCGTCTCTTGAGTCGCTGTCGACGGATCAGTCTCGGCAGTTCGCCATCCTTGTCCAAAGCCGCGAACCGTGGCCGCTATCACGCCGACCAAAATCAATGCGGCGCACAGAGTGACTGTGAACTGCAGCAACAAGATGAGCCAGTCGTTTACTGAACCGGTCCATCCCGAAAACGGGGACTGAATCATGGTGCCGCAAACTCCGAGGAGTACCGCGAACCACAATACGCCGTCGCGCAAAATAGGCCGCCGGTAGCCGCGCCACAGCGTTGCTTTGGTGCGCGCCATTAGGCCGTGACAATGACCGAGGAGCCGTGTCCAAACAAACCTTGGTTTACGGTGATTCCCACTCGCGCTCCTTCGACCTGACGGCCGGTCGCTTGACCACGAATTTGCCAAGTGAGTTCACAGACCTGCGCTAATGCTTGGGCTGGTATTGCCTCGCCAAAACATGCCAAGCCGCCGCTTGGATTGACGGGAATTCGTCCGCCAATTTCCGTTGCACCGTCTCGCAGCAGTCCTTCGGCCTCGCCCTCGGCACATAATCCAATGTTTTCGTACCAGTCGAGTTCAAGCGCCGAGGAGAGGTCATAGACCTCAGCCATATCGAGGTCTTCGGGCCCGAGACCCGCTTCCTCGTAGGCGGCGAATGCAATGGCATCGCGAAATGGTCGATCGGGCGATTGCAATCCAACGGCCGCGTCGGTGGCGAAACCAGGAAGTTCGAGAACCGTTTGGGGGTAGGTGGGAGTCACCGTCGATACTGCGGCAATTTTCACCGCGTTCGTACTGCGCGTTCGGGCAAATTCCTTGCTGGTCAAAATGATCGCGGCGGCACCATCGGAAGTTGCGCAAATTTCCAACAAGGTAAGTGGATTCGCTACGACCGGAGAGGCGAGCACGTCGGCTTCGGAAAACACTTTTGGATAACGGGCATTGGGGTTTGACGCGCCATGGCGACTGTTCTTAGCGCGGACTCGGGCGAAGTCGTCGGTCGTCGCACCGTATTGCTCCATTCGACGTCGGGCATAGAGGCCGAAGTAGGTGGGATTTGTCGCGCCGAGTAGTCGAAAGCGCAGCCAGTCAGGATCATCGGGCCGATCTCCACCGACCGGTGCAAAAAAGCCCTTTGGTGTCGTGTCGGCCCCGATGACTAGTGCAACATCGCAGAGTCCAGCCAGGATTTGGGCGCGCGCGATGTTGATCGCTTGCGCACCGGAAGCACACGCGGCATAACAGCTCGCAACGCGATTGCCTTTCCAACCGAGGGCTTGGCTAAACGTCGCGCCCGCGATGTACCCGGGGTAGCCATTTCGGATGGTGTCGGCCCCGGCCACAAACTCGATGTCAGACCATGCCAGGCCAGCATCGGCAAGGGCTTGTTGGGCAGCGACAACGCCGTATTCGACAAAATTTCGTCCCCATTTTCCCCATGGGTGCATGCCGACGCCAAGGATTGCTACTTCGTGGTCGGTACCCATCAGGATCGCTCCATTTCAGTTGCCGCGGATGTGTTGAGGGGGCTCCAACGCCAGATCAGGTACTCGTTTTCATCGTCTTCATACAATGTGCCCAATACGAGTTCGACCGGCATCCCGGCATGGAGTTGTTCGATGTCGATACCGGCAACAACTTGGCCGAGTACCACGATCTGTTCAGCTGCGAGTTCGACCGCGGCAATGGTGTAAGGAACGAACGGATCGGGCGACACGTACGGCGATGGTGGCTGATAACGATTGTCGGTGAATGACCAAATCGTTCCGGTTCGGCTGAGTTCGATGTCGACGAACTCACGACCTTGACAGTCGGGGTTGCGACAGTAAGACGACTCTCGTGGGAAAAATATGGCTGAACAACTCGCGCATTGGGTGCCTATGAGCGCAGGATTTTCGGGATCAGTTGTGAACCATCCCTCGATCGCGGGGACTTTGGTCTTGCCGGCCACTGGGCCTCCTTGTCGAACACCGCGCCATTGAGGATGGACACGCCGAATTCGGCCACGGTAGCCGACCGGCTTGTTGTGGTTGATCGCCTCGTAATCCAATGGCGCACGACTGCGTCGGACCGTCGTCAGGTGCGCAGTAATGCGTCAATGTCGCTGACGTGGCGGTTGAGCCCGAGCGCGCCATATTCGGCCCTCGCTTGTTGTAATAGCGGTCGTGCTGAGAGAGTCAGACCCCGGCAGGCAGCAATTTCGCCACGCAATTGTTGGGTTTCGGCAGCAGCCGGAGCGCAACCAAGGAAAAGAAACGTGCGGCGGGCATCGTCGGCCGCACCCTCGGCGAGTTCCGTGAAACCGGTTTGGTTCCAGACCGTTGCTTGGGCAAGTTCAAATAACGCGCGGTCGAACCTTCGTCCGGTGTGTTCGGTTGGCCCCGCCGCGAGTAGCAGCATCCGTTGAGCGGTCATGTCGTCGCCAGTTCGTTGTGCAATGCGGGCCAACGTCGTGGTGATCGCTACTGCTTGGGTTGACGATTGGGCGAGTACTGGTCCGGCTCCGAGGCGGCCGAGTAGCACCAGCACCTGATCGGCAAGCGCGACGGCTTCGACAATCCGGCCCTGACGGGCGAGCACCATTGCGCGGTCGCCATCGACAATGGCTGCGGATTGCCGATTTCGAAGTCGCTTGGCGATGCCGGCGGCCGTATTGAGCAATTGTTGCGAGCGGTCGAAGTCGCCGAATGCGGAGGTCACCGCTACCTGGGCGCGGGTGGCGCCCAACCGAACTTCAAGTGACTGAGTTGGTTCACTTGCCGTTTCGGCGATCGACCAAGCATCACGAAAACGACCGAGGCGAAGTAATAGTTCCAAATAGGTGATGGTGTACGGATCGCCGTCACCGATCTCGCGTGTCGCCGCCGAATGGGGAAGGTCAGCGAGGCCGCGCTCAAGGTAAGCCGCTGCATCGGCAAACCGATCAGCGGCATACAAGCTCGATCCAATGAGGACCAGCGCAGCGGGGATCAACACCTGCTGTGCCGCATCGGAACCGAGTGCATCGAGTACTGATTGCCCCCGGTCGATGACTGCTTGATCCGAACCTTTGCGCGCCAGTTCGCGAAATTCACGAAATGCCGGCGACGGTATCAACATCACTTCACGACGCCGCGAAGCTCAGGCACGCGGCGAACGTCACTTACTCGAGTCCCGCTGCGTCAAGGAATCCAGGCCGCTCGCCACCCCCGTGTATGACCAAGTTCGCTCCGGTTATGTAACTCGACATTGGTGACACGAGGAATAGACACGCATCGAAAATGTCTACAGGTGTCGCTAAGCGTTGCATCGGAACGGTGGCGGCGACGCGGGCCATGCCATCCTCGTCGCCATAAAACAAGTGAGCCTGCTCGGTGCGGATGTACCCAGCGGTGAGCACATTGAGTCGAACCTTCGGAGCCCATTCAACCGCGAGCGACTGGGTGAGACCGATGAGTCCGGCCTTCGATGCGCCGTAGACCGCGGTCCCGGGGGATGGTCGTATGCCACTCACACTCCCGATGCTGACGATTGCTCCACCGTCGGATTGTTGCTGCATGATCGCATTTGCCGCTTGAGCGACATGGAGTGGAGCGAGCAAATTGAGCCGCAAAATCGCTTCAGAAAAGCGCGGCGACGCGGTTGCGGCGTCGGCTGACGGCGACCCGCCTGCGTTGTTGACGACCGCATCGAGATGTCCGTCGCCGATGTTCGCTGCCGCGTTGACCGCGCTTGCCGCTTGGTCGGGCTCTCGCAGATCTGCAGCCACGAAGGTGGCTACTCGTCCATTCGCGGCGACTGGTTCGGACGGTGCCGATCGAGCAGTGATCACCACCGTTGCCCCCGCTCGTAGGAACCCTTCGGCGATCCCTCTGCCGACCCCTTTTGTGCCGCCAGTGACCAGAACGGTTCGGCTGGTGAAGTCAAGGGGGTCGGGAGACGTTGTCATGGCGATAACGCTACCCGACCCGGAAATATCGATGAGGGTGATGCGGTACGGTTTGGGCCGATTCGCAACCGGATTCAAAACGTATGGGGGACCGCATGCCGATATCACACACCATCAGCGACGGGATCGCCGAAGTTGTGATGAACAACCCACCGGTAAACGCGCTGACCGTGGCTGGCTGGTTTGAGTTGGCCGACATCGTGCGGACGCTAGGGAACGATCCAGCAGTTCGGGTGCTGATCCTTCGGGCCGAAGGTCGTGGGTTCAACGCCGGAGTGGACATAAAAGAGATGCAGGCCACTGAGGGATACGGAGCGTTGATCGGAGCGAATCGTGGTTGCTATGCGGCGTTCGCTGCGGTTTATGAGTGCGCAGTTCCAGTTATCGCTGCGGTAAACGGGTTTTGCCTTGGCGGCGGTATCGGCCTGGTCGGTAATGCCGACATCATCGTGGCGGCGAGCGACGCCACTTTTGGACTTCCTGAAGTTGACCGCGGCGCGCTCGGCGCTGCGACCCACTTGGCCCGACTGGTCCCGCAGCACAAGATGCGAGCGATGGTCTATACCTCAGCTACTGCTAGCGCCGATGAGTTGAAGCACTTTGGATCGGTTCTCGAAGTGGTCGAACCCGAAAACCTGCGGGGCGCGGCGATTGCCGTAGCGGTGCAGATCGCCGAAAAGAGTCCGACGGTGATTCGAGCGGCAAAAGAGTGCCTCAACGGCATTGATCCCATCGATGTGAAACGCAGTTACCGCTTCGAACAAGGGTTCACCTTCGAATTGAATCTCTCAGGAGTCAGTGACGAGGCACGCGATGCATTTGTGGCTAAACGTGATGCGGATTTTGACCAATGATCCCCGATAAGCGGATGACTGAAGAAGATGTTGTCGCTGAACTGCGCAGTGGCATGACGATCGGTATCGGGGGATGGGCATCGCGTCGCAAACCCATGTCGTTGGTGCGAGCCATTCTTCGTTCGTCTTTGACTGATCTGACGATTGTCAGTTACGGCGGACCTGACATCGGGTTGTTGTGCGCGGCAGGGAAAGTACGAAAAGCGATTTACGGTTTTGTGTCGCTCGACACCATTGCGCTTGAACCCCATTTTCGCATCGCTCGACAGAGCGGAACGGTAGAAGCGATGGAACTCGACGAAGGCATGATGTTGTTGGGTCTTCAAGCGGCCGCGTGGCGGGTCCCATTTTTACCGACGCGAGCGGGCCTAGGTTCCGATTTGTTGCGAGTGATGCCCGAGATCGTGACGGTCCGATCGCCTTATCCTGGCCCCGATGGCGGTGATGGTGAGGATCTCGTCGCCATGCCAGCGATTCCGCTTGACGCCGCCCTCATTCACATGAATCGGGCTGACCAAGGTGGAAATGGGCAGTTCCTTGGCCCTGACCTGTACATGGACGATCTCATGGCCATGGCCGCCGACAAAACGTACCTTTCGACCGAACGTATCGTTGCAACCGATGACTTAGCGGCGGAAGGCTCGTTCCACACGTTGCGGATCAGTCGATTAATGGTGACGGGCGTGGTCGAAGCTCCTCATGGAGCGCACTTCACCGAGTGCATGCCTGATTATGGGCGGGATGAAGCGTTCCAGCATGAATACGCGGCCACGGCTACGTCTCCCGAGTTGTGGGAAGCATTTAAGCAGACCTACCTCGATGTAGCTGATGAAGCCGAATACCAACGAGTGATTGGAGCGCGGGCGTGACCGAGGCAACACGGGACGAAGTGTGCGTCGTTGCGGTGGCGGAATGTTTCCGAGGTGACGGCGAACGGTTGTGCAATCCGATTGGGACGATCCCCATGATCGGGGGCCGGTTAGCCCGCGAGACATTCGAACCATATTTAGTGATGACTGATGGCTATGCGATGTTCGCGGCCAATGCCATGCCGGTTGGCGTGCCTGATGCGCCGGTGGTTGTCGAGGCGTGGAATCCGTATCCCCAAATGTTCGGGGTGCTGTGGAATGGCAAACGTCACGTCATGATGGGTGCCAGTCAGATGGATCAGTTCGGAAACCAGAACTTTGCCTGCATTGGTGACTGGAACAAACCAAAAGCTCAATTGCTGGGCTTTCGGGGCGCTCCAGGCAACACGATCAATCACACGACGTCCTATTTCATTCCAAATCACTCAGCGAAGTTATTTGTCGACCATGTCGATGTGGTTTGTGGCGTTGGATACGATCGGGCCCGTGAACTTGGACCGGTTGCGTCGCGCTTTCATGAGATCCGTCGGGTGGTAACGAATCTCGCCACGCTCGATTTTGCTACCCCCGATAACCGCATGCGGTTGCGCTCGGTGCATCCCGGCGTTTCGATCGACGAGGTCATCGCCGCAACCGGTTTTGAACTCGTGGTCGACGATCGAGTTTCCGAGACACGCATGCCGACCGATGAAGAACTGCGATTGATCCGCGACGTGATCGACCCAAATGCGACCCGTAAAGCAGAAGTCCGAGCCTGAACCCATGACTGAAACTGGGCTGACGTCGCCACTTCACACCCGCATCTGCGACCTTTTCGGCATCGAATATCCCGTTATACAGACCGGAATGGGGTGGGTCGCTGGCGCTCGGTTGACCAGTGCCACGAGTTCGGCAGGAGGTCTTGGCATTCTTGCATCAGCGACGATGACGCTGGGCGAGTTGCGTACTGCGATCAGTGAGGTGAAAAACCGAACTGACAAACCCTTCGGCGTGAACCTGATTACGAGCGCTCCTGACATCGCTGACCGTTTGGACCTGCTCATTCGCGAAAATGTTCGAGTCGCTTCGTTCGCTCAAGCGCCGAGTCGAGAGGTGATCGCCAAGCTCAAGGATGCTGGCATCGTCACCATGCCCACCATTGGCGCAAAGCGCCACGCGGAGAAGGTGGCCGAATGGGGTGTTGATGTCGTGATCGCTCAAGGTGCCGAGGGCGGTGGACATACCGGAGTGGTGCCGACCTCGTTGCTCTTGCCTCAAGTTGTCGACACGGTCGACATCCCGGTACTCGGTGCTGGAGGGTTCACCGATGGGCGGGGGTTGGTTGCAGCATTGGCATGGGGTGCGTCGGGAATCGCGATGGGTACCCGATTCCTGCTGACCAAAGATTCAACGGTTCCTGATTCGGTCAAGCAGATTTACCTGGACACACCGGTGACCGGCACCGTGGTTACGACAGCCATCGACGGCTATCCCCAACGAGTTGTTCGTACCGAAGTCGTCGACGGGATCGAACGCGCTTCGGCGTTGACACGCCTTCCGAAGGCGTTGTCGAACGCGTTTGCGTTCCGCAAAGTGACTGGAACGAGCTACCACGACTTGCTGGCGCAAGGTTTGGCAATGAGGAAAAGCGAGGACTTGACCTGGAGCCAGTTAGCAATGGCGGCGAACGCTCCGATGTTGATCAAAGCGACGATGGTTGACGGAAAGCCTGAAGTCGGCATCTTGCCGACCGGCCAAGGGATTGGTGTGATCGACGAACTGCCGACGGTTGCTGAACTTCTCGAACGCATTATGACTGAAGCACGCGAGACCCTTGCTCGGCTCGCTCGCTGATCGTGTAGATCGCCGCCCTGAACCATCGGTTCGGCATTGATCTGCAGTTCACGTCAGGTATTGAGGTTGTTCAATCGTTCGACGGCTTCGAGGTAATGCTCGACGAGGTCTTGCATCACATCGCGAGTCTTGCGCTCACGATTGAGTTGGCCGACTACTTGCCCGCACGGATTGAACGCAATTGATTGGGCTTTGTCGGCATACCTACTGCCTCGTACGACCGCTTCTCCTGAAACCATGTATTGCAAGGGCATGCCCAGCGGCTCAGGTGTGTCGGGGCGATCCCATGCGTCAGTCCATTCGCTGCGCAACATGCGACATGGCTTTCCGGTGAAGGACTTTGAGCGAACTGTGTCACGACTCGTCGCATTGAGCAGGGATTGCTTTTGGGCCGGAGGGATGTCCGATTCTTCAACGGTGAGCCACAGCGTTCCACTCCAAACTCCCGCGCAGCCGAGCGCGAGCGCGGCAGCGATTTGTTCACCAGTGCCAATGCCACCGGCCGCGAGTACCGGCGTCGGCGCAACGGCCGCAACAACTTGGGGCCACAACACGAGCGAGCCAACTTCGCCAGTGTGGCCACCGCCTTCGCCGCCTTGGGCGATGATGATGTCGATGCCGGCCTCTTTGTGTTTCAACGCCTGATAGGGCGAGCCACACAACGCGGCGACTAACCGTCCCGCACCCTTGATCTCTTCAATGATGTCGGGTGGAGGTGTTCCGAGTGCATTAGCGATCAGTCGCATCTTGGGGTGTTGCAGCGCGATTTCGACCTGAGGGGTTGCGGTAGCAGCAGTCCAACCCAACAGCGTCCCTTGTGCTTCTTCGCCTTCGGGCAATTCGGGAACGCCTTGCTCGGTCAGGATGTCCTTGGCGAACTGCATGTGACCGGCAGGGACCATGGCCCGCAACATGTCGCCGAGTTTTTCGGGGTCAAGTTCGTCCATCCCTTCGTACTTCCCGGGGATGACGATGTCGACGCCGTAGGTAGCATCTCCGATGTGCTCGTCGATCCAGTTGAGTTCGACCTCGAGCTGTTCGGGAGTAAATCCGACTGCACCCAGCACGCCGAATCCGCCCGCCTTACTGACCGCGACGACGACGTCACGACAATGGGTGAAGGCAAAAATGGGAAACTCGATTCCGAGTTTTTCGCAGAGGTCAGTGTGCATGGGATTCTCCAGTAGGTAACAAATCTGAATCGCGCCGAGCGACCGGGGTGAAACGGACCGGCATCGACTTGATGCCATTAATGAAGTCACTGCGTAAACGTCGAACAGGACCAGCAAGTTCGAGATCGGGAAGACGGGTAATAATTTCGTGAATCATGGCGCGAATCTCGGATCGAGCGAGGTTGGCTCCGAGACAATAGTGGGCGCCACCGCCGCCGAACGCGACATGATCATTCGGGGTGCGGGTCACATCGAAGGTGTGTGGATTCGGGAATACCTCGGGGTCCCGATTCGCGGCGAGGTAGTAGATGACGACTTTGTCACCCGCTTTGATTACTTTGCCGCCGAGCTCGGTATCTCGAGTGGCGGTGCGTCGGAAATTGTGGATTGATGAACCCCAACGAAGCATCTCGTCGACCGCAGTCGTCATGGCCTCGGGCTGTGAACGCAACAGTGTTGCTTCGTCTGGATGATCGAGCAGCGCGAGCATGCCGTGGGTAATCAAGTTACGAGTGGTTTCGTTCCCTGCGACGACCAGGGTTACGAAAAAGAGGTTTAACTCGAGGTCATCAAGGCGGTCACCATCGATTTCGGCTTCAACGAGCGCGGTCATGAGGTCGTCTTGAGGGTTGGCCCGACGGTCATTGGCGATTGCGTCGCAGTAGGCATAGATCTCCATGGCCGCTGCAGCGCCATCCTCGGGTGTTGCTTGAAACTCGGGGTCATCGAACGCGACAAGTTTGTTGCTGAGCGAGAACATACGGGGCCAATCGGCTTCAGGGAGACCAATCATTTTGCAGATCATCTGCAGCGGAAGCTGCGCTGCGATGTCTTCGACGAAATCGCATTCGCCGCGTTCAGATATTTCGTCGATTATCGACGCAGCGCGTTCGACGATTTGCTGTTCAAGTTGGGCGACTACTCGAGGCGTGAATCCTTTTGAAACCAGTCGGCGATAGCGATGATGTTTCGCTCCGTCCATGTTCAGGATGGTCAAGCGCATCTGGGCAAGTGCCTCATCGGTTTGGGTATCGATGAAGGTGCAGCCGAGTTCCGATGAGTAGGTCTCGGAGTCTCGGCTAACGGCTACAACGTCGGCGTGGCGAGTGACGGCCCAGAACCCAGGTCCGTCTGGTTCTGGATGCCAGTGGACAGGATCGTGCTCGCGTAACAGGTCAAACTCCTCCAGCGGAACGCGGTCGCTCCACACGTCAACCAGTACATCGATGTCGTCAACATTCATTGTTTCTTCCTTTGTCTCGAGCGTGAGTCGGGGGTTGGGGGAGTGGTTGTTGCGGGCATTTTCCCGAGGCCAGTTAGGGCCCGAAGTCCGGTGATTGCAGCGCGGTCGGTGATGGATCCAGGATCAAGTCGATGTTGCATTTCGAGGCCTAAGAGAAGTGCGATGAGGAGCGGCGCAATATCTTCGCTTGGTCCGAGCGCATCGGCGCGGCCCTCTTCTCGCCAGAGGTCGAGGGAGTCAACCACCATCTGACGGGCTTCGGCGTAACGTGCCGCCAGGTGAGAGCGAGCTTCTTCGTGACGGTTCGCATACAACCAAAGTTCATGCTCAAGCAGCATCCAACCTTCACTTGGCCCGGTTGGCGGATTGGCAAATGTGCGCCATAACGCCGCGAGTTGAGCGTCGCCTTCGATCGCCACCGTCAATTCCGCGTCCATGATCGCAGCGTTTTGGTTCACGAGGTTTTCGAGGAGCGCGTTGAGCAGTCCGTCCTTGCCGCCGAAATGGGCATACACCGCTCCGGATGTCCGATCAGCGGCTTCGGCGATGGTGTCGATTGAAACTGCTTCGATTCCTCGTTCAGCGAACAGGTCAGCCGCGGCATCCAACAGACGCTGTCGGGTATCGGCTTTCCGTTCTTCTTGGGTCGCCACCACCGAACTATAGAGGACTTCCTATATAGATGGAAGACCCGATATTTCTGAGCAAATCAACCAGTCGCAACCGGTTATTCCGGGACTAACACCATTCGCCAGCGGAATAACAAAGTCGGATTTACCAACGGAACACCACCGCGGGCGAAGAGTCCGGCTGGCACCGAAGTGCCACCGCGTAGCACGCGTTCGTCGACGGCCTCGTCGTCGATCTCGGCCGGCGCGCCATCGATGGGGATGCTGGCCGTCACTCGAGGATCGCCGTCGAGGGTTACTCGTACCGAACCCGTGACGATTGCATCAAGACCAGCGAGTTCGATTTCGCCAGAGACATCGACGATCTTCGGTCGCGCCTCAGGTTCGAGTTGTGGGCGCGCCGTTACTGAAATATCGGAGCGGGCGAAGTCAACTCGATAACGGGACATGGCCTGCATCAAGATCGAGGCCGAGCATGCGAATAGCGTTTCCGCGGACCAGCTTGTAGGTCGTCTCGTCGTCGAGCGACGCGAAGAGCTCATCGGCGACGGCCTTGGTGTTCGGCCACGTCGAATCAGAATGGGGGTAGTCGACCTCGAAGGTGACGTTGTCGACGCCACATTCGTCGAGTGACTTGATCCCGTGGTGATCGCGGAAGAAACAGCCGAACACCTGACGGAAGTAGTACGTCGATGGCGGTTCTGGAACCTGCTCGGGTGGAAATGCCCAGCCGCGGTGTTGATGCCAAACGTCATCAGCGCGTTCGAGGATGTAAGGAATCCAACCAATTTGACCTTCGCTGTAGGCAAGTTTCAACGAGGGGAACCGAACGAGGACGCCAGAAAAGAGGAAATCGCTGAGCGAGGACATCGCATTGCCGAAACTGAGCGTTGCTTGAACTGACGCGGGAGCGTCAGGCGATGTGGCTGGCATCTTTGACGACGACCCAATATGCATGCACACCACCGTGCTGGTGTCTTGGCACGCTTGAAAAAACGGATTCCACACTTGGTCGTGGATACTGGGCAGACCAAGGTGATAGGGAACTTCGCTAAAGCAGACGGCTCGCACGCCGCGATCAGCGTTGCGGCGAACTTCGATCCCGGCGGCGATTGGATCCCACAGTGGAATGAGGCAAAGCGGGATCAATCGATTGTTGGTTCCTGCCGACCACTCTTCGACCATCCAATCGTTGTAAGCGCGAACGCACAACATCGCGAGTTCGCGATCTTTGGCTTCCAGGAAGGTCTGGCCGCAAAACCTCGGGAAAGTTGGAAACGAAAGTGACGCTTCGACCCAGTTGAGGTCCATGTCGTCGAGTCGGGCTTGCTTTTCATAACAACCGGGTCGCATCTCGTCATAGGTGATTGGCGTGAGCGTGACCTCGTCGACTGGAAATCCAGCGGCGGCGATGATGCGCCGGTGGGGCATGAGCAAATCTTCATACGCCCAAAAATCGGCGACGCGACCGTCGGGGTCAAGATCAAAGGTGTAGGTGGTCCCATTGAACTTGAGGTTGCTAACGGTCTTTCGTTCGACCCGAGGACCAATGTCGGCATATTTCGCTGGTAGGCGGTCGGTCCAGACCTGAGGTGGCTCGATCACGTGATCATCGACGCTGATAATTTTCGGTACCTGACCCATGCGGGGGATGGTATCTCAGGGATCTGACGAGGTGTCAGGTCGAGAATTCGACTCGCTGACTTTGCGGGCAATCTGATGGTACGTCAGGCTTGTTGACGATGGACCTGACATTTACCGACGCCGAAGAAGCGTTCCGCTCTGAAGCGCGATCTTGGCTCGAGGCTCACGTGCCGTCGACGCCGCTGCCATCAGGCGATACCGCCGATGGTTTCGCCCGTCATCTTGAGTGGGAACACGAACTTCACACTGCTCGATGGTCGGTCGTGTCGTGGCCTGAGGCGTACGGCGGTCGGGGAGCGAGCCTCTGGGAATGGTTGATCTTCGAAGAGGAGTACTACCGCGTTGGAGCGCCCCAGCGAGTCACCCAAAACGGCATCTTCTTGTTGGCTCCAACCGTGTTCGAATTTGGTACTCCCGAGCAACAGGACCGCATCTTGCCGCGCATGGCGGCGGCGACTGACTTGTGGTGTCAAGGTTGGAGCGAACCGAATGCCGGAAGTGACCTCGCCGGCATCACGAGTCGAGCGCAACGTGATGATGAGGCCGGTGGATGGCGAGTCACGGGGCAAAAAACGTGGACGACGCGCGGCGCGTTTTGTACCCACCTTTTCGGACTCTTTCGAACTGATCCAACTGCTGAGCGTCACCGTGGAATGTCCTATTTGATGATTCCACTCGATGCCGAAGGCGTCACCGTTCGAGGCGTAGGTCGCCTTGATGGCGATGAGGGATTTGCCGAGGTCTTTTTCGAAGATGTCTTTGTACCGGACACCGATGTGCTTGGTGGGGTGAACGAAGGTTGGTCAGTGGCGATGGCCACGACTTCATCAGAACGCGGCCTTACGCTCCGCAGTCCCGGTCGGTTCACCGCTGCCTGCGATCGACTCGTCGATCTGTACCATCGACAAGGTGTGACCTCGACCAATCCGGCATTTCGCGATGCCGTTGCGCAAGCATGGATGGATGCAGAGGCGTATCGGCTTTTCACCTTGCGCGACGTCACCGACATGGTTGATGGTCGGTCGCTCGGTGCTCGGTCGAGCCTGAACAAAGTGTGGTGGTCTGAACTTGATGTTCGCCTCCACCAAGCCGCACTCGACTTGATTGGACCACTGGCGGAACTCGACGGTGATGCTGCGGCGGCAGTTGATCGCGGCGCATGGATGAAGGGTTATCAGTTCGCGTTGTCCGGTCCGATCTATGCCGGCACGAACGAAATTCAGCGCAACGTCATTGCCGAGCGCGTACTCGGATTGCCGAGGAAGTAGCGCCATGCATTTCGCATTCACTGACGACCAACTGCTCTTTCGCGACGCAGTTCGGGACTTGCTTGACAAACAGTGCCAAGCCCCGCAGTTGCGCCACGCATGGGCGGCGGGAAACGGTCGTCTCCCCGAGGTGTGGGCGGCGTTGGCTGAGATGGGTGTGGTGGGGATTCAAGTCCCCGAAGCATCCGGCGGCCTCGGCTTGACGGAGCTCGATTTCGTGTTGCTACTCGAGCACAGCGGTCGCGTGGGATTACCCGATCCACTCGTCGAAACCGCAGCGGTAGCGGCACCAATGCTGGCGCAGCTCGCGACGCTAAGTAGTGGCTCGCTGCGTTCGGTCGCTGACGAGTGGCTGCCGCGCATCGCCGATGGTTCAGCCGTCGTCGCAGTTTCACTCGACGGTTCACCCCTAGTTTCCCACGCGACTAATGCCGACTTAGTGGTCGTCGCTGAAAACCAAACCTTATGGTTGGTTACCGGTGATGATGTGACCGCAATCGCGCAACCATCGATTGATGGCGCTCGCGATGTCGCGACCATTTCATGGGATCGAGACCGTGCGGTGCGTGCGGATTCGGAATTGATGACTGACGAACTCTCGGCGGTGATCGCGGCCGGGCAAGATCGGGGTGCGCTGGGAAGTGCCGCCCAACTGATCGGCCTCGCTCAAACGATGCTCGACATGACGGTTGACTATGTGCAGCAGCGTCAGCAATTTGGCGTTCCAATTGGTTCATTTCAAGCGGTTAAGCACCATCTGGCTGATGCCGCATTACGCCTAGAGTTCGCTCGACCGGTCGTGTACGCGGCGGCCTATGCCGTTGCGATGGGCGAATCGACCGCGTCACGATCAGTAGCCCACGCCAAGTCGGCCGCGAGCGACGCGGCCGCGCTGGTTGGTCGCCACGCGCTGCAATGTCACGGCGCCATTGGCTATACGGTCGAATACGACCTGCATCTCTATTTGAAGCGGGTTTGGGCACTTGCCGCGTCGTGGGGAGACGCTGCTTATCACCGAGGTCGCATTGCCGAGTTTGTGCTTGGTCCCGTTCCATTTTCCGAATCCACTTGACATAACAGGAGCTCACTATGGCTGAGGCCTACATCATCGATGCTGTTCGCACCCCGGTTGGCAAGCGCGGGGGAGGTCTGAGCCATGTGCATCCTGCCGATCTCGGCGCCTTCCCGTTACAACAATTGATGAGTCGCACTGGCGTTGACCCAGGCGCAGTCGAAGATGTCGTGTTCGGTTGTCTGGACACGATTGGCCCGCAAGCGGGTGATATCGCTCGGACGTCGTGGTTGGCGGCGGGACTCCCCGAGCATGTTCCCGGTGCGACGATTGACCGCCAGTGCGGATCATCGCAACAAGCAGTGCATTTTGCGGCGCAAGCAGTTATGAGCGGCACATCGGACCTGATCGTCGCCGGCGGTGTGCAAAACATGTCGATGATCCCGATCTCGTCGGCTATGACCGTGACCGATGGCATGGATTTGCCCGCGCTGTTTAGCGGTTCGAAAGGCTGGCTCGAGCGTTACGGCGACCAGGAGATCAGTCAGTTCCGGGGCGCGGATCTGATTGCCGAGAAATGGGGCATCAGCCGATACGACATGGAGGTGTTCGCGCTCGAAAGTCATCGTCGGGCCGCGCAGGCGACTGACGAAGGTCGTTTTGAAAACGAGATCGCGCCATTCGAGGGAGTCACCTCGGACGAAGGTTTTCGCCGAGAGACCAGTTTGGAAAAGATGGCGACGTTGAAAACCATTCGCGACGGAGGTTTTATTACCGCCGCTGTATCAAGCCAGATCAGCGATGCTGGCGCGGCGATGCTGATCGCGAGTGAGCAGGCCGTCAAGGACCACGGCCTTACGCCGCGTGCTCGGATTCATCACCTCAGCGTGCGCGGCGGCGATCCGGTGTTCATGTTGTCGGCACCGATTCCTGCGACCGAGTTTGCGCTGGCAAAGTCTGGCATGACAATTGACCAGATGGATTTGGTCGAAATCAATGAGGCATTTGCCTCGGTTGTGTTGGCGTGGCAGAAAGAAACCGGTGCGGACCCGGCTCGAGTCAACGTCAATGGCGGTGCCATCGCGCTCGGCCATCCGCTTGGAGCGACCGGCGTTCGCCTCATGACAACGTTGCTCAATGAACTTGAGCGCACCGGCGGACGTTACGGGATGCAGACGATGTGTGAGGGTGGCGGCCAAGCAAACGTGACCATTATCGAACGTCTCTAACAACTGGTTCGCTAGTTAAATGAACGGAACGATTGCTTCGCACTCTTGGCACCACTCACCGTTGGGTGCCCACTCGATTTCGTCAAATGTGCGTAACGAGTCGAGGGTTCCACATGCGGGGTCGCCGGTAGCGGTGTCGATCGCGTGTTGCATGCCTTTTGGCTCGCGTCCGCCCGTCGAGCCGCGTTGATTGCGGCCGAATCCTTTTGCTGCAGGTCGAGATCCGAGCGCACCGACGACATGGGGCATGGCGCCAAACTAGGCGCTGGCAGCCTTCGTCGCCGGGTTGTCATGCAATGAGCGCTGCCCATTCATCGAGAATCGGCAAAACGACATCAGCTGGAGCAGGTGGAATACGAAAGACGCATTCGGTGACACCGATAGACGCGAAATAGTCCAGTTTCCCTGGGTCCGGAAGCGATCCGAACGGCACGATCTGCAGCGTGGATGGATCACGCCCGACATCAACCATTGCGTGTTGCAAATCGGGGATCGATTTAGCCATACCTGCACCTCCGACCGGAATCCACCCATCGGCATACTCGGCAATGTGTTCAAAAATTTTCGGGCCGGGTGCGCCACCGATGAGGATCGGAACTTGACGAGCGACTGGTTTAGGCCACATCCAACTATCAGAAAATCGAACGTGGTCTCCGTCGAAGTTCGCGATGTCATCACGCCAAAGCGCTTGCATTGCGAGGACGTGTTCCCTCGCGACCGCACGACGATTCTTCATCGTCACGCCATGATCGATGATCTCATCTTCGTTCCATCCGAATCCGATACCAAGCACAACTCGGCCCTTTGCAATGAGGTCGAGTGTGGCGATCGCTTTCGCGGTGACAATCGGTTCGCGTTGTGCTGGCAGCGCGATCCCGGTTCCCAAGGTGATTCGTTCGGTCACTGCGGCTGCTGCGGCGAGCGCCACGAGTGGGTCGAGGATGCGCTTGTACTCCTCAAGTAGTTCAGGTTCACCGGTAGGCGGGGGAGTAATTCTGCTGGTTGGGATATGGGTATGTTCGGGCAAGTACAGCGAATCAAAACCTCGGGCTTCCACCTCGCGAGCAAGCGTTACGACGTCAATTGTTTGATCGGTGGCGATGATGGTGATCCCGTGACGCATGGGCGAACGCTATCGCCTCATCATCGGTGGTTTTGACGACCAGTTGCATTGGCGTGCGATGATCGGGTTATGGGTATTTGTGAAGGTCGAGTGGTCATCGTTACTGGAGCAGGTCGAGGGATCGGCCGCGAACATGCGCTCGAATTCGCTCGTCAAGGGGCCAAGGTTGTGGTAAATGATGTCGGCGCCGAGATCGATGGAAGCGGCGGCTCGACCGGGCCGGCTGGCGAGGTCGTCGATGCCATTCGTTCTGCCGGTGGTGACGCGATCGCCAACGGTGCCGATGTGGCTGACTGGGGCCAGGCGGAACGATTAGTTGCGAGCGCGGTCGACGCATTCGGACGCCTTGACGTCGTCGTGAACAACGCAGGATTTTTGCGCGACCGAATGTTGGCGAATACTTCAGAAGAAGAATGGGACGCCGTCATGCGCGTGCACTTGAAAGGCCATTTTGCCCCGACTCGCCATGCTGTTGCCTACTGGCGTGATCGTGCCAAGGCGGGCGAGGTCGTCGAAGGGCGAATCATTAACACCAGCTCTGGTGCCGGACTCATGGGAAGCGTGGGCCAGGGAAACTATTCAGCGGCGAAGGCCGGTATTACCGCGTTGACATTGGTTGAGGCAGCCGAGTTCGGGCGCTATGGCGTGACTGCGAATGCGATTGCGCCGGCAGCCCGTACCCGCATGACTGAGGAAGTGTTCGCCCAGACGATGGCTCAGCCCACTGAAGGTGAGTTCGATGCGATGGCCCCGGAAAACATCGCGCCATTTGTTGCATGGCTTGGATCGGTGGACTCGCGTGACGTGACTGGTCGAGTCTTTGAGATCGAAGGCGGCAAAATTGGAATAGCCGATGGTTGGCAGCACGGACCAACGTTCGATAAAGGCGCGCGTTGGGACGCAGACGAAATTGGCGCAGTTGTTCGTGATCTATTGCGGGAAGCGCCTGCTGCTGTTCCGGTATATGGCGCAAACTGAAACGTTCAGTCCTTAGGGATACCAAACCCGATATTTGATTGACCCAGCGAGGTGCCCCGCCCGGGTAGCTGAGTCTCGCAGCGCACGCTTTCGATGGCTGGGAAGCCAAGCGAGCAATACATGGCCAATGACTTTGACGTATTTGACGGCCGTAACCTTCATCGGAGGTCGGAGGAGCCCGTCGTTTCGAAATTTGCCGAACAATTGCGGATGCGCCTGACCCCAGCGGAAGTGCTGGCGCCATTCTTCAGGCGAATTCGCTCGCCGAATCTTCCAAATTTGGGCCTCGGGCGCGTCTACGAGTGGGATTCCCTTGAGCTGTGCTCGCCAAGAATGTTCGACGTCCTCGGCGTAACGAAATGTTTCATCGAAGCCGCCTATTCGGGCGAAATCAGTCGCGAGAATTGCCATGTTGCACGTGTTGGCATAAGCGAGAAAACCGAGTAGCGATGGCTGGGGACTATGAGGTCGCGCCGGTGGCATTCGGCGGGCAAACTCGTCGTAGGTGACCAATCGTATTTTTCCGGCAACGACTGCATGCTGGTGAGTCAGTGGCGCAACGATGTTGCGAAGCCAAGATGGCGAAGCGACGTCGTCGCTGTCACAAAACGCGAGGATCGATCCCGTCGCGTTGGCAATCGCGATATTGCGAGCACCGCCCGCTCCTACACCAGCCGACGCGTCGATGACCACTAATCGGTCGAAGCGATCAGCAAAACTCACCCCGACTTCGCGAGTGTTGTCCGTTGACCCGTTGTCGCCAATGACCACTTCGAATGGTTGGTCAAAATCTTGTGCAGCAAGCGCTTCAAGTTGGCGCCCAAGGACATCGCCCGCGTTGAACGCGGGAATGATCACGCTGACCGACTCCATGGGTGCATCGTACCGTGACGACGCAAAAAGGTTGGATCGAACGTGAAGCAAAAAGCGCTTCGATGGTTCAATCCAACCTTGATACGAATTGCTGCGGTTGCCCGCGAATTGCTGCGGTTGCCCGCGAATTGCTGCGGTT